>CAMVBJ010000034.1 GCA_947165675.1 uncultured Prevotellaceae bacterium
CATTTTGAGCCAAAAATAATTATAAGAACACTTCCAGGCCGTTGATCTCGAAGATGCAGCAGATGCGGGCCTGGCGTATCTGGGGCGAGTCGAGCAGTTTGAACTGCTGGGTGCCCTGCGAGAAGTCAGTGCGCGTAATTCGTAGTTAAAACCTATTTGGGTTGGTCGATGCCGCGCATGGTGAGGGCGATGCGGCCGCGTTCCATGTCGATGCCACTGACGGCGACACGCACGTGCTGGTGGACGTGGACTTGGCGAGCGGGGGGCTGACCGCGTTGTGGCATCTGGGAGACGTGCACGAGGCCGTCCTTGTGGATGCCAAGGTCCACAAAGGCGCCAAATTGGGTCACGTTGGTCACGATGCCGTTCAATTCCATGCCTTCGCGCAAGTCCTTGATGTCGTTGACGTTCTCGTCAAATTCCCACACCTGAACCGTCGAGCGCGGGTCACGACCGGGCTTCTCGAGCTCACTCATGATGTCACGCAGGGTGAGCTCGCCCACATCCTGTGAGAGATAGCGTTGCAGGTCTATCTTCTCGCGCTGCTCCTTATCTTTGATTAAATCAGTAATCGTGCAACCGCAATCACGCGCCATCTGCTGCACCAGGGCATATCGCTCGGGGTGAACGGCGCTGTTGTCCAGCGGATTGTCACTCTCGGGCACACGCAGGAAGCCTGCCGCCTGTTCAAAAGTCTTGGGACCCAACTTGGGGACCTTCAACAACTGCTGGCGGGAGGTAAAATGTCCATTGGCGGCACGGTAATCGACGATGTTCTGAGCCAGGGTGGGTCCCAGACCAGCGATATAGGTGAGCAGTTCCTTGGAGGCCGTGTTAACGTTCACGCCCACACTGTTCACGCAGCTCTGCACCGTGAAGTCAAGCGCCTCCTTGAGACGGGTCTGGTCCACATCGTGCTGGTACTGCCCCACCCCGATGGACTTGGGGTCAATCTTGACCAGTTCGGCCAACGGGTCGAGCAGACGGCGACCGATGGAGACGGCACCACGCACGGTCACGTCCTTGTCGGGGAACTCGTCGCGGGCAATCTTGCTGGCGCTGTAGATCGATGCGCCATTCTCGCTGACGACATACACGTTGATCTCACGACGATACCGTATCTTTTTCAAGAAACGCTCGGTCTCACGACTCGCCGTTCCGTTGCCCAGGGCAATAGCGTCGATCTTGTAGGCCTCGGTGAGGGTCTGAATCTTCTTGGTGGCACCCGCGATGTCGTTGTGGGGGGCTGTGGGGTAAATCACATCATGGCAAAGGAGATTGCCCTGCTCATCGAGGCAAACGACCTTACACCCTGTGCGGAAACCCGGGTCAACGGCCAACACGCGCTTGTGACCCAGGGGAGGAGCAAACAAGAGTTGGCGCACGTTCTGAGCAAACGTCTCGATGGCTTCGTCATCGGCTTTCTGCTTGGCTGCTGCGGCAAATTCGGTCTCGATCGACGGTTTGACCAGACGCTTGAAGCTGTCCTCGGCGGCTTCCTCGACCAGCTGTGATGCCTCGCCACCAGCCTTGACGACGATACGGGCGATATTGTCGAGCGTGCGGTCATCGTTGATCTCAATGCCCACCTTGAGGAAACCTTCTTTCTCGCCACGGCGAATGGCCAGCAACTGATGGGACGATATGCGCTTCAATGGCGACGAAAAATCGTAATAGTTCTCGTAATTGCGACCCTCAATCTCCTTGCCCTTAACAAAGTGGGACACAAGTCGTGCATCATACTTGAAGCCTCGCCTGACGGCATTGCGCACAGCCTCGTTTTCACTCACCCATTCAGCAATAATGTCCTGGGCTCCAGTGATGGCAGCATCGACATCGGGCACCTTGTCGCCATCGACAAACTGGCGTGCCCTGCTCTCGATGTCACCGCCACGCTGAGCCATGATGATCTTGGCCAACGGCTCAAGGCCCAATTGGCGGGCAGCCTCGGCGCGGGTCTTGCGCTTGGGCTTGTAGGGCAGGTAGATGTCCTCGAGCGTGGTGGCATCCCAGCAGTTGTTGATGCGATCAGCCAGCTCTGGCGTCAGTTTTTCCTGAGCCTCGATGGTCTTGAGGATGGTGGCACGACGTTTCTCCAGTTCACGATAATAGCGCAGTCGCTGGTCAATGGTCTGGATGGAAAGTTCGTCGAGATTGCCAGTTGCCTCCTTGCGGTAACGGCTGATGAACGGAATCGTGGCACCGTCGTCAAGCAGATTGACGGTACCTGCCACCTGATTGATGGGAATATTGAGCTCCTGAGAAATGAGCGTCGAGAGTTGAGTTGCCATTATTATAGTTGTTAGTTGTTAGTCGATAGTCACTGGTCGATAGTCATTTCTAATGCTTCTTTTTACGAAGGGTGATAACGGTGATCTCGGGCGTGGCACCGATGCGCATGGGTGGCCCCACCATGCCCGTGCCGATGTTGACATAGAGCCAGCGGGTACCCTCGTTATACGCCCCGCCCCACTCGGGATAGCGGATGCTTGCTGGCGACCAGCGCCAATTGCCTATCTTGATCATGAATTGCCAAGCGTGGGTATGACCAGCCAGCATTAGGTCAATATTACTGTTGGTCAACGTATTGGCACGCCATGCATAAGGGTTGTGCTGTAACTGGATCTTGAAATTGCTGTCCTTTAAGCCACTGTAAGCCCGCGCAAGGTTTCCCTGCTTCTCGCCAGGACGGTCGCCAAAGTTTTCGGTACCGATGAGCACAATCTGGTCATCACCGCGCCTGATGAGTGCGTAATCGTCGTTGAGTAAGCGCCACCCCGAAGCGGTCTGCAGGTCGCACAAGGCCTTACGGTCGGCCAGCTTATCTTGTGCGTTGTCCCATGTCACATAATCGTCGTAGTCATGATTACCCAGTACCGAGAAAACTCCGTCAGGCGCATGGAGTCTGGATAGCAAGTCACGATAGGGTTCTGCTTCATTGGTTTCACGACTCACGAGGTCGCCCGTGAAGCAGATCAGGTCTGGATGCAACGCATTGATGGCGTTAATCTGTCTCTCTACAACGGCAGTATGGCCGTTGTAGGTGCCCAGGTGGGCATCGCTCCACTGCACGATGCGGTAGCCATCAAAAGCCTCTGGCAAGCGATCAAACTCCAACTCCAACTCACGCACCTCTATCTTGCCTGGAGTGACAATGGCACCCCACCACATGATGCCGAACACCAGCGCCGCCATGATAAAGGCGGCTATCGGCGCCCAGCGGCGTTTAGCCCACCGCCCGACACCATATACGAGCATACCCAACGCCTTGGGTGCCAAGATAGAAAAAAAGGTGTAGAGCATATATTGGCATGCAACAAATGTTCCGTTGGACATTGCAGCGTTCGACATGGGCAGTACACCGATGGCCACGACCAAGCCACCCGACAACAATGCCAGCAGGGCGTTAAAATGCATCGCCCAGCGATAGCCGTTGCGGTTCAGTCGGCGACAGATGTAAATGTCAATGGCGATGCACAACACCGCCATGACAATGAGTCCCAGCCAGTTTATCTTCATTAGTTAAGAGTTGTTCGTTGTAAGTTTTAAGTCTTTAGTTTTAGTTAGCATCCGCATCCCAAAAGCCCAAAACCTAAAACCTAAAGCCTACTTCGTAGCCTCCAGATAGTTACTCAAGGGGTTGCTGTACATCTGCAACATCTTGTTGTACATGTAGAAGCGGTCGGCCTCACTCAGCTTGAGCCCCTCGGTCTTGTCAATCTGGCTTGAGAGATACTGTTCAAAGGCTTCACGCTCCTCCGGGGTGTACTTCTCGGCAAAATGCTTGTCATCAAACAGGATGTCGTGGGCAATGTAGTTAGTCTTGAAGATCTTGTAATTCTGATGGATAGCATGGTCGATGATGGCACACACACGATCCACCTCCAGGAACTTGTCAAGACCCTCTGGAATCTTGTCCAATTCCTCATTAATGCAGGGCGTGAAGGCATAGTGTACCTCACCCTTGTGGCCGATGATGCCCGTCTTCATGCTGATGAGGTCGTCCTCGGGAGCCTTGCGCCAGTTGGGATTCTTGCTCTTGCACAGGAACTCTTTGGCCTTGAGGTAGTCGTTGGGATCATACTCATAGCTTAACGAGATGGGAGCGATATTCAGTTCCTTGAGGCTCTCGATAAAGGACTTGTCACGATTTCCATAGGCCAGCATCTTGATCAGGCTCTCCTGGGTGCGGTCGTTACTGTCCTTGCAACGGCCCTCGCGCTGGGCGATCCACAGCGAGGCATGCTTCTGCTGCACGGCAAAGTGCATATAGCCCGACAGTTGCACAGCAGCAGTCAGCGTCTGGATGCGACCCAGGTTGCGCTTGACGATGAAGCTCTTGTTCAAGCGAACGAGCTTGGTGATCCAGTCATAGATGAGCAGGTTGTTGCCAATAGCAATCTCACAGGCGTCACGTCCTCCCTTGATGAGCAGGTAGCTCAGTTGGGCCGAGTCGAGCACGATGTCGCGGTGGTTAGTGACAAAGGTATAGGGTAACTCCTTGTCCAGATTCTCCGCTCCGCTTGTGGTGAGTGTTGTACCCGTCTTGGCCATCAGCCCCTCGATGAAAGGCTTCATGACCTTGACCTGGAACTCATGCTTGGAGTTCAGCCCAAGCAGCACGTTCTTCAACTGCGAATACTTGTAATTGGGCAAAGCCATAGCCACAATATTCTGGAAACCAGGCTCCTGCACCAGGATGGTCATCGCGGTCTGGAAATCCTTGTCAGGAATCGGGCAAATGTCCTGATATTCCACTGGAATGGGTATGTTCTCGTTCTCTATCATAGTGGTTTAATTGATTTAGTGGAGACGCATCAACGCCCCGCAGGTTTAAGTTTCATTTCTCTTTAACCCACAAAGATAACATTTTTCCAGTAATAACGAGAATCTTTTCACATTTTTTCAATACGAGATGCAAATTCCCAACTATTCAAGGAATCAAGTGCAACAACTCCTCACGCCAAGTCGCCAAGACGCTAAGTTTTTAATTTAAGTTTTATAAGCAGATAACTTGCTGACTGCTCACTAATTAACGGCTTGCGAGGTTGCGGGCGTAGTCTTCCCACTTGGTGATGAGGGCGGCCATGTCGGCGGGGAGGTCGCTGTCGAAGTCCATTTGTTGACCGGTTTCGGGATGGACGAAGCCCAGGGTCTTGGCGTGCAGGGCCTGGCGGGGACACAACTCGAAGCAGTTGTGGATGAACTGGGCGTAGCTGGATGAGCGGTTGCCGCGCAGGATCTGGTCGCCACCATAGCGGGCGTCGTTGAACAGCGGGTGCCCGATGTGCTTCATGTGGACGCGTATCTGGTGGGTACGGCCGGTCTCCAGTTGGCAGCGCACGACGGCCACATGGGCCAGGTTCTCGATGGTGTGCCAGTGAGTGACAGCGTGCTTGCCCTGGTCCCCATCGGGGAACACCTTCATCAACACGCGGTCGCGCGGGTCACGCCCGATGTTGCCCGTGACGATGCCGTCCTCCTCTTTCATTTCACCCCACACGACGGCGATGTATTGCCGCTTGGTGGTCTTCTTGAAGAACTGGGCACCGAGCGAGGTCTTGGCATTGGGGGTCTTGGCGATGACAAGCAGACCACTGGTGTCCTTGTCGATGCGGTGCACGAGGCCCAGACGAGGATCGGTCACGTCATAGTCGGGATTGTCCTTGAAGTGCCATGCCAGCGCGTTGACCAGCGTGCCATCAAAGTTGCCGTGCCCCGGGTGAACCACCATGCCGGCGGGCTTGTTGACCACCATCAGACTCGCATCCTCATAGACGATGTTCAGCGGGATGTCCTGGGCAACGATCTCGCACTCATAGCGCGGCCGATCCATCACCACGCTGATTTCGTCGCCAGGATGCACGCGGTAATTGCTCTTGACGGGACGGCCACCAACGCGGATACACCCAGCCTCGGCAGCGTTCTGAACGCGGTTGCGGCTGGTGCCCTTGATGCGCTCTACCAGATACTTGTCGATGCGCAGCAACACCTGACCAGGCTCTACCACATAGTGATAATGCTCCCAGTAGTCGCGCCCATCCTCAGTAAAGTCGGGCTCACTATAGTCATATTGAATCTCGTGGCCGCCTGCCTCAAGGTCGGCGTCCATCAATTCGTCGTCCAGCGCCATCGTGTGTCAGTTTTTCTTTTTATCCTTGTCAGACTTTTTGTCCTGATCCTTTTTCTTGTCTTGATCTTTCTTTTTATCTTTATCAGACGACTTCTTTTCTTGGTCTCTCTTTTCTTGAGCAGCCTGCTCCTTACGTTCCTGTTCGGCTCGAGCCTTAGCCTCCTTCAGTTCCTGCTCATAGGTTTCCTGAGCATCCAGGTAATTTGCTTCGTCGATAGAGTCCAATACTTCAGGATCAAGGATTTGCTCGGGATTAAGGTCCACAATTGAGCCATCCCCCACGGTGATTTTGACTTGACTATTCACACTCACGGGGTTGCCGGGAGCCACATTATGACCATCAACGGTCACCTTCAAGATCAGACCGCCCATTTCACTGGGAACGCTGTCCATGGTCACGTGCTTGAAGCCCATCGCCTTGAGTGTCGCCAGGCCCTGCCTTCCTGGCAGGTCAACCAGCTTGGGCAGCGGAATGATGGGGGCGTGCATAGCGTTTACGTTCAAGTAAATGATACGTATCTTCTTGATATATGACTTGGCCTTAGGATCCTGGTCAATGACCGTTCCTGGCTTGTAGTTTTCATAGAAAGTGGTCGAATCACTGATTTCCCAACGCAGGCCAGCGTCTTCCAGAATGTCAATCGCCTTTTCCAGTGGCATGTTGCGAACGTCGGGCACCTGCACCTGCTGCCCATGGGAAGTAAACACATCAATAAACAGCAAAGCGATATAGCCTAATGCTACCAGCGCCAGCGCCATCAAGGTGGAATTCACCAGGATAGGGTGGCGGTCACGAAAGCGGTCAAACCCACTCGTATTGTTGTCGTTATTATTGCTCACGGTAATTCAATAATTAGTTACAATCTGCAAAATTAATGAAAATCGGACACAAATCAATGAGGAGCACTCTTTTTTTTCTGTTATTTGTGATAATGGCGATTTTTCACCATTTTTTCACTACCTTTGGCATGGACAATGAAACAGATTTTTGACGAAATAACGGAACGGCTGCTGGAAACGCCCTACTGGGTGATTGACTTTCTACCGATGCAGGTGCCACAAGATAGTAGCAGTCAGTTCTTTGCCATCGAGCAATTCTTCCGTACTGGAGAGCGTCGTGAGCGCTTGTGTCATCAATTTGCCGATGTCGTGCTGGGATTGAACTGTTACCACGACCTCACCGTGAATCGCGGTGATGGCATCTGGGTCAAGAACCCAGAGCCTGCCACTTTGGTCGCATGGATTAACGATGCCCTTGAACATGGGCACTTGTGCGCCCTAATTAACGATGGCAAGTGGGACACGGGGACGGTTCTTTTGTCCCACGCCCTGTTGACTGCCAGCGGTGGCGACACCCATCTTACCCTCTACAGCCCCTCCCCCAACTTGCTTGGGCTCACCCGTCAACTCGCCAATGTCGCCGGCCTTCACGTGTGGCAACCACTCGAGTAGTAACTCCTGAAAGTCGTCACTATACAAACAAGAAACTATAAACTAAAAAATGGATCGTTCATCACAGATTATCAGGACCAGTTGGGTTGGCATCATTGCTAACGTGTTATTAGCAGCCTTCAAGGCTGTTGTCGGTCTGTTGGCCAGTTCGGTTGCTATCGTTATGGATGCGGTAAACAACTTGAGTGATGCGCTGTCGAGTGTCATCACAATCATCGGCACCAAGCTCTCGCAGCGTCCTGCCGACAGACAGCACCCCTTCGGCTACGGGCGCATTGAGTACTTCAGCGCCATCATCATCGCCGTCATCGTGCTCACGGCAGGTGTGACCTCGCTCATCGAGTCGGTCAAGAAGATATTCAACCCCACCGAGCCCTCCTACACGACCACGACGCTCATCGTCATCGTGGTGGCCATCGTCGTGAAACTCGTGTTGGGTCGTTACGTCAAGAACCAGGGCGAGAAACTCAGCAGTGACGCCCTCATCGCGTCGGGCAGCGATGCGTTGTTCGATGCCATCATCACCCTGGCCACACTCGTCTCGGCAGGCGTAATGTTGCTGTGGCATGTCTCGCTCGACGGCATCCTGGGTGCGATTATCTCGTTGATGATCATCAAGGCTGGCATCGAGATGCTCGCTTCACCCGTCAATGAGTTGCTCGGTGCTAAGGTTTCGCCCGAGTTGGTTTCCCAGATCAAGCGAGAAGTGGCCAACTTTGACGGTGTGCTCGGTGTGTTTGACATCATCATCCACAACTATGGTCCTGATGTGCTGATCGGCTCCCTGCACATCAATGTCCTTGACACGATGGATGCCCACCAGATACATGGCCTCACGCGCCACATCAGCGAGGAGGTATTTGCCCGACACGGCATTATCATGACCGTGGGCATCTATGCCGTCGCCACGGGCGAGAACCGCCGTGCCGAGTTGCAGCACACCGTCATGCAGGCGCTTGCCGCCCACGAGCACATCGAGCAGGTGCACGGCTTCTACTACTTCGAGGACGAGCGTCGCGTGTCGGTAGATATTGTCCCCGACCTCACCATCCACGACGATGCCGCATTCATCCAGGAACTAACGACCGAGTTGCAGCCCCTTATCCCCGACGACCACCTCACCATCGTCATCGACCACAACTACACCGAGTGATCACTGGCTGCTTAATCCTCGATATCGAACCTGTGGCGCAAGAAATCTGTTGTGATACTGCAGATGTAAAGGTCTTCATTAGAGACATAGTCGGGATAGAGGTAATATCTTTCGCCGTATGCACCTTTATTTTTCACCGTGTATTCATAGATTTTTTTAATCTTGTGGATGCCCTTGCCCATGGGCTTGTCACTGACAACTATTCCTCCGTCAGGTAGCTCTACGACACCACGTTTCACTGCCTGCTTCAAGAAATCCTGCAGGTCTGCGGCATTATTAAACGCAAGATACGCCGACGAGGAGTTGTGAGCCGACACATTAAACGTGATGGCATGGTCGCCATCCATCTTAAAGAAGTTTCGCCCAGTTGAGTCTGTCGTAATCTTGACTTGCCGACCATACATGAATTCCACGTTCTTGATGCCATCGATGCTGTCTATTGCATCCACTTCATATATCTTCTTCAGACCAATATCTGCCAGCATCTGAGAAGTGGGACGCTTCCAGTTATTGTTATAGATGTAGTCCATGGCCTTCAACCATTTCTCAAAACTCAAGGGAAGCGGCTTATCATCACATGGCATTTCCAGCCAAGTCAACAAATCAACATATTCAGATTCGTTATCCAACGTGTCTGGAGATGGTAACACCGACTCAACAGAATCTTGGATTGTAGTGTCAATGTCATTGGCACTAACGTTGACGTTATCCTTTGACTTAGAACCACAACCGCTTGTGATGGTACTTATCACGACGAGGGCTGCGATTGCTAACAGTAAACATCTCATTTTCATAGTTTTGATTCCTTATTTACAATTCATTAATAAAATAATCAAGAACTTCACTCAACTGATTATCAATCAATAAAAAAAGTAAAGCATCACAAAATTAACGGTTTTTTAAAAAATACCTAGCAAAAGTGCCCTTCAAAATGATTTTATCTCGAATGAGGGCGACTGAAAATCTTAGGACGCTTGTGGGAAAGTGCGGTGGTTTTTACAAAAATGTCCGCAATTATTGTAATACTAGGTACGATGAATAGATGTAATTTTGCAATGTCAAGATAAACATTAAGCGATATGAAACAGGTAGTTGTATTAGTTGGGGCGGGCAGTATCGGTATCGCCATCGCCCGCAGGGTTTCAGTAGGCAAGCATCTGATCTTGGCCGACCATAGTATGGAAAATGCGGGGGCAGCGGCCACATTGCTTGAGAATGCCGGCTTTGAGTGTTCGACCATACAGTGTGACTTGGGTTCAAAAGAGTCGATTCAGCAACTCGTCGAGTACGCCCAAAGCAAAGGCGAAATCACAAACCTCATCAACGCTGCCGGCGTGTCACCCTCACAGGCCCCCGTCAAGCATATCCTGCAAGTCGATCTCTATGGCACGAGCGTGCTTCTTGAGGAGTTTGGCAAGGTTATCGCCCCTGGCGGCAGTGGCGTCATCATCTCCTCGCAGAGCGGTCATCGCCTCCCCGCGTTGCCCCAGGGGCAGAATGACGCGTTGGCCTTGGCGCCCTGTGACGAGTTGTTGCAACTGCCCTTCATCAAGGAGATCACCGACACGCTCAAGGCCTATCAGTACTCCAAGCGCTGCAACGTGCTGCGCGTGATGGCCGAGGCCACCCGTTGGGGTCGTCGTGGTGCCACCATCAATAGCATCAGTCCAGGCATCATCATCACCCCGCTGGCCAATGACGAGTTGCACGGCCCGCGCAAGGAAGGTTACCTGAAGATGATTGAGGGTATGCCAGCACGTCGTGCCGGCACGCCCGACGAGGTGGGCGACCTGGCCGAGTTCCTGATGTCGAGCCGCGGCCGTTTCATCAGTGGAGCCGACCTGCTCATCGACGGCGGCTGCACCGCCTCCTACTGGTATGGTGACCTGCAATACCTCAAAGCCACCCACTGATTTGCCGATCAGATTCATCCGACTTTCTACACACATAGAATGCAAAGAGTGCAGAGTTCTGGGGGCTTGTGGGACACGGGGACGGTTCTTTTGTCCCACTTTCCTCAAAAAGTGGGACAAAAGAACCGTCCCCGTGTCCCATTTTATTCCAAAAAAACCGAAGAGTGCAGGGCACGATGGGGGCGAGTCTGCACTCTTCGTGATAAGAGTTCTGGAGATAACTATTCGGCGTAGAAGGGGATTTCATCGCCATCATCGTCCTTGATGACGAGTTTCTTGCTCTCGAGCGTGACGATCTTCATGTTATGCATCTTGGGCATACCATTGAGCATCATGTCCTTGAATTCTTTTTTCATGCCATTGAACTCCGGTTCCATTGTTTTGTCCATAATGGCCTTGGTCTTGGCATTCATGCCCTTGACATCATAGTCAAATTCTACCTCGGCTTTGCTTCGGTTGAGGTTCATCTTCAAGTCTTTGCCGCTCAGGGTGTAGGTGCCTGGTACGGTAACGCCTCCCGCGACACTGATGGGCACTCCGTCTTGCTTGATCTGATAGTCGGTTGCGACAAGCATTTCGCAGGTGCCGTTTTTCTCAAAAGTCAGCGTCACAAACACTTCTCCGCCGTCATCGGGAGAGAGTTTGGTGAACCATTCTTTGCCGGTCAAGTTTTGAGCGTTGAGCGCGAACACCGACACAAACATCAGCATCAATGTAAAAATAGATTCCTTCATAATTCAGAGATAAAATAGCCTCTTGGCGATGGTTAATGAAATAAAAATCAATGTAATACGAGCATGCTATAGCTGCGCACAGCAGGCAATAATTCATTGCCGCAACCACAAAAGTAGCAAAAAAATCAACGCATATTATTGGCGATAGTGTAATTTTTTTGTTGCAAATTCACATAAATTCTCATGATTCTATGTAAATTTGCTCGTTATTCATAGAAAAGCGCATGTACACTATGACAAAAAAGAAAAAGTATATATTACTCTTCTTGCTGGCTCTTGTGGCTTATGCAGCGTTATTGCCGGTTAGAGGTTATAGTTTTAAGATGGCGACGGGATTGCATTGTGCCTCCTTTTTTGCCTTGACATTGTGGGCACTGTGGAGATATGGCTCACAATTGAATCCCTGGGGCATCATACTGTCGATGGTCCTGCCGTGGTTCACCGATTTGGCGTTTCGTATCTATACGCCCGCCACGACATTGATCTCATTGCCCGCCACCGCCTTACCCTTGCAGGCCATCCTTGCGGCTGCCATCATCAATTATAACCGCAAGATATGGCTGATTGTGTTGTTGGGCGCTGCAATGGTTTATAGTGTGACCGAGGGTCAGCACCAATGGTATGAATGGGCATCCTATGGCAGTAACCAGGCGAGGCCTTCCTGCCTTGCCACGGCCAAGGTCTTCAATGGCGAGCAAAGCGTCTCGCTGGGCGACATCCATGAGGATTATCTTGTCCTGGATGTGTGGTCATCGACTTGTGGTGCTTGCATCAATGCGTTGCCCGAGGTGCAGGCCCTACATGACCGATACAAGGATTCCAGGAGGGTCGAGGTCGCTTCATTGTTCGTCTGCTACAAGGACGAGACCATCCAGACAGCCCTTGAAATCGTGAATAAGCGTGGATGTGACATGCCCGTGTATGCCGTTGACAAGTCGAGTGTTATCCTCAGCGAGTGTGGCATTTCAACCTATCCCCACGTCCTCATCCTTGATAAGCAGCGTAACGTCATTTTCAATGGCAGCCTGGAATTTGCCAAGCGCAAATTGGCATCACTGGATTTGTAAAACTCGAGAGAAAGCATGATGAGGATATTATTAAAACTGATTATCGCCATCATCCTGGCCTATTCGGTCGTGATGATGCTGATCAATGTTGTGTTCTCAACATTATCCCTGAGTTCTACTGTTGACAACAGTATTTACTTTACAGAACAGTTCATACCCAGCATCTGCGGTATCCTATCCATGATCTATTGCCTGTACAGGTTATTCATCAGGAAATCGCCAAAGAAGGAAGAGTGAACAGTCAGATTACTAAACAATTCTTCTACCTGACCAGCCGCCTGCATTAGTGCTTTTTCCTTTGGATTTTGTCAGATTTCGACGAATTATTTCCTTGGATTTTGTCAGATTTCGACGAATTATTTCCTTGGATTTTGTCAGATTTTGACGATTTTTTCCCTTGGATTTTGTCATATTTTGCCAATTTATTTCTTTGGATAATATATTATTCATATCTTTGCACCAGTTTTTAAAGATGCGCAACTATGTATTATTCAAGACTTATCGACAAATATTTATTGGAATGGGCATCCCGTGAGACTCATAAGCCCTTGTTGCTGCGTGGTGCCCGTCAGGTAGGGAAATCCACGGCGGTTCAACACTTGGGAGAGAGTTTTGAGAATTATGTGGAAATCAATTTTGAGAAGCAACCTTCTTTCATCGCTTTGTTTAAAGGCGTTGATTTTGATGTAAAAAAGATTGTTTCTCAGATTGCTGCAATAGCGGGAACACGAATTGTCCCAGGCAGAACACTCTTGTTTCTTGACGAGATACAAGCATGTCCCGAGGCCATTATGTCATTAAGATTCTTCAAGGAGGACTTGCCAGAACTTCATGTAATCGCTGCTGGATCTTTGTTGGAATTTGCTCTTGACGAGTTGCCTACTTTCGGTGTAGGGCGCATCCATTCCATGTTCATGTACCCCATGACATTTGACGAATTCTTGTTTGCCAATGGAGAGCAGTTGCTCTTGGAAGCAAGAAATGACGCATCTCAATCCAACCCGTTGCCACAACCGTTATATGACAAGTTGATAGGTCTTTTGCGAACTTTTATGCTCGTTGGTGGCATGCCTGAGGCCGTAAGCAAGTGGGTTGAAACCCACGATTATCTCGCCTGTCAGGAAATTCAAGACGACATCACTGTCGCCTATGAAGACGATTTCCCCAAATATCGCAAGAAGATAGATCCAGTGCTGCTCAGGCGAACCATGCGGAGTGTTGCCGTGCAGGCTACAAAGAAATTTGTATATTCAGAAGTAGAAGGTAACTACAAATCTGCTGAAGTGAAAAAAGCCATTGATATGCTGGCTAAGGCAGGGATATTGATACCGGTAACCCACACCGCGGCCAATGGCATTCCCCTGGGGAGTGAAGCCGATGCGTCTTATAGTAAGATGCTACTTCTTGACACTGGACTCATGCTCAGACTATTGAACATGACGACCGGTGATATTTCGGAACTCACGGAGCAAATTCTGACAAGTGATATTACAGATTTGGTCAATAGGGGACCTATGGCTGAAATGATTGCGGGATTGGAACTGCTGCATTATCGCACACCAAACATTCGTCATGACCTGTATTATTGGACTCGCCAAGCCAAGAATGCTCAAGCCGAGGTCGACTACATTTCAAGTTATAGGCAGACAGTTCTGCCTATTGAGGTGAAAGCAGGTGTACAGGGTGGCATGAAAAGCCTATGGATCTTCATGCGGGAAAAGCAACTCACAAATGCCGTCCGCTGTTCATTAGAGAACTTTGGCGCATTCGATTATGAGGACAATCAGGATGGAGGAGCCAAGCGCCACGTCTTGGTTTGCCCTTTATATGCTATTTCTCAATTGGAGGCTCTCTTGGAAAGAATGAAGTAAGTGCGGTCGCAACAGCTGAAGAAGCAGCCGGTTGGCCTCATTGAGCGATGTCCCTGGGTAAAGGTCATCCAACTGATTCCTTTCATTAGGGACAGTGAGATTGATTGTAAGACATTGTTGTCTGACGTTTTACCAAACACACGATATAATGACAATAGAAAAAAATGACAGTATGCAATATATGGCAATCAGCCAGCCTTTAAGTTCTCTATACTGGTCGTTTTTATATTTAGTCTCTAGCTTCTTGTATGCTTTTTTGTCCTTTGATGTTAAAAAGAAAACACTCACTATCATCAGTGGGATATAGATTGTCTTTAAGAAGAAATCAATGGTTTCACTTGGATAAGCGCCTGTAATTGCATAACGTAATATTGAAAAAATCAGTAAAGCATTGAAAACAATACAAGTTTCCAAAACCACTGATGTGTAGCCATGATAAGTATTTCTGCCCCATGAACTGGCATTCCAGAAAACACTTGCTATTCGATAGTAAACATATTCAATGATATTTGTCATACTGCTTTAAGCAAATATAATAATAAAGGCAATGAATGAGAAAAAAGACAGAATACAATAAACAAAAACCAACCATCCTTTAATGACTCGATGCTTTTCTCCCTTATATTTCTGATCCAACAATTCATAAGTTTTATCATCGGGCCATATTCTCATTCTCCATATTACAATCATACATATTATGACAATGGCAACTAAATACTTACTATAAAACAAATATGAATCATGAATAGATATATTGAATACCCAATCACAAATGAGCATTGTTATAAGAGCAATGTTGGACACAATGCATAATGACAAATAAGTCATGGCATGAACATCATAGTAGTCTTTTTCCCATTGATTGAGATTTAACAAAGCATGAGCTATACGATAATACAAGTATTGAATGATATTTGTCATTGTGATTCTCTTATGAACACGCAAAGGTACACAATATTTCTCATTCCCGGTTCAAACCTATCTAATTTCTAACCTCTTACCTTCGAGAACAAAAACCAGCAGGAATACAAGGATTATTTCAAGTTGTTTCTGTTGTGATGATGTTGTTAGGGTTGTTTGACAACGGGAGTGAGGGTGAAAGTGCAGGTGCGGGCGGTGGCGGGGAGACGGTAGGGGTCCAACGGACGGGCGCCCCAACTGTCGATGCCGCCCACGCCGCAGTGCTCACTGTCGAGGGTGAGGACGGTGAAAGGTGATTTCACGAGGTCGGACGGGTGGCGCTGATGCTTCTCGTCGCCCTCGTCGAGCGTGGCAATGTCGTAGTGCAGCGCACTGGCATAGAAAGGCTTGTCGGCGGTCACCTTGAGGCCGTTGCCTTCACTATCGGTCTGTCGCCACCAGCGCATGTCGCCCTTGGTGCCCGTCTCCTGCGGACGGATGTAGGGGTAGAACTGCTCATCGGCCGTCTGGCGGTAGATGCCCAGGCGCTGGCTGTAGCGGCGGTCGGCGTAATTCTCGATGGGACCGCGGCCATGGAAGTGGCTGACCTCCATCACTCGGGGCATTTCCATGACCATGCCATAGCGCAGCATCTCAGGCACGTCCTGGGCCGTATCGTTGAAAGCGATGCCCTGGGTCACGCACATCGCTCCACCACGGTGTATCTCGTAGGTGAGCATGAGCGTCGCCGCCACTTCGGGCAGGTCATAGCAGGCCCTGACGGTCGTCTGCGACTTGCTGGATGATTTCTTGTCCACGGCCAGTGAGGTAAGGTTCATCACGGGATTGCGCCATGCCTTCAACTTCTGCTGCAGCCAGGCTCCCATGTCGTTGTCGGTCACCGCACGCCAGAAGTTGGGCCTCAACGAGCCTCCCTCACACAGCATGGGGATGCCGTTAACAATATACCTGTTCATGAATCCCGACTTGCCGTTGAAGGCGATTTCCACACCGTCGCCCGTGATGGTGATTGCTCCTTGTTTGTCCTGCTTGATGCTGAATTTTGCTTTGTCGTGGGGTAACTCTGCTGCCTGGTGCGTAGCCTCGATGACGGGCAACTGGGCATAGGCGATGCGCTGGCCGGCCTCCATGACCTTTGAAATATAGCCGCATTCGGCCTCCTTGAGCAGGAAATCGACGTTGAGCAGCACCTCGTGGCCTTGTTCAAGGGCGGCAAGGGTGCCCTCGATGGGCAAGTGCAGCATCAGGCGACCCTGGGGGGCGACGTTGAGGTTGTTTTCCTCGCCGTTGAGCACCGAGTGGCCATCGACGAGCAGTTGCCACCGCATCTTCACGTTGCTCAGGTCGCGGAAGAAGAACTCGTTCCTCACCGCAATGTCGCCATGGCGCACGTCCATGTCCTCGACCCAGACGTTCTGGTAATAATAGGCCGTCTCATAGGCATGCGGGTTCCACACGCGGTCGGGGCTCACGAGGCCGTTGCAGTTGAAGTTGTTGTCGCTGGGGTCGTGGGTGTTGTAGTCGCCACCGTAGGAGAAATACTGCTTGCCGTCATCGGTCTTGACGCGCAGGCCCTGATCGACAAAATCCCACACAAATCCGCCCTGGAACTTGGGCAAGCGGCGCACGGCATCCCAGTATTCCATCAAGCCGCCGCCTGAGTTTCCCATGGTGTGGTTGTACTCGCACAGGATGAGCGGCTTCTTGCTCTCGGGGTTGCTGGCATAGCGCTCGCACCACTCGGGCGACGCATACATCGGGCACATCAGGTCGGTGTTCTCGCCGCCCTCGGCACGCTCCCAGTGGATGGGGCGCGATGGGTCGGTGGCGCGTATCCAGTCACGCGCGGCGGTGAAGTTGGGGCCGTCGCACGTCTCGTTACCCAGCGACCACACGATGATGCTTGGATGGTTGAACTGCACGCTCACGTTGTGCTGGTTGCGCTCCAGAATCTGACGGGCGAACTCGGGCCGGTAGGTCGGTGCCGTGTTGGGATCATAATGGAAGCCATGGCCCTCCTGGTTGGCCTCGGCAAAGACATACAGGCCGTACTCGTCGCACAAGTCATACCATTGCGGGTCATCGGGATAGTGGCAGGTGCGCACGGCGTTGATGTTCATGCGTTTCATCTCCTTGATGTCGGCAATCATGCGCTCACGCGACACGACGTAGCCGCCATCGGGGTCCATCTCGTGGCGGTTGGCGCCCTTGATGTAGATGGCCTTGCCGTTGACCAGCAACTGGCCGTCCTTGATTTCCACACGGCGGAACCCCACATGCAGGCTCACAGTCTCGGCCTTCAATCTCTTGTCAGCAGGGGTGAACGTGGCAACCAGGCTGTATAGGTTTGGAGTCTCGGCGGTCCACTTCTCGACGTTGGGGATAATCCAGCGGTTCTCGCCAGCGGGCGACAAGATGACCTCTTGGCAGCCCCATTCCAGTCGGTAACTCATCGTGCCCTTGCCCGTGACAGTGGGGTTGATCATCAGGATGCCGTCCTGCATGTCATCGGTGAGCGTCGCCGTCACGCGCAGGTCATCGATGTGATAGTTCTTGTCACGGCAGTAGAGGTAACTCGACCGTGCCACACCCGACAGGCGCCAGAAGTCCTGGTCCTCGCTGTAGGTGCCGTCACACCAGCGCATCACCTGGAATGCCAGCAGGTTGTCGCCCTCGTGGACATAGGGCGTGATGTCAAACTCGGCCGCCGTCTTGCTGTCCTCGGCATAGCCTACGAACTGGCCGTTGACCCACAGGCTGATGTTGCTGGTCACGCTACCGAAGTGGGCAATGACCTGCTTGCCCTTCCAGTCGGCGGGCAGGGTGATGTGGCGGCGATAAGAGCCCACGTGGTTGTCCACTGTGGGCACGCGGGGCGGGTCGTTCTCCCAGTTGCCTCGCCACGGGAAGCCGATGTTGACATACACCGGGTCGCCATAGCCGTTCAATTCCCACATTCCCGGCACGGGCATTGTGCTCCAGTTGCTGTCGTCCAGGTCAGGGCGGTAGAAGTCGGTGGGGCGCTCGTCCAGGTTGGCTACCCAGTTGAATTTCCAGTCCCCGTCCAGTGACAAGCGGCGGCTCAACAGTGCATCATCGACGTCGTGGGCGACAAAAGACGTGTGTACCGGCAAACGGTTGATTTCGTTCACTTGCAGGTCCATCCACGGTTCCCCAGCAGGCTGTGCATTAGCCATTATGGTCAGCAGCAGGCAAGTTATTGTGAGAATTGATGATTTCATTATTAGTTAGGAGTTAGGAGTTGTGAAGATATTCCTCGGCGCGTTGCAGGTCCTCGGGCGTGTCGATGCCGATGGTCGCCGTGGTGGTGATACCGGCCTTGATGGTGTAGCCGTTCTCGAGCCAGCGCAACTGCTCCAGCGACTCGGCAAGTTCAAGTGGCGACTGGGGCAGGCGGGTGATTTCGGCCAGCACGGTAGCACGGTAGGCATACATGCCCACATGGGTATAATACTGCGTCAGCGAGGGCCACTGTTCACGTTCCTTCCCGCGCACATAGGGGATGACCGACCGCGAGAAGTAGCGGGCCCGCATCTGGTTGTCGAGCACCACCTTGGGCGAGTTGGGGTTCTCCAACTCGCTGTAGGGGCGACTCGGGTCAAACAGCCGCACCAGCGTGGCGATGTCGGTCCCCTCGTCGTCAAAGCAGGCCATGATGGCCCTCAACTGGTCGGGCTGGATAAACGGCTCGTCGCCCTGGATGTTGATAATCACATCCTCACCGCCACCATTCTTCAGGTAGGCTTCCTGGCAGCGGTCGGTGCCACTGCGATGCTCGGTGCTTGTCATCACAGCCTTGCCGCCAAATGCCTCGACGGCTGCCATGATGCGGTCATCGTCGGTAGCCACCACCACGTGGTCCAGCACCTTGCTCACCTGGGTATATACCCGCTCTATCATCGTCTTGCCACCCAGCATCGCCAGTGGCTTGCCAGGAAACCTCGTCGAGGCATACCTCGCCGGGATGATCCCGATAAAATTCAATTTCTCGTTCATATTATGTTAGTTTTTATTTTTGTGGTGATGTTCTTGCTCATATTGGTCATATTGGTCAAATCACTCAATTAACTGTTGTTGGCCAGATATTTAATTGGCCAATGTTGCCCGACAAGAACACGCCGCCGTTGAAATAGTTGTCAAATCCTTTATTTTCTTTTTCAGCAGGTCGGTCCCTTTCATGAAGATGTTGTTTTCTACGGTCAAGCGCTCCTCAAAGTGGCAATCAAAGAAATCGAAAAAACCATGAAAGACATTTTCCGATATAACCATCATTTCATTATTGTGACCACCCATCTGATAATCAATATCAGACATGACAACATTTCCCGTGAAATCCAGCCCTGCCGCAAACCATGTACAGTGGAGATTCAGTTTGTCAATAATACAGTTTCTTATTGTCACCTTGCCATGAAATTCAATGGTGCTCAGATTAAGCACATGAATAACACAATGCTCAAGTGTCATTGCCTCGTTACCCAGTCCGTCAACAGAACCTTCGTCGATTCGCTCAATAACCTTATTCTTTATCTCCAGCATAACTTATATTATTGTTTGTTGATAGCAATAAACTCGGTTTCTGTTTTAGTTAATTTACAAATCACACAATAATGAACAATAGCGTGCAGCCGTAAAGACAATTATAAAGACAATTTTGGGGACTATTTGAGTATTATCCAATAACCTTTTCTCTTGCCCTTTCTTTCAATATATCCTCTGGCTTTGAGATAGTCAGTACGATATTTCATAGCACGTTGACCGATGCCAAGGCGTTCAGCGAGTTGGGCAACTGTATCGTATGGATAATCCCGAATAACCCGATATGCGTCTTTTAGCGGGTCTTTTAGGTCTTTTAGCGGGTCTTTTAGGTCTTTTAATTCATTATTCAGCGCAATTGTCTCTCCTTTGAAATCAGGATGACATGGGATGTCAATAAGGAAGTAAGTCCTTTCATCGTCTGTTTCTATCGTTGCTTGAGGTGAACCATTATCTCTCAATGCTGCTTGAATTGTCGGTATGCCTGTAGCTCGTCCTTCGGTCAATCCCAGTTCTTTAAGGAAATCTCCAAGCCGCCTATTCCGATATCTACGAGACCTTAAAGATTTGGCCTTTTGGATAGCTTCTTTACTGATAGAACGGTCCGGTCCAGAATAGCTTAATATCGTAATTCTATCTGGCTCAATAGTGATCTCAACAGGTTCATAAAGTTTATAATCCCTATGGTACAGAGCATTAGTGACGGCCTCTTCAAGAGCAGCATAGGGATAATTAAAATATCTCAATGGCTCAGGCCTGTTAGGGAGTTTAATAATGCGTTCTTTAATAACGCTTGTCTTTAAGTAATTAAGGGCCGCATTAATCATGAATGGCACCGTCCCTTTGATAACAGGCACCTCAATGATATTGTCTGGATTTTGCTCTCGGCCATTGGGGAACATCACTATATCGACTTGAGTGTAAGGGAAAAACTTGTCAGGTTGTTCACAGAACATCATTGCGGCTACATTCTTGATAAGCCTTTTTTCAATTGGTCCCACGAGCAGATTCATATTGCTCAACAAATCCTCTATAGGCTCTCGATCTATAGTTTGAGACAATTTGCTCCCCACTTTTACGAGATAATCACGCAATTGGACCATTGAGATATCTTCCAAATGTATGTTTTCGTTCCCTCGGTCATCAAATGGAACTTTTGCAGACATTTCTCTCAACTGATCCAGCAGCTCATCTTTAGCTTCGATGGAACTTGTGCCATACCTTATATAAAAAACAGGCTTCTTTAATTTTGCCGTCACATTCTCGGGTGCAGTATATGGTCTTTCTGTGCCACTGGGTGCCCAAATGGCAAGAATGCACTTTCCATCCACATCTTCAATAGAGATTCGAGGAAAATAATAGGGATCCATCATTTTGTTGAATCCTACCATTTCTCGTTGAATTCGGTCTAATTGTTCAATAGGAATACCTTTAACTGGACGTTTAGCTATACCATTCTCTTCTTCAACTCCAACAAGGATATATCCTCCGCCCAGGTTGTCAATATCATTAGCAAATGCACAAATGCTATGATATATGCTTTGAGGGTTCCAACCAGATTTGAATTCTATCCTATTCGACTCAATTTTTCTCTTGTTGAGCAAGTCTTCAATATTGATAGGAATGGCCATATCTTAAATTGACGTGTTATGATTTAATCCCTGCAAATGTAAATAAAACTAATGGAGTTAACAACTTTCCTACCATTAATCATTGATTCAAACGGTTCATGCGCTCTTAAAGGCTATAGGTGATGACATTGATCAATATCCCCAGGGCTCGCCGATGAGGATTACCGTGTGACGGTGGGCAGGGAAACTGTTGCGGGTGAAGTGGATGTAGTTGCAGATGCACTGCGGGCTGTTGCAGTTGTGACACACGCCATCGATCTTGCAAGGCGTGTCACAGCCCAGTCTCGCCGTGTTGATGGGTGCTGCCGTGTTGCGGGCGCGGTCAAGTGCCGATTCCACACTGGCGGTCACCTTGTTCATCCCGATCACATGGATCACATTGTGAGGACCCCAAGTAATGGCTGCCACGCGGTTGCCACGGCCGTCGATGTTGACAATGACACCGTCCTGGGTGATGGCATTGGCGCTGGTGAGGAAATAATCGGCGTCCATTGCATCCAGGTAGCACTGGCGTGTCTGTTCGGGTGTCGTGGCCTTGTCACGGTCGATAACCTTATAGTTTCCGCTATCAATCAGGCTCTGGGTCAGCCCCATCTCACGGATGGTCTGGGAACCACCCCAGGTGATGCTACTGCCCTTGGGAATAAGCGACTTGACCAGTTCTATTGCCTCACTGGCCGTGGCACAGTAGTGGGCGTTGAAGTTGCGGCGCTCCAAGTGCTTGATGATGCGGGCGGCCAGTAGTTCGTTATGGATTTCAATCGGAGTCATTGTTTCTGATATTTTGAATAGATATTTTTATACTTGGTTAAGCAGATGATCAACTTTGATGGCGATATCTTGACTTGCGGGCAGCATTTCTTTGTAATACTCAGGTAATTCGCTTGAAATGCTGTAAGTGGCAACGCCGATGGGAGATAGTCTCAGGCAGTGTTTGGTCATAATTGCTCTGACCAAGCAGATAATTCTCGAATGCTTTGGCTTCAATCTGATGGAGAAGCACATTTTTAGTCCATCCAAAACGTTTGGTGGCAAGGATATAGAAGCGACGTTCTTGAGTGTCTTTGCACCTTTCCATAATGCAAATGTGCTTCGTCCAACTAATTTCTGCAACCAATGGATGCAGAATTGCATTTGATTGATACTCTGAATAAAAACGCGCCATATTCCAAATATTCCTCGCTCCGAAACCTTGGATGCCGGGGAATTCCTTTTGTATATCCTTTGACAGATTCTCAACTACAGATTTTCCCCATCCAAGTTCTTTCTGCCGTTCGGTGATTTGTCGTCCAATGTCCCAATAGAGGGAAATCATTTCTTTATTGACCGCCCGCATGGCTTCATACTGCGCACTGCGAATGCGCTGCATGATGTCGTCACGAAAGTTTAAATACTCGCCATTATTATCTATTTGGTGTTCAAGTTCCATGATTGTTAATTGATTCAACATTAGAACAAATCGATGAGTTTGAGTGAGCCCCAAATGATGGCGGCATAGCGCAACAACTTGCCGATGGTCATGGTCACGAGCACAATCCATACATTAGATCGCACGTAGCCCAGAGCAACACTGATGGCGGTGCCCAGCATGGGTACGAAGGCAAAGAAGCCCATCCACGCTCCGCGGTTGTGCATGAAGTGCAGCGCGCGGTTGAGTTTTTCCTCGCTCACATGGGCATATTTCTCTATCCACTCGATTTTACCCAAATGTCCCAACCAATAGCATGTCATGCCGCCGCTCACGTTTCCCGCCAGCGCCACAAACAGGCTGGTGACAGGATCCATGTGCAACGGTCCCACGCAGGCGATGACCAGCGCTTCACTACTGAAGGGGATGATACTCCCCGCCATAAAGGACCCTAAGAACAGTCCCAAGAAGCCCCACTGGGTAAAGAAATTGATAAGCGCGTCGAGCATAATAGGTTGTTTTATTTAGGCTTGCTGACTCATAACTCCTTATTTAAATAACAGTTGAGTGAATATCACGAGATAGTCCCGCCAGTTGGCCCACTCGTGTCCAGCTCCGCTCTCGTGATAGGTGTAACGCAGGCGGTTCTTGTCGAGCAGTTTCCTGAACTCGGCATTATCCTTATAGAGAAAATCTTTCTCACCGATACCCAACCAATAGACCTTAGGGCGTTGCTTGAACTGGGCGACCAGCTTTGCCTCCAAGTCATCATAGATGTAACATTTGCCTTTATCCATACGACTAATGGCAGGCGAAAACAGACCTACATAAGCAAAATCATCGGGTTGGTTGGCACTGATATAGAGTGAATGGTAACCACCCATCGACAGTCCTGCAATGGCTCGGTAACGCTTGGCCGAGCGAGTGCGGTAATTATTCTCCACCCACTTCACGATGTCATTGAAGCTCTTCTCGAACTCACCATCCATCCAGTGCTTGTGGGCAAACGTGGGTTGAACGTTATTGTCGGGCGTCATGCCCGCTGCTGCCTGCTCGTCGATGTTGCCGTTGGGCATAACCACAATCATGGGCTCGGCCTTACCAGCAGCAATCAGGTTGTCAAGAATCTGGGCTGTGCGGCCCTGCTCCAGCCACACCGTCTCGTCACCACCCGAGCCATGCAGGAGATAGAAGACGGGATAGCGCTGGCGGCTCTGCTCATAGCCTGCGGGCAGATACACCATCATGCGGCGCTTCATGCCGAGTGTGGGCGATTCATACCACACCGCTCGGACCTCGCCGTGAGGGACGTCGTGCACCGCCATCGGGCAGTCACCCTGAGGATCGAGCACAAACGTGCTCATCACGTTCTTGACATCGCGCAACACATGGGCATTATCGACGTCAAGCACCTTCGTGCCATCCACGACATAGTTGTACATATATAAATCGGGCTCCAGGTTGTTGAGCGTGAGCTTCCACTTGTCACCTTGACGTTGCATTAACGTGTCCACACGCGTGTCAATGATAAGGCGCACAGTGTCTGCCCCAGGAGCCGAGATACTAAACGACACAGATCCATCCAACCCGATAACGGGACTACTTGTGAACTGAGCATTAAGCGACAATGCCACTGTCACAATCGTAAAAAGAAAGCATAATCTTGATATCATAGCTATAAGGTAATATTGCTTAACAAGCGCAAAGTTAATACAAAAACGAAGCTACTCCAAATGATTAGATTCATTTCATCAGATAATCCAGCAGTTTTTCTACCAAGCGTGACACGGCATAATTGTCCACATCACACTCATCTATCCAGCAATAATCGGAAGGCAATTCGGGGCGCGTCTCAGGTTCAGCCAAATAAAAATCGGCAAGTAACACACGATGTGTCAAGACGTGCTTCACATTGTGAGCCAGCAATGTGAGTGGGCATCCCAATTCGGGCATGGACTTGTTCTCTACCAACAACGGTTCCCACAACCCTTGCCAGATATCTCCCGCTGGGCGACGGTGAAATGCCGTTTTTCCTTCATGCCGAATATAGACATAGGTCAAATGGCGCTCTTGCACCTTGAGTTTCTTCTCCTTGACTGGCAACTCATTGATGCGCCCCGATCTCAAGGCGACACAAGTCTCGGCCACGGGACAATCGATACAACGTGGCGATTTGGGTGTGCACCAGGTGGCCCCGAAGTCCATCATCGCCTGGTTGAAGGCTGATGCATCATCCACGGGCAGCAATTGCTGGGCCAAGTTCTCGAACGTGTGCTTACCACGAGTCGTATTGATAGGCACATCGATGCCGTAATGGCGAGCCAGCACCCGATAGACATTGCCATCGACAGCCGCAGCCGGCAAGTGAAAAGCCATCGACCCCACAGCAGCAGCTGTGTAGTCCCCTACCCCCTTCAGAGCACGCAAGCCCTCGATAGAGCGCGGGAAACCGCCCTGCTCGACAACTTGACGTGCGGCAGCGTGCAGATTGCGGGCACGGCTGTAGTAGCCCAGCCCTTGCCACATGCGCAGCACATCGTCTTCACTGGCAGCTGCCAGTGATTCGACCGTAGGGAAATGCTCCATGAAGCGCAGCCAGTAGTCACGCCCTTGCTCGATGCGCGTCTGTTGCAGGATGACCTCGCTTACCCAAATACCGTATGGATCATCGATGCCCCTCCACGGCAGTTCACGCCCATATTGCGCAAACCACCTTAACAATGCCCCCGTAAACGTCGATCTCTCCATTCCTGTTTATTTCATGGGAAGAATGTTTTTGAAGTTTTTCCAGTTCTTGGCGCTACGGTAGGCGTTGAGCGAGGCCTCGGGAACGTAGAGTTCAATTTTGTTATTGCTCTCCTTGGCGAGCGCAGGGGGAAGTATGGCATGACACTCGATGCGCGTGAGACTCTTGCATTTCTCGGTGACTTTCTTGCCCAGGTGGGTAACGCTCTCGGGGATGACCAGTGTGGTAATGGCCGTCTCGCGCAGGGCGTTGTCACCCAGCGAGTGCAGCTGGTTCCCCAACTCGACCTCGGCCAGCGCGGTGCACTCGCGGAAGGCCTCCTTGTCGACCGTCTCGCAGCCATCGGGCAGTTGCACGCGCGTGAGCCCGCGACAGTTCTTGAAAGCCCGCTCACCGATGCTCTTCAACGACCGGGGCAAGTCAATTGCCGTCAAAGCCTTGCAGCCCTCAAAGGCCTCCTTGCCAACCTCGGTCAAACCTATCGGAAACTCCACATCCGCAATCGCAGGACAGTTCTTAAATGCTCTCATCATAATAGTAGTCACCGTGGCAGGCAACTTGACCGACGTTAAACTCTTACACTCCTCAAAGGCTTCTTGAGGAATCATCGTTATATCAGGACCGGTCGTGAAGGACTTGAGTGAATTGCAATACTTGAAAGCACACTTGCCCATAGCCTTTACTCCTGGCATTTCAGCACGTTGCAGGCGTGAACAGTTTTCAAAGGAACTCTCACCCACCGATAATACGGTCGGAGGAAGGACAATCGATTCAATGGCGCTCTTGGCAAAAGCCCTGTTACTGATGGTCTGGACCGTAGCGGGCAGATCGACTGCTGTAATCGCACTGCCAGCAAATGCGTATTTTCCTATTGTTTCCACGCCATCGGGCACCACCGCAACACCATTACGGCCAGCAGGATAGAGCAGCAGAACCGTGCCCGTGTTGTCATAGAGAACTCCGTCCTCATAGGTGTAGTAGCGGCTGCCGTTCTCCACGGTAACATCCATCAACCGAGGCATAAAGCCAGGATAATCGTCGCCGATGCGTGTGAGCGCCGGGACGTCCAGCTGGGTGATGGGGGTGCCTTCAAGGGCACCCGCTCCCAGCGTAGCGAGCCCTGCAGGCAAAACGATGCGTTGCAGGCCAGCTCCCTTGAACGCCTCGTCTCCAATCTCGGTCAAGCTGCGCGGCAGGGTGATATTGCGCAATTTCTCACAATCTTCAAAGCAGCGTTTGCCCACCTGCTGCAACCCCTCGGGCAGGATAATGAATTCCAGCCGGCGGCATCCTGCAAAGGCGCCCTCGCCCAGCGATTGCACGCCCGGCGGCATGATTACCTCCTCAAGCTGGCTGCATCCATGCAGTGCATTGCTGCCGATGCGCTTCAGGCGCTCGGGCAGCACGATGGAGCGCAGGTGGCTACTATAGGCCAAGGCGTTATCAAGCACATCGTGGGACCCGCCGGCTCCCAGCAGGCCTATTGTGCCCGCACTGATGATGCGCACGCGTTCCAGCTCCAGGTCGATGTAGTTGTCCACACCCTTGCCACGGCCGTCCTCACAGCGAGAACGGTCGCATATCTTCTTGAGGAACTTGAAGTCATGGGCGTCCATCGGTCCCTCGATGTGGAGCAGGCGCACACGGTTCACCGCCTCGGGCGGTATCTTGGATTCCAGGGTGCCTGGCTCACTGAGCCTCACCTCCACCACGTCGCCATAGGTGTTGACGCGGCTATAGCGGTCACGGTAGCGCTTGTCGCCACGGTTGCCATATTGAGCGTTTGCCGGCAGCGCAGTCAGCAATGCCACCAGTAGTAACAGTGCTGCGCACCACAGCAATTGTCTTGAATGATTCATCACAGCAAACAGGTTAGAATGATTAACTGCTGCAAATATAGTCAATCCCCATGACAGCAACAAGCGGTGACCCACTTTTTAGCTCATCGTTCCGCGATTGCCACTTGGTATTTTCCGTGAATACCTGACAATTAGGCAAAATCAGTATTTTTACGACCCTTAACATTTTTTCAACACTCTTATTGGTATATTATTACTACATTTGTGTCGCAACTTACTTTTAATCAACATTAACGCAAATGGAAAAATTTTTATGACTTGTTGCACAAAAACCGGCATCAGGCGATGGATAATCAATAGAAAAGCCTTACCTTTGCCACAACGAGTTTATCAATTGACCTCCAAAACAATATCAACGGCTATGAAGAGAATACTCTTAACCATTGTGGGCTGCTTGCTGCTCCTGCCTGTGCTGGCCCAGGGCGACGGCAAAGCCCCTGTTTTCAGCAAGCCCAAGTTCAGCGGCTTTGCCATGGCGTCCTATCAGGCGACCTTCCAGGACGGCGGCAACAGCAATTCCTTTGACGTGAAACTCGTCAGGGCATCTATCGAAGGCCGCATCCTGGGCGACTTTTATTACAAGATACAAGGCCAGATTAACGGCAACACCGCCACGATGGGCAGTAGCCCCAGACTGGTGGACTACTTCGTGGAGTGGCAACGGCTGGACTTCCTGCGCGTGAAGTTGGGCCAGTTCAAGCGTCCGTTCACCTACGAGAACCCCATGAACCCCATCGACCAGGGCTTCATGTCCTATTCGCAGCCGGTGAGCAGGCTGGCGGGCTTCAGCGACCGCACGGGCATGCACGCGAGCAACGGCCGTGACATCGGTCTGCAACTACAGGGCGACTTCCTGAAGAACGGCAGCGGGCGCAACCTGCTGCACTACCAGGTGGGTGTGTTCAATGGTCAGGGCATCAACGTCAAGGACGTGGACGAGCGCAAGGACATCATCGGCGGCGCATGGGTCATGCCCATCGATGGATTGCGCCTCGGAACCTTCGGTTGGGAGGGCAGCTATGCCCGCAAGCTCGGCAGCGAGACCGTGAGCCTGCGCCAGCACCGCTATGCACTGAGCGCCGAGTACAAGAAGGGTGACCTGCAGCTACGCACCGAGTATATCCACTCGACAGGCTACGGCTTTGCCACCACCTATCAGAAGAACGATGATACCAAGGATGTCGCCATCAAGACCTACAGCGACCGGGACGGCAATCCCGTGGACGGCAACAAGGCCGACGGCGTGTATGCCCTGGCCATCGTCCCCGTGGTGAAGGACAAGCTCATGGCCAAGGCCCGCTATGACCTGTATCGCCCCACGGCCTCGAGCGTAGATGCCAAGAGCAACTATGAGGTGGGTCTGAACTACCGCTTCTGCAAGTATCTGGAAGTCCAGACCGAGTACTGCTTCACCCACGACCGCGCCCTGGCCAAGCCCGACTACAGCACCGTGTTTGTCCAGCTCAGTATCCGCTACTAACTACTGTTTTAGGCTATAGGCTATAGGTCTTAGGCTATAGGTCTTAGGCTATAGGTCTTAGGCTATAGGTCTTAGGCTATAGGACTGAAAACTAAAAACTGACAACTGAAAACTGACAACTAAAAACTAAATAACTATGTCACTCATCATGATTATACAGCTCTGCATCGTGCTTGCAGCGTTGTGGCTGGGTTCCCGATACGGTAGCCTGGCGTTAGGAGCCATCTCGGGCATTGGACTGGCCATCCTGGTATTCGGCTTCGGTATGAAGCCCGGCACACCGCCCACCGATGTCATTTACATCATCATTGCTGCTGTCACCTGTGCCGGCATCATGCAGGCCTCGGGCGGCATGGACTGGCTCATCCAGTTGGCCGAGAAGATGTTGCGCAAGCATCCCGACCGCATCACATTCCTGGCCCCGCTGGCCACCTTCGTTCTCACGGTGCTCGTCGGCACGGGCCATGTGGTCTATACACTGATGCCCATCATCTGCGACATCGCCATCAAGAAGGGCATCCGTCCCGAGCGTCCTTGCGGTATCGCCAGTATTGCGTCCCAGATTGGTATCACCTGCTCGCCCATTGCGGCAGCCGTCGTGGCCTTCATCACCATCAGCGGCGCTAACGGCTACACCATTTCCATCCCCCAGGTGCTCATGGTGACCATTCCCGCTTGTCTGTTGGGTATCTTCATGGCCTCAATCGCTTCCTACAAGCGCGGTAAGGACCTGGACAAGGACCCTGAGTTCCAGAAGAAGATTGCCGACCCCGCTCAGCGCGAGTACATCTACGGTAGCAGTGCCACTACCCTCGACAAGAAGATTGCCCCCGAGAGTAAGCGAGCCGTATATATTTTCTTCGGTGCACTGCTGGTGATTGTGTTCTTTGCTATCTTCCAGGACCTGTTGCCCACCTACGACACCGTCAAGGCCATCGATGGTGATGCTACCGTCGAGCTCATGGCCTCGCGCGTGAAGATCACCGCCGACCAGCTGGCCAAACTCGGCATCGCTGTTGACGGCCTGACCAAGACCAACCCCACGCCGCTCAAGATGAATATTGTCATCCAGATTGTGATGATCACTGCTGCTGCGCTGATGATTATCTTCTGCAAGGCATCGCCCAAGAAGGCCATCGCAGGACCCGTTTGGCAGAGCGGTATGGTAGCCGTTGTCGCCATCTACGGTATCGCATGGCTGGCCGACACCTACTTCGCCAACTATTTGGGCGAAATCCAGCAAATGCTGGCTGGCATGGTAGAGAAGTACCCGTGGTCGATCGCGTTTGCCTTCTTCCTGGTGTCGGTGCTCGTCAACTCTCAGGGCGCTGTTGTCGTCTCGATGTTGCCACTGGCCTATGGGCTGGGCATTGACGGCTGGATTCTGTTGGGTGTACTTCCCTCGGTCTATGGTTACTTCTTTATCCCCAACTACCCCTCGGATATCGCCACCGTGAACTTCGACCGCACGGGTACGACCGTCATCGGCAAGTACCTGTTGAACCACTCGTTCATGATGCCCGGCATGGTCCACACCATCGTCGCCTGCATCGCCGGCTACCTCATCGCCTTCCTCTACCACTCCATGGGCTGGATCTAAACCACCAACAACCAAACACCCTAATACATCAGAATGCACGGGCCAACCGTCCCGTGCATTCTTGCTCTACCCCTAAAAATACCATGGCACGACTAAAAAATTACATCAAAAGAACCGTCCCCATTTTACATTTTAAAGGTTTTGGGAGGCGCAAACTTGGCTTCTATCAGGCGCACAGTAATCGAGTAGGTCGGGGAGCGAGAGTTTTGGCTTTCGCTCCCTTTCCTCTCACA
>CAMVBJ010000035.1 GCA_947165675.1 uncultured Prevotellaceae bacterium
AAGATATTGCCTTAGCTACCGATGACTTCACCACCTATACCGTCGTGCTTGATGTTGCTTCAAGCGATCAGGTGGTATTTGAGGGCGTTGAGAACTTGTTTGCTATCGAGGACATCAAGATCTATGCTGGTGACCTGAACGCAATTAACAATCTGAGAATGGCATCCGAGACTGGTGATGCAAACTATCGCCTGATCACGGGTATCACCGACAAGTTCTACACCGTTGAGAACCTCACCGAGGAGGGTACCTTCCTCTACAGGGTTAAGGCTCTGTATGCCGATGGAACCGAGAGTGCTTGGAGTAACACCGAGGAGGTAACCCTGTTCCAGAATGGTCACGGTTATAAGTTGGGTGATGTAAACCACAGTGGTGATGTGACGATTGCTGACGTTACCGCCCTGATCGATGGTCTGCTCGGTGATACAAGCAGCCTGTGCCAGATTTGCGCCGACGTTAATCTGAGTGGCGATGTGACGATTGCCGACGTTACCGCTCTGATCGACATGTTGCTCGCTGGCGAGCCCGCTACCCTGAAGATGCCGAAGGCTAACAAGAATTTGTTGCTGGCTTTCTAAAGAGTAAATTCCTTGCCTGATTAAATCAGGTAGAACACTAAATCGCGACGGGGTGTCTCTCATAACGAGAGGCGCCCCGCTTGTTGTATCTGATGTGTTGTGAAATGAAAATTAATGCAGATAGGATTGCCAGGAATTTAAGATACAGAAAATAATAGTTAACCGAAAACAACAGTTTTTACTATAATTAATTAGAAATTATGCAAAAACAAGTTTCTTTTATTATTTTTGCGTCGTTTTTAGTTAAAACCAATTATTCAATTATTATTTATATTTTATGAAAAAAATTATTTTATCAATGATTGCCGCAGTTGCAGCAATTTCGGTGATGGCTGCACCGGTAGATCCGGCAACGGCTATGAGAAAAGCGCAAACTTACTTAAAGCAAATGTATCAAGGCAAGATGATGTCTCCTGCCGCCATGAACCCAGTTTTGCTAAAAGCCGAGATGGGCGATAGTAAGTTGAATAAACCTGTGTATTACATTTACAACACTTCGACCACTTTCCTCGTGATTGCTGGTGATGACCGGGCTGAGGAAATTCTTATGGTAGGTGATGCTCCCTTGAAGGATATTAACAACCTGCCGTTAGGCATGCGTGACATGTTAAGCATCTACAAGGAGGAGATTGACTATCTGCATGCTCATCCAGGGTTAGTTGTGAAGTCTATTTCTTCCCCCCGGAATACGCCACAGCTCAAGGCTGTCACAATCAACCCACTGTTGACAGCTATCTGGGATCAGGATGCCCCCTTCTGGAACCAGTGTAAATTTTCGTACAATAATACAACCTATCAGTGCTATACGGGCTGTCCAGCGACTTCGGCATCGATGGTTCTCTATTTCTGGAAGTATCCTCTTACAGTTGACGCTATCCCGTCCTACTCTGCAAGCTTGGAGCTGAGTTATTATAACTCAGTGAGTTACACTTATCCTGCATTGCCGGCAACTGCCTTTGACTGGCCCAATATGAAAGACTCTTATACTGGTAGCTACACTACTGCCCAGGGTAATGCTGTTGCCACGCTGATGCGCTATGTCGGACAGGCCGAAGGCATGATGTATGGTACTGCCGCTGCTGGCGGTAGTGGAATCTATGTGAGCGAGAACCACAGGATTGCCGATATGTTTACGCTCTTTGGCTACAAGTCAACAGCCAGGAATGTCCAGAAGTCAAGCTATGGCGAATCCAACTGGGCTGCTTTGATCCAGTCTGAGCTAATCGCAGGCCGTCCTCTCGTGTACTGTGCCGTTTCATCGAGTGAAGGTGGGCACGCATTCAATGTTGATGGTTACCGTGACAGTGACAATAAGTATCACGTGAACTGGGGCTGGAGTGGTGACGGTAATTCATGGTTTGCCATGAACTCGTTCAGTGACGGTAGTGGTACCTTTAACCAGTCCCAGCAGGCTATCGTCGGTGTTGAGCCGCCCGATGTGCCTTCTACCGCTCCTGAGTTGAGCGTTGAACCCACTTCATTGTCCTTTACAGGCGCCGTTGGCCAGTCCTATACCCAGACCTTCACTGTCAAGGGAACTGATATTGTGGCTGATGTGTCTTTGTCATCGAGTGTAAATATCTTTAATGTGACACCCTCGACACTCACCGCCGCTCAGGCCAATGCTGGGGCTACCGTGACAGTAACCTATACTCCCACTGCTGCTGGAACGAGGGTAGGCACCATTACAGTATCAAGCCTTGGCGCCGAGGACAAGACTGTCAGTGTTACGGGTACGGCAACCTCTGTCCCCACTCTTGCAGTAAATCCCAATGCGTTGAACTTCAATACTACCTTGAATACTCCTGTGACGCAGACCTTCACCGTGACGGGTGCTAATCTGACAGGTGCGGTTTATCTGTCATGCGCTGGTCAAGGCTTCTCAATAGACAAGACCAATATCGGCAAGAATGCTGCTACCAATGGTGCGGTTATCACTGTTACCTACAGGCCCACCACAATGGGTGTGCACACGGGTACCGTCAATCTGACCAGTACAGGAGCCGAGGCTGTTACCGTCAATTTGAACGGTCAAGTCAATATCGAGAAATATCTTCCCGTGATGCTGCCAGTTAATGAAGAATTCATCAATCTGACCCAGTTCCGTGCTGACTGGACTGATGAGACACCTGCCGAGAATATCGCAAGCTATACTCTTGAGGTATCGGCCAAGGCTGATGAGCCTGAACCTGAGCCCGACCCCGTCCTCATCGGTTCGCTCTCTGGTACCAGCTTCTCGGGTAGCGGCTACTATGCAGTAACGTTGACGGCACCGTGGGCAGGTACCAACGTGCGTGGTCACAATAATGAGATCCTCTACTTCAGGAACAACTACAACAGCGATGGCAGCTATGGCAACATCACTTATACCGTTCCTGCCGGTTACGAGAATGCCACCTTTACAATGAAGATTACCACTGGCACAAGCACGACCGAAGCTCTTGGCAATCTGACCGTAGCCACGCCTCAGACTGCTGGTGTGACTCATTACTTCAACCCCAGAGAAACCTATGCTTGGGTAGTTACTGCAAGTTCGGGAGACAAGATTACCATCACCACTCCTGATGCCCAGTATTCACCCGATATCGCACTGATCGAGGTTTACTCTGGTAATGCTACCCAAGCTACCCTCAAGGCCAACGGGAGCGGAGACGCATTGTATCGCTTGATTACTGGTATCACCGACAAGTATTATACCGTAAACAACTTGGCTGCCGAGGGCACCTTCCTCTACAAGGTAAAGGCTATCTACGTTGATGGCACCGAGAGCGATTGGAGCAACATCGAGGAAGTTACCTTGTTCCAGAACGGTCATGGCTATGAGCTGGGTGATGTGAACCACAGTGGTGATGTCACTATTGCTGATGTTACCGCCCTGATCGATGCCTTGCTCAGTGATGCCAGCAGCATCTGTGAAATCTGTGCCGATGTCAACGAGAGTGGCGATATAAGCATCGCTGATGTTACCGCTCTGATCGATAAGCTACTTGGTGGCAATACAACCAATATGGTAAGGAAAACCAATAGCCGTCACATGAACAGCGGAAAGTGATTTTTTAGAAAGCATATCTAACTGAATTACGGGGCGCCAACTTCACATGGCGCCCCGTAATGATATATGATCACAAGGATATATCAGACTAAAAATGGTGAGTGGGCAAGAGCGTGAAACCGCGCAGGAATGCGTCAGTGTCCATCCTTTTCTTGCCTGACTGTTGCAATGAGAACACTTGCAGCCAGCCATCGGCACAGGCTACACGCAACGTCTTGCGGTCAGCGAGAATAGAACCGGCTGCGGGACGCACACCATCGGCAAACGGTTCGGGTTCTCCCGTCTTATAGACTTTAATAGTCGTCACCTCATTGCCGTGCTCATCCACCAGCACTGTCCAGGCGGCAGGGTAGGGTGACAGGCCGCGGATGTGATTATAGAGTGCCTCGGCTGGGCGAGTCCAGTCGATACGGCAGGTATCCTTGAAAATCTTGGGTGCAGGAGTGGGTTGTTGTCCAGCAGTGAGCATCTGGTCCTGGGGGATGGGGTGGACGGTACCTGCAATAATCGCATCGACCGTCTCAAGCACCATGTCGGCTCCCATGAGCATGAGGCGGTCATGGACATCCTCAACATTGTCCTGTCGGCCGATGGGGCAACTGCGCTGCTGGATCACGTCGCCAGTGTCAATCTCGTGCTTGAGGAAGAAGGTGGTGACTCCAGTCTCCTGGTCGCCATTCATCACGGCCCAGTTGATGGGGGCGGCACCACGGTAGCGGGGCAACAGTGAGGCATGCAGGTTGAAGGTGCCCAGGGGCGGCATCTGCCAGACGGCTTCGGGAAGCATCCTGAAGGCGATGACGATAAACAGCTGTGCCTCATAGCTGCGCAGTTCCTCAAGAAAGGCCTCGTCCTTGAGGCTCACGGGCTGGAGCACGGGCAAGCCGTGCTCCACAGCATAGCGCTTGACATCGCTCTGCTGGAGTTGGCGCCCGCGTCCGGCAGGTTTGTCGGGCATGGTGACTACAGCGGCGATATGGTAACCGCCGTCAACAAGGCGACTCAGGCTCTCGACGGCAAAGTCGGGCGTGCCGAAGAATATGATTTTCAGATCTTCTTTAGTCATGATTATAATCTAATTTCTGATTCTTGATTAAAACGAGACGCACAGGGCACCGCCCAACACCCACTGGTGCAGTTGCTTGCGTGTGCTGGAGGTGTGTGGATTCACTGGGTCATATTCTAATGCCTTCAAGATGCTATAGGCATCGGGTGACAGTACCTCAATGAATCCGAAGGGATGGTAGGTGGCCTTGAACGTCTTGTGCGAGTAGTCATAGTCGCAGAAGACGCGCCACGAGAAGGAATTCTTGTGGGCATAGGTGAGAGACAATCCTGTGCCAAATTTCATCGAATTGGATGCTTGAACGTTGACATAGTCCCACTTGCCGGTGACATCCTCGTCGGTGAGAATAAACAGATCATCGGATTCTTCAAGGAGATTCAATTGCAATTTCTTGCCTATAATCGTGCCATTGACATCGATATCGTCCATCACGCTGCGTCCTGCAAGCAGCTTGGACCCCAGGGCAAACCGTGACGAAAGTGGCAGATTGAAGAACACGCCCAGGTCGGCGGCAAACTCGGTGATGTGGTCACTCTCGATAATCAAGTTGATGTCCTTGATGGCGTTTCCAAGGTCGGGATCGGTCTTGATCTGCTGGATGTCGTCTTTCTCGCTCAAAGCAAATGAGCTCCACCCGTTGATAGGGGTGCTCTTGACTCTCAAGCGTCCGCCGACGCCGACATAGGGGTTAAAGAACCAGGCCCCTTCCACACCCACTGCGGTGGCTGAGCGGAACTTCAGTTGCAACGGTTCGGTGGTTACGATCTCGTCCTCGCCCTCCTCTTCGCCAGGGAAGATGAAATCCATCGAGGGTAGTTCCAGGTGCTTGTTGCCCATACCGATACCCATCGACAGCGAGAAGAATGAGGGGTTATGCCTCAAGTCGGGGTAGTAACTGAGGTCATTCATGAGCAGCCCCTTCTGCTTGAACAGCAGGTCACAGAGGCCGTAAGCCAATTCGGTCGAGAGGATGCCGATGCCGGCACCCGAGAGTACGTCACTGATCCAGTGGCGGTTGTTCAACACGCGCATCACGCCAGTGGCCGTAGCCAACGAATAGCCTGCGACAGAATACCAGGGCGAGCGCGTCAGGCCATACTCCTTGTGCAGGATGGTCGCCCCGACAAAGGCGGTTGCGGTGTGCCCCGAGGGCCATGAGTTGCGGGTTGAACCGTCAGGGCGCAACTCCTTGGCGGTATATTTGATGCCGTTGACAAAGGCTGCCATCACACCGTAGGAGGCCAGCGACGAGGCCACCAGGCGAGGCCAGCTCGAACGACCCTCAACACCTGCTAACTTGAGGCCAGCGGTCAAGGCAATGCCCGAGAACTGGGTGTAGTTGTCCACCTCGCTGTGGAAGTTGTACTTGATGAGGCGTATCTTGGTGTTAGGGTTGTTATAGTTCTGGCGAAAGGCCTCCTTCTCGCCCTTGGCAATCAAGCCGGCAAGAAAGACGGGGATGCCAGTCCACGTCTGGTCCTGTATGAAGGTATAGGGCTTGACGGCGGGGTTGGTCGTGTTCTTGAAGAGTTTGACATCGGGTCCATTATAGACCCTGTATTGATTGATGGGATCCACCTGACCGAGCACTCTGTTACGCTCTGTCGTGTCACGATAAACGGCGGGCTCGGCATGAGGCTTGTCGGCATCGGCTTGTGGGGTGTTGCTGCCTGCCTCAACGGTGACCGCTGTAGCCATCGAGTCGGCTATGACTGGGGACATATAGCTCTGCCCAACGGCATTAGCAGCCATGAACAAAGCAAATAACGTGTAAAAAAATCTCATAATCATGTGCGAATCAATTAATCGTAGGTGTAGTGTTTCAATACCTGGCGGTAGCTGTTGAATATCTTGCTCTTGGACACAAAGCCCACATACTTGCCTTCCTCGTCGATGACGGGCAGGTTCCAGGCCCCCGTGTCGTCGAAGGTCTTCATCACGCGCTCCATCGGGGTGCCCACGACAACCTTGGCTGGCGGGATGGCCATGAAGCGGTTCACCTGCATGCGACGATACAGGTCGGGACGGAACATGATGTTGCGTATGTCGTCGAGTTGCACCACTCCCAGCAACTTGCCGTTATCGTCGGTGACAGGGAAGAGGTTGCGATGACTCTGGGCGATGGTATCGACCATGTCCTTGAGACTCATGTCGGGGTGGACGATCGAGAAGTCTCTCTCAATGACACTGTCCATCTTCAATAGGGTGAGCACGGAGCGGTCCTTCTGGTGGGTGAGCAGCTCACCGCGCTTGGCAAGACGGCGGGCGTAGATGCCGTAGGGGGTGAAAATTCTGCTGATGGCATAGCTGGAGCCCGATACGATGAGCAGTGGCAGGAATAATTCATAGCCACCGGTCATTTCGGCAGTAAGGAAGATAGCCATCAACGGAGCATGCATCACGCCAGCCATGACACCTGCCATTCCCATTAATGCGAAGTTCTTGATACTCAGAGGCATCTCGGGGTCGATGAAGCCCAAATGATTAATCAGGTAGGCAAAGAATACACCTGCCATTACGCCCACAAATAGTGAGGGCGCAAACGTGCCACCAACGCCACCACCGCCATTAGTGGCGGCTGTGGCAAAGACTTTAAAGGCACCCAGTGCAAACAGGAACAATAGCACGGCTACTGTATCGTTGCGGTAGGCGTAGAACAAGCTATGGTCAAAGATTCCCGTCACGTCACCATTGATGAGACGTGTGATGCCCTCGTAGCCCTCACCATAGAGCGGAGGCATGAGGTAGATGAGCAGACTCAAGGTGATGCCCCCCACGGCAAACCTCACCCAGCGGTTATGCAACCGCTTGAATCGTCCTTCGATTCTGTCGATAAGGGTGATGAAGTAGAGTGACACGAAGCCGCAGAACACGCCCAGCAATATCACAAACGGAATGCGTGAGGCATAGAACGGCTCGCTCTGGGTGAAGAAGAACTCGACATTATAGCCCGTGAACACATAGGCCACTGTTGCGCCAGCTACCGAGGCTGTTATCAGTGGGATAGCGGCACCAGCAGTGAGGTCGAGCATGAGTACCTCAATGGTAAAAAGCATGCCCGCTATGGGAGCCTTAAAGATGCCGGCAATACCCGCAGCCGCGCCACAGGCAACAATCATGGCCAGCGTCTGAGGGGAAAGCCTGAAGGCCTGTCCTAAGTTACTGCCGATGGCAGCACCAGTAAACACGATAGGACCCTCGGCACCGACCGATCCACCAAAACCGATGGTCACCGACGAAGCAATGAGCGATGAATACATGTTGTGGATCTTGAGGCGACTCTTCTTCAAAGCAAGCGCATAAAGCACACGCGTGACACCATGGGATATGGGTTCGCGTGCGATGTAATAGACATAGAGGCTTGCCAGCAGAATACCGATGGCGGGAAATACCAGGTAGAGCAGGTTGTCTCGTTCGATATCAAACCGGCTTGTCAGGAAGCCCGCAATGAGGCCAATGAGTGTCTTGAGCAGAACAGCTGCCAAGCCTGATGCGATGCCTACGATAAGAGCAAGAATGACGACGAAGGTTTTCTCGGGCACATGCTTCTCTCGCCACATCAACAAACGCATCCACCAGCCGTTAGCTTCTTTGCTCACGGGACTGGCGGGCGCGGGGTGGCGATGTGATGCAGAAGTGTCCTGTGCCATCACATTCCTCGCCCAGTAAAGACGATCTTAATAGTATAAATAAGTATCTTCAAGTCGTTGAGCAACGACATGTTGTCAAGGTACATGAGGTCGTACTTGACACGCTCGACCATCTCGTCAACATTCTTGGCATAGCCATACTTGACCATGCCCATCGATGTGATACCAGGGCGAACTTGATGTAGCAGGGCATAAGGGGGAACCCGCTTGGTGATCTGGTCGATATAGTACTTGCGTTCAGGTCGGGGACCCACAATGGCCATATCGCCCTTGAGTACATTCCAGAACTGTGGCAGCTCGTCGATGCGATACTTGCGCATGAAACGACCGAAGGGGGTGACTCGCGGGTCGTCATCAGATGAAAGTTGCGGCGTGCCCGAAGCTTCGGCATCTTGTATCATTGAGCGGAACTTGATGATGTTGAATGGCTTGTTGTGCAAGCCGATGCGCTCCTGCATGTATAAGACGGGTCCCGGGCTTGTGGCCTTGATGATGCAGGCAACGATAGCATACAGTGGCGTGAGCACAATCAATGCGACAATTGAGATAATGACATCAATGGCGCGCTTCAGGATTTTGCCGCTGTCGCTCATGCTGCTGCGAGAGATGTTGACCAGTGGTTCACCATAAATGTCTGAGATGCGCACTTGGCTCTGCAGCATGTTGAACCGCTCGGGCGAAATCATGATGGGTAGTCCAATGGGGAACAATTTGTTCAGGGCATTCATGTTCTGGTAGCTATCGTCGCGTGTGGGAACAACGATAAGTTCCCAGATGCCCTCTTGTTCACAGACCTCCTTGAGCTCATCGAGTTCGTAGCAGGGTAACGGGTTGCCCTTAACCGGATTTTCTCCAGGAATGTTGACATAGCCACGAATGTCGTAGCCTGAGGAATGCCGTTTGGAATTCTCCTTGTTGACAAAGTTGACAGCAGCTGATCCGCTTCCGATGACCAGTGCGGGAAAAGTCCATTTTCGTGACTTGATCTGTCTGGATGCGACATTGGTGATAATAGCGCGCATGAAATACACAAAGCCAAAAATCAATGCCCACAGGATGAAAATCATCTCGTAGTCGCTGCCCCTGACACCGATCACGTCATTGATCAAGGCAAGGAAAAAGATGGCCAGCGTGTTGATAGCGGCACTGGCTCCAGTGGTGAGTAATTCCTGGATTCGTGACTTGCGGCAGACGTTGTTATAATAACCACTGAAGGCATAGGTCACCATCATCAACAGCGGGAAGAAAATCTGTCCAGCCACCACCATGTTACTCTTGAGGTAACTGATCAGGTACTCGTGGCCGACGACTGCTCCCATCTGCCATCTCACGCAGTTATAGGTGAACCAGGCAAGATTAGACATCAAGAAGTCCCCCATCACATACTTGATGCGCTGACGGTGGGCTCTGTTGTTGATGTCTAACTTAATCTTCATGTCACAATAATAACAATAGATGTTTAACGTATGATTTTAAAAGTCCCATCACGGCTCAGCAAGATGATGTTGGAGGGCTGGTGAGGGGTCGTATCATCGCGGCGGTACTCCACGGCATAGTCCACGTTCTCGACAATGATGGAATCGATGTCAGAGAATCGCTTGGCGGTGGGCTGCCCGCTCACGTTGGCCGATGTGGACACGATGGGCTTGCCGAAGCGCTCACACAGGCGGTGGCAGAATTCATCATTAGGGATGCGGATGCCGATGCTGTCCTCGTCTCCTAATACGTTGGGTGCCAAGTTGTAAGCGCCCTCGTAGATGATGGTTAACGGCTTCACTGCCACGTCGATGAGCTCACGGGCAATGGCTGGCACATCGACCACATAGTGGTCAAGGTGGTCGGCACTGTCAATAAGCACAATCAGGGCTTTGCTGTCGTCGCGTTGCTTGAGTTGATAGACGCGTTTCACGGCCTCGGCATTGGTCGCGTCACAGCCTATACCCCACACGGTATCGGTAGGGTAGAGAATCAACCCTCCGGCGCTTAACACTTTGAGGCATTGAACGATATCAGCTTCTTGCTGTGTTCTGGTTTTCTGTATTTGTTCCTTAGTTAAACTCATTTTCGATGGTTTACAATATGCAAAGATAATGGAAAGATGCAATTCTTGCAATATTTCTACTATGAAAAAATAACTTTTCGGTTTGGCAAAAAGTCAAAATTAGGGCACAGCTCATGTAGAACTGTGCCCTAATATGCAGCAAAGTGTAAGTCGAGTAAATTAGTTCTTCTGCATCTTGGCCCAGCTGTCTTTCAGACCGATAGTACGGTTGAAGACAAGGTGACCTTCGGTCGAGTCCTCATCGACACAGAAGTAGCCGATGCGCTGGAACTGGTACTTGTCGCCCACCTTGGCGTTTTCGGCCAGGAATGGCTCGATCTTGGCATCGGTGATGACGCGCAGCGAGTCGGGGTTGAGCAGTTCACGGAAGTCGTGCTCGGTGTCGGCACTGGGGTTCTCGACGGCAAACAAGCGGTCATACAGCCTTACCTCGGCATCGATGCAGTGGCGGGCGCTCACCCAGTGTAGGGTGCCCTTGACCTTGCGCTGGCTTCCAGCACTACCACTCAGTGTGTCGGGGTCGTAGGTGCACTGGATTTCGGTCACGTTGCCATCGGCATCCTTGGTGCAACCGGTGCACATGATGATGTAGGCACCCTTGAGGCGCACTTCCTTGCCTGGGGTGAGGCGGAAGAACTTCTTGGGTGGCTCTTCCATGAAGTCGTCACGCTCGATATAGAGCTCGCGCGAGAAGGGCATCTGGTGCTTGCCGGCGTTCTCCTGTTCGGGATTGTTGTCCATCTCCATCATCTCAACTTTGTCCTCTGGGTAGTTGGTGATAACGACCTTAACGGGGTTCAAGACGGCACTCACGCGGTTGGCATGGTGATTCAATTCCTCGCGGATGTTGTGCTCCAGCAGGCCGATGTCATTCAGCGCCTCATATTTGGTATAGCCGATGTCCTCTATAAAGTTCTTGATGCTCTGGGCCGTGTAGCCACGACGACGCAAGCCACACAAGGTCGGCATTCGGGGATCGTCCCAACCGGCCACCAGGCCTTCCTTGACGAGTTGCAGCAGTTTGCGCTTACTCATCACGGTATAGGTGAGGTTCAAGCGGTTGAACTCAATCTGGCGGGGGCAGTATTCGGCAGCGCTATCGCCAGCCAGCTCGTGGACAAAGTAATCATACAGATCGCGGTGAGGCACAAACTCCAGCGTGCAGATCGAGTGGGTCACGCCCTCAAAGTAATCGCTTTGTCCGTGGGCAAAGTCATACATGGGATAAACGTTCCACTTGTTGCCCGTGCGCCAGTGTGGCGTCTTGATGATGCGGTAGATGATCGGGTCGCGGAAGTGCATGTTGCTTGACGCCATGTCAATCTTGGCGCGCAACACGTGGCTGCCCTCTTCAAACTCGCCCGCGTTCATCCGCTGGAACAGGTCCAGATTTTCCTCGACGGTGCGGTCGCGGTAGGGACTATTGGTGCCAGGCGTAGTGGGAGTGCCTTTCTGCTGGGCGATCTGCTCGCTCGTCTGGTCGTCAACGTATGCCTTGCCTTCCTTGATTAGGCGGATAGCAAAATCATACAATTTGGGGAAGTAGTCGCTGGCATAGTATAGACGGTCACCCCAGTCATAGCCCAGCCAGTGGATGTCGCGCATGATGGCCTCAACATACTCGGTGTCCTCCTTTTGAGGGTTGGTGTCGTCAAAGCGCAGGTTACATGTTCCGCCAAACTTCTCGGCAACGCCAAAGTCCATGCAGATGGCCTTGGCATGACCGATGTGCAGGTATCCGTTGGGCTCTGGCGGGAAACGCGTGTTCAAGCGTCCTCCGTTTTTACCAGCCGCCAAGTCCTCAGCGACAAACTGCTGTACAAAATTCAAGGGCTTTTTCTCCTCGGCCCCAGCGATGATGTTCTCAATATTCTCCGCCATAGTAGATTAAATATATCTAGTTTCTAATGATTTTACTGTTAATCAAGCCACAAAAGTACAAAAAAACTCACAACATTTCCCACACATAACGCTATTATTTCGTTGTGGGACACGGGGACGGTTCTTTTGTCCCAAAATTTCGATTTTTGGGACAAAAGAACCGTCCCCGTGTCCCATTTTCAGAAAAAATGATTACATTTGCATATTGAAATGATCTGAAAATGGTAAAGATATGCCAAGAAGAGCAAGAAAAATTGGAGTCACGGGTGTTTACCATGTTATGTTGCGTGGTGTCAATCGCAATGTGATTTTTCATGATGAACAAGACTTCAGGAAGTTTGTTAAGGTGTTGGAACAGCATGCCCATCCCGTTGATGCGGATGGCATTGAAGAGGAACCTTCGTGTGACCTTTATGCATATTGTCTGATGAGCAACCATGTTCATCTGTTAGTGCGTGAACGTGGTAAGTCGTTGAGTGAACTGATGAAGAGTATCGGTATTTCTTATGTCAGTTATGTTAACAAGCGATATGATCGTTGTGGGCCTCTATTCCAAGGCCGATTCTTGAGTGAGCCTGTCGATGATGTCGGCTATTTCATTAAGTTGCTCCAATATATCCACCAGAATCCTTTAAGGGCAGGGATGGTGAAAGGTCTTGATGAATATCCATGGAGCAGTTGGTGTGAGTATAAGTATGACAAACCGGGTGTATGCGTTCACGCATTGCCATTTTCAGGTATATCTTGGAATGAGATAAAGGAGATGGTGTGCCATATCAATGAAACCGTTGATGAGAAGAAGCTGGGAATTGATTACTCGATGAAAATGTCTGATGATCAAGCCCGAAGTTGCATTGCCCGTATCTGTGAGGACGAGGGCTTGAACCCCAATCTCAAAGAGCTGCCAAAAGAGACACGAAACTACATTATAATTAAGGCCTTGGAGAATGGCATCGGTGTAAGGCAGTTATCTCGTATTACATTTATTGCACATAGTACGATCCATCGGCTCTCACTGATGATCAATAAATGAAAATGGGACAAAAGAACCGTCCCCGTGTCCCACTATATGGTGGTGATAGACAAACGGCAAGGATAGATGCCGGCGAGATGATCAATAGACGTTTTGTGATGCTACAATAATTAGCTTGTCTAAAGCCAGTCAACAACTGAGGCCTTAGACAAGCATAATGATAATGATTTCTGAATGCTAACCCCTCACGTAGTGGGGCATCTCCTGGGGAATGACCATCGAGATTTCTACCATGCCGCACACTTTTCCGTCCTTGCGCCACGGGGTCTGATAGATCATCTTCTTGACGCCCTGCTTGTCGATGGTGTAGCAGTTGACGGAGTCGGTCTCGATCATGTGGCGGATTTTCTCCTGTGACTTGGCGCTGTGGCAGGGCATCATGTTTTGACCCAGCATGGTGCGGCCTTCCTTGTCAAATGTGGCGCGTGAGCGCTCGTTCATGAAAATCACTTTACCTTCCAGGTCACTCACGGTGATGGCACAATGAGTGCCCTCGGCCCAAGCCAGGGCCTCTTCGATATCTTTAAAAAATTGTTCGTTCATCGTATCGTTTTTTTTGAAATGGGACACGGGGACGGCTCTTTTGTCCCACTTTGTCCTGAAAAAGTGAAATTTTGGGACAAAAGAACCGTCCCTTTGTCCCAGTTATTGGTTAACTACGTTGATGGGTGTGCCGTTGAGGTAGGCTGCTACGTTCTCGGTGATTGCGTCCATCAGGCGTGTGCGGGCTTCAAAGCTGGTCCAGCCGATGTGGGGCGTGATGTAGCAGTTGCGGGCGCTGAGCAGGGGATGGTCGGCCGTGGGGGGCTCGACGCTGGTGCAGTCGATGGCGGCGGCATACAGGTGACCACTGTTCAAGGCGTTGGCCAGGTCTTGCTCGACGATGAGAGCGCCACGTGCCATGTTGAGCACGATGGAGCCCTGCTTCATCAATGCGAGCCCCCGGGCATCGATCATGCCAGTGGTGTCGGCGTTGAGCGGGCAGTGCATAGTGAGCACGTCGCTCGTGCTCAACAGGTGCTCCAGGCTGTCGGCCTTGGTGATGCCCTCGGGTAATTGCTCGGGACTCTTGCTGGTATAGGCCATCACGCGCATGTTCATTGCCAGTGCCATGCGGGCTACGGCGCTACCGATGTTGCCCAACCCGACGATGCCCATCTGCTTGCCAGCCAACTCGATGAGTGGCGTGTTGAAATAGGCGTAAGAGCCGCAGTTGGTCCACTTCAGGTCATGAGCCTCATCGGTATAGTGCTGGGGCTGCCAGCAGATGTTAAGCAAGTGGGCGATGGTGAGTTGAGCCACGCTGTCGGTACTATAGGCGGGCACGTTGGTCACGATGATGCCCCGACGAGCTGCCTCGGCGCTATCAACGACGTTAAAACCGGTTGCCATCACGCCGATGTACTTCAGGTCGGGCAACTGTGCTATGGCCTCGGCATCGATGGGCACCTTGTTGGTGAGCACCATTTCTGCACCTTGGCAACGCTCCAGCACGGTGTCGGCAGTGCCAAAGTCGTAGATTTCACAAGGAGCCAATGCCTTCATCGGTTCCCATGAGAGGTCGCCGGGATTGCCGGCATATCCATCAAGAATAACGATTTTTCTCATAATTCTTTAATTATATATATAATGTCGATGTGTATATACTGCTAATGTCAATAGAATTCACAAAATTAAATGAAAAATAGTAAATGACAAAAATAATCGTTAATTTTGCAGTTTAAATTACAATTGGATTCTGATTATATGGACAACAAGAAACTGGTTGACACATTGGCAACCAATTTGGGCCGTAGCTCTAAAGACGTGAGTAAACTGCTTGAGGCATTTGCTGATGTGCTGCGTACCCGTTGTGGCGATATGGACAGTGTGTTTGTGCCTTCCTTTGGCACCTTTGAGCCTAAGAAGAGGAATGAGCGTGTGATGATCCACCCCAGCTCGGGGAGGCGGATGCTTGTTCCGCCCAAGGTGGCGCTGAGTTTCAAGGTGAGCAAGGTGTTAAAGTCTAAACTCAAGTAAGATGAACAACAAGATCACATTCGTCGAAATCGCAGAGCAGATAGCTGAGTCAACATCGACATCTAAACGCGTGTGTGAGCTATTTCTGCGTGAACTTGTCGCTACCATTACCCAAGCACTCATTGATGGTGAGGACGTGAAGATAAAAGGCGTTGGAACCTTTAAGGTCACTCGTACCAAGACTCGCAAGAGCGTGAGCATATCAACAGGTGACGCAATTGAGATTGATGGTCACAATAAGTTGTCCTTTACTCCTGACAAATCCTTGGCCGAGGCTGTGAACCAGCCGTTTGCCCAGTTCGAAACGGTGTTTCTCGATGACGCGATGACTGATGAAAAACTTGCAGAGATTGACAAGGAATATCCATCCCTCTTTGACGAAGGGAGCTTGGATGTTACTGCTCAACCGGTAAATGTGGAGGCATCGGATGTAACGGAGTCAACGGGGGCAACGGAGGCAACTGGGGCGACGGATGGAACGGAATCGACGGAATCAACGGATGTAACGGATGTGACGGAATCAACGGGGGCAACGGAGGCAACTGGGGCGACGGATGGAACGGAATCGACGGAATCAACGGATGTAACGGATGTGACGGAATCAACGGGGGCGACGGAGACAACTGGGGCGACGGATGAAACGGAATCAACGGATGTAACGGGGCCAACGGAGTTAGAGTCAAAGGATGACACGGTAGTGCCAACTGTTGTGTCGGAGCCGTCTGATCCAGTTCGAGTTGAGCCAGTTTCCCGACCGATGCTGGTGGGCATCCCTATTGACGGCCCTACACAACCTAAGCCGGAGCCAGAACCTGTCGAGGAGACCAATGAAGACGAATACTTCTATCGGCCTGCCCCCCGCAATGCCTATACTCCCACACCTGAACAACTTGCTGCACATTCCCGCAAACTTGACAAACGCTGGCTTGGTCTGGTTGTGGGCGTGCTGATAGGCTGCTTGCTGATGTGGCTCGTGATGCGAGGTTGTGAGAAAACTGGCTCTGAGCCACAAACGGTTGTCCCTGCCGACACAGTGGCTCAAGTTGAGGAAGAACCCGTTGTTACCGAAACAATTACCGATCAGAATGTGCTGAGCACCATGGCCGCCCGACATTATGGAAGTCAGTGGTTCTGGGTCTATATCTATGAGGAGAATAAGGATAAGATAAAGAATCCAGACAATGTGCCACTTGGAACTGTTGTCGTTATTCCTCCAGCCGATAAGTATGGCATCGATGCTAAAGACCCCAAGAGTCTCAAGAAGGCTCAGTTGCGATCATGGGAAATCTTGAAAGGGAGATGATGAAATGGGACAACAGTTCAGTCAGGCGCTCTGATCGCTTGCTTGACCAGAGTCGGGCCTTGGAATTGCTGCGAACAGCCGAGTGGGGAGTCTTGTCGATGACTGACAATGATGGCTCCCCCTATGGAGTGCCCTTGAACTATGTCTGGGATGGTGAAGCTGCGTTGTATGTCCATTGTGCACCAGATGGTCGCAAGCTGCGCTGCCTGGATCAGGAACCCCGGGTCTCGTTTTGTGTTGTAGGTAAGGTGAACCTATTGCCCTCACGATTTACCACCGAATATGAGAGTATAGTGCTTAACGGTGTGGTGACTCGCCACTTGAGCGCGGAGGAGAAGCATCATGCCCTGGAATTGTTGCTTGAAAAACTATCACCGCATGATAAGGTCGTGGGTATGAAGTATGCAGCCGCATCATTCCATCGTGTGGAAATCCTGCGGCTCGATGTCGTGTCATGGAGCGGGAAATGCAAGCGTGTTGCCGCCGCAGACAGATAATATAGGTGACTATTAATTTTAGAACCGGTTGATGATGTTAGCGATTGCACGGGCATCATCTGGTGTGATGGGGTGGGCTATAGGCAACGAAACCACCTCACTTGCTAAGCGCTCTGTCATGGGCAGCGGACCATGCTCTAACTGGTGGTAGCATGGTTGCCAGTGAGCGGGGGTGGCGTAGTGGATATCTGTCCCCACACCATTGTCGGCAAGATGGGCGCGGAAAGCTTCTCGATCTTCGACGCGCACTACATACTGATGCCAGATTTGCTTGACTCCTTCAAAGATTGTCGGTGTTTTGACCCGAGGATTGTCTATGGCCTCATTGTAAGCACGGGCGACCGCGGCACGCGTGTCATTCTCCTGCTCCAAGTGGCGTAGTTTAACCCTAAGCATTGCTGCCTGAATTTCATCGAGGCGGCAATTATATCCCTGATAAATATTGTGATAACGTCTGTCTGATCCATAATTGGCCAATGCTCTGACGATTGATGCCAAGACGTCGTCGTTAGTGACCACAGCGCCACCGTCACCCAGGGCGCCCAAGTTCTTGGTCGGATAGAAACTGATGCCGGCAACATCGCCCAGCCCACCCGTGATAAACGTGCCGTTAAGCCCGGCAATGTCGCTCCTTGCTCCGATAGCCTGGGCATTATCCTCAATGATGCGTAGGTCATGGTTGCTGGCGGCTTGCATCAATGCGGTATCCCAGCATGGCGTCCCATACAAGTGCACTGGCATTATCGCCCGGGTGCGTGGGGTGATCAGGTTTTCCAGTAGGCTGGAGTTAAGGTTCATGTTGTCCTCCTGAGGGTCGCACAGTACAGGTGTGAGCCCGTTGTCACTGATTGCGAGCACACTGGCAACATAGGTGTTTGCAGGAACGATGACCTCGTCGCCATCGCGCATGACCCCCATCTCCTTATAGGCCCGCAGGATGAGCCGCAGAGCGTCTAAACCATTGCTCACGCTCACGCAGTGCCGTACCTGACAAAGTGACGCGATTTCCTGCTCTAACAGTTCAGTCTGAGTGCTATGCAGGTAACGTCCACGTTCAATCACCTCACATGCCGCGGCTTTTAGCTCGTCCATGTAAGGGCCATTGGCAAGTGCCAGATCAAGGAATGGGTATTCTTTCATTGTGTCTTGTTTTATTATTCTTCAGTAACTCCTTTCAGCTTGAGAAACATTTTATAGTCCCTCACGTAATCATCCTCATCGTAGTGATGAGAAGCAAGGGCCAGGCATACCGATCCTGATGAAAAATTCTGAAGCGTGCGCCAGATGCCAGGCACGACCAGCAAGCCTTGATAGGGGCGGTTCAATGTATAGGTGTACTGGTCTGTTCCGTCATTGATGGTGACGTCAAAGCTGCCACTGATGGCAATGATGAACTCATGACATGTGTAGTGGCTGTGCCCGCCGCGTTCAGCCCCGCCGGGTACGTCATAGATGTAGAAGGTTCGTTGGATGTTGAAGGGCAGGTCGATGCCGTTATTCACCGCTGTGAGGTTGCCATTAGCATGGTGGTTCCTGTTGAGGGTGATAATGCGGCAGTCATTGATGTGTGACCGATTGTGAATCTGAATTTTGTCTATACTATTCATTGGAAGATTGTTGTAATTTTAAGGTCTTGAATTTTTCAAAATCGGTAATGTAGTCATCCTCATTATAGTATGTGCTGGTGAGCACAAGTGCTACTGAGTTGGTGGAAAAGTTGTTAATGTGTCGCCACGTCAGATTGGGGATATAAAGCCCTATCTGCGGACGCGCGAGATGGAACGTCTGCTCCTGGACACCGTCGTTGACAACCACATCAAAGCTGCCACTTAGAGCCACGAGAAACTCCTGCTGTGAACCGAAGGCGTGCCCGTCACGCCACATGCCGCTGGGCACGTCATAGATCCAGTAGTTGCGCATGACCTTGAACGGCACGTGGATTTCACTCTCGATAAAGGTGAGGTTTCCCCGCGGGTCTTTCACCTTGGGCAATTCTATCAAGTGGGCATGATCAAAGGCGTTAAATTCCATTTTGGGCAAGTTTAATAAGGTATTGTCCATAATGGTTCTTCTTCATGGGCTCGGCGAGCGCCATGAGTTGCTGATTGTTGATCCAGCCCTTGCGGAAAGCGATTTCCTCGAGTGCTGCCACCTGAACGCCCTGCATGTTGACGATAGTGCCAATGAAGTTAGATGCATCGGCCATCGATTCGCTGGTTCCAGTGTCAAGCCAGGCAAAGCCGCGACCCAGTGTCTGGACGTGAACTCGGTCTTGGGCCAAGAATTCCTGGTTTACCGAGGTGATCTCAAGTTCACCGCGTGCGCTGGGCTTGATGTGCTTGGCAATCTCGACTACGTCATTGGGGTAGAAGTAGAGTCCTGTCACGGCAAAGTTGCTCTTGGGATTCTCGGGTTTCTCTTCGAGGCTCGTGGCCTTGCCTTGTTCGTCAAAGGCCACTACGCCGAAGCGGTTAGGATCTTTTACGGCATAGGCCCACAGTGTAGCCACATTGTCCCGCTCGGTGCGTTCTACGGCATCAAGAAGCATTCGGGTGAAGCTCTGTCCGTAGAAGATGTTGTCTCCCAACACCAGGCACACACTGTCCTTGCCGACGAACTGTTCGCCGATGATAAACGCCTGGGCCAAACCCTCGGGTCGAGGCTGCTCGGCATACTCAAAGTGCACGCCAATGTCTTCGCCAGAGCCTAACAGCCGCTGGAATGAAGGCAGATCTTGTGGGGTGGATATGATGAGTATCTCGCGGATGCCTGCGAGCATCAACACCGAGATTGGATAATAGACCATAGGCTTGTCGTAGATGGGTATCAACTGCTTGGAGATACCCTTGGTCACTGGGTAAAGCCGTGTCCCAGAGCCGCCTGCTAATACAATTCCTTTCATTTGGTGGTCGTTATTATAATTAGAAAGATGTCAGTAATGTTTAATCTTGCGAAGATACAAAGTTTTTTGGGAATACACCAAGTCTCACGAAAAAAATCTTGGTTTCTTGACTTGGAGGTGGGTGTGGCTGCTTCAAGAGTGTGGGTCGGTGTTGACAGATTATAATCAAACCGGAGGTCTGTGTGTAAAATCGTCATTATTGTGGCCGAAAGTGTCAAAAATTCTAAATAGGGCACAATAATTCAAAAATTTGTTATCATTTTATGATGTGGACGTGATAAATTTGCAGTACTTTTGCGGGCGTAAAAGAGATTGTTTAATCGTTTATACAAACCAATTACAATTAAATATCAATATGACTGATAATAAGAGTTACCTGGAGCAGATGAGGCTTACCTATAGGCCCAAGCTGCCTGTTACACTTAGGTGCCCCGTGCGTGCGGTCGAGGGTGAGCCCACACAATCTGTGGCAGATCAAGAAGCCATCAAAGCCCTGTTCCCCACTACCTATGGCTTGCCTCAATTGACCTTTGAACGCGATGATTCCGCCATGCCTCCCGAGAAACCCTTCAATGTGGGTGTCATCTTGAGTGGTGGTCAGGCTCCTGGTGGCCATAATGTGATTTGCGGTCTATATGACGGCATCAAGGCTCTTAACAAGTATTGTCGTCTGTACGGCTTCTTGGGCGGTCCTAATGGACTTGTCAAGCACCGTTATATCGAGCTTACCGGCGACCTCATCGAGCAGTACCGCAATACCGGCGGTTTTGACATGATCGGTTCGGGACGCACTAAGCTGGATAAGCCTGAGCAGTTCGAGGCTGGCCTGCAGATCCTGCGTGAACTCAAAATCACGGCTGTAGTCATCATCGGTGGTGACGACAGTAATACTAATGCCGCCATCCTGGCCGAATACTATAAGGCCCATGATGCAGGCGTCCAGGTTATCGGTGTGCCCAAGACCATCGATGGCGACCTTAAGAACGAGCATGTGGAGATTTCCTTCGGTTTCGATACCGCTACCAAGGTCTATAGCGAACTCATTGGTAACGTGGCTCGTGACTGTAATTCTGCAAAGAAATACTGGCACTTCATGAAGTTGATGGGTCGCTCGGCGTCACACATCGCTCTCGAGTGCGCTTTGCAGACCCGCCCAAACTATTGTATCATCAGTGAGGAAGTGGAAGCTCGCAACTTGACCCTGCATGACATTGCTAACGAGATCGCTGATATCGTCGTGAAGCGTCATGATATGGGTATGGACTATGGTACTGTTCTCGTGCCTGAGGGTATTGTCGAGTTTGTCCCCACGATGAAGAAGCTCATTGCCGAGCTTAACGAGATGCTTACCAAGTTCCCCGAGGTTTCACGCTTGAAGGATGAGAAGCAGACCGAATTCGTGCGTGAGCACTTGAGCGATGAGAACCGTCAAGTCTATGACTCACTGCCCGATGATGTGGCACGACAGCTGGCGCTTGACCGTGACGAACACGGCAACGTCATGGTGTCCCAGATTGAGAGCGAACGACTGCTCAGTCGCATGGTGGGCCACATTCTTGACCTGCGGGTTGAGGCTGGCATGGAGCCCATCAAGTTCAAGACCCAGCATCACTTCTTCGGCTATGAGGGCCGTTGCTCTTTCCCGTCGAACTTTGATGCCGACTATTGCTATTCGTTGGGTTACAACGCATCTCATCTCATCTTTGTGGGGGCTACTGGCTATATGTCTGCCATCACTCATCTGGGACGCAAGGCTCAGGATTGGGTGGCCTGTGGTGTGCCCATCACCATGATGATGAACATGGAACGTCGCAGCGGTCAGGATAAGCCTGTGATCCGCAAGGCGCTTGTGGATCTTGAGGGTGCTCCGTTCAAGCACTTTGTCGAGAACCGAGAGAAATGGGCGCTCGAGACTTGCTATATCTATCCTGGTCCCATTCAGTTCTTTGGACCAGAGGAGCTGGTGGACAAGACTTCCTATACGCTCTTCTTTGAGCAGTTCGGCAAGTGACGATTGCCCCGGTATGACGGTTTGTCAGAGCCGTTCCTGTAAAACTGGCTTCCTGTCGAGGTGCGTTTAGCCCTGCGACATGAGCATATTAATAACTTCTAAACAGCTTGCTCCCCGCCCTTGGTTTTCAAGAGGCGGGGATTTCTTGTTATTGTGGCGGTGGGTGAGATAATGCAGATACTTAATTATTGATCGATGTCTTGGAGTCTCTGTGAGTATAGAGCAAAGAAATCTCTCTTGAGTGCGATGCTGATCTTGAACAGTAGCTCGGTGCTGATACTTTCCCTCACGAAAATATTGTAGATATTTGTGCGATTGCAATCCAACTGCTGCGATAGCCATTGGACGGTTTGTCCTTGCTGCAGTAGCTCATCGTGAATTTCTTTCCCTATATTTATGTATGTTTTCCCCATCTCTCACTAAGCAGTTTGTGGTTTCTCAGCAAAATTAACCAATTAATCGCAAATACAGTAAGAAGATTTTAATAATTTTACCTTTTTAAGGTTTTTTAAGAAGTGGTAAGTAGACTGAAAAAGGTGTATTAAGAATCATGCTTGGTGTCCAAATTGACGGATTGTGTGCAATAAAGGTGCCTCCGGTATCGTTATCTCAATAAAATAAGAAAAAATTAGTTTTAAATAGATAATTATGTTTTCAGGAATCGTTGAAGAAACAGCGCATGTGGTTGCGTTGCGAAAGGACGGAGGTAATCTGCATATCACGCTCAAGTGCAGTTTCGCCAGTGAATTGAAGATTGACCAGAGCATTTCTCATAATGGTGTGTGTCTCACCGTCGTTGATCTGCCTGGTGATGGCACTTACACGGTCACGGCCATACAGGAAACGCTTGACCGCAGTAACTTGGGCTTGCTCCAGGTGGGTGACGAGGTCAACGTGGAGCGCTCGATGCTGATTCAGGGTCGCCTTGATGGGCACATTGTGCAAGGTCATGTTGACCAGACGGCAGTGTGCACCAGGGTTGAGGAAATGGATGGCAGCCATTATTATACCTTCAAGTATGAAGTGGCACCCGAGATGGCACGCAAGGGTTATGTCACTGTCGAGAAAGGTAGTGTGACCGTAAATGGTGTGTCGCTCACTGTGTGCAATAGCGAACGTGACAGTTTCCAGGTTGCCATTATCCCTTATACACGCGAGATTACCAACTTCCACTGCATTGAGGTGGGTACAGTCGTCAATCTGGAGTTTGACATCATCGGCAAGTATCTTGCCCGTCTCATGGAATTTGCGATCTGATGAAGAAAATTGGCATCATCAGTGACACCCACGCGTGGTGGGATGACCGCTATGCTGAGCACTTTGCTGGCTGCGACGAGATTTGGCACGCTGGTGACATTGGCAATGATGATATTGCTGACAGGCTTGAGGCTGTCGCTCCTGTGTTCCGGGCTGTCTATGGTAATGCCGATGGGGCCAGCCTGCGCCGCCGTTTCAAGGAGATGGAAACCTTTGTGGTCGAGGGCGTCAAGGTGGTGATGACCCACATCGGCGGCTATCCGGGAAAGTATGCGCCGGGCATCAAGTCGCGACTGGAATTGTCGCGGCCCAAGCTGTTCGTTTGTGGCCATAGCCACATCCTCAAGGTCATGCCCGACCGCTCACTCGGTTGTCTTGTCGTCAACCCTGGTGCGGCAGGGGTTCAAGGCTGGCAAGTGGTGCGCACGTTGGTGACGCTCACCCTTGACAACGGTAGTATTACCCATGCACAGGTCATCGAGCTGGCCAAGTAAGTGAGATTATAAATCAGTGTTGATTGATGAAAAAGATATTACAGATTATTGCAGTGCTGGTAATGGTGGCAGGCATGTTCACGGGATGCCACAGCAATGAGCAGAATTACCGTGAGGCCTATGAAAAAGCCATTGAGCGCCGCAAAACAGGCATCGGTGCCGAAACCTATGCTAAGATTGAAGCTGAGCGACAAAAGTACACCACCGTCATCAACGGCGACAGTGTTCGTCTGGTCTATGTTAACGCCAACGTGGCCATAGATTCGACCGACGCAGCAAGTCCCTATAATGTCGTGGTTGCCACTTTCACTCAGCGCATCAACGCCAAGAGCTACCGTGACCGCCTGCGTGAAGAGTGTGGCCTCAAGGGCAGTTACGTCCTCTATGGCGGAAGCGACAAGCAGTATTTCGTTATCGCACAGGGGTGTGACAATAAGGAGGAGGCAGCAGCTTTCCTTCGCGACATTGACAAGAGGGTGTGTCTCAAGATTCTCGAACCTCTGCCTTGGATCCTGCGTAAGATTTAACTGCCGATCGCGATACATTATACAAGGGACGCCCGTTACATCGACGGGCGTCCCTTGTGGTGTTGATAAATAAATATAGTAGGGTAGGGTTAGTATTACCTCACGCGACCCTGATAGCTGCCATCACGTGTGTCCACCTCGATGATTTCGTCGGTGTCGATGAAAAGGGGAACTCGTACGGTTGCGCCAGTCTCGACGGTAGCGGGCTTCAAGGTGTTGGTGGCGGTGTCGCCTTTCACGCCGGGCTCGGTGTATGTGATCTTCAACTGAGTCTTGATGGGCATCTCGGCGAAGAGCACAGTTTCGGTCGAAGCATCGCTGACAACCTCAACGATGTCACCCTCCTTCATGAAGTCGGCACCAGTGATCAAGTCCTTGCTGATAGGAATCTGCTCAAAAGTCTCATTGTTCATGAACATGGCGTCCTGGCCGTCCATGTACAGGTACTGATAGGGGCGACGCTCCACGCGCACGTCCTCGAGCTTCTCACCGATGTTGAAGCGACGCTCCAGCACGCGGCCGTCAACCACGTTTTTCAACTTGGTGCGCATGAAGGTGTTACCCTTACCGGGCTTAACATGAAGGAATTCAATGCAGAAATACAGATCGCCGTCCAAGCGGATGCACGTTCCGTTTTTGATGTCTTGAGCATTAATCATAATTGTAGTCGTTATGCTATAGTTATATATAAATGTTGTTTCTACTCAGTCGTTTGTGGGTGCAAAAGTAGTGATTTTGAGAAAAAAAACAAAAACTTTTCTGCAAAAATGCGTTTGCTCTTGTGTAATTTGAAAAAAAGGACTAATTTTGCACCGCATTTTGCGAAAAAATTTCGGAACAACTAAAAAACAGAGATAGAAATGAAAAGAACATTCCAACCCTCGAACCGCAAGAAAGCCAACAAGCATGGCTTCCGTCATCGCATGCGCACTGCCGATGGTCGCAAGGTCCTTGCCCGTCGTCGCGCTAAGGGTCGTTACAGCCTCACTGTCAGCGACACCGTTTACAAGTAATCCCATCTTGTAAAGTGACGTTGCGGGCATGAAGCCCGCTACTCTACAACGCATCAAGCCGTTATAGTCCCTCGGGACTGTAGCGGCATTTGTTGCGTTATAACAGAGTTACGGTGTTGTGCCGGCGCAGTGCTTTACTTGTTATCATTGATCGTCTTGACAGGTCGGCATGGGTTTCCCACAGCAACAACGTTGTTGGGAATATCCCTGGTCACCACCGATCCCGCACCGATGGTCACGTTGTCGCCAATGGTCACGCCTGCCAAGATGGTTACCGATCCCCCAATCCACACGTTGTCACCAATGGTCACGGGCAAGGCCCACTCGCGCCGTGTGTTGCGCTCCACAGGATCTGTGCTGTGGCAAGCTGTGTAGATGCCTACGTTGGGACCGATAAAGCAGTCGTCGCCGATGGTTACCAACGCCTCATCCAGCACCGTGAAGTTGAAGTTGGCAAAGAATCGTTTGCCAACACTGATGTGTTTGCCGTAATCGCAATAGAACGGTTGGTTGATCAGGATATTGTCATCGCCCACGTGTCCAAGCAGCTCTTTGAGCATGTGGGTGCGTTCAGTCCTCAGTGAAGGTAGCAACTCGTTATAACGGTGAAGGACATCCTTGCACTCATTCAACTCCTTGAGCAGTTGCTCGTCAATCGCACTATAGGGCAGTCCTGCCAGCATTTTCTCTTTCTCGGTCATAGCATCAATGGATTGTTATATCTGACGCAAAGGTACACAGAATAATCAACCTGCGCAACCCGCATTGTGGCCAACCTGTTACACAAAAAGAATCAGCACGACTCTCCCGAGCGATGCTGACAATCATGTTTAACCCTAAAAAACCTCCAAAAATTATGAGTTCGTACCTATATCTGCAATTACCGTGCCAACTTTTTATCGGCATAAACAACTGATATTTAGATTGTTATTACAATCGATTTTCGGGCTTGCTTCCATGGTTTTGCCATTAAAATGGCTAAAATGACACAAAATTTGGGTACAAAAAGGGTTCAAAATGTTACCATAAATAGTAGTGTGTGATCAAATTCTGTGTCAAAATTATGAGCAAAAAAGGACAAATATTTTACAGAGAGAGCAAGTTGAAATTCTATTTACGCAATTCGCATTCAACGCATCCCTGCCAGATATATCTCGTTGCAAGCATCGATGGTAAGCGTTATCGTATATATACCAAGATGAAGGTTTATGCCAGCCAATGGGATCAAGAGAGGCAGCTTGCAGTGATATCAAATGTCCAGAGTAAGCAGGATAATCGTAACAACAAAATTGCCAACAATTATTTAAATAAGTTGAGGGGCTATTTTTCTGAATTTATTGAGTATATTTGCAACAATAATGTCGATGACATAGCAGAAACACTCAAAAAATTCATCAATAGGGATATGGCTAAAAAGAAAATCAACCTCGTTTATGTTGCAGCTGATGCTCTGGAGTATTACCATAACTACGTTAAGCCGTCTATTAAGGATAGCACAAAACGCCAAAGCGAATCGCTCTTGAGTGAGTTTGGTCGTTTTGTCGACACCTTACGTGAGAAGGATAAAACCATGCAGATATTTAGCCAGAGAGGTTTGAATATGTATAAGGAGTATCTGATTGACAAGATGAACAAGAGTAAAGAAGATGACAGCAGGAGAAACTTTGGTGTTGGCCAATTGAACCGTTGTGGCGCCATCATCGCCTTGCTGATAAATAAAGTGCTCGTCCCCCAAGAAAAAGCCCCCAGCCCTGTCGTTTGGATTAAAGTTGATGATCCTCGTAGAGAAGACCAAATGGGGCATATCCCTCTGCTAGATAATGAAGTTGCAGCAATAGAGAGCTGTTCTGGCCTAACCCCAGTTGAAGAGGAGTACCGTGATGTATTCTTGCTTCATCTTGAGTGTGGTCAGCGTGTTTCTGACTTGGCTAAGCTGCTCACCGGGAACTACAAGGTTAAGCAAGGAAAGAAATATAAGTATATCGTTGTTTCTACAACGAAGGAGAACATCAATGCGATTATTCCCATAACTCCCAAGGTTACAATGTTGATGGACAAAATCAAGAACCATTCACTTGTTAACCCGAAGGAATTTGAAGAAAAGACGAAAGGTAAAGGCAATAATACATATAATGAAGCAATTAGAAGAATAGCTAAGAAAGCAGGATTAGACAGGGAGATCGTCAAAATTGACTCAACTCAAAAAGAAGTAAGGAAACCGTTATATAAGACTTTATCCAGCCACGATGCTAGATGCACGTTTATAACTAACATGATCAGGAAGGGCGTCAGTCCAGAACGGTTGTGCCGCATGACTGGCCACGCCAATGATGAGATGATTAAGAGGGTCTATGCTCAGCTTACAGTCGAAGACGAAATCAACCGAATCGAATCAGACATTTTTTGTGACATAGAAGAGAACGATTATGTTTCACCCACTGATATATCATCGTATAATCCAAACGAATCCGAATCTCTCGTTCAGAAAGAATTAACGGCAACTATGACTATTTTTACAGATTCAGAATCTTCTTTTAATTTTGAATCAGATGAAGTTATTGAATATGAAAACTATATAAGTAACTTAAATGATAGAGTTGATGATGCCATTAATGAAATCAACGCAGCTTTACAGGGTCATGACTTAGATGAATTAGATAATAATGACGAGCTGAAGTCATTCATTGATGGTTTAGAAAACAACAAACAATGGTTCAAATCTAAGGAAGATATTATTATATTCTGGCAGAATTTTGAATCACAGATCAAAGAGAACGCAGATCCAGATTATCCGAAAATCTACTTAGAACTTGATCGGTTAGATTATTTGAGAACATTGATTGATTATTTAAGATCTAATCATGTACTTGAAGACGCAATAGAAAGTCTTGAGGAACTATTACACAAAATTTGTGAGGAGAATCCAGATGCATTTTTTATAAGTCGATTTATGTCTCATTTCAAAATTTGTTGGCCTATTTCCCAATTCTATATGGTTTCTTCTAAAATGATGCAATTCATCCATGAGAACCGCCCCATTGCTGATGATACAATGTTTGAAGACGACAATTCTAGATTCAAATCAAGGATTGACTGGAACTTGGTTTTTAATGAACTACAGATAATACCAGCAAAGAAGTTGGATGCGTTGATTCAGAACATAAATTGCAGCCATGATGTTAAGAATGCGTTATATAATTCTGTTAAGAAAGGAGATTTCAATACTTTTTCGAACACCATCAAAACACATGAAAATGATGTTCGCGTAATACTTATATATGCCTATGATAATCATTTTGCGAGAAAGATAATAAAACAGAATGAATACCTGAAGAATATAGCCCTAAGTGGTCCAGAGAATCCTATCGAATTAATTACTCGGACAATTGAAATGCAGTTGCTTCAGAATCCATATGTTGATAGCGTTAACGATGAATCCATTCCTGATTCTTCGTTAACGGATGTTCAAGAGGCAGATATTAAAGAACAACTATTGTGGTTGTTAGATACTTTATTAAGAGCGTTCGATGATAGCTACATGTATGCTTATCCTTCAGAAAAAAAAGTATTCAATAAGGTACGAAGTCTGGTTGATTTCAATAAGTATCCAGAACTAAAAGAGGCTTATGAAGACTATAAAGCAAAGCAGAATGCAGCTGATAGTGCTGAAATCTCTGATGACAACTCTAAACCAAATGAGAAAAATCAAAAGCCAGAAGTAGCTTTTGAGGATCTCGTGATTTTTAAATCGGAAATAGATCTTAATAAACAAGAGCCCAACGAGTTTTTGTCTTCACCAAATAGTAGTATCATACAACGAGGCGATGATGTGTTCAAGGAATTTATCAATTTCTTGGTTTACTCGAGTTGTATCGATGATAATGATGTAATAAAGCAATTGTTGGTATATCGGTTAACAGGAAGATGCAGACCAAAAGGTGAATTAGGAAAAATACCTTGGAATCCTGAAAAATTGAATGAGCTGGCTTATGTAATCAGGTATGCTACAGCCAGAGGAGCTATTGGAAAATATGAAAAAGTCCGTGATTTCTTTGAAGGCCCAACATTCCCAGAGGATATTTCAATGATTAGGACAACAGCTGACAATGCATCTCTTGATTTCAGACTTAAACTTAATTCACTCTATCCTGATGTTTTTACAATAAAAGGTGCTAGATAAGATGATAACAACAATCCCCAGAAGCTTGATATCGCTCCTGGGGATTTCGTTAGGCTCGTACAAATGTGACTCCGGACCTGCAAGTTCGGTTGAGTCTATAAGCCATAGAGACAGCTGATATGCTTAGATTATTTGCACTCGCCGCAGCTCCTATCGAAGGGTATTCTTGTTCGGAACCATCACTCATGATAGCTCTGATCCTTTTTTTCTTGGCGTTACTCATCTTTTGTTTGGTTTCTTCTCCGCGTTTTATTCCAGTCATTGTTTGAGAAATCTTTTCTTTTACTTCGTTAGGCATGGCCATCCCAAGCCTACCGCCACC
>CAMVBJ010000036.1 GCA_947165675.1 uncultured Prevotellaceae bacterium
GCCCCTTGCGAGCAATCAACTTTAAAAAACTTAGCGACTTCGCGACTTGGCGTGAGGTTGATGCACAGAGGATTAGATGAGCAGTCTTTCCCGGTATTCTGCCCTCTCTGATGCATAGAGCAGGAGCCTATGGACGGTTTCTACCATTCCACAGGCCCCTGCTGAGCGATGAGTGACAATCACTCCTTTTTACTTTTTGGCAGCCAACAGCAGATACTGATAAGGTTGTAATGCAACGTGGCGGGTGAGCGACATTTCCTCACCAGTCATCAAGTTGATAACACTCTTATTGTTCCACATGGCTGGCAATTCCACCTTCTGGGCAGCATTGCGCACATTCACAATCACGAGCACATTGTCGTTGTTGAGCACTCGGTCCACAATCAAGACATTGTTCTCATCGTCGTCAAAGGGGACCACCTTACCACTACTGCGCAGGGCGGGATGCTCATTATAAATAGCGATGAGTTTCTTGTACTCGTCGCGCATTCCCGGGTTAGCATTCCAGTTGACAGGCACATACTTGAAGAAGTTGATGGTCTCGGGGTAGCCCACCTCCTGTGATCCATAGACCAGCATACCGCCATGCAGCATGGTCGTTGCGACAAATGCCGCCATCGAGGCCTTGGCGCCACCGTAGAGCGTCACGGGCGAAGCCTTGGTCGCCTCGTCATGATTGGTGGTGAAACGAAGTTTGAACTTGCCTCTGGGCAGGTCTTTATATTCATTCTTATCGGTGGTCAAGAGCTTGCTCACCTTGGCCTCTCCCTTCATCACCTGGGCAATAGTACCCATGAATTCCCACGCATAGTTCAGATCAAATCCTGCCGTGAAGTTGTCGGGATTCGCTCCCTCGGCCAGCATGATGAGGTTGCGTGGCTGGGCAGCGGCACGCAGGTTATTGATACAGTCTGTCCAGAAGTCAACAGGCACCTGATCGGCAACATCACAGCGGAAACCGTCAACACCAACGCTGTCCACCCAGTAGCGCATCGCATCAATCATCGCTACACGCATCTCCTTGTTGTCATAGTTCAAGTCGGCGACATCGGTCCAGTCGGTGCCAGGAGGATAGATGATGTTGCCTGTCGAGTCGTGGGTGTACCAGTCGGGGTGCTGCTTGACCCACACGTTATCCCAGGCGGTGTGATTAGCCACCCAGTCCAGAATCACACCCATGCCACGCTCGTGACATGACTCAACCAGCAAGCGCAGGTCATCCACCGTGCCATACTCGGGAGCCACAGCCTTGTAGTCTCGCACCGAGTAGGGCGAGTTCTTGCTCTTCTCCTCACCTATGGGATAGATGGGCATGATCCATAACATATTCACTCCCAAGTCCTGAATGGAGTCAAGGCGGCCAATGATGGCCTTAAAAGAGTTGGAAGGAGCAAACACACGAGGATTGACCTGATAGAGCACGACATCTGCCACCTCAGGCACCATAAATTCATCGGCAACCGGCAAGGCGTGGTGATCCTTGGGCTTGCAAGCCATCACCAGCACGGCCACTGCCATCAGCAAAGTCAAGAATAAAAATATCTTTTTCATCTCATTAAATATATTATGGTTGTTATCAACTCTATCATTCTATTTTAAGTTTCGCAAGCACATAACTTGCTCACCGACTAACGACTACCGACTAACGACTACCGACTAGTGACTAGCGACTACCGACTAATGGCCTCAAACTCCTCGGCACTCACCTCGGTAATCGTGAGCGTGACATGGGCATCTTCATCCTTGCCGATGGTGAAAACCAGCACGTGGCCATCGACGACATACCCCGTCTCGATCTCCTTGGTCGCGCTGTTCACGCGCCAGGGCACAGCCATGCGTGCGTTACTGCCCTTGAGGGCGTTCTTGATGGTCAACTTGGCCATTTCAACATCCTTGACGGCAGTGGAATACATGGTGCACGAGGACTCGCCGGCACCCGTCTGCATGAAGTCATACTTCTCACTCAGCCACAGGGCCACGTCGGTATAGTGATGCTTACTCTCGACAAGCTTGGGAGCAGCAGCCTGGTTGCGGCGCTCCTGTTCGCGCTCCTTGCGCTCCTGCTCGCGCTGCCGCTTCTCTTCTTCCTTCTTGAGACGTTTTTCTTCTTCCTTTTTCTGCTTCTCCTCGGCCTTTCGCTGTTTTTCAGCCTCTTTCTTGGCCTTGGCCTCCTCGCGGCGCTTCTCCTGAGCACGGCGCAAGCGGGCACGCTCAGCCTGTTCCTCGGCCTCCTTCTGCTCGCGGGCCTGGCGGCGGCGCTCCTTCTCGCTCATGACCGGAGCTTCATCTGTCACCTCATCGTCACTGCCCGCCAGAGCCGCCATGGCAACGCCAGCAGTAGTTACAGCCTCGTCAGGATCGACTACCTGATGGCGCCCGCTACGTGTACTGCGCTTGGTGGACCTGCTGCGACGGGGCTTATCGGCTGTTTCCTTAGCTTGAGATTCGTCCTTCTTACCCTTGCCTAATGACTTGTAATAGCCTGCTGTCTCGGTCACGCTCACGTAGTAGGTGCCATCGTCCAGCATCTTGCGCTTGACACTGAAGCGGAATTTATTCTTCTCGTAGCGGAATTCCTTCCAGTAGGTTGCTGAGGTCATCTGCCACCCTGTCACCGCCTTGATATCGTCATAGCTGGCCATTAAGCGGTCTATCATGTCGCGCACCTTCTTGGTATTGAGGCCTTCGGGACTGTTCAGGAAATAGGTCACCTCGCCACGCTCGCGCTGTTGCTGCATGTCGCTGGCACTCGGCAGGTAGTAGTAATCAAAATAGTTGCGTCCGACAAACGTCTCGCCCACGACTTCGTCAAGGTACCATTCCCATTCCTCCTGTTGCTGGACAGGCTGGGCGGCCACCGTCACGGCAAGGCTTGCCAGCACACTCAATATGATGCTCTTTAATTTCATAAGTTCCTATTTCAATTTGCCGAAGGCAAAGATAGTGCAAGTCGAACACATAAGCAAGAAAACACGTGAAAAAGAAAGATTTTTACCGAAACAGCAAAAAAAAGACAACCATATTTCTTTATTTCTTGTTTTTATACTATATTTGCAACGTGAAGTGGCGGGCACGCCCCGCCGTGGAGCAAGACATATTATTTGCAAGACGAAAGCGTTTTGTTTTTGACCCTGTCTGATAATTTCGCCAAAATTTCGTACCGGTCAAAAGCAGTCAACAACGCTCCGTCGCTGGTTGAATGGTTCGCTCATCCCCCAAGGCCATGGGAGAGGGCTTGACCATAAGGCCAAGCGTGGGGGATGACTGTTCGCGGTACAAGGGCGTTTGGCGATGCCATCAGACAGGCGAACAGGCAGATGAAGTCCCTACGCTTTTCTCTTATATTCCAAGTCTATTAACGATTTAACGCCGAATTCGGGGGACTCAGGAGGCAACCAACTTGCATTATGAAACATTTAACTTTCTTCAAACTGCTCGCCCTCGTGGCGTGCCTGACCAGTGCCCTAAGCGCCAGCGCTTATGATTTCTCCGCCTCCTACAATGGCGTGACCATCTACTACAACATCACCAGCTCAACCAACAAAACCGTCGAGGTGACCTACAAGGAGGATGGTTATTATAATTATTACGGTGGCTATGTTGGCAATGTGACCATTCCCAGCAGCGTGTACTACAATGGATCATATTACACGGTGACGGCTATCGGTGATGATGCTTTTACACAAGCAGGAGGCATGACGTCAATCACACTCCCCAATACGATTACTTCCATCGGTGATTGGGCTTTCTGCGGTACTGAAATGGACACTTACGCCCCAGCAATTACGACAATCACCATTCCCAATTCAGTAAAAACCATCGGTAAATATGCTTTCCACAGATGCTATTCATTGCGAACCGTAGTGATCGGTGATGGTGTGACCACCATCGGTGAAAGCGCTTTCCAACGTTGCTATAACATGAACGAGATCACCCTTGGCAAATCGGTAACTTCGATCGGGGCTTATGCTTTCTATTTCAATGGCACCTATGAAGTGAATGGACAGACCTATCTTAATGAGGTGAACATCATCTGCAAATCCCTCACTCCCCCCACGCTCGCCAGCAACTCTTTCGTCACGAATAGCGATTACTACCAGAACCCTTATAATATGTACCGCATCAAGGTGACCAATCCTTACGCCAAGTCACTGTACCAGGCCGCAAACTACTGGAAGAACTTCTACAATATCAACTACACACAGGCTTACGACTTCTACACGGGCGGCATCTATTACCTGATCACGGGCAGCAACACCGTCAAGGTAATCAACAAACGCAACAGCAGTGTCGGCCTTACCAGCTCAAGTGACACCAACTACAGCGGCAACATCACCATCCCCAACACCGCCTACTACAGCGACCTGGGCAAGACCTACAACGTGACGGCCATCGGTGACTATGCCTTCAATGAGGTCGTAGCCATAAACCTGAACAGTCCGGCAGGGGCTTCGGTACCGCGCGCACAGGGAGCCTTGAAGTCGGTGACCATGGGCAGCAGCGTGACGTCCATCGGGAAGGAGGTATTCAGGAACTGCACTGGCCTGACCCAGGTGACCCTTGGCTCGGGCGTGACCAGCATCGGCACCCTCGCCTTCTACGGCTGCACGGCGCTGCAGAAGGTGACGTGCCAGCGCAGCACGCCTGCCACGATCCAGAGCAACACGTTTGACTCCAACCACTACAGCACTACCAAGGTCTATGTACCCTCGATGTCGGCCGTGAACAGCTACAAGGCTGCCACCTACTGGAAGAATTTCTACACCATACTGCCCAACGACGGCTCCGAGCTCAACTATGCGTTGAACGCTGCCGGCTCAAGCCTGAGCTTCTCCAGCACCACGGCCAGCTACCCGTGGGTCGTTATGGGTGACGGCACACGCATCTATGCCATGTCGGGCAACGCGGGCGTGCACAGCTCCACCTCGACCATCATTGCCCAGGTGACCGTGAGCAAGCTCTCGACCGTGACGTTTGACTTCAAGGCCTGGGGCGAGGGCACCAGCTATGACAAGTGTGAGTTCCTGATCGATGGCGTGGTGCAGTTCACCTACGGCGCCCGCGACAACGACTGGGAGACCTTCACCGCCGACCTGCCTGTGGGCTCGCACGTGTTGACGTGGACCTACAGCAAGGACGGTAGCCAGCACCCCACGGGCGACTACTTTGCCGTCGATAACGTGAAAGTTACCGAGAAGGCCGTCGAGACGGGTGACGTGAACGGCGACAACAATGTGAGCATCGCCGACGTGACGGCCCTCATCGACCTGCTGCTCGGTGGTGGCAGCGTCACTAATCCTGCCTGTGACGTGAACGGTGACGGCAACGTGAGCATCGCCGACGTGACGGCCCTGATCGACATGCTGCTCAGCGGCAATTGATGACACTTTTTTCCACCTGTATAGTTCAGACATGGTGTGGCTCCCCGCCGCGGGGGGTCACACCATTCTATTACAATTCTTTCCTAACGGCGAATGAATCGAAGTGGCACCCGCCCTCGTGATTAAGTAAGAAATTCGCTTCGATTAATTCGCAGACTTATATAATCAACTAACAGACCGCTGAAGTGATTAAAAATCAACAGCTTAGCGTCTTTGCGACTTTGCGTGAGACTCGCCGAACTAAAGGTTCGCATGAAAAAACTTTTCAGGGTCAACGGCTATATCGTTACTAAAAATATTTTACCTTTGCAGTTGAGACACAATTGATCACACTATGAAACTGAGACATCTGTTATTATGTATCGTGGTAGCGGCGGCGGTGCTGCCTGCCACGGCCGACGTGCATCCGCGCTACACCACCGTGGTGAGCGACGCCACCTCGACCTACGTCACCAAACGCCCGCCCGTCGAGGAACGGCTTTTCTCCAGCGCCATTATTGAGAAGCGCATTAAGGAGGTACTCAAACTCATCAAGGGCAACCCACGGCTTGCATGGATGTTTGAGAACTGCTTCCCCAACACGCTCGACAGCACGGTGCACTATCGTCTTGACGAGAATGGCGAGGACGACACGTTTGTCTATACGGGCGACATTCACGCAATGTGGCTGCGCGACAGCGGAGCCCAGGTGTGGCCCTATGTCAAGTATGCCAACAAGGACGAGAAACTGCGCCACATGCTGCGAGGCGTCATCCTGCGCCAGTTGAAGTGCATCATCCTGGATCCATACGCCAACGCCTTCAATGACGGTCCCACGGGCAGCCAGTGGGAAAGCGACCTCACCGACATGAAGCCCGAGTTGCATGAGCGCAAGTATGAAATCGACTCACTGTGCTACCCGATTCGTCTGGCCTATGAGTACTGGCTGGTGACGGGCGATGATAGCATCTTCGGCGACCTGTGGCAGCAGGCCATGCAGGCCGTGCTGCGCACCTTCAAGGAGCAACAGCGCAAGGGTGGCAACAAGGGCCCCTACAAATTCATGCGCCGTGACATCGACGCCAAGTCGTCCCTCACATGGTATGGTTGGGGACCTCCCGTCAATCCCGTGGGACTGATCGTCTCGTGTTTCCGTCCCAGCGACGATGCCACCGTGTTGCCCTTCCTTGTGCCCAGCAACTTCATGGCCGTCAGCTCGTTGCGCAAGGCAGGAGAGATTCTTGACAAGGTAAACCACAATATAGCATTGTCACGGCAGTGCCTCGACCTGGCCCAGGAAGTGGAGGATGCGTTGCACAAGTATGCCATCGTCGACCATCCCAAGTATGGCAAGATCTACGCCTACGAGGTCGATGGCTGGGGCGGACGTGTGCTGGCCGATGACGCCAATGTACCCAGTCTGCTGGCTATGGGCTACCTGGGCGACGTCCCCATGGACGACCCCATTTACCGCAACACGCGCCGCTTCGTCTGGAGCGAGGACAACCCTTGCTTCTTCAAGGGCAAGGCTGGAGAGGGCATCGGTGGCGCCCACACGGCCTATAACCTCATCTGGCCCATGAGCATCATGATGAAAGCCTTCACTGCCGACAACGACGAGGAAATCTCCCACTGCTTGCGCCAGTTGCTCACCACCGATGCCGGCACGGGCTTCATGCACGAGTCCTTCAACAAGGACGACCCCAACCACTACACCCGCGCCTGGTTTGCCTGGCAGAACACCCTGTTCGGCGAATTGGTCATCCACCTCATCGACCACGGCAAGACCGATCTGCTCGTCCACTGCCTGGATTGACATTTTTTCAAAAAAAGCATTTACAATCCCTATCAAATATTAAAATGATAGGGATTGTTGTTTTGTGGGCTCCAAAAACACTACCTTTGCGCCGCATTTAATAACGATCATGTCTATCTCATGAAACAATACAGACACCTTACAAACCAGCAAATCGATGCCTTGAAGAAAAACGACTGCTGGGCTCAAGACTGGAACGACATACAAGTTACTGATGAATTCGACGTCAAACGCTGCCATCGTGTGCAATTCTACGGATGGGCACGACTGGGCAACAGCGAGGGCACTGTCGAGATCACCGAGGGATTTGTCAAGAACTGTGGCATCTACAATGCCACGCTACGCAATGTGACCATCGGCGACGGGTGCCTCATCGAGAATATCGGTAACTACTTGAACAAGGTCAAGATCGGTGACGGCTGCTACATCTCCAACGTGAGCACCATCGACACCGTGGGTGAGCCCAACTACGGTCAAGGACACACTATAGCCGTGCTCAACGAGGTGGGGGACGGCAACCTGTTGTTGCTCAACGAACTCAACAGCCAGCTGGCCGCGCTCATGGTCAAGCACGGCGACAACAGGCCCATGATGGAGGCCATCAAGCGCATGGTGACCGAATCGGTTACCGCAAGCCGACCCGAATGCAGCACTATCGGCAACCAGGTACGCGTGGTCAACACGGGCGTTATCATCAACACGGTCATCACCGACGGTTGCCAGATATGCGGTGTTTCTCGATTGAGTAACTGCACCATCAGCAGTTCAATAGAAAATCCTGTGGTCATCCGCACGGGCGTTATCTGCGAGAACACCATCATCAGTGGCGGCTCACACATCACGGGCAGCGTCAAGTTGACCGACTGCTTCGTGGGCGAGTCTTGCCACCTGGAGAACGGCTTCACAGCGGCCAGCAGCGTCTTCTTTGCCAACAGCTACATGTCCAACGGCGAGGCGTGCGCTGCCTTCTGCGGCCCGTTCACGGTCAGCCACCACAAGAGTTCGTTGCTCATCGGCGCGATGTACTCATTTTACAATGCCGGCTCGGCGACCAACTTCAGCAACCATGCTTATAAGATGGGACCCATGCATCATGGAGCCCTGGAACGTGGCTGCAAGACGGCGAGCGGTGCCTATCTGCTCTTGCCTGCCAACATCGGCTCCTTCAGCGTGCTGTTCGGCAAACTGATGTATCACCCTGACACGCGCGACCTGCCGTTCTCCTACTTGATTGCCTATGGCGACACCATGTACCTGAAGCCTGGTCGCAACTTTGCCACGGTCGGCCTGTATCGCGACATCCGCAAGTGGCCCAAACGCGACAAGCGTTACAAGGGCGAGCACCGTAGCGTGGTCAACTTCGACTGGCTCAGCCCGTTCACCATCAGCGAAGTGCTGCGCGGCAAGAAGATTCTGGAAAAACTGCGTGCTGCCAGCGGCGACAAGGTGAGCACCTATAACTACCACGAGTATGTCATCAAGGCGCCGTTGCTCCACAAGGGCATCAAGTATTATGACATGGCCCTGCGCATCTACATGGGTGCCGTGCTCAAGCGACACAAGCCCGTGCCTCCCGTTTCGACCGACGGCGAGGGCAACTGGATTGATTTGGCAGGATTACTCATGCCACAGAGCGCCGAGGATCAGATCATTGAGGACATCATCGCTGGACGCCTCGGCACCATCGAGGCCGTGAATGCCCGCTTCAAGGAGATTCACGCCAACTACAATGAACTGCGCTGGTCATGGAGCTACCGCATCATTCTGGACTACTACGGCATTGACGAGCTGACCGACGAGGCTGTGGAGCGCATCCACCAGGACTACGTCACTGCCCGCCGCGAGTGGATCGCCCTCATCCGTGAGGATGCCGAGAACGAGTACACCCTGGGCGACATCGACCGTGAGGTTCTTGACGACTTTGTCACCCTGCTCGACCGCGAGGTGGACTTCGAGAACCAGAAACTCTATATGTAACGAGGTACTCTAGAGTATCTATATTATCTAGGCGATAAACTACAAGGGGCCGCACATCGTGCGACCCCTTGTAAGTAGCGGGACTGAGAATTGAACTCAGGACCTCCGGGTTATGAATCCGACGCTCTAACCGACTGAGCTATCCCGCCATTTCCTAAAAGCGACTGCAAAGGTACAACCAATTCCCGAACTGACCAAATTTTTTCGGAAAAAAGTTTCATCTACCAGATCAACAACGGGGATTTATGGCTGATTTTCAATAAAAACTATTATCTTTGCAACATGACAGATAATGACGTGAAGATGATACCAGTGCTTGCGGCTCCGCTGCAAGGTGTGACCGATAACGTGTGGCGCATGGCGCAGCACAGTGTGTTTGGCGGTGTGGATGCCTATTATGCGCCCTTCATGCGCGTGGAGCATGGCGAGGTCAGGCGCAAGGACCTGCGCGACGTGGACCCCGAGCGCAATGCGGGCATCACCTTGATTCCGCAGATTCTCGCCTGCCAGCCCGACCATGCCCTGATGATGGTAGATGCCCTCAAGCTGATGGGTTACCGCCACATCGACATCAACCTTGGCTGCCCCTTCCCGCCCATCGCTCTCCATCGCAAGGGTTCGGGCATGATGGCTTATCCCGAACTGGCCCAAGCCCTGTTCCAGGCGTTAGCCTCGGTTGATGGCGTGGAGTATAGTGTGAAGATGAGACTCGGCTGGGACAACGCCGAACAGTGGCGCGACATCCTGCCCCTGCTGGACATCATCAAGCCCGTGAACATCGCCATCCACCCCCGCACGGGCAAGCAGCAATACAAGGGGGAGTTGGACATTGAGCAATTTGAGGCTATCCTGACTGCCTCACCGTGGCCCGTCATCTATAACGGCAGCCTGCGCTCATTAGAGGATATCAAGCTGACCATCCAGCGCTACCCCACCCTCGCCGCCGTGATGGTAGGCAGTAGACTGGCGGCCAATCCCGGCATGATGGCACCCAATGCCACACCCGATGATTACCGTCACTTCCACGACTTGCTCGTCGAGGGTTACACCGAACAGCTCAATGGCGGTGAAGCCCAGCTGGTGCGACACCTGCAAGACATCTGGCAGACCTTCCTGCCTGGCACTAACCGCAAGCTTTTCAAGGCCATCCGCAAGTCCCGCACCCTCGACCAATATGAGAACGCCGCCACCGCCGCCCTCAACGACGTCGAGGCTGCCCTCTCACCCAAGGAAGACGAGGGGCTATAACCTGATAGATTTTTCAACAATTACCACTGTCCTTTCAATAATGAGTTGGGACATGGATTTTTCATGTTTCGCCAAAAATGTGTATATTTGTAGCCTAATTAATGAATTGTCAATATGGCTACGAATCGACGCGATTTCATCAAGTGGGCAGCAATGGCTATTGCTGCCGTCCCCATCATGTCATGGCCGCTCGGTACGCTTGCCAAACAAAATAACATCAACCACGATATGAAGAAGATCATGATTATTGATGGCGGTCCCCGCAAGAACATGAACACAGCCGCCATGATTGGAAAGTTTGCCGAGGGCGCATCACAAGCTGGTGCCGAGGTCAAGGTAGTCCGTCTCTATGACCTCAACTACAAGGGCTGCATCTCTTGCTTGGCTTGTAAAATCAAGGGCAGGGCATCCAATGTGTGCAAATTTAAGGATGCCTTGACTCCCATTCTGGAAGAAATCGCCCAGGCCGATGGCCTGGTGCTTGGATCGCCTATCTACTTTGGCGACGTGACGGGTCAGATGCGCACCTTCCTGGAGCGCCTCGCATTTCCCTGGCTCTCCTATAACGACTACAGCATGACCGCCCCCAAGAAGATGCCCATCGTGCTGATTGAGACGATGAACGGCCTGCCCGAGAGAAATAACAGCCAGGGCTACGGCTCGATGGAGTACTGCATCGCCTCGGCCCTGGGTCAACCCGAACACTTGATTGCCTACAATACCTATCAAGTGAGGAAATATGACAACTTTGAGCTGGCGGGATTCTCCGAAGAGGCCAAACGCCAGTGGCGCGACGAGCATTGGGAACAAGACTTGCAGAAGGCCTTCGACATGGGTAAGCACATGGCCGAGTCCATCATGGCATAAGTCCTTGTATCACAAGCATTAAAAACGAGGCCATATCATCATTCCATCACAGAAGCAATAAGAGGTTGTTGCAAAACTCAAATGCTCGAATTTTAATTTAAAAATTTGATTAATTTCCCGTGCGTTAGCACGGTTAAGTTACCGAGTTAGAGTTTTGCAACAGCGACTTATGATTCGAGCAGTTGTGTTTTGCAACAGCCAGTCTGGTTAGCAAGTCGAAATGGTGACATAGCCTCGTTTTAATCATCCCTGCCCCCCTGGCACCCGACATTTATCATTTTCAGTGTCCACTTAAATAATGGTAACGATATAGCAGTTGACCCTGCGTTGAAACGTCACTGCATCACACCGTGCTAACGCACGGGAAGACGCCCGAAGGGCGGCTATCTGAGTAACCCCCAGTAAATCAGGCTGCCGAGTGTTAACGAGGGAGTCTGATTCACTGGGGGTGATGGTACGGAATAGCTTGTCGCTGGAGGCGACCCCATTTCGGCTTTTAGCACATGGGGAGGCTGTTGCAAAACATAAAACCACAAAAAGAGGATCGCGCTGTGCGCGAGAAATCTAAAAAAATATAAATAAAATTATGATAAAAAATTAATTTGTTTGATTTTTATGCGATTTTTTTGATTTCTCGGCCCTCAGGCCGATTCACTTAAAAAGGCATTGAGTTTTGCAACAGCCTGTTGGGTTGATGGAGCGTTTTCTCCGGGTGTTCTACATCACGTTTTGTTAATTTTGGTGCGGTTGCCTTCAAGGCCTGTGTCCACTTTCATAAACGGAATCTTTGCAAATCTGGTGAAAATGACTACTTTTGTAAAACCAAAAGAGATAAAAATCACTGAAATGTCTACTTTTATAAATTTATTCATCTAAAAAACATTTTCAGTGTCTACTTTCAAGGTCTGGTGCAAAATCTGGTGCAACACTTAGGAAAAAGTCCCCTTTTTACCCCAAAAATCCATGGAAAAAGTCCCAAAATCACCATCAAAAAATAGGAAAAAGTCCCTTTCTGCAACAAAATTTCATGGAAAAAGTCCCCTTTTTCTTGCACAATAAGAACATAACCACTACATTTGCAACAAAATAGACATCTCACATTATGTTATATCGAAAATTTGAGAAAAATATCGAGGATTTTCTCAGCAACGAGCCCAATAAGATTCTATTGGTTAACGGAGCCCGGCAGATAGGCAAATCCTACCTGATTCGCCATGTGGGCAAGAAGATGTTCAATCATTACATCGAGATCAACCTCAAGGAGGACAAGGAGAGTCGAGGCATCTTTGCCACAGTAAATAACATCGAGGATTTTCACCTTCAATTAGGTGCAATCGCAGGCAACAAACTGGGCAAAAAGGAAGACACATTGATTTTCCTCGACGAGATACAGAGCTACCCTCACTTGATGACCATGCTCAAGTTCTTGAATCAAGAGGGGCGTTATACTTACATCGCCAGCGGATCACAGTTAGGTGTGGCACTAAGCCAGACGGCATCTGTCCCCATTGGCAGCATCTCAATCATGGAGATGTACCCGCTGGATTTTGAGGAATTCCTGCTGGCCATGGGGTGTGGACAGGAGACTATCGATGGCGTGAGATCCAAATTCCTCGCAGGTCAATCACTCAACCAGTCCCTACACGATTACATGATACAACAATTCAGGCTCTATCTTCTTGTAGGGGGGCTACCTGAATGCATCAACAAATTCCTTGAAAACAGAAACATGGCCCACGTGCGCAAGATCCAGCACGACATTCATGAGTTATACCGCATTGATGCGTCACAGTACGATGCCGAGCGACGACTTGTCATCAGGAAGATCTATGACATGATCCCCTCCAACATGGAGAATAAGAAAAAGCGTATTGTTGTCAAGCGCATTGAGGATACTGGTACCCACAAGCAATTCAGCGACTATGCCGAGGAGTTTGAATACCTGACCAACTCAGGCATCGCCCTCGCAGTACAAGCCATCAGCAACCCTAAGTTCCCGCTGATGGAATCCGAGAACAAGAACCTGCTCAAACTCTACATGAATGACGTTGGCTTGCTCACTTATCTGCTCTATGGCACCAATATCAATGCCGTGCTCAGGGAGGAAAAGGGCATCAATTTAGGCTCAGTTTATGAATCGGTTGTTGCACAGGAGCTGCACGCCCACGGATTTTCACTACACTACTATGACAACAAGCAGAAGGGTGAAGTTGATTACTTGGTTGACGACTATAACAACCTGTCAGTATTGCCCATCGAGGTGAAATCGGGCAAGGACTATACAACCCATAGTGCTCTCAATAACTTCATCAACACGCCAGACTATGGTATCAATCATGCTGTGGTTTTGAGCAATGAACGTGAGATAATAGTGAAAGGCGGCATCACCTATCTGCCCATCTACTACGTCATGTTCTATTCCAGCACCAAGACCTCAAGCGACACCGACATCATCGTCCCCGAAATCCCCCTGCCACAATAACATTATTCCCTTCGAGAGCACGGGTGCTATCAGCTGGGACGGTGCTTGTGACTGGCCCAAGCGTAGCGACGCCATCAACAAGAATCGTCCCTATTTTTACCCTACAGGTCGATGATGTGGGGCTTGATGTCGGTGTCGTGGGTGGCAAGGGACTCGATGCAGTTGGGGTCGAGGGACTGCTCGCGGATCCATTGCAGCGACTGGCGTTGCAACTTCTTGTCGAGGGCCACGCCGCTGGTGATCATTTCCTTCCATGACTTGGTAGCATAGCCGCCATCGCCAAACGGCAGATAGGGTGAAACCCTCACTTCACCAGTATGCAACACATGTATCTTCATAACCTCATCAGTTTAAATTACGCTGCAAAGGTAGCAAAATAACTGAATGTCATGGTATTCCATAGCACCTGCAATGTGGACATTTTCGCATTCATCGCTCATGTGATAACGGATTTTTGTCATCCCTTTTTTGATCTGAATAGACCCGTTGACAACCGATTGCGGTTAATAAAAAATGACGATTATGAGTAAGAGTAAAAAGATTATGAGTATTTTTGCACTTCAAAATCAAGCACTAAAACTATAACCTTTTTATTATTAGACGATTATGAAAATTTATCGCTTTTTTACTGTTTTGACTCTGGTGGCTTTAATGTGCGTGACTGGAAAGGCTCAAGATGATCTCCGACACGAGATCGGCATTTCCTATGGTGTCGAGCCCAATTCCATCTGGATCGACTCATTTACCGACATTGTTCCCGTCAGAGAGGGACAAACAACCGACAACAAAAAGTGGTTTGGCTCGCTCGGTGTCGAGTACTTCTACCATACCAGCCCTCTGGTGGGCGTTGGTGGCATTTTCACCACCAGCATTTCAACCGAGGACATTTTATCCAAAAATCAGCTGGCAGTCCACCGCTCCAAATCTTTTTTCTCGTTGATGCCTGCTGTTAAATTCAACTGGTTACGCAGGAATCACTGGGGACTCTACAGTAAGGCAGCAGTCGGTACTATCTTTACGCGCTTTGCCGACAAGGACTATGACGAGAACGGCAAGAGAAGCAACAAGAGCGACGTGATAACCGACTGGAGCTTCAACTGGCAAGTATCACTCATTGGCATCGAAGGTGGTGGTGAGCATGTGCGTGGTTTCCTCGAACTGGGTATCGGTGAGCAGGGTGTTGCCATGGCTGGCGTGCGCTGCAAGTTCTGAATAGACAACGTTCCCATCTCATGTTGATTAATAAATGCTGTCTGTGTTGTTTATTTTCAAAAAAAGTAGGCAATATTGGAGAAATTGTATTTACTTTGCACAATATTTAATAGATTTTGATTAATTATTATCAATTAGGATACATATATTATGAATAGGAACGTAACCTTGCAATGGACGTGGTTAATCGTGTCATTGTTTTTAATGATTTCTTGTGGAGTTGAGATGCCCAAGGAAAAGGAGTCGTCATTTGAAACGATGACTGTAAAAAAATCAGACATTGAGGTGCCTGTGAAATTCAGCGCCAAGATGAAGGGGCAAGCCGATGTAAACATCATGCCTCAAGTGAGCGGTCAATTGATGAAGATTTATGTGACCGAGGGACAGCAGGTGAGAAAGGGACAGACCCTCTTTGTCATCGACTCACGCAATGCCCAGCATGAATTAGAGTCGGCGCGGGCCAATCTCCAGGCCGCTCAGGCCAATCTTCAAGCTGCCATGTCCCAGGCCAACAGTGCCAAGCTTGAGTATGAGAGCAACAAGAACCTGTACGATAAAAAAATCGTGAGCAATTACATGCTGGAGAGTTCGCTCAACACCTACAAGCAAGCACAGGCCACCGTCAGCCAAGCCAGGGCAGCAGTTAGCCAGGCCAAGGCAGCTGTGAACCATGCCAGGGTGAACCTCGGTTTCTGCACCATCACTTCACCAGTGTCGGGTGTCATCGGCGAGATCACAGTCCATGCCGGTGACCAGGTGACACCGATGTCTCAGCTGACCATCGTCAGCGGCAACAAGCAGATGGAAGCCGAGTTCTCGGTTTCTGAGTCCATCATCGAGGAGTTGGCACAGTCAGGAGTTTCTCAAAGCGAGAAGGCTAAGCTGATAGCCCAAATGCCCGAAGTGACGTTCATCATGAAGAATGGCACCGAGTATCAGCACAAGGGCCGCGTGTCGAGCTTGACAGGCGTGGTGAATGCCTCCACGGGTACCCTGGCCTGCAAGGCCACATTCCCCAACCCCGAGGGACAGCTGTTCTCGGGCATACAAGGTACGCTGGTCTTGCCCTATAGCGTGCAGAACGTGATGGTGATCCCGCAAGCGGCAATAGTGCGCCTGCAAGACAAGTCGCTGGTTTATAAAGTGAATGCCGACAGCACTGCCACTGCCGTTACCGTCGTGACAACCGATGCCGGCAATGGCAAGGATGTGGTCGTGACCGAGGGTCTGAATGTTGGAGACCGCATCGTGACCGTCGGCGCGGGCAACGTGCAGGAAGGTCAGCGCGTCCTTTTCCCTACTGAACCCAAAAAGAAATAACAAAGGACTATGAAGAACAACATCTTCATCAACCGTTATGTGATGGCATGTGCGATATCGATTGTCATCACACTGGTGGGTGCCATCTGCATCGGCACACTGCCCATCGAGCAGTATCCTAACATTGCACCGCCCACCGTCCAAGTCTCCACCTCATACACAGGTGCCGACGCCAACACGATCATGAAGTCGGTGATTCAACCGCTCGAAGAAAACATCAATGGCGTGCCGGGCATGACCTATATCACCAGCTCGGCTTCGTCATCGGGTGATGTATCTATTCAGGTCTATTTTGAGCAGGGTACCGACCCCGACCTGGCTGCCGTCAACGTGCAGAACCGCGTCAGCCGCGCCACAGCCCTGTTGCCCGCAGAGGTCACAAAGGTGGGTGTTCAGGTGATGAAACAGCAGAACAACATCCTGCACATCGGTTCCCTGAAGAGCGTGGACGGCAAGTATGACGCTGACTTCATCGCTAACTACATCGATATCAATGTGCGCCCCCGATTGATGCGTATCACCGGCGTGGGCGACGTGATGTCGCTGGGTAATACCTACGCCTTGCGCATCTGGTTGAAGCCTGATGTCATGGCCCAGTACGGACTGGAGCCTAATGACGTGTTCGCCGCCATCGGCGGACAGAGCTTCGTTGCCGCTACGGGATCGCTGGGCGAACAGTCCGAGAACGCTTACCAGTACTCCATGGAGTACAAGGGCACATTGAAGACCGTCGAGGAGTTTAACGATATCGTCTTGAGAACAAGCGATGGAGGCCACCTGCTGCACCTGAGCGATGTGGCACAGGTAGAGATCGGAGCCGTGAGCTATAACTACTCGTCAAACATCGACGGCAAGCCAGGCACCATCTACATGGTATTCCAGGCCCCGGGAGCCAATGCTACTGAGGTCAACGCACGCATCAATAAGCTCTATGAGGATCTGAAGCCCACCATGCCTGCCGGCTTGGAGTTCGAGATTCTGGAGACCAGTGACGACTTCCTCTTTGCCGCCATCCACAATGTGGTCGAGACCCTCGTCATCGCCATCATCCTGGTTATCCTCGTGGTCTATTTCTTCTTGCAGAACTTCAAGGCGACGATCATCCCCTCGTTGTCGATCATCGTGTCGCTGCTGGGTACGTTTGCCATCGTGAAACTTGCAGGGTTCTCGCTCAATATCCTCACGCTATTTGCTCTGGTACTGGCCATCGGTACTGTGGTGGATGATGCCATTGTCGTCGTCGAGGCGGTCATGGCCAAGATGGAGGGCGGCATCACCGATGCACGCCGCGCCACCCGCGAGGCCATGAGCGAGGTGTCGGTTGCCGTCATCTCGTGTACGCTGGTATTTATGGCGGTGTTTATCCCCGTGGCCTTCATGCCCGGCACATCGGGTTCGTTCTTCACTCAGTTTGGCGTCACGCTGGCATCGTCAGTGGGTCTGTCATGTGTATCGGCTTTGACGCTGTGTCCTGCCCTGTGCGCCATCATGATGCGCTACTCCAAGGATAACAAGGAGAAGAAGAACCTGAACTACTACGTGACCAAGGCCTATACCGCCAGCTATACCGCCATCCTGAATAAGTACAAGAAGAGCGTGGGCGGCTTCATCAAGCGCCCCAAGCTGGCTTGGGCGCTGCTCGCCGTCGCTGCTGTGCTTCTCGTCATCTTCATGCGTGGTCTGCCTTCGGGTCTTGTCCCCCAGGAGGACCAGGGCGTGTTCTTTGCCGAGGTGCGTGCCCCCGAGGGCAGCACCCTGCATGAGACCCAAGAGATCGTCAAGAAGGTAGAGGAGAAGGTCAAGAAGATTCCCGAGCTGGAGAGTTATGCCGTGGTCAGCGGTTACGGAATGATGGCTGGACGCTCGAGCAGTTGCTATGCTACGCTCATCGTCCGCCTCAAGAACTGGAGCGACCGCTCGGGTATGAATCACTACATCGAGCTGGTCTTTGGGCGCTTTGCCATGGACTGCAGCGATATCAAGAATGCGACAGTTATCCCATTCCAGATGCCTCAAGTTCCTGGCTACGGATCTAACAGTGGTGTGAACCTCGTCCTGCAAGACGTTCAGGACCGTCCGATGTCGGAATTCAATGCCGACGCGACCAAGTTCCTGGCCAAGCTGAACGAACGTCCTGAAGTGATGATGGCGATGTCGGCCTATTCCGAACGTTTCCCGAAGTATCAAGTCGATATCGATGCTACACAGTGTGACCGTGCAGGCGTGACACCCGCTTCGGTGCTCAATACGCTTGGTGCCTATTGCGGCGGTGCCTATGTGGGCAACTTCAACCAGTTTGGTAAGGTGTACCGCATCATGGCCAATGCTGCGCCCGAATACCGCCTCGACCCCTCGGCGCTCAACAATATCTTTGTGCGCGTGCAGGGAGGCAACATGGCACCGATATCTCAGTTTGTCACTTTGACCGAGGTCGTGGGTTCGGCATCGGTCGAGCACTTCAACCTGTTCCAGAGCATCACCTGTGGTGTGATGCCCGCCAGTGGGCACTCCGAGGGCGACGTACACAAGGCTATCGCCGAGGTCTTCAAGCAGGAGATGCCCAACGGATACTCCTATGAGTACGGTGGCATGTCACGCGAGGTCGAGGAGACTTCGGGCTCCAATGCCACAGCCCTGATTTATGTCATCTGTGTCATCCTCATCTTCCTCATCCTGGCATCGCTCTATAACTCGTGGTTCACCCCATGGGCGGTACTGTTCAGTGTGCCTTTCGGACTGATGGGTTCATTTGGCGCCATCTGGCTGGTTTCGCGGTTACACCTGCCCGGCATGGAGAACAACATCTACTTGCAGACGGGTGTCATCATGCTCATCGGTCTGCTGGCCAAGACGGCCATCTTGATTACCGAGTATGCCTCGGAGCGCCGCGCTCAGGGTCTGAGCATCCGCGATGCGGCCTTTGCTGCCTGTGAGGAGCGTCTGCGCCCTGTCCTGATGACCGTCATCTCAATGATTGTGGGTATGATTCCTCTCATCATCGCTGGTGGCGCCGGTGCCAACGGTAACCGTGTGCTTGCCCTGGGTGTGACTGCTGGTATGGCTGTGGGCACCCTCGCCCTGCTCTATGTGGTGCCTGTGTTCTTCATATTCTTCCAGCGGTTGCATGAGAAGTATCAAGGCGGAGGACCCAAGCAGGCCATCCAATCCGATAATAATGACGTGATGACTCAAAAGTAAACAAGCGCGTATGAAGAAATCATTCAATATCATAATCTTGTGTGTTGCCGCTTTAACTCTCGTGGGCTGCAACGCCCTCAAGAGTTTACACAGTGAGTATAAATCCCAGGCGACTATTCCTGCCGACGTGTTCGGCGAGAATGTCACCCTGACGGGAGATAGCACCTCGATAGCTGGACTATCCTGGCGCGAATTCTTCACCGACCCACTGCTGCAACGGCTCATCGACACGGCTCTGATACGTAACACCGACATCAACTCGGCCCGTATCGCCATTCAACAGTCCCAGGCATCGCTCAAAGCGGCTAAGCAAGCCTTCTTCCCGTCGGTGGTTTTCTCGCCATCAGGATCCATCTCCTCGTTTGGAGGCAGTGCGGCGGCCAAGACCTACAATGTGCCACTGCAGGTCAATTGGGATATTGACGCTTTCGGTTCCATCAAGAGCAACAAACGCAAGTCAGAGGTCCTTCTCATGCAAGCCCAGACCATTGAACAAGCTGTCAAGGCCAACATCATCTCGGCTGTAGCACAACAGTACTGCACACTGCTCTTGCTTGATCATCAGCGGGAAATCCTCTTGGCCACCGACAGCCTGTGGAAAATCTCGCTGGAGACCCAAAAGACACTTTGGGAGAACGGCAAGTCCTACTCCACGGCTGTTAATCAGATGGAGGCGTCCTACCTCAACGTGAAAACCTCTATTGTTGACAATCAACGCAACATCCGCCAAGTGGAGAATGCCATCTGTAGCCTTCTGGCGATAACACCGCGGCACATCGAGCGCAGTCACTTGGGCAGCTACTCTTTGCCCAAAGCCCTTAAAATGGGTGTGCCTGCCATGCTTCTGCAATACCGCCCCGACGTCAAGTTGGCCGACTATGCCTTGGCCGAGGCCTACTACGACACCCAAGCTGCCCGCGCCGCATTCTATCCGTCCATCAGTCTGCAAGGATTAGCCGGATGGACCAACGACGCTGGTGCAATTGTGAACCCGGGGAAGATTCTTCTCAATGCAGTGGCATCGCTGTCGCAGCCCATCTATGCACAAGGGAAGTTGAAGGCGAACTTGAAAATCAACCAGTTGGAGCAAGAGAAGTTGATGAACCAGTATGTCCAGACTGTCATCGATGCCGGTAATGAGGTGAATGAAGCTCTGGCCGACTGCCAAGCCGCAATCGAGAACCATGACTACTATCATCGCCAGGTAGAGGTCTTGAAAGACGCTTATCGTGGCACTCATGAACTCATGGACAACGGCAAGGCAATCTATCTGGAGGTTCTCACTGCCCAAGAGACCCTCTTGAATGCGCAGCTTAATGAGGCGATCAACATGTACAATGGGGCCATGGGCATCATCGAACTCTACATTGCCCTGGGAGGTGCTACTCGGTAAGCACACATTAAGGTGTTTTCAAGGGGATTTCTATAAATTAGCTTGATTTGGATTTTGATTTATTTTCGAGCAGATTTTGGCTTAGCTTCGAAGGAGCATAGCAAGCTATGGTCCAAGAAGATAGGACAAAAGATGCCGAAAAGAAACGAAATACAATCAACTAAAGATAGCAACATGTCGGTAATTTATAGAAGTCCCCTCAATAAATTGACCCACCTTCCTATTCATTTTCAAAGCTTTGTTTTGTAATTTAATGCGGTTGCCTTGTGGCAGCCGCATTTTTTTTGCTGCAATCCTGATTTTCTACTACCTTTGCAGTAATTAACCTATTAACTATTTTTTAGACATAATGAAACTCAACCTGATCACCTTCGCATCATCACTCGCCAGTCGCGAGTCGATTTTCACCGACCATCACGAACTGCTTGACGCCATCGCCAGGAAATATGACGTGCATTACATTTTCCCCGAGGAACTTGATAAGCCTCTTCCCGAGGGTGCCACGATGGTGCTCGTGGGCAGCGGGGGCGTAGAAGAGATGGTCAAGGCTAACATCGACCGCCTGCCGCCCTATGTCGTGCTCATTGCCGACGGCCTGAAGAATTCACTGGCCGCCTCGCTCGAGATCCTGTCGTGGATGCGTCTTGACGGGCGACACGGGCGTGTGCTGCATGGTCCCACCAGTTTCATCATGCAGGGTATCGACGATTATGCGAGCGCCCACGATGCTGTCGCCCGACTTAGTGGCAAGCGCGTGGGTGTCATCGGCAAGCCGTCAGGTTGGCTCATCGCCAGCAATGTGGACTATCAGGCCATGCGTGAACGATGGGGCATCGAGATGGTCGATGTACCACTCGACGAGGTGGTCAATGGCTACGAAGCAATGCCTGACGACGCGGTACAGGACATCACCGATGAGTTGATCAACCGGGCCATCGGCATCAAGGAGCCACCGCGCGACGAGGTAGTCAAGGCCATGCGCCTTTACCGCTCGGTTAAGACCATCGTCAAAAACTACCACCTGGATGCCTTCACGCTCAATTGCTTTGACCTCATCCCCACGACCCACACCACGGGTTGTGTGGCGCTGGCACTGCTCAACCAGGAGGGGATTCCTGCCGGATGCGAGGGCGACGAGCAAACCCTCTTGACCATGCTGGCTGTCCAAGCAGCCACAGGCCAGATGACCTTCATGGCCAACCCGTCCAAGATTCTGGACAACGACGCTCACGAGATGGTGTTTGCCCACTGCACCATTGCACCTGCGATGACCGACCGCTACATCGTTCGTGACCACTACGAGTCGCTGAGCGGCGTCGCCATCGAGGGCATCTTTGACCCGATGGATGTCACTGTGGTCAAGTGTGGTGGAGCGGGCATGGAGCGCTACTTCATCAGCAAGGCACGTCTGTTGCAGTGTACCTCCAACCCCAACATGTGCCGCACTCAGCTCCAATTGCGACTGGAGCAACCCCTCGACTACTTCCTGGAGCGCAGCATCGGCAACCACCACGTCATCGTCCGCGGCGACCACGCCACCCGCATCGAGACCGCCCTGCGCCTCCTCGGCTCCACCCCCAACTAACGGCTTACCAGCCGTGCAGAATGTGTAATGGAGAATGCTTAATGAACATTTTACCAGAGAGATATTTGCCGCTATATGGAAGATTTTCTATTTCAATTTGAGAAACTGAATGCTTGGCATGAAGCACGCAAACTTGTGGTAGACGTTTATCGGTTGTTGGATAAATTCCCGAAAACCGAGAACTATGCACTATGCGACCAGTTGCGTCGAGCCACAATTTCAGTACCCTCTAATATAGCTGAAGGCTCTGGGCGAATAGCCATTAAAGAACAAGCGCATTTCCTTGAAATAGCATTTGGTTCATTAATGGAAACCTATTGCCAACTACAAATAGCAGTTGACCTCAACTATATCACTACCGAAGATTTACAAAATATAAAACACAGGATTTTCACTACTTCAAAACTCATAAGCGGCCTACGCACAAGCAAACTCGCACAATTAAACGGCAGGCCTTAACGGCATATCAGCCGTCCAGAATGTGTAATGGGTAAAGGATAATGACAAATCCATTATCCATTACCCATTATCCATTACCCATTACCCATTCTGCACGGCTTAAGCCCGCTTAAGCCGTTATAGCACGTAGGCACTCATGGGTGGCAGGGTGGCCTTGAGGATGCCCTTCTTGACCTGAACGCGCTGGCGGGTCACCGCGTCGCGATATTTGCCGTTAGCCAGGTTGACGGGGATGGCCACTTGAGCAGCCTGCTCGTCAAGGTTGATGACCACGGCGCTCTTGGTGCCACGCTCCACGATAATCTGCTTGCCATTCTCGCTATAAATGATGTGCTCGGGGTTACCCACATTGCGGTGACGGAACTCGTTGACGGCCTTCACCACGGGGTGCTTGAACTCGTCGTTGCCCACCTTGCCTATCTCGTTGTCGCCCCAATAGTTCTCGCGCGTGCTGCCGTGAGGACGGCTGTAGAATAGCGGTGTGCCGTACTGACGGGCTGTCAGGAAGACCCAGCCCAGGCGGATGAGCTCGTCGCTCATGCCTGCCGAGGCATGGTCGTTGCAATAGGTGTCATGCGACTCTACCCAGGTCACCAGGTGGGCAGGATCCACCGAGTGGTGCCAAGTCAACAGGTTGTCGGCACGGGCATCGTGCTTATTGAGCACATTGCGCAACACCCAGCCGTAGTTGCTGGCCGTCAAGTCCATATACTCGGCATAGCCCTGCTCGGGCACGTTGCGGTCCTGCAACACCTCACCATAGATGAACAGCTGCTCGCGCGGAACGGCCAACCTCAAGCCCTTGACGGCCTTGCGACCCATGGCCACGTCCCAGAAGTCGTTCTCGGGCGACTTGGGGTCGCGCATCTCGCCAGGCAGGCCGATGTGCTTGGCCGTGTCATAGCGGAAACCACTGGCACCGCAGGCCAGCACGTCGTTGACATACTGCATGTAATAGTACTGGAAGTCGGGGTTCTCGGTGTTAACGTCGGGCAGGGTGCCCATCTCGCCCGTGGTGCACTGGTAGCGGTCACTGTAGTCCTTGATGGGCCACAGGCCGTTGGCATGGAACAGGTTCTCGCGGCCATGCACGGCGCTGTCAAGGCGCGCATTGATCTGCGAGCGGTCAATCACTGTGTGGTTGGGCAGCACATCCACGATCACACGCAGCCCCAGGCGCTTAGCCTCGGCACACATCGCCTTAAACTCGTCGCGCGTGCCCAGCTGGTAGTTGCCGATGGTCCAGTCCGTCGGCTGGTAGTGGTAGTACCACTTGCCGTGGCCAAACAACTGGCGACCACCACCCTCACCCACGACACACTCGTTGATGGGCGAGGTCTGCACAATCGTGTAGCCCGCATCCTTGATCTCGGGCAGGTGCTCCTTGATGGTGTTGAACGACCACGACCATGCGTGCAGGATAATCTCGTTATTTCCACTGTCTGCCCCTGCAGGGACAGCCCAAGCCTTGCTCGACCACATGGCGAGGGCAGCAACAAACACTACAATAAATCTTGACATAACAATCGATCTATACTGAATTCTTGTTAAACATTACGCGATGGATCACCCATCGCCTTAAAGTAGATTGCAAAGGTAATAAAAATCTTCCACATGCGGTAACGCTTGTCGCTGGCAAAACCAACCTCCACATCTTATCTCAATGACTATTTTTTATCGTGATTCCGTACCTTAGGTCAATGTTTTTCCCAATCGGCATGATGCTGTCCTTAATGTAGTTTAAAGTGTGAAAAAACGAACAAATCTTGAAAAAAAACCTTACAAAACACATGGTAGTGTTTGAATTTTATTATTTTTGTAGCACGATGATTAACATTCGCCATCAATTTGGTTATGAGTAGATGAATAGCTGATGATAAAATTATCCATTTTTTTAAAGTTTTATTGATATGATGATATTAAGAAGATGTTTACTGGCATTAGGGGCATCACTGTTGACTGTCCCCGCATGGGCCGGAGCCCAGACCGATGCCCGAATGCATGATGTCGCCGGGCGAGTCCTGGGCACTGGTGGTCAGGTTACCCGTGTGGCCGATTATCCGGGCATGGCTGTCTACCATCAGGCTGGTGGCGGCTTTGCCATCGTTTCACGGGACGAGAGAGCTCCCGCCGTACTGGCTTACTCGCCCGACGGCCAGTTTGACCCGTCAAGCGACAATCCTGGCTTCAACTGGTGGCTGGGCGCCATCAAGGGGGCTCCTCATCGCGCCCCCATTCTGCCCGATCCCGAGCGTTTTCCCTCTTCGGTAGCGCCCTTGATCAAGACCAAGTGGGGGCAGAATGAGCCCTTCCGCTACATGTGCCCGTTCTTGAACTACGAGCCTGACCTGAGCAAATATGGCATCTACCTGCCCGACACGACCCACAATGCCGTGGGATGCGGACCGGCAGCCATGGCTCAGTACATGTATTTCTACCGTTTCCCCGACCACGGCAAGGGCAGTCGCTCGGTAGTGGTCAAGTATGACCAGGCCAACGTGACGCTGACGGTGGATTTTGAGGTGGCTACCTACGACTGGGACAACATGCTGGAAGACTACAGCGGTGGCTATACCGACCAGCAGGGCGAGGCCGTGGCACAACTGTGCTATCATGCCGCTGTAGCTGCCCAGACCAACTGGACCAGGCTGGGCGGTGGCACATTTGACGAAAATATCCTTAACGCCATGATTGAGCACTTCGGCTACAATGATTCGGCCCGCGTCCTCAATCGGCCCTTGTATGACGACGTCACGTGGGTCGAGATGATCTATGAGTCGCTCTCAAAGGGGCATCCAGTGCTCTACTCGGGCAAGGACATCAACTTTGAAGTCGGCCTCCTGGTGGGACACAATTTCATCATCGACGGCTATGACGAGAACGGTCTGGTACACGTCAACTGGGGCTGGCACGGCCAGCAGGACGGCTACTACGACATCGCCACGCTCACCGTGGGCAAGCTGTCGTTTGACGACTGGCAGGGGATGTACGTCGACCTGTATCCCGATCGCGTCGTGCTGCGTGGCGACTTCGATGGCGACGGCAAGGTGAACATCAGCGATGTGACCGAACTTATAGACTATCTACTCAGTGGCAACAGTTCTGGTGTGAACCTGGCTGCTGCCGACGTGGATGGCGATGGCAGCGTGACCATCAGCGATGTGACTGAACTTATTGACTTGCTACTCAAGGGAGAAGCCAACATTTAATTGATGATTTAGGGGGATGTCTATAACTTTCCGGGCCGTTAGTCTGGTGTATAGAGATCCCCATGAACCCTAAACTACCGTGAGATATGAAAACACTGTTATTATCTGCATTGACCCTGCTGCTTGCAGGTAGTGCTTTGACTGCCAATGCTCAACTGGTAATCAATGAATTGATGCAGTCCAATGTTGACTGCTTGATGGATGACCAGAAGGAGTTTCCCGACTCCTGGGTGGAACTGTATAACACGTCTAACGCCCCATGCTCTGTCGATGGCTATCAGATGGGGGTGCTGCCCGATGCCTCCACGGCATGGACACTGCCCAGTGGCACCGTACCGGCCCACGGCTTCCTGATCATCTATTGTGACCGCGTGGACAAGGACCGGCATGCACCATTCAGGCTGGAATCGGGCAAGGGCGGGTCACTCTACCTGTTCAAGGACGGAGTTGTGGTGGACAACGTGGTGAATCTTGCCAAGCAGCCTGCCCCCAACATTGCCTATGGGCGTGAGATGGACGGCAGCAGCCAGTGGGGTTACCAGGACACGCCCACCCCGAGTGGAACCAACTGCGGGCGCCTGTTGACCACGGTGCTTGGTGATCCCACCTTCAGCGTCCCTGGCGCAGTTTTTACCCAGGAAACAACCATTTCACTAACCCTGGGGCTGCCTGCCGACGCCCCTGCCGGCACCCAGATCCGTTACACGCTTGACGGCAGCGAGCCCACGCCATCGAGTCTTCTCTATCGCTCCCCGATAGCCATCGACCAGACGACGCTGGTGCGTGCCAAGCTGTACTGCGACGGCTACCTGTCACCTCGCAGCACGACGCAGTCCTACATCTTCCTGGGGCGGGAACAGACCCTGCCCGTCGTGTCACTGGTCACCGACGAGGCCTACATCACTGGCGATGACTATGGCCTGTTGGGTGGCGACGAGGAACCCTGGTGGAGCAATAGCGGCACCTTGCATTTCCCCAATTTCTATTATGACTGGCGCCGCCCTGTCAACATCGAGTATTTCCCCGACAAGGGCCAGCCCAGTGTCATCAACCAGTTGGGGGAAACACGCCTCACGGGGCAGTCGTCGCGATTCTTCTCGATCAAGTCATTTATCATCTATGCCAACAAGCGGTTTGGCACCAAGCGCTTCCAGTATGAGTTCTTCCCGGACCAGAAACCCGGCAAGGACAAGTTCAAGTCGCTCATCCTGCGCAACGCTGGCAACGACTTGACATCGCTCTACATGCGCGATGCCGTCATCCAGCGCACCATGGGACAGAATGCCGACATCGACTGGCAGGCTTGGCAGCCCACCATCGTGTTTATCAACGGCAAGTACTACGGTATGCTCAACCTGCGCGAGCGCAGCAACGATGCCAACATCGAGACCAACTATGGCAGCGAGATGGCGGACAACATCGACATGGTGGAATACTGGGGCAAGGAGATCAAGAACGGCGACAAGGCCCATTGGGATGAATTTGAGGCGTTTTATTCGGCCAAGGGGCACAGCGTGGCCGAGTATGAAGAACGCATCGACCTGCCGGAATTCAACAACATCATGGCCATGAATTTCTTCTTCAACAACTATGACTTCCCGGGCAATAACTGCGTGTGGTGGCGCCCTAACCAGGAGGGTGGACGATGGCGCATTCTGGCCAAGGATTGTGACTTCGGGCTCAATCTTGAGCACGTGGGCGTGGATTTCCCCATCCTGGAGTGGTTTTACACGCCAGGCTATGCGTTGATCAACGGCATCAACCTGGGCGCACAGGGATCCAACGAGTGGCAATTCACGGTCATGTTCCGCAACATGATGGAGAACGACCAGTACAAGAGGCTGTTCACCAACTTGATGGCCATCTATATGGGTGACTTCCTCAATGAGCGCGGCACGAGGGAAATCTGGGACCCCATGGTGGCCGAGATCGAGCAGGAAATCCCGTTCTATCAAGACGCGATACCCAACTACTGGGAACGCAGCAATTTCCCGGTTAACCTGGCCGACGCCCGCAACTGGCTGGCTGGCCGTGCCAACTTCATGTATGACCACCTGTCCCAATTCTATAGTCTGGGCAAGCCCATTCCCATGACGGTCAATGCCGAGGTGCCTGATGCGGTGCAGCAGGCAGTCGGTCTGTCGATCAACGGAGTCCCCCTGCGCTACAGGACATTTGACGGCAAGATGTTTGCCGGGCGCAGCATTACCTTGAGTGCTCAGTCCAGTGACCTGAACATTACAGGCTGGAAGGTTGTCAGCATGACCAGTGACGGAGCCAGCAACGTGACACAGGTGACGGGCAGTGAATACACCTTCACGATGCCTGCCAGTGGACGGCTTTCCATCAACGTGATCACAACGGGCGGTGTGCTTGCAGGCGATGTCAATCGTGACGGACGCATCAGCATCGATGACGTGACCATGCTCATCGACATGCTGCTCACGGGGGGTGCTGACGGCCAACTGACCGAGGCCGACGTCAACCGCGACGGCCGTGTCAGCATCGACGACGTGACCGATCTCATCGACATGCTGCTCGCCCACTGATGAACACACAGTCACACCAGTCACCCTATTAAACAAGAGGGGCAGCGTAAGACCCAGTTGAGTAACCCTGGGTGATGCAAAACCGCTAAGCGTCAGCGAGGCACCCTTGCATCACCCAGGGTTCACATTGGACTCATGCCGCCATAAGACGCCCCCATCGCAGCCACGACGCAGTATCACCCCCCCTTTTTCACCTTAGGCAATGATATAGAAGTTGGCCCAAACCCTGCGGGCCTAACGCAAATTTCACGAATTGACGAAATGTTTTATTATTAATTCGTGGAATTAGCCTAATTAGCGAAATTAGCGTTAAAAAACTTTTCAGGGTCAACAGCTATATCGTTTCCAGAAATTTTGTCATAGTTGTTCTTGTTGTTTGAAACCAATCGATTGTATTTCTTTCTATGTTGCACACCAAGAGAATTAACATTTTTAACTTTCTG
>CAMVBJ010000037.1 GCA_947165675.1 uncultured Prevotellaceae bacterium
TTTGGCAAATTCTTTAACCATTAACCTTTATCCTTTATCCTCAAGTTTTTAAAGTAGAGCTACTTTAGAAACTTGAATGAATTAAAACTTGTAGGTGTAACCCAGACCCACCATGTGGATATTGGGCTCGTCACTTTTACTTCCCGTGAGCTGGTAGCGGTAATAGAGCTGGAAAACGTGAGTCTTCTTCACACTGTGATCCACACCGATGATGAAGCGTGTTTTCTCCAGCTCACGAGTCGTGTGGAACTCCACACTCGCAAACGGGTCAAACTTGCATTTGGGAATGTCCCACTCCACCTGGAGACGACTACGCAGCACGTTCTTGCCCTTGCCGCGCACCTCATAGTCCTCCCACATGCCCTCATCAAAGTCGAAGTTATCAATCGTCTGCGAACGACGATAGGTGTACTGCCAGCGCTCACGCAGGCTCACCTCCACACGCTGGACCTTGTAGCTGCCGGTGAGCGAGACGTTGAAGCGATGCCTCAAGCCCCAGTAGCTGGGGCGCCAGTTGTTATATGACACGCCGTCGTCCTGATAGCTGATGTCCTCACGATTGTTGTCGATGAGCAGGTTATAGCTCGCACTGGCCTTGAGCCACGGCAACAGCTTGTAGCCCACCTCGGCACCCAGGCTCACGCGATCGGCGGTGCGGAAATTGTTGCGCGAGCGGAACTCGATCTCCATACTGGCACTCAGCTTCTTGGAAAACTTGTGCGATCCCTCAATTGAAGCAATCAACCCGGCATCGTCGGCCAGCGACGATGTCGGGAAAATAGCAGTGGTCAATAGCAGCAGTAGGCAGGCTATTAATTGTTTTCTTTTACGTCTTGCCATTCGTCTTTATGTATTTTTAATGTATTGTTAATGTGGCTGCCGCCGCCTCCGTCGTTCTCATACTCGATCTTGAGGATAGCGGTGTCCTTGAGAAAGTCCACCGAGCCCACGTTTACCTTGGTAATGTGCAATCCTGTGCGCTTGGCAAGGTCCTCAAGTAATTCTTCACGGCGCTCGGGCGTAATCAACTCGATGCGGTCATAGAGCACCAACTTGCTGGCCAGGTTAGCCTTGAGGATAAAGGTCTCGAACAGCCATATCAACAGGGCAATGGCCACATTGGGCAGCAACAACTCAACGAAACTCAGGGAGTCGGCCAGCGCATTGATCACCGACAGACTGATGACACCGAACATATAGGACATCTCGCGCACGGGAATCGTCTCGGTACGGTATCGCAGCACACCGAAGATGGCAAACAGACCCAGTGCGAATCCAATCTTGACCTTGACGCTTCCCAACAAATAGATCAGGAAGAAGATGCTCACACTGAGCAAGGTGAGCGTGAAGAAGTAGTCACGGCGATGTGTCTTGCGGTAATAGAGGAAGTACACAATGAAGAACAGCACGACCATGAAGAAGCCGAAGCGCATCATCATCTCGGTTACGCCAGCAGCATCATACAAGCTGAATTCAGCAGCCTTCTGGACGGCATTTACAGCGCCATCATCCAATCCTGTTAAATCCTGAAGAAGTATCATAATCTCTATAAATAGTATTATTTATTATATAATGGTAGTTAATAATCGTTGATTTCTACTCGGTGCCCACAAGGCCCATCAAGCGGTCTATCATGCGCAAGCGCTCCTTGAAGTTGTTGCGCTTGAGGGCTACGTTGGTCAACGCCGAACCCATGCAGTACTTGCTGAAACCACTGGGCTTGATGCGCAGGTCTCGCAGCATGTGCAGGATGGGCGACGGTTGCAGGCCGTCACGTTTAAGCTCGATGATCACCAGACCCGTCAAGTCGGCATCATGGCCCGTCTTCAAGTTGTGGAAGCACAGGTCGGTATCGATGGTCAAGCGCTCGGTTTTAGCCTTGTTGACGAGCGTGATGCGGTGGAAGTGGTTCTCCAAGTGTTCGCTGAGCACCGTGGGGTCATAACGCAGGTGTTTGCGCAGGAACTCATCATAGCTCACATATTGATCGTCTTGACGCAGAAACCGGATGTCATGGTCAGGATTCATCGGGTCAAAGCCGACCATATCGACGCGTTTCTTCTTGGTGCGGCCATGGTTGTTCTTGGTCTTCACTTCCAGGAAGTTGAGACCCGAGTCCACATAGGAGCGGATGCGCAGCTTCTGGCGACCGACGTGACCATTCTGATGCACAATGTACATGTTGTTGTCTGGCGTGTCAAAGTAGGCCGTATAGTAACTCGCGATGCGGGAGCCATTGATTTCCTGGGCGCGGTAATCGTCATGGGCAAGCATCAACAGCAACTTGAGCCGGTCAACCGTCGTGACAAACTTGGTGTCCGTGCGGTTCATCAGCTTGATGCCACTCATCTCATCGAGGGTGATCGGGTCATATTTACGAATGATGCTTTCCATTGGAATGGCAAATATATACTATTTAACGGAAACTCAATACTCGAATTGCAATAATTAGACCTAAAATCAACAAATTATTAATATTTCTCAACCAAAAACAATGGGCACCCTCCTGATTGTAACATAATAGTAATTGGTTTGTAATACTATCGCAAACGGTGAGCAATAGGACAATTTGTAACTTTGCAGCAGATAATTTTTTTCATATCTACGACTACAATGGAGACGACACAAGATTACCTGATGATTACCCTTAAGATACTGGGTACACTGGGTTTACTGATATTCGGCATGCGCATGATGAGTACCGCATTGCAGAAGATGGCCGGACCTCAACTGAGGCACGTGCTGGGACGCATGACGACCAACCGCTTTATGGGCATGTTGACGGGCGCCGGAGTGACCTGCGCCGTTCAGTCATCGTCGGCCACAACGGTAATGACCGTTTCATTCGTGTCGGCCGGACTGCTCACGCTCGGTCAGGCTATCAGTGTTATCATGGGTGCCAATATCGGCACCACATTGACCGCGTGGATCATGTCACTGGGCTATAACGTTGACTTAACCAATATAGTATTTCCAGCTTTTCTGGTGGGCATCCTGCTCATCTACCACAAGCGACACCGCTATAAGGGTGACTTCCTGTTTGGCATAGCATTCATGTTTTTCTCGCTCGTATTGTTGAGCGCTGCCGGCAAGGAACTGGACCTGGAACACAACGAGGCCGTGATGAGCTTCTTCTCCTCGTTCGACACGAGCAGCCATCTCTCGATTCTTGCGTTTCTGGCCATCGGCACGATTATCACTTGCATCGTGCAATCCTCGGCAGCTGTGATGGCCATCACAATTCTGCTATGCTCTACAGGCGTGTTGCCCATCTACCTGGGTATCGCACTGGTCATGGGTGAGAACATCGGCACGACAGCAACAGCCAATCTGGCGGCGTTGGGGGCCAACACCGAAGCACGTCGTGCCGCTCTCGCCCATTTATTATTTAATGTGTTCGGCGTGATTTGGGTCATGTGTGTGTTCTATCCATTTGTTGACATGGTGTGCAAGCTGGTGGGATATGACGTGACCGCTGGCGGACAGACCGAGCGCCTGCCCATCGTGTTAGCCATGTTCCACACCTGCTTCAATGTGACCAACACCGCTATTCTCATCTCATTTATCCCACAGATGGAGAGAGTGGTGCGCTGGCTGCTGCCCGACAAGGAGAAGGGCGAGAGCGAACAGTTCAAGCTGCTCTACATCAAGGCCAACTTGATCCAGACTCCTGAAATTGCCGTCATGCAGGCACAGAAGGAGACCGCCCACTATGGCAAGCGGGCACAGAAGATGTTCGGCATGATACAGGACATGCTCAATGAGCGCGACAGCGACCGGATTGAAGAAATCTACCAGCACATCGAGCAAGAAGAAGATGTCAGCGACGAGGCCGAAATCACCATTGCACGCTTCCTGGAACAGGTGAGCGACGGCCACTTGAGCGATGAATCCAAGATGAAGGTGAGACAGATGCTGCGTGAGATCGGTGAGATCGAGAGCATCGGTGACTCCTGCTACCGTCTGGCCCGCACAATACTGCGCCGCCACCAACAGGGACGGGAATTTGATGAACGCCAGAGCCAGCACCTCAATGAAATGACAGCACTGTGTGACAATGCCTTGACCCAGATGAACCTGGTGCTTGACCACCGGCTGGAAGATCTTGACCTGAAACAGAGCTATTACTACGAGAACCAGATCAACACGATGCGTGACAAGCTCAAGTCCGACAATGCCAAGGCGGTCGATGAGCACCAGTATGATTACGCGTTAGGGACAGCCTTTGGAGACCTGGTCGGCGAGCTCGAGAAGCTGGGCGACTATGTGGTCAACGTTGTGGAGGCTCGATTTGGACAGATGTAAGAGCTTTGTGATGTGATGAGTAGGTAAAATGGATAAACTTTATTACTTTTGCGACTGGATATGAAACAGAAGATATTAATCATTGATGACGAGCAAGACCTGTGTGAGATACTCCAGTTCAATCTCACAACTGCCGGTTACCAGGTTGACACGGTCAACTCGGGCGAGGAGGCCTTGAAAAAGGACATCAAGCAGTATGACTTACTGCTGCTCGATGTGATGATGCCCGGAATGTCGGGATTTGAGCTCGCTGCGGGCCTCAAGTTGAGCGAGAGTACCGCCAATCTTCCCATCATCTTCTTAACAGCACTGGGCGACGAACAAGACAAGTTGCACGGGTTTGACCTGGGAGCCGATGACTATATCGCCAAGCCGTTCTCTATCCGGGAGGTGCTGGCAAGGGTCAAAGCGGTGCTGAGCCGCACATCACCCGCCGCGACCAATGTCCAGGTGCTAACGTATGAAGGGTTGACAATGGACTTGACCAAGATGACCGTCACCGTTGACGGCAATCCAGTACAGCTCACCAAGACCGAATATGAGCTCTTGAAACTCTTCCTTGAGCATCGGGGACAGGTTTTCTCACGACAGGAAGTGCTCGACAAGGTGTGGCCACACGATGTGGTCGTGACCGACCGCACCGTTGACGTCAACATCACGCGCATGCGCAAGAAGATAGGGCGCTACTCGTCATGTATTGTCACCCGACATGGATTCGGATACTTGTTTGTCGTGTGATGAAAAAGTTGTCCGAAGGCCGCAAGATGTTTCTCAGCGTGATGGTGATTTTCGCCATCTATGCAGTTATCTTTATCCTCTTTGAAGACTACGACCGCAACTTCTTGATGCCCTTTGAGGAGACCAGTGACTGGCACCTGCTGCTGTTCTCACTGGTCGTGATGGCAGGCCTGGGAGTGCTCCTTCACCGTTACTCCAAACGGATGGACGAACGCATCAATCAAGAACAGGCCAACAAGGAGACCAAGTTGCGCCGCGAACTCACCCAGAACATAGCCCACGAGCTCAAAACTCCTGTTGCCAGCATCTTAGGCTATACCGAGACTATACTCGACCATCCCGACATGGACAGTGACACACAACGCCAGTTCATAGAGCGCACCCAGTCCCAAGCCCATCGCCTGACGACGTTGCTTCAAGACCTCTCCACGCTCAACCGCATGGATTATGCCGCCGACATGATTACCATCGAGCGCGTGGACGTGTCACGCATTGTGGGCGAGATCATCCAGGAAACAGCCCTTGCGGCTGGCGGCAAGCACATGACCATTGTCAACTACCTGCCCCAGGACATTATCGTCAACGGCAACCGCTCTCTCATCTACAGCATCTTCCGCAACTTGATGGACAATGCCATCAACTATGCCGGCGAGGGTACTACGGTTGAGGTCAATGCCCATGAGGCCCATGAACAGTGGCACTTCACGTTTGCCGACAACGGCATGGGCATTGACGATAAACACCTGACGCGCATCTTTGAACGCTTCTATCGCGTGGACAAGGGTCGCAGCCGCTCGTTGGGAGGCACTGGACTGGGACTCGCCATCGTGAAAAACGCAGTGGTCCTGCATGGCGGCACAATTAAAGCACAATCACCTGCTGGAGGTGGATTGCGCTTTGAATTCTCTCTTAAAAAATAAGGTAACGAAATTAGCAGTTGACCCTGCGTTGAAACGTCTCTGCATCAAACCGTGCTAACGCACGGGAAGACGCCCGAAGGGCGGCTATCTGAGTAACCCCCAGTAAATCAGGCTGCCGAGTGTTAACGAGGGAGTCTGATTCACTGGGGGTGATGGTACGGAATAGCTTGTCGCTGGAGGCGACCCCATTTCGGCTTTTAGCACATGGGGCCGCCTCCGGCGACTTGGGTTGATGGAGCGTTTTCCCCTGGTGAGGCACCCCACTGCGCTATCGCTCAGTGGATTGCCTTACCAGGGGTTACTCAGAGACCACCCTCCGGGTGCTCTACATCCAATTTTGTTAATTCTGGTGCGGTTGCCCTGACGGGAAATTAAAAGAAAATTAAATTTTAAAATTAATTTGTTTGATTTCCCGCCCGACAGGGCGGTTAATACCACCAATGGGCCAACATCTATCTCATTGCCAGTTTCTTACCGTGCCGCAACGATGTCAAAACCGAGGCGCACGCCGTCATACTGCTTGCTCAGTTCGCCGACGGTCTGCAACGTGCTGTTACCACTCAGGGCAGCGGCAGCCTGCAGCACCTTTAACAGATTCTTGCTCTCAAAGGTGAGTCCCATGCCGCTGGACGTGCGGGTAACATAGGCGTTAGTCGAGAAGAGCACCGTCTGTAGCCTCAGGGTACCGCTCGATGGGTCATAGGTGTAACTGCCACTCAGGGGGATGCCCTTGAACTTACCGGCAAACTTGTGATCCTGGGTGAACTGGAATTGTGTATTCTGGGAACTGATTCCCAAGCTGTTATAGACGGGCAGCAGCTTCTCCTTGCAATTCTCGGCAGCCACAGCGCCACCCGCCTTGGCCAGCAGGTTCTCGCTGGTGAAAGCGCAAGCTGGTGCCGTGTAATACCATGTGCCATACAGTTCACTCTCTTGAATCTTGACACTACCGATAACCAGACCTAACAGCCCGTCGATCGTGTTCTGGGAGCCTAACGTGCCCAGCACGCCACCCAGCACGCCGCCCAACACGTCACCCAGGCCACCACCTGTCGTCGTGCCATTGCCTGTCTCACCACCCAGGCCGCCCAAGCCATTGAGCAGACCCGTCGAGCAACCCGTGGTCATTAACATCACTAATGCCAGTACCGAAGCGTAAATTTTCTTCATAAACAAATATTGTTATTGGTTAATCATCATGCCATAGGTCTGGCAAATATATAATAAATGTGTGACATTACCACCAATTTTCAAGAAATTTCATCGATTTCAACGATAACACACCATTAAAACACAGACCGGATGCTCATCATGTCTCACGCTAAGACGCCAAGTCGCTAAGTCTTTCTTTATTTAGTTGTCAGTTTTTTAGTTGTCAGTTGTCAGAAAGCGGATGCCATTTGTCTTTATTGTATTTATTGTCTTCCTTTTATTCACGCTAAGACGCCAAGTGCGGGCAGGCGGTTACTCGTCTGTAGCGACCTTGAAATCGTCCAGGGTGAAGCCGCCGTCGTCCTGCATCGTGACAGTGGCAGTGATGGTGGGCATGTCGTCGTAGTGCAGAATCTTGCCAACGACGAAGTTCACACCAGGAGTCACCTGCACGGTCAACTTGCCATCGGTGATATATGAAATCTGCTCACCGATGTAGATGGCATCGTCCATAAATCCGCCCATGTCCTCGATGTGGTTGGTCACGGTAGATAACTTGTTGCCCTCGCTGTAGAAGGTGATGTCCTGACCGTCGATGCTGTAGGTCAACGACTTGCACAATGCCTGTTGCATATCGTAGGGAGCTATTGAGGTCACAATGCTGGCATAGCCATCGTCACCCATCCGCAACAGGTAGGGGCGCTCCACATTCACGCCCGTCCCCTCCACATCACTGCCGATGATCCACAGGTCGCCAGTGGCGGCATCATAGCTGGCACGCGGCATCCTGCCATGGCGCAGGTTGGGCAGCGCTGTTTTCACGTCCCCGTTAGCCACAACCATGCCGTAGCCCTCGCTCGACACCTCATCGCTGCACTTGAGCAGACTATAGACCGCAATGCCATGGTCCTTATCCTCCATCAGCGTCTCGTAGCTGTCATCCAGATTGACATGCTTCATCACGTCAAGCACCGCTTGAGGCGCGTTGCCAACAGCCTGGGCGCTCTCCATCGTCCCCTTCACGGGAAGCTGGGCACTACCCTTGCAGCCTGTCATCGCGCCGCCAGCAACGATAACCATGGCCATAGCCATGCAAGAAAGATTCTTTTTCATGTGATTACAATGATATTTATCGTCATTACTACGTTTGGATTATCCTCGTGAACAGTGCAAATAACATGCCACGCACGTTACACCAGCAGCTCGCCCATGGCAATGATGCAACTACTGCCCCCGACCCAGATGCTGCCGTCATCGAGCAGCGACGTTGCCACCACCGACGGGCGGTTCATCGCCTCGCCTTGCAGGAAGCGGCAGTCACTCGGCGACTTGATGATGCCTTGACGTGACAGGTAGTGGGTCAAGGCAGCGTTGGCGGTACCTGTGGCCGACTCCTCGGGAACGCCATACAGCGGGCCGAAGTTGCGCACATGACCCGTGAAGCCGTCATCAGCGGTCAGCGCCACGGCATGCACGCCCACCACGTCGAGTTCACGGCTCAACTGGGCCAGGGCATCCATGTCGGGCCGCAAGGCATTCAACTCGTCCACCGTGTTCACGGGCATGATAATGTCGGGCAGACCTGTAGAAATAATTTCTACACCCAGGGCGGGTCGTGATGCCGGTGCACCACCCATGATGCGGTACAAGCGGTCGGTATCCACCGCCTTATCGACCAGGCGGGGCGTTGCCATCTGCATCATCACCTGACTGCCGGCGTTCACTTTCAAGTCACCGGCGAGCGTGTGGTTCAAGCAGGAAAAGCCGTCACCGACAATGCCCTCATGAAACAGCACACCGAAGGTCGCTATCGTCGCATGCCCGCACAGGTCCACCTCGCTGGCTGGCGTGAAGTAGCGCACCGTGAACTCGGCAGGGCCATTCTGCTGCACAAAGGCCGTCTCGCTGTATCGAAACTCGGCAGCCACCTTGCGCATCAACTCATCGCTGGGAAACTCAGCATCCTTGCCTAACAGCACAACGCCCGCGGGATTTCCCCCGAAGGCCTCGCTCGTGAAGGCATCTACAATATAGTATCTCATGATTATTTATTCTACCGACATGGGGGATTTCTCGGGATTAAGTTCACCGATGGAGAACGACGAGCCGCGGCGCATGATGTCCTCCATGCTGTCGATGACGTTGACAATGAAGTCGCCCAACTTCTCGGCCTCGCACACGATGTCCATGTAGAAGATACCAGCCTTGTAGGGGTACTTCTTCTGGTTGACGTTTTCAATATTCTCGGTACGGCACTGGTTGCGGAAGTTGTTGATCTCACGCTCCTTGTTGTAGCTGCGCATGAGATCCTCGGCCGTGACGTTGTCGATGTCGCTCAACACCATGAGCATATTGGTCATCGCCTCGCTCACCAGGCGCAGCATCTCATCGATGTTGGCATAGTTGTACTCATTGAAGTGGGCGTCGGCTTGCTCCTTGCGCACCAGCGCCTTGGCAATGTTATTGCAGCTGTCACCGATGCTCTCAAGCTCGCTGATGATGCTCAGCAAGCTGGCGACACGCGCCTTGGCAGCGCTACTCAAGCGGCCGTCAAGCACCTTGTTCAGGTAACTGCCAATCTCAAACTCCATGCGGTCGGTGATGTCCTCATACTTTTGCACCCGTGAGAGGATTTTGTTAAACTCGGGCGTGCCGGTCTTGGTGTGCACGAGCTCCTTGACCATGCCTAACATGCGCTCCACGCGGGTGGCAAACACGACGATCTCCCTCTGAGCCGGGTCGATGTTCAACTCGCTGGCGCTCATGAGACCACCCTGGATGTACTTGAGCTGGAATTCCTCGTCCTCCTTCTTCTTGCTCTTGATGATCACGTTGAGCAACTTGGCATAGAGCTTAGTGAACCAGATCATGATCAACAGGTTGCACAACTTGAAGATGGTGTGGAACATGGTCATGCCGATCGACATGGCCACCTGCTCCTGCATCAGGGCACTGCTATCGATGTTGCCACCGGCCTTCATGCTGTTGTACAGGGCCAAGGGGTCACCCAAATGGAACAGATCCTTGACCACCCATGTCACCATCGACACAAAGGGTTCAAAAATGATCAGCACCCACACGGCGCCGAACAGATTGAACAGCGCGTGGCCCAGGGCGGCCTTCTTGGCCTCGGCATTACCACCCAACGACGCCAACAGCGGCGTGATGCTGGTGCCGATGCTGGCTCCTAACACCATGGCACAGGCGATGTCAAACGAGATCCACCCCTTGGCAGCCATGATCAGCACGATGGCAAACGTGGCGGCACTCGACTGAATCACCATCGTCACGATCCAACCCACAAGGGTGAAAATCAGGATCGACAGGAAACCCATCGATGTGTACTGCTGCAAGCCAGCAAAGACCTCTGGCGACTTGGACAAGTCGGGCACATTGGCACTGATGGCATCCAGACCCATGAACAGGAACGCAAAACCGATGAGCAACTCACCGATGTTCTTATAATTGTTCTTCTTGATAAACAGCATGGGCACCGCAAAGGCCAACAACGGCAACAGGAAGGCCGACATCTTGACCTTGAACCCAAAGATGGCGATAATCCACTCGGTGAACGTGGTTCCCAAGGCAGCGCCAAAGCTCACGGCCAGTGACTGCTCAAGCGGCATGAGGCCAGCGTTGACAAAGCTGACCACCATCGACACCGATGCCGACGAACTCTGAATCAATGCTGTGATGACAATACCAGTTACAATAGCAAGGAAGCGGTTCTTGGTCATCCAGGCAAGGATGGAGCGCAAGCGGCTGCCAGCGGTCTTCTGTAAACCTTCGCTCATGATCTTCATTCCGTACAGGAAGAGACACACGGCGCCTAACAGGGCCAGGAAATCGACTAACGAATAATCCATTGAAGTTCAAGTAATAATAAGTGATTAAAATTTGGTTACAAAAGTATAACAAATATTGCACATAACCGAAGATGCGCACTATTATTTTTTAGGAGACCTGTCAAAAAAGCCAACTTTTGGTGGAAAATGTGACGCATGTGGGGCACAGATAATAAATAATTGACTAATTTTGCCTCCGCTTGCTGGGCAAGCAGTTGATGGCTTGCAATTATTCATTTAATTATCAATAAATTAAACTTGTTTTTATGAAGAAAATCTACGCTTTATTTTTCATGACGGCTATCGCTGCCGGAGCGATGGCCCAGGAGTTCACGACCGATGGCTCGGGCAACGTGTACACCTTCAACTCACTGAGCCAGATCGAGGGCTCGGGCGTGACCGTGCAGGACGATGGTTCCTACCTCGTGAGCCAGAACTTCACCATCGCCGAGGGCGACGTGCTGCAACTCGTCAACAACGACGTCATCAAGATGGCCAATGCTGTACAAGTCACCGTCAATGGAAATGCCGACTTTGCTCCTGCCGACACCGCCGTCATCACCCGCGATGCCGAGGACAGCGCCCCCAAGGGGTTCTGGATGCTGGGCGAGAACGGCAACGCCAACCTCAAGAACGTGACCTTTGAGTATGTCGGTCTGGTCTTCGGTGGCATCAACAGCAGCCTGCACGCCGACAACTGCACCTTCACCCTGCACAATGGCAAGTCATCGAGCACGGGTGCCCTGGCGTTCAATGCCTCGTGCGGTGGCAACATCGTCGAGAACTGCTACTTTATCGAGAACACGCTCAACGCCATTGGCAACGGCGCTACCAATCCCGTGGGCATCATCATCCGCAACTGCTTGTTCTGGCACAACACCACCGCCAACCGCAACAAGCCCCAGATCAATCTCACATGCGCTGGTGACTATGACGTCGTCATTACCGATAACCAGGTTATCGGTGGCCAGTTCAACCTCTCGGGTGGCATCGGTGTGAGCAACATGATGGGCATGGGCCACACTGGCAAGGTCTATATCGAGAACAACTACATCGCCGACAACCGCTATGGTTTCACCTCAATCGGTTCGGTGGACTGCATCATCCGCAACAACAAGATGATTAACAACTGCTACGAGACCAACCCCAACAACGGCGGCAGCTGCGTGAGCATCTATGACAGCAGCAGTAGCAGCAACATCTACATGGAGGGCAACTGGATGGAAGGCGGCCTGTGGGGCATCACCGTGCCCACCGGCGCTCCTAACATCAACCTGGGCAAGGTCGAGGATCCCGAGGCCGAGGATTACAACCCCGGCAACAACACCTTTGTCAACAATGGCAATGGTGGTGTGCTCTATGACCTGTTCAACAACGGCACCGCCACCATCTGGGCCCAGGGCAACACCTGGAATGTGGCCGAGCAGACCGAGGAGAACATCGAGCAGGTGATCTACCACCAGGTGGATGATCCCAGCAAGGGTCTGGTCATCTTCATGCCCGCCAAGAACCCTGGCAGCAGCGTCGAGGAGGTAGAGGCAGCAGAGCAGGCCGACGGCACATACTACAACCTGATGGGCGTGCCCACCCACAATCCCACTGGCGGCATCTACATCAAGGACGGCAAAAAAATCCTCGTGAAGTAGCCCCTTCAAAGAAACCACAGGAACGAAAGTAGTCGGAATCTCGAAAAAAAAGTGAGATTCCGACTACTTTGAACTTTCAGAAGCAGCCCACTCAAAAAGCAAAAAGATCGTCTAAAGTGACTTCTTGCTGGACGATGCCGCTGTACAGATTGGGCTTAACGCCGAAGGTGGTGATCATTGTCGGCACAATGGCTTTGCGGGTCTTGGTGGCCGACTTGAATGCCGCTATCTTGTTGCGCAGATTGAGCGAATAATTCTTGTCGATGGCGAATTCACTTGAATAGAATTTCATTTCACACAGGTTGATGGCCCTGTCCCTGCGGTCGATGAGCAGGTCTATCTGTGCTCCATTCAGACCATCCCCATCGTCACCCAAGTTGCGCTTTTCAACAAACCAACTGGACTGCTCACTCAAGACTGAACCGATGCCCAGGGCAGCCTTTGCCTGCTCTATGTGCTCTTTGACCAGTTGCTCAAAGCTGTACCCCATCCAGGCATTCTTCTTGGGATTATCAAGCATGTGGGTCCAGAAGTGCTCGTCCTGTCCATAATTGTCCTTGATAAAGCGATAATAGAACAAAGTATAGAAATCGGCAAGTTGGTAGGTTTGACCCTTGGTTTTACGACCGTAATACTGGTAGGCCCTGACAAAACCGCATTTTATAAGATCCTTGATGGCTTGGGAAGTGGAACCATTATCAGGCAACTTGGACAAGGCAATAATTTCTTCTCGGTTCAGTCCCATCCTCTTGCTAGCCAAGGTCTCAACGATGCGCACATAGAGCTCGGAATTAAAAAATAATGTTTCATACAGGTTGTCAAACTCATCCCAGAGCTTACCGTTTGTTCTGAAGAAACAGTTGTCTATATTGTCTGCCAAGGTGCGGCGCGGCTCCAATTGTTTCAGATAATAAGGGATACCGCCCATGATCATATAGACTTGTGCGATTTCGTAACGCTCTAAATAGATACCCTGTTTGGTCAAGTATTGTTCAGCTTCGGCCAACGTGAACGGTTTGAGGTACATCTTGCAGCCTGCACGATTATACAAACCGCCTTTCTGCTTAAACAAGCGATTGATAATCCAGTTCGTGGCGCTGCCACAGATCACAAGCATCAAGTCCCGTTGGTTACATCCCCAACTGTTCCAAAACCACTCAAATGCCTCCATGAAATGACTCCCACGAGTATCCATCCAGGGCAATTCATCAATAAAGAGCACCCGCTTGCGACCTGACTTTGACTGTTTCAAGTAAGTCTTAAGCTGATCAAAGGCATCCATCCAATTGGATGGTGATGCCCATGAATCATCACCCGAGTATTCCCGTAAGGCTTTGGTAAAATTATCGAGTTGTGTTACCAAGCGGGCATTGTGCAACCCCGTGACCTTAAACACAAACTCATCATCGTCAAACACATGATTGACAAGATAGGTTTTACCAACACGACGACGACCATAAACCACCACCAGCTCGGCTTCATCCGAAGCATAAAGCCGTCTCAATTCCTGCATTTCTTGTTTGCGACCGATTAGCATAATATACCTTTGTATCTATTTTGGGAACGATGTAGCAGTTGGCTCGAACCCTGCGGGGCTAAAGGTTCGCATTTAAAAAACTTTTCAGGGGCAACTGCTATATCGTCACCTATATTCATGCCGCAAATGTACTAAAAAAAATGATTCCACAAAACGAAAGTAGTCGGAATCTCGAAAAAAAAGTGAGATTCCGACTACTTTGAACAAACCGTCTGATCAACTTTTTGAAATTGATATAATATTATGTGTATCAACTATTTAATACATTGAATACGGTCTGATTTTGCTCAAAAATTCATCGTTTGAATTTTCATAGTAGTCGGAATCTCGAAAAAAAAGTGAGATTCCGACTACTTTGAATATCATGAAGGGGCGATTTCTTGGCAACTTATTTCAATGAATGATGTCTATATTTACATGGATTGTTGGTGTTGTCCCTGTAGTTGTTATTGTTGTTTGATAAAAAATGGTCTTTACTGCCTTCAGCATTGGGACACGCCTTTTTGTAAAACATTGTGAACCATATCGTTGATGATTAGACCTCCAGATGTTAAAGTTGTCCTTGTTGTTTTTATAGGATTTCTATAATAGAATTTCTATAAAAACACCGTTCTCTGGCTTGTGGCTGTTTTTTGGCAATGAAAAAGAAGATGGTCCATCGGTTTTATTAAGTGGGCGTTGCAAAACATAAAACCACAAAATGAGGATCGCGCTGCGCGCGAGAAATCTAAAAAAAATATAAATAAAATTATGATAAAAAATTTAGGCAATGATATAGATGTTGGCCCATTGGTGGTATTAACCGCCCTGTCGGGCGGGAAATTAAGCAAATTAATTTTAAAATTTAATTTTCTTTTAATTTCCCGTGCGTTAGCACGGTTCAGTTACCGAGTTAGAGTTTTGCAACAGCCACTATAATGTTGAGACGTTTCCAACTGCTATATCGTTCCCGTTTTTTTAAATGACAACTGGGACAACTTTTTAATGGGTTGTTGGTGTTGTCCCTGTCGTTGTTATTGTTGTTTGAAAAAAAACGGTCTTTCTTGTCTTTAAATCAGTGTGTAAGGAAATTTTTCGTACCTTTGCAGCTTCAAATGAACTAAATAATAGGAAACGATATAGCAGTTGACCCTGAAAAGTTTTTTAACGCTAATTTCGCTAATTAGGCTAATTACACGAAATTAATCATAAAACATTTCGCGTCAATTCGTGAAATTGGCGTTAGCCCCGCAGGGGTTTGGTCCAACTTCTATATCATTGCCAAATAATACACTGATACAATCATGGAGAAAGAGAAGAAATTTGCCCGCACGCTGGTAACGACAGCGTTGCCCTACGCTAACGGTCCCGTTCACATCGGCCACCTGGCTGGCGTGTATGTGCCTGCCGACATCTATGTGCGCTACCTGCGCCTGCAAGGCCAGGACGTGATGTTTGTGGGCGGTAGCGACGAGCACGGTGTGCCCGTGACCCAGCGCGCCCGCAAGGAGGGCATCACCCCCCAGCAAGTGGTGGACCGCTATCACAAGATCATTAAGGAGTCGTTCGAGCAGTTGGGTATCTCCTACGATATCTATAGCCGCACGACCAGCAAGACCCATCACCAGTTTGCCGCCGAATTTTTCCGCAAGCTGTATGACGACGGCAAGTTGATCGAGAAGACGACCAAGCAGTTCTATGACGAGCAGGACGGCAAGTTCCTCACCGACCGCGACGTGGAGGGTGAGTGCCCCTATTGCCACCACCCCGCCGCCAAGGGTAACCAGTGTGAGGACGGTTGTGGCCGTGACCTGGACCCCACCGAACTGATCAACCCCCATGCCAAGGACAGCGACCACCCGCTCGTCCTCAAGGACACCACCAACTGGTTCCTGCCCCTCAACGAGTATGAGGGCTGGTTGAAGGAATGGATCCTTGAGGGTCACAAGGAGTGGCGCAGCAACGTCTATGGCCAGTGCAAGTCATGGCTCGACAACGGCTTGCAGCCCCGCGCCATGACCCGTGACCTGGACTGGGGCATCCCTGTGCCCGTCGAGGGTGCTGAGGGCAAGGTGCTGTACGTCTGGTTTGACGCCCCCATCGGCTACATCAGCAACACCAAGGAACTGTGCGAAGCCCAGCCTGAACGCTGGGGCACCTGGCAATCGTGGTGGCAGCAGCAGGACACCCGCATGATCCACTTCATCGGCAAGGACAACATCGTGTTCCACTGCATCATCTTCCCGACCATGATGAAGGCCCACGGCGACTACATCATGCCCGACAATGTGCCCGCCAACGAGTTCCTGAACCTGGAGGGAGACAAGATCTCGACGAGCCGCAACTGGGCCGTGTGGCTGCATGAGTATCTGGTGGACTTCCCCGGCAAGCAGGACGTGCTGCGCTATGTGCTCACCGCCAATGCTCCCGAGACCAAGGATAACGACTTCACCTGGAAGGACTTCCAGGCCCGCAACAACAACGAGTTGGTGGCCATCCTGGGCAACTTTGTGAACCGCGCCCTGGTGCTGACCCACAAGTTCTGTGGCGGCATCGTTCCCGAGGCTGGTGAGCTCACCGACGTGGACCGCGCCGCCATCGAGGAGTTCAAGAACGTGAAGGCCACGTTGAGCGACAATATCGAGCAGTTCCACTTCCGCGAGGCTCAAAAGGATGCTATGAATCTGGCCCGAATCGGCAACAAGTACCTGGCCGACACCGAGCCCTGGAAGCTCGCCAAGACCGACATGGCCCGCGTCAACACCATCATGAACCTGGCCTTGCAGATCACTGCCAACCTGGCTATCGCCTTCGAGCCGTTCCTGCCCTTCAGCAGCGAGAAGCTGCGTGGCATGATCGGCATGGACAAGGCCGACTGGAGCCGACTGGGCGACATCGACATCCTGCCCGCAGGACGCACGCTGGAGCAGCCCGTACTCTTGTTTGAGAAAATCGAGGACGACGTGATTCAGGCACAGATCGACCGTCTGGAGCGCATCAAGCAGGAGAATATCATCAACAACTTCAAGCCCAAGCCCGTCACCACCTCGTGCACCATCGACGACTTTGCCAAGCTCGACATCCGCGTGGGCACCGTGCTGGCGTGTGAGAAGGTCAAGAAGGCCGACAAGCTGTTGAAATTCACCATCGATGACGGTATGGCAGGCCGCACCATCATCAGCGGCATCGCCAAGTGGTACCAGCCCGAGGAGCTGGTGGGCAAGCAGGTATGCTTCATCGCCAACTTCCCGCCCCGCAAGCTCAAGGGCATCGAGAGCCAGGGCATGATCCTGAGTGCCGAGGACGCTGGCGGACGCCTCGTGGTCATCGGTCCGACAGGCCCCGTCAAGCCCGGTTGCCAAGTGGGATAACCCGACTGGAATCAAACAACCATAACAACATAAAGACAACCTGAACAACATGTTTTGGTTGTCTTTTTGTTATTTCAGGTTGCATGTGCATCCGCGACCTCTTATCTCACGCAAAGTCGCCAAGCCGCAAAGTTTTTGATATTAATTGACGCGGATGCCATTTGTCTTTATTGTGTTTATTGTCTTCCTTTTATTCACGCCAAGACGCGAAGCGGTGTTAATATATGTTAAATATTGGGGGTTTATTTGGTTTATATTATAAACTACTTTATCTTTGCAGCGTGAAAGTAAGAACGGTAATCGCGAGTGCTGTTCTTTTTTCGGAGAGTTTTAGTTTATATTTTAAACCGCTTTATAGCCAAATTTAAGACAATTCAAGTTATGGAAGAGAAGAAACTGACCGAGCGCGAGAGCCTCGAACTGATTACCACGATGATCAATCGCACCCGTGAGCGCTACATCGGCGACGGCAACATCATGCTCATGTGGGGCTACCTGTCGGTGGTAGTAGCCGCACTGGTGTGGATCATGCTTGTGAAGACCCACAATCCTGTCTGGAACTGGTTGTGGTTCGCAATAGGCGTTGTTGGAGGCATTGCCACCCCCATCATGTCAAAGAAGAGTGAACTGAAGAGCGGAGCGAAAAGTTATTCCGACAAAATCACGTCACAGATTTGGACAGTGGTAGGCATTTCAGCCTTAGTGGCAACGCTATTCTGTTTTGTTTTCTCATTTATGGGAATGCATAATGTCTGGCGGATGATGTTTGCCTTTGCACTCATCATCGTGCCGATGGCCGAGATGGCCCAGGGCATCGTCGTGAAGGAGAAATCCTTCATCTTTGGCGGTGCAGTTGGCCTGTGCATAGGCATCTTCGCCGTTTGTTGCATTGCTGCAGATATGCCATTGGGTGCCAACTGGTTCCTGCCGATGTATATGATCGCCTTTGCCTGCATGATGATCATCCCGGGCCATGTGATTAACCATAAAGCCCGTCAGCAGCGATGAAAGAGCTGGATCCCATCCTTCACTCCCAGCTGCGGCTGGCAGTGATGTCCATCCTGATGAATGTGGAGGAGGCCGACTTTGTCTATCTCAAGGAAAAAACCGAATCCACCGCAGGCAACCTGAGCGTGCAACTTGACAAACTCTCCAATGCCGGTTACATCACCGTCACCAAGGGGTTTGTCGGCAAGAAGACGCGCACCACGTGCCAGGTCACTGAGCAGGGCCGCAAGGCCTTTGAGGAGTATGTCGAAGCATTGAAGAGTTACTTGAACCTTTAAATAGCCGATTCATGTAGTGATAGGGGCACTCATCCATAGCAGGGGTGGGTGCTTCTTACAATATGTGAGGCTGGAGCTCACGATTTTGTTCCCCCACCCCAATGCTTCCTGGATGACAAACTAACAGTAAGGTGTCAGGACAACCGCACCAAAATTAACAATATTTGATGTAGAACACCCGGAGGGTGGTCTCTGAGTAACCCCTGGTGAGGCACCCCACTGCGCTATCGCTCAGTGGATTGCCTTACCAGGGGAAAACGCTCCATCAACCCAAGTCGCTGGAGGCGACCCCATTTCGGCTTTTAAGCACATGGGGTCGCCTCCAGCGACAAGCTATTCCGTACCATCACCCCCAGTGAATCAGACTCCCTCGTTAACACTCGGCAGCCTGATTTACTGGGGGTTACTCAGATAGCCGCCCTTCGGGCGTCAAATACTCATTTTGTCAGCTAATGAGCAATTGTTAATTTTGGCGCGGTTGCCTCAGTAAGGTGAAGTAAATCTTGGTTACTTAAATATTTATACTTAATTTTGTCCCCAATTTTAATAGACAACACGATTTCAAGGATTTATTACATTTATTATCAACTTAACGCTACCCTCAATCATTAGATGAGAAAAAAACTTTTAACCCAGATGTTGCTCCTGTGCTGGGCCATCACGGCTATGGCCGTGCCAGCCAAGCCAGGTCTGCACACCATCGCCCAGAGTGACGGTTCTACCTTGACGGTACAGGCCGTGGGCAACGCATTTAATAACGCCATCTTGACCACCGACGGCTTGACCGTTGCCCGTGGTAGTGACGGAGACTTCTACTACACGTCATCGCTGACTGGATTGACTGCCGTGCGGGCTCACGACGCGACCCACCGCACCCCCAGCGAGAGAGCGTTTGTCAACGCCCAGCGTGGTGCATTGACCATGCAGGTCATGCCCTACAAGAGGCCCAATTCCAAGGGGACACTCAACGCCGTGGGCAGCAACGCCGCTGCCGACGTCCCCGCCATGGGTGAGCGCCACATCCCCATCATCCTGGTTGAGTTCCAGGACAAGAAATTCAGCAACACCAAGGAGAAGATCGTCGAAACCATGCTCACTGGCCAAGAGAGCGTGAGCCAATATTTCCACGACCAGTCCAACGGGATGTACAGGCCCGTGTTTGACGTGTATGGCATCTACTGCCTGTCACAGGACCGCGAGTATTATGGCGGTCATTCAGGCACCGTCAAGGACAAGGGTATCGGCTGGCTGGTGACCGAGGCTTGCCAGCTGGCTGCTGCCGACAGTGTCTCATTCAAGCCCTATGACACCAACAATGATTACTACTGTGACGTGGTCATCGTCATCTTTGCCGGTGTGGGCGAGGCTCAAGCCTCGATGTATCATCCCGAGACCATCTGGCCCTGTAACTGGACCCTTGAGGCGGCGCAGTATTATTCCCGCGGTGGTGAGGGTGCTTTCAGCCCCAACCCTGGCGACCCCTATGTGAACCATTTTGCCGTGTTCAATGAGTTGAGAGGATCTAATGACAACGGCAAGAGCATCGATGGCATTGGCACATTTGTGCATGAGTTCGGCCATTGCTTGGGTTTGCCTGACCTCTACGACACGGGGGGCAACGACAATTACGGCATGGGAAACTGGGACGTCATGTGCATGGGCTGCTACTGCAATGACAGCGACACCCCTGTGGGCTATTCGGCCTATGAGAAAGCCTTTATGGGCTGGATCCAATATATCAAGCCCGAGCCTAACACCTACTACACCCTTTCGGTTTGGAACCAGGGTAACAAGGTGACCGACAAGGCTGTGTGCATCACCAGCGACGTGAACAGGAACGAGTACTTCATCTTTGAGAACCGGCAGCGGGTGGGCTGGGACCGTTATCTGCCTGCTCAAGGCATCATGGTGACCCACATCACCTATAGTGCTAACGCATGGACCTATAACAAGCCCAATAACGAAAAAATCCAGTTAGTGACCCTGTTACCCGCCGACAACAAACTGTCCACCTATAGCGAGAGTGGCGACCTGTGGCCCATCGGCAGCAGGTGTGCGGTCACCGACGAGTCAACACCATCCACCAAGCTCAATATGGATGCCATGGGCAATATCACTGGCAATGCCGGCTATTTAGGCAAGCCCGTGACCGAGATGGTCATCAACCGTGACGGCACCGCCAGCTTCTGGTACATGAAGCAGACCCATAACTATCAGGTGGGTGATGTGAATCATGACGCCATGGTGTCCATCAAGGATGTGACGGCACTGATCGACTTCCTGCTGGGCAGTAGTGAGGGGTGCTGCGAGAAGTGTGCCGATGTCAAGGCTGATGGCAGTACCACCATTGCCGATGTAACAGCCCTCATCGACTTGCTCCTGACAGTCTAATGGACTTAAGTTTCGCAAGTAGATAACTTGCCCACTGTCTAATGTTTATATAAACTTGGCTGCGTCTCAGCAAAATCAAGCAAGCTTGTTTGCTTTCGACTTGTACAAGTTTTAAGGGTTAAAGGTTAAAGAATTGTCTCTTGAAAAACTAAAAAAACCTGTAAGGGCTATCATCAATCGTTTCAGAGTCCATCTTTAACCATTAACCTTTATCCTTTAACCTCAAGTTTTTAAAGTGGTTCAGCCACTTTAAAAACTTGAATAATGGAAACTATTTCATTATACGATCGGCAAAGGTAACGATTGTTTAGCTAAATAGTTTTATATCTTCCTCAGTGGTTTATTCATTGGATGATGTGCAATCGTCCTTTATCATTTCACTGTCAATGGCGTAAAAAAATATATCATTCATGTACCACATCAAAACTCATCCATGTAATGCCATTCATTGATGTGGCATCAGCCACTCCCGAGAAAACAATTCCAGTAGTATTGGACAAGCCTGTAGGCAGTGTCAATACCTGTAGATTTCGGAACAAAAAATCAGACATTGAGACTTAAAAAAATCGTCTATTGATGTTGGAACGGGCAATGATCGCAATCCCTAATTATTTATCTTACACGGATGCAGCAGCCTGGAAACACTCTATTCCAAGCCGATCCTCAATCTCGGCTACAGTCTTGAAGGAAAAATTGACTTTTCCAGAAAGAATCTTGCTAACATATTGAGGGGTTACCTGCAACATGGCAGCCACATCATTGCGTGAAAGTCCTTTCTCTTGCATGAAATCAATGATGGCCAATGCTACGCTGCGTGACCGTTTCAACCACGAAGCGTTTTCAGCACGCCATTGTGCATCAGCCTCAAAACTGGATTCCTGACCAGACTGATGAGATTCTAAGAATTTGATTTTCTTGGATTTCATAATTCACCCTCCTCTGTTAGTGAAATAAAACTGTCGGTGTCGAAAACACCATTATCAATGAAATATTGCCGGCAACTATTAAGTTTATTAAGCTGCTCTTGGGTGTGAGGCCGCTCTTGCATCGTTCGGGTCAACTTGATGGCTCCTCCAGTGATGACAAACACATTTTCCTCCAGACGTATTGCATAAACCCTCAACCAACTTGCATGACCCGCTCTTTCCCAATTTCGGGCTTTTTCTCGAGTTAACTCGGTCAGAACCATATCTGCAGAACCAAGGGGTCTGAACAGTTCGTCAAGATTATCAGTGAAAGGAATATCGAGAATTAAACGTTCCAGCTCACCTGCGTCATCAATAGTGTCTTCAATCGCATCTCTAATTCGTTCAATATGGAAATGCTCTTTAAGGTCATTGAAATTGTCGATGAAGAACTGCATAAGATACTCCATGTCGTTCCATGTATCGAACAACATTGCCAACTCATTCTTGGGCTTCGTTAAGTCACGTACAGCCCAAAGGTGGTCTTATCCGTTTATTACTCGTTCAAACTTCACATCAGTTGCAAAAATAAAATGATTTTTTGAATTGTGCAACTTTTAAGTTGCAATTATTCCCTTTTCTTTTAGATTTGGATAAAATTGGCGGCGTTTCAGCCATTAATGCATGCATCATTGCGTTCAACTCACTCAGTTATTCGATGATTTGATATATTTCTCACGTTCTGTAATGGAAACAAGCTGCCATTACTCTCGTTTATAGCAATTTTGTTGTTCATAAAGCACAGGTATTCGTTCTACTTCTGTTTGACGTGCCTTTCTTGAGTGCGTATTGTTTAGTATCATAAAAACAGCGGTTGCTTTTCTCTGACAAAGGTAAATCAACCGCGTATACCTTGAAATGACGGCAGTATTTTGGTCTATCACATAATCAGATAACTAATTTTATACAACATAAACAACCAATAACAGAAAACAAATAGTAACGAAACATCAAGCTGCCCTTGATTACTCTATACTTTTCTCCTTTAGATTTGAGGTTTAGCTCATTGTAGAACTTGTCGTCATCTCTTTGCCATAATATCCAATTTTATTCCCATAACAAAATTATGGTTGGAATTGGCAATAGAATTGATAGAATGATATAGACCAAAATTAGCCATCCTTTTAATTTCCGATGCTTTTCATTTTTATATTTCTGGTCCAATTGCATATATAACTCATCATTAGGCCATATGAAGAAACAAATAATTGCAAGTGGAATCAACACGTAAAGAATACAGTACTTTATTGTATCTTTATTGCTGGCAGGAATATCAAACATCCAATATCGAACAAGCATCGAAATCACCAAAATATTTGAATATACGCATAGTACCAAATATGACATTGCGTATGTAACATGATGGAATCTTGTCCAAGAATCTTTGGCATGACTAAGAGCATGTGCAATTCGATAGTAGATGTATCTGAAGAGTTCCAGTATCATGTCATTAAGATGATAAATGTTTCATCCACAAAGGTAGCGATTTTTTCGCCTATACACCTCATTTTCTTTTAGATTTAGATAAATTTGGATGCGCCTCAACCATTAAAGCAAGCTTTATGGTCTTCGGCTTTCACAAATTTTCGGTAATTTGGATAAATCGTTCTCGCTCAGCAATGCTCATACAAGCATGGCATAGTGCTCACTAAATCACGATTTTATTGTTCATGAGGCGCTGGCACTCATCCTGCGACTATCATGCTGTCTCCATTTCGTGGAAAACTTGCAGAATTGGTGCTTGCAGCGATTCCTCTATGGCAACAATAGTGTCAATCGTGAAGTTGTGAGTACCACGCATCCACTTACTGATTTCGGCTTCACTCTTACCCAACATCATAGCTAAGTCTTTTTGGCGAAGGCCACGAGCGACAAGAATCTCATGAATCCGGTCAACGATTTGGAATGAAAGAGCGACTCGCTCTCTCGTTTCGGCGCTGACATGCTTGCGACGTTCGTCTATTATTCTACTCCGTTTCATCTCTACTAAAATTTAAGTCTCCTATAATCTCTTTATCCACCAAAACAATCGTGCCGTTTTTAATCCGCGATGAAATGAATCGGCTCGTGTCTATAAGTAGTTTAACGTACGGTGCAAGTTCTTCGCTCTCTTCCCAAGTGGGGGTATCTTTAACCCCACCGTTGCCAAACACAAGAATCTTGTCCGAAAGTCTCAAGCAATACAACCGCACTTTGTTGCCAACATCAATCGGAATCACACCCACGCCATCGCCATAACGACCTTCTGGACGAAAATAGCGTTCTAGCGCACCTGACTCGGCTATCTTGTCAAGCCAGGCTACGATGACATCAATTTCATCGTCATATTCACACCCTATCGGGAATTTCTCGAAAAACCTTTCTAGTTCAGTCAGTTCCTCATCCTCTAAGCGGATGCTGTAGAAATTCACATTAGGATATTCTTCAACTAGATCTATCTGATAAAACTGTTTCATTCTTAACTTTTAAGTTATCTTGGTGCAAAGATAAAGCCAAGATATGAATACACCAAATAAATTAACTTAAAAATTAAGTTTGGCATTATTTTTCTCTTCTATTCGGTGAGTTGTTGTTCATGTTGCGCTGGTGCTCGTCCCGAGTTTTATAATTCTGGTATAAGTTCTTCAACCGCGTATGACTTGAAAAGACGACGATAAATTGGAATTACATCAAAGGTGCCGCCACTATATTCGTTAAAATCGGTTAGGATTGACTCCAACGATGAAGAATTCTAATGCCGATCCAAATAAGAACAAAACATAAAATAATACGAATAAATATTTAGTTGTCGCTATCATTAACAAAATAAAAACATAAAAAGTATCACTATCAGCGTCCTGCCTCAAGCACCCCGTGCTTGAGGTAGCCGCTGTAAAGGATGGTCTGGATGATGCCGCGCAGGGCCAGGAAACTCAGGTAGGCCACCCACAGGCGGTTGTTGCCCCAGTCCTCGGGCGTGATCCAGTAGATGACAAAGAACAGCGACCACGCGATCGAGGCGCTGATGAGCATCCCCATCGACCGCGTCAGGCTGATGAACACGCCATCCCACACAAACGCGGCCATGCCCGCCACGGGAATCAGCGCGCACCACACGCGGTAGTCCATCGCGGCCTCGATGACGCCCTGCTGGTCGGTCAACAGCCCGAAGGCCACCCGTGGGAACGAGTAAATCAGCGTGAACACGGCAGCAACGGCTCCACCCCACAGGAACAGCAGCCTGATGCAGCGTCTCATGCGCGCCATGTCGCCCATGCCGTAATACTTGCCCACGACGGCCTCACCGGCAAAGGCGACGCCGTCCATGAAGTGGCTATACAGGGTGAACAGTTGCAGTATCAAGGCGTTGACGGCGAGAATCAGGTCACCGCTGCGGGCTCCGATCGAGACAAATGCCAAGCTGACGGTCATCAGCAGGAAACTGCGGATGAAGATGTCACGGCTCACCTTGAAGTAGCGCCCAGCGCCCTTGAAGCGCCACACGCGCCGCCAGTCGAGCACACCGTTGAGCTGCGGGAACTTGCGTTGCACCGTCAGGGCGGCATACAGCAGGCCGAGCCATTCACCGGCCATCGTGCCCACGGCGATACCCGTGAAGCCCATCTTCAACACATACACGCAGATGAGGCTCGCCGCGATGTTAAACACGTTGGTCATGATCGAGATCCACATCGCGCTCTGCGAGTCCTGCATTCCTAACAGCCACCCCTTGAAGGCCATCATCACCAGCACGGGCGGCACGCCCCAGATGCAGATGGTGAAATAGGTGATGGCCAGCGACGTGACGTCGGGCGAGGGACCGATGATCCACAGCAATAGCAGCCTGATGGGCCATTGCAGCACGATGATGATGGCCGAGATGAGCAGCGCCAGCGCGGTCGATTCGCCCAACAGCTTGGCGCTCTCCTTGAAGTCTCCGCTGCCGTAGGTCTGAGCCGTCATGCCAGATGTGCTCATGCGCAGGAATCCGAAGTTCCAGTACACCAGGTTAAACATCATCGCGCCCACCGCCACGGCTCCAATAAATATCTTGTCGCCCAGGTGTCCGGCGATAGCGGTATCCACCAGTCCAAGCAGCGGCACCGTGATGTTGGCCACAATCGCCGGCAGCGCAATCCTTAATATCTCCCGATTCATGCCCTCTTTCATGCCCACAAAGGTACACGTTTTTACACACAAGACAAAAATCCCAACCCAAATGCCTCCCGCCACATCATCTTTCTGGAGTGATGATGTAGTTTTTTATTGCTCTACTGCGTCTAAAGGGTGAAAACAATTCAAAACAACGACTATGAACACGACCGATAACAATAGCAACCCACTTAGCCTACAAGAGCTCCAACAACAGAAGCATGCCCTTGAAACGCAACGCAACAAATGGACAGGAACACTTATCGTATTAATCTCTGCTATTTATGCCATAGAATATATCCTCGAGCAGTTCTTGACCGAGGATGCTGTAACAAGGATAATAGGTATCTTGTTAATGATTTGGCTTCTATTCATGGGATATTTTGCCGTGAAAATCACCAAGTGGACATGGGCTGTCAACGATTTGGACCGTGAAATCAAGAAGGTCGATAAACATCATATTGATCATCCTGAAAAAAATAAGAAGCCGGCAAATGGTTTCTTCTCAACACCTCATCACTCATGGGGTGAGAAAGTCGCAAAGGCTTTAGGCATAATTATCCTCTTGTTTTTCCTTTCTTTAACGACTATCAGGCTTTTAGGAAGCTTTGAATTGATTCATTATGATTTTCCGCAGTTGTTCAAGGCTAACTACACCTTGGTTTTGTTTACGTTAATATGGATAGGATCGATCTTGCTAAGGTATCGTTCTGATTTGAGCTTAGTGAGTCGCATTTCGATTTGGTCTGCCGTCATACTATTATTAACTGGTCTGCCATTGCTTTACATGGAATATAAGATGGGTGGTTGGATGTTGTTTTTAGCTTTTATCATGAGCGTTATAAATCTATTCCGATACGAGAAAGAAGTTCATTTCCTCAAGCAGTGTTGACCACATTTTTCCTAACGAATATACTTAAAAAAAAGGAAAACAATAAGCACAATAAATACAAATCATTGGATTTCAATTGATTGTACTTAATGTTTTCCCATTCTTTAAAGTGGATAGAGGGTAGAGTTGTGATGTGAGTTAAATTGCATATAGCGGATAATTGGTTACCCAGTCTTGTTGCTTGTATTCCAGCATTGAGAATCTAATACCATGCATGCCTGGATGGTGATCCACAAGCAACTTGAGTGACTTAGCCTTCACATTTGTTTCGGCTTTAACCTCGATAGGAAAGACCTTACCCTGGTGCTGGATAATAAAGTCAACTTCTGCAGTGGCACCACTATTCCAGTAGTAAATATTGCCTACTCCTCGGCACAAGAGTTGTTGCAATACATATTGCTCGGTAAATGCCCCCTTGAAACCAGAAAACACATGATTACCGATAAGCATCTGGTCACTATCGGCTCCAGAGAGTGCAGCCAGCAAACCGCAATCCAGAAAGTAGAGTTTGAATGCCGAAAGATCCTCGTAGAATGCCAGCGGAGCCCCCACATCACTAACACGGCTCACCTTATAAAGCAGGCCGCAATCGATGAGCCACTGTATCGCTATCTCAAATTCCCGAGCGCGGGCTCCAGGCTTGAGCACACCGTAAATGAATTTTTTGTTATCTTTTGCCAGCTGGGAAGGAATAGAGCGCATCACCATGTTTACGCGCGGCACTTGTTCGGTTGGCGCATGCTTGGAGATATCATTTCGATAAGCTTCGAGTAACGATAGTTGAAGTTGGCGCACTCGTGACAGATCCTTCTCCTTGATAAATGTCGCAACAACCTTGGGCATACCTCCCGTGAAGTAGTATTGCCGTAACAAATCCACCAATTTGTCTGCTACGATACTCAGCACGTCCCAGCGCTGTTCTGCAATCCATCCTGCCCAATCCTCATGACCCATTGCCATCAGGAATTCCCTGAAGTCCATCGGATACAAAGTGATCATGTCAACCTTGCCCACAGGAAATGAGGTTCCCTCATGCAAAGCAATTCCAAGCATGGAACCTGCGACCATCACATGATACTGTGGGATTTTCTCATAGAAATACTTTAACGAGGCAAGTCCACGAGGAACAGCTTGCAGTTCATCAAGGATAATTAATGTCTTGCCTGGTCGAGGTTTGATTCCCGAGATGGCCTGCAACTGCAACAAAATCCGTTCCATATTATAGTTAGCAGCAAACAGATCGGAGGCTCTCGGCTCATCATCACAGTTCAGATAAATGACATCCTCATATTCTAACCTGCCAAATTCCTGCATGAGCCACGTTTTTCCGACCTGTCTTGCGCCTCTTATTATCAACGGTTTACGGTCATTTTCGTGCTTCCAGTTTAACAAATCTTTCCAGATAGTCCGTCTCATGATTACATTTTTTCGAGGGAATAATTGTCGCAAAATTACATTTTTCCTAACGAATAAACAAGCGTTGGCCACATTTTTTCAAAGGAATATTTGCCATATCGTTACATTTTTCCTAACGAATGCACTTAAAAGATCAACAGATATTTGTATTTATTGTGTTTATTGTCTTCCTTTTATCTCCTGGTTATTGTTTCAGTAGGGAAACAGTTGACCCTGAGAAAGTTTTCTAACGCTAATTTCGCTAAGAAAAACGTATTTCACGAATAGTATTTATAATAATTCGTGTAATTCGCATTAGCCCCGCAGGGTTAGGGCCAACAGCTATATCATCTCCTTTAAAAATAAGGAAAACAAGCCCTATGTTTGCACCGTCAAAGTCAAACATAGGGCTTGTTGGCTA
>CAMVBJ010000038.1 GCA_947165675.1 uncultured Prevotellaceae bacterium
AGATGATTTCGGCGGCAAAGGTACAATTCGGCAATTGCTGGACCAAGTCACCGTTTTGGTCATAAATCTCGCCGCTGGAGGTCACCAACAGCACAGTGCGTTCCTCAAGCGGCTTGATGGGGTTGACTGGTTCATCGTGCTCACACGATGAGAGCGACGCCACGGCACAAATCGCCAATAAGGCATATACAAAGCATCTCATTTTATCGTCTTTTTAGTCTTTTAGTCCCTAATACTCAGAAGTCACTTCTAACTCCTAACTCCTAACTGTTATCTACCTTGTCGCGCCACCCAGGGCGATGTAAAGGGCGATGATGCCCTGAGCACCGTTATACATGTTCACGGCCTCGTTGAGTTGGGCATTCAGGAGGGTTTCCTGGGCCGTCAGCACTTCCAGGTAACTCGCCTTGCCGTTGTCCATGAGTTCATGCGTTCCCTTATAAGCGTCCTTCAGCACCTCCACCTGGCGATGATAATAGCCATGTTTCTCGACGGCCGCCTGGCAATCAGCCAGCGCTTCATTGACCTCGCTGCCTGCATCAATGACGGTCTGCACAGTCATCGTTTCAAACGAGGACGGCTTCTCCTTGGGAATATCCACTCCACAAGAATTCATGATAGCCAATAACAGGATCAAGAACATCCATTGCCACATTGTACATCTTTTCATATTCTTTTCTTTTTGGTTACAATATAGTCGAAAGCAGTCTAATAAAGTACAAAGTAAACACATTTTTCACAATAATATACGATTGCTTGCGGAAAAAGTAACTCTTTCGCTTCCGATAACCGCAAAAAAGCATGCGGGAGGCGTCTTTTCAACGTCTCCCGCATCAGTGTGCGTGTATACTAAAAAAATACAGTTTCTTAACTTACCATCTTATTCTATCGGGTTGTTCTCGGCGAAGATTGCCATGCGCTGGTCCAGGATGTCGTACTGGTGATCCTGGATGAACGAGGTGCACACGCGCAGGCCTTCCTGCCACGAGCCAGTGGTGGCCAGGCAGATGGCGCTCACGCCGTAGTACATCAATTCACGGGCCAACTCACCGCTGGTCATGTTGCCGTAACCGATGGTGAAGTAGAAGCCGTCGGCGATGGGTTGATCTCCATCCATGCCATAGACGATGCGGAAGCCGTGGCGTGTGAAAATCTCCTTCAACTTGTGGGCGCGCTCGCCATAGACGAGGACATCGTCACGGAAGTCGTACTCGCCGTTGCTGGCGGCATCCATGATGGCTGCCAACGCATACTGGGCGCTGTGGCTCGTACCCGATGACAGGGCATACAGGGTGCGGGTGATAAAGACCTTGCCGAAGGGCAGGCCGTCATAGCGGGCCGACAGGTCAGGATAGTGGCGGTTGAAGATGGCCGGGCTAATGCAGGTCATAGCAATGCGCTCACCAGCATAGGAGAAGGCCTTGCTGCCACTGATGTGCATGATGTAGTTGTCGGTATATTTGGCCACGGTGGGCTGGAACGGCGGCTCGAAAGGCTTGCTCAGGTCGATGCGGAAGTCCATGGCAAAGTAGGCCAAGTCCTCAAGCACGATCACGTCATACTTGGTGGCCAACTCGCCGATGTCCTTGAGTTCGTCCTCAGTGAGGCAAATCCAAGCAGGGTTGTTGGGATTGCTGTAAATCAAGCAGCAAACGTCACCCTTAGACATGTATTCCTCGAGCTTGGCACGCAACTTGGGGCCGCGGAACTCGTAGATGTCAAACGTCTCGTAGGGCACGTCCTGGATTTCGAGCTGGAGCTTCTGCACAGGGAAACCCGGGTCAATAAACAGGGCCTTGTTCTTCTTCTTGTTGCTCTGCGTGATGGTGAGCAACGAGGCGAAGGTGCCTTGCATCGAGCCGACGGTGGGTACGCAGCACTCGGCAGGGACGTCAACGTCGATAAAGGCCTTGATGAAGCGAGAGGTGGCCTCCTTGATCATGGGCTCGCCGGGCAGGGCGGGATAAAGGCGGGCGCAACCGTTCTGCAAGGCCTTGATCTGGGCTTCGACGCCAATCTTGGCAGCGGGCAGTCCGGGAATACCCATCTCCATCTTGATAAACTCCTGTCCCGACTCGCGCTCGGCACGCTCGGCAATAGCCTTCACCTCACGGATGGTAGCGTTGGCATAGTCAATGATGCCATACTCATCAATCGCGCGGTCGATGACCTCACGGGGAATGGGGATGGGCTTCATCGCTGGGCCTCCTTTCCAATGGCAAGCGCCTTGAGGTTGGCATCCACAACGGCATCACCCTTGCGGCCGAAGACGCGACGGATGGCATTCTCGAGCTTGTCATACTCGATGCCGAGGGCCTCCTGGGCAGCACCCAGCAGGATAACGTTGGCCGAGCGGGGTATGCCATTGTCCTGTGCCAACTGCTCGATGTCAAGGATGATGACGTTCTTCACCTTGTTCAGGTCGGCCATCACCTTTTCTACATCGGGATAGTTGGGGATGTTGACAAAGGGCTTGCTCGAAGTGATGATCCAGCCTTCCTTGCTCAGGAAGGGCAGATAACGCAGAGCCTCCATCGGTTCCATCGAGATGATCACGTCGGCCGAGCCGAGGGCGATCAGGTCGCTGTTGATGGGGTTGCTGCTGATGCGCAGGTTAGACTGCACGTCACCGCCACGCTGTGACATGCCGTGCACCTCGGCCTGCTTGATATAAAGGTTCTCGTGCATGGCTGCTTCGCCAATCACGGTAGCGATGGAGAGGATACCTTGTCCACCCACGCCGCACAAAATGATATCAGTCTTCATTTCTTTGCCTCCTGTGCTTTCTTTTGTTTGAGATGACGTTGTAATGTTTGCATGCACTCGCGGCGCGGGATAATCACGCTGGTACCGCGGTACTCAATCTCCTCACGCATGATCTTGGTGATCTCGGGCATGTTCTTGGGCAGGGGAACCACAACGCGCAGATGCTCGTCGGGCAGACCCAAGCCACGGCAGATGTCCTCGAACTTACCTGTGCCAGCCGAATCCTGACCACCGGTCATACCCGTGGTGAGGTTGTCACTGATGATGACGGTGATATTGGCATTCTCGTTGATGGCATCAAGCAAACCGGTCATACCCGAGTGGGTAAAGGTCGAGTCGCCGATGATGGCAACGGCGGGCCACTGGCCGGCATCGCTGGCACCCTTGGCCATGGTGATGCTGGCACCCATGTCAACACAGGAATGGATAGCCTTGAAGGGAGGCATAAAGCCCAGGGTGTAGCAACCGATGTCGCCAAACACGCGGGCATTGGGATAATCCTTCAGCACCTCGTTGAGGGCAGTATAGACGTCGCGGTGACCGCAACCCTGGCACAATGCGGGGGGACGCGGAGCGACATCCTCACAGCTGGCATAGCCCTCGCGAACTTCAACACCCAGGGCGCGCTTGAGCGCGTCGGGGCTGAGCTCGCCAGTGCGGGGCAGCTCGCCGGTGAGACGACCCTTGATCACTGCATTGCCAGGCATCACGCCACGCACGAGGTCCTCAATAAAGGGCTGGCCCTCCTCGGCAATGAGGACGGCATCACACTCGGCGGTCATGCGGCGGATGAGTTCCTTGGGCATGGGATACTGGCTTATCTTGAGCACGGGATAGGGACATCCGTCGGGATAGCATTCCATCAGGTAGTTATAAGCGATACCCGAAGCAATGATACCTAACGAATGGTCGGCAGCGTCGATGTACTTGTTGTACTCGCTATCGACAGCACGCTGCTCCAGCTCGGCTTGCTGACCGGTAACAGTGATGTTGCGCTTGATGGCGTTGCCAGGGAGCAGTACCCAGTGGCTGGCCTTGGCGTCATAGTTGAGCTCGTTCTCGGCACGCGGGGTTTCCTTGACCTCGACAACGGCACGGCTGTGGGCCATGCGGGTGGTCACGCGCATGAGCACGGGCAGGCATACTTCCTCGCTCAAGGCGAAGGCCTTCTCCATCATGTCATAGGCTTCTTGCTGAGTGCTCGGCTCAAGCGTGGGAATCAGCGCGAACTTGCCATAGAAGCGGCTGTCCTGCTCGTCCTGAGACGAGTGCATCGAGGGGTCATCGGCCACGAGGACCACCAGACCGCCATTGACACCCGTCATACCCGAGTTAACGAACGGGTCGGCACACACGTTCAGGCCCACATGCTTCATGCAGACCATAGCGCGCTTGCCCATGAAGGACATACCTAAAGCGGCTTCCATCGCCGTCTTTTCGTTAGCACTCCAGCGGCGATGCACGTTGCGCTCCACCGCTAACTTAGAATTCTGAATGTACTCCGTGATCTCGGTCGAGGGAGTACCAGGATAGGCATACACACCACTCAGACCCGCATCAAGCGCGCCCTGGGCGATAGCCTCATCACCTAAGAGTAACTTTCTCATTATTATAAGGTTTAGATAATATTATCTATTTAAATTTTTGTATTAGAAGTATTTTTCAACTCACAAAGTTACACATTAATCCGCATCCCACAAAATTTTTAAGCATTTTTGACCAATATAATAGGAAAAGGAGGCAAACATGGTTACCTCCTTTCAGTAAATGACCGATGTCAATTGATATTTATTTCAGGGCTTTGTCGAGGCGTTTCTGCTCGGCATCCAGGTACTTTTCCATCACCTTGGCTATCTGGGGATAGAAGTCATTGAGAGACTTGTACTTGTTGCGATGATTGGCGTAGTCGCGCAAGGCCGTAACGAGTTCAGGCATCCAAGCGAAGCCCGATGCCAAATCATTTGACAATAGATAGCCTACGTGGTTGGCGGAGCCTCCGTTCTGCATCAAATAGATGATTTCAGCGGCTTTCTCAATGCTATTGTTCATAGCAGACATGCCATCGCTATAACCATACCTATTCTTTAGCCATTGGTTGTTATCCAACAGCCTGTTTCCAACCTTGTCGAGCAAAGCAGCATTTTTCTCTCCCTTAGCCGATGATTGCGGATTTTTGCCGAGCCGGTTGGTAATCATTGAAGCCAAGCTATTCCTCAGGTCCTCTTGGATCGTCTCTTCCTGCTCAAAATCACAATAGCCGACAACATCGCAATTCTCCCAAGGTTGCCCCTTCAGATGGCGGGTTGCTCCATATCCATTACCATCGCGGGTGGCAAAGCCCATAATGACCCTAGTCAAATTGCCTGATGGTTTACCATAAAAGTTGTCATACCACTCGGGATGAACGTAGGGCATCAGCTTTTCGTTGAAGGCATTCAGCTTCTGCTGATAGAACGCCTGGTGCTGCTGGAAAAACTCATGGAAGCGGCTGTCGGCATAGAACCGGTTGAGCAATTCAAGGAATTTATTCATATCCACATTGTTCCATCGATCATCCAGCCCGCAATCTCCGGCTTCCTCCTGAAGTTTCACAATCTTGCCACCATCGGCCGAGAGGCGTACGGCCAGGCTTATCGGCGCATCATAGGCGATGTGGTATTGCCGCCTCAGCCCATTATAATACTCGATAACGGGATGCTGCTTAAACGACTCGAACCAAGCATCGACATCCTGGATGTACGGATTAGGCTTAATTGTGTTATACTCCTGAAAACCAGCCAAGCGTGAGAGGATGCCCATCAGCTCGACAGTCTCCACGGCTTCGGCTTTGAGAGCGTTGGCCGTCATGCTCGGCTGATTGGAAGACGGATTGAATTTCAGCATGTTTTTCTTCTTATCATCGGCATCAAGGTATGCTTTCAGGACCCTGACAATCTCAGGATAGAAGTCGTTGAGCGTGGGATACTTGCTGCGATGTGTGTTGTAATAGCGCATGGTGGTGACGAGTTCGGGCAGCCAAGTGAAACCTCTGGAGATGTTTGTCTCCAGCTCTGCCCGCATTTCCTCAGGCGAAAAGCCATTCTCCATCATATAAATAATAACAGCGGCCCGCACTACACTTTCGTTAAGAACGATACTGCCTTGACCATAATTCTGGTATTGAGTCATACGGTAGTATTCTTTTTCGAGCAACCGCTGAGGGATGTCTCCTAACAGCGCGGCATTTTTCTCAATATCCTGCAAGTAGTTCACAAAGGAGTGGTTGAACTCGTGGACAAGAGTCGGCGCCGCTTCTCTACCATGTTCAGCATCATAAACATAACCCCCATTGGGGTAAACCCAATAGCCACAAACTGAGATATTCTCTTTGGGCTGTCCTGGTAATTGGTGAGCTACGCCATAATTGTGACCGCCATTGGTAAAACCGATGATAACGCGGAACTTTTCCTCAGGATTTGTTCCATAGAAGGGTGCATACCAGTCCTGATTGAAATACTGCATCACATTGGTCCTGTAATCTTGTAATACTGCGTTGTAGAAATCCTGATGCTGCTGGTAGAACTCATGGAAACGCGTGTCGGTGTAGAACTTGTTAAGGTTATCAACAAACTCGTCCATATCCGCATCCTTCCAATTACCGCGAAGGTACTGCTTGGGGCACAACATCTTCACCTGGTGCCCATCTATTGTGAAAGCAGTTGCCAGATACATCGGATCATCGAAGCCTTCGGCAAATTGCATCATAAATTCATCGTAGTAACTGATCATGGGATGGTTTTCAAATGGCGCGAACCAGGCCTCAACATCCTCGATGTACTGGCCACCCATGTCCATGTGATAAGGATCCCAACCCGCCGTGCGCGATAGGATGCTCATCAGTTCGACGGTTTCTAAAGCTTCAACGTCCACCTTGGCCTGCAAGGTCATTGCCACAAGCGCAAGTACTGCTAATATTATTCCTTTTTTCATAGTTTATGGTTATTTATGATAGATAGTTTTGTTTGTTCGTGTTATAATGACAGGCTGGATTACCTCTTGCAAAAATAATATCAACCCCACATTTATCCGTCATGGAAATGCCGTTTTTTTTCAGCGTTATCTGATTTTTTTCATAAAAGTGTCAAAATTTTTTACACTTTGCCATCCTCAGCCACTTTTAATAACTAAAATCACCACAGTTCAAATAATGTTGAGTAAACGGTTGATTATCGATTTTGTTTTTGTACCTTTGTCGCGTTGCGGTAAAGGTAGGCTGCGACTCGGGAATACTCAAATAAATTTGGTATTCCACTCGACTTGCACTACCTTTGCACCCGATTTGAGAAAGCATAAACCAACAATAACGAGACGCAAGATTTTGCGTCTCTACAAAAAGGCTGAGAAATAACAACTTAAAACTAAAATACGAGCAATGATTAACCAGCAATTACTGAATCCCAAGAGTATTGTCGTCATTGGCGGCAGCAACAATGAGAGCAAGCCCGGCGGTGCCATCGTGCGCAACTTGAAGCAGGGCGGTTTCAAGGGTGACCTTTATGTCCTCAACCCCAAGGAGGACGTGGTGCAAGGCATCCAAGCCCATCACGACATGAAGGACCTGCCCAACTGCGACCTGGCTATCCTGGTGGTTGCAGCCAAGTACTGCCCCGAATATGTTGACTACTTGACCGAGCACAAGGGCGTCCGCGCGTTCATCATCATCAGTGCCGGCTTTGGCGAGGAAACCCACGAGGGTGCTCTGCTTGAGCAACACATTCTGGACACCTGCGAGAAGTATGGTGCTGCCCTCATCGGTCCCAACTGCATCGGCCTGTTGACGACCAACCACCACAGCGTGTTCACGCTGCCCATACCCGCGCTGAGCCCCAAGGGAGCCGACTTTATCAGCGGCTCGGGCGCCACGGCCGTGTTCATCATCGACTCGGGCGTGAGCAAGGGCTTGCAGTTCAACAGCGTGTGGTCGATTGGCAACGGCAAGCAGATTGGCATCGAGGACGTGCTGGAATACATGGATGAGCACTTTGATCCCGAGCGCGACTCCAAGGTCAAGCTGCTCTATATCGAGAACATCTCCCACCCCGAGCGCCTGCTCAAGCATGCCCGCTCACTCATCAACAAGGGGTGCCGCATCGCCGCCGTCAAGTCGGGTTCCAGCGAGAGCGGTAGCCGTGCCGCATCATCTCACACCGGTGCCATCGCATCAAGTGACACCGCTGTCGATGCCCTGTTCCGCAAGGCTGGTATCGTGCGCTGCTACTCACGCGACCAGTTGACCACCATCGGTTGCGTGCTCACCCTGCCCGAGATGACAGGCAAGAACGTCGCCATCGTCACCCACGCCGGAGGTCCTGGCGTGATGCTGACCGATGCCCTGAGCAAGGGCGGCATGAACGTGCCCATGCTCGATGCCAAGATTGGCGAGGAATTGAAGGAGCAGCTCTACCCCGGCTCGTCGGTAGCCAACCCCATCGACTTCCTGGCAACAGGCACTCCCGAGCACCTGGGCATCTGCATCGACTTCTGCGAGAAGCGTTATGACAACGTGGACGCCATCGTAGTCATCTTCGGCACCCCGGGTCTCGTGCCCTGTGACGACGCCTACGCCGTGCTCCACGAGAAGATGCTCACTTGCAAGAAACCCATCTTCCCCGTGCTGCCGTGCCTGAACATCGCTGGCCGCGAGGTGAAGGAGTTTATCGACAAGGGGCACGTGAACTTTGCCGATGAGGTAGCTCTGGCCGAGGCTCTCGTCCGCGTCGCCGACACGCCCAAGCCCGCTCCTGCCGATAGCCTCTGCCCCGAGGTTGACGTCAAGGCCGTGCGTGCCATCATCGACGGCATCAAGGAGGACGGTTACATCTCACCCGACAACGTGCGCGCCCTGTTGCAGGCAGCCGCTATTCCCGTTGTGCCCGAGAAGGTTTCGGCCGACCGTGATGAACTCGTTGCCGCAGCCCGCGAGATGGGCTACCCCATCGTCGTCAAGGTCGTTGGTCCCGTGCACAAGAGCGATGTGGGCGGCGTGACGCTCAACGTCAAGGACGACAAGCAGCTGGAGGCCGAGTTTGACCGCATGATGCAGATTCCCGATGCCACCGCCGTGATGATCCAGAAGATGATCAGCGGCACCGAGCTGTTTATCGGTGCCAAGTATGAGAAGACCTTCGGCCACAATGTGCTGTGCGGTCTGGGCGGCATCTTTGTCGAGGTGCTGAAGGACGTGCAGTTCGGTCTGGCACCTCTGTCGCAGTCCGAGGCCGAGCACATGGTGCACTCCCTCAAGGGTTACAAGATCATCCAGGGTACCCGTGGCAAGCAAGGTCTTGACGAGGCCACCTATGTGAAGATCATCTGCCGCCTCTCGACCATGTTGCACTACGCTCCCGAGATCAAGGAGATGGACATCAACCCGCTGCTGGCCGGTCCCGACCACGTCACCGCCGTCGATGCCCGCATCCGCGTCGAGAAGTAATATCACTATTCCAGACTATACCAGGGCAGAGCCCTGACCCACGGAACACGACGACCGCAACCCTGCCTGCATGGCACTCGCGCCTGTCGTGTCCCGTGGGCCGGGGCTCTGCCCCGGTTTAAAACCTCTATCCTTTCAATGCTTTACTTTGATTTCCTGCGGGATTTGATTAGTTTCCTTACTATCCACACTATCAAGCCCAAGATTGAAATAACCAAAACCGTGAGGCACAGGGACAGGGCCCAGTGCTTTTGTATAGTATATAACGCAGCATCTTTAGTCTTCATTTTATTTTCACTCAAAATCACCATCCATCCGATTTTGGGAGTCAGCATGCGGGCCGTAGTATCGACTTCGGTTGCGATGAATCCAGCCCAAAGTTCCATGGGGAAAGACACTAAGCCCAATAGATTATATTTGAACTCAACACGCACAATTTCAGATTCATACGAGCCCCCTTCCTTATACTCTGCGACAGGGTATGTTTTCCCATCACAATCTGGGAAGAGTTTCAAGAACCATCCATCAAGTAAAGTTGGCTCCGTTTCGTCGCCACAACCATCACCTGCAGCCCTCAGTTCATCTTCTCGTATTTTCTTGACAATGCATTGCCAAAACCGCTGATCGGGATGCCCCTCTGCAGTCCGGACGAACTCAGTCAATATGGGCTCCAATTCCTTGATCCATCCATCCAGACCATACTGGCTGAGTTTCTTTGCCTTTTCAAGCACACGCTGCCAGTCCTCGGGAGTGCCCTTTAAGGTAATCGAGGGAATACCGCATATTGTCACATATTCATATCCAAAATAGTGCTCCATGCTCTTCATCAGTGTTATCTGCGATGCCACACGTTCAACGGGACCCGTCGTAGAGAAGTCGGCAGTAATGACTTGGGCGATGCCACCTTTGGTATTCTCCTCTATTTGTGATGCAAAAGCACCTATAATCTTAGGCCAATCTGCATCATCAAAAAGAATGTCATTTCCTTCCACAACAAGTTCCATTTTACCGTCATGGTCAACGAACAGGGAGCGGAGTTCCTCGGCATGTTCGTCGACATAGCGGGCGAAACCCTGACTGATGAGCAACCACACCATATCGGGCGACAGCGTGACCGACATGTGATTGGCATAAGCCATGACCAGTGTCGAGAAGAAAGGACCTTCACCTTGATACTGCAGGTTGTGCTCATTGGCAAAACTTGAGGCGACAAGCCTATTATTCTTTTCGGCATCATCAAGGGTCTTATTCATCGGGGGCGTCATCCATAACCTTGCTATTTGTCCACCACCAGTGAGGGAGAACTGATAATCAACCGGTTGAAGATTCTCGTCAACCACAAACGAAATGCTGCCCGGTGATTGAGCAATGATTCTGCTGTCGTTTGCCAATGCTGTCAGCGAAACTAGAGCCAGCAATAAAGATAAACAAGACTTAGCCATAATGTTTAGATTTTAATTGTTAGTAGAAAGCAAAGATATAAGTAATTAATTAGAAAAATGTGTGTTTGTCGATATTTTTCTTGTTTTTCCACTTAAAAAAAGGAGCAGAAATAGGCGATTGAGGATGAAATGCGAGGAAAATGAAGAGAATAAACTGTTAATTAATCTTAAAAGAAGTGAAAACAAGACGATTTTTGCTCGGTTGACAGGGTAAAAGGAGAAAAAGTTTTGGTGGGGAAAATGAAAAGCAGTACCTTTGCGCGCCGATTATTACCAAAGTAAGAGCCCTTTAGGGCAATGTCGTGCGGGATTTGGCCGTCCTGCATGGCGTTGTTTGGGCAATTAACTAACTATTAATTAGGATTTTAAAAAGTGGATACTTTAAGTTACAAAACCATTTCGGCTAACGCCGAAACCGTTCAAAAGGAATGGGTGGTAGTGGATGCTACCGACCAGATCCTGGGTCGCTTGTGCTCCAAGGTGGCTAAGCTGCTGCGCGGCAAGTACAAGACCAATTACACCCCGCATGTTGACTGCGGTGACAATGTGATCATCATCAACGCCGATAAGGCCAAGATGACTGGCAAGAAGTGGACCGAGCATCAGTACGTGCGCTACACTGGCTATCCCGGTGGCCAGCGTTTCACGACTCCCGCCGCCCTCCAAGCCAAGAGCGAAAAGAAGAAAGACCTGCGCAAGGGTATGCACCCCCTGTATCTGCAAGTCATCAAGGGCATGCTTCCCAAGAACCGTCTGGGAGCACAGCTGTTGAAGAACGTGCACATCTACAATGGTCCCGAGCATCCGCACGAGGCCCAGCAGCCCAAAGTTATTGACATTAACAAACTGAAATAAGAAGTATGGAACAGATTAATGCAGTAGGTCGCCGCAAAGCCGCTATCGCTCGCGTGTATGTGAAAGAAGGTACTGGCGTCATCACAGTGAACAAGCGTCCGTTGGACAACTACTTCCCCAACCCCATCCTGCAATACATCGTTAAGCAGCCGCTTACCACGCTGGAAGTTGCCGAGAAGTATGACATCAAGGTTAACCTCGTCGGTGGTGGTTACAAGGGACAGGCCGAGGCCCTGCGTCTCGCTATCGCCCGCGCCCTGGTGAAGATCAACCCCGAGGACAAGAGCGCACTGCGCAAGGAGGGCTTCATGACCCGCGACCCGCGTGCTGTAGAGCGCAAGAAACCCGGTCAGCCCAAGGCCCGCAAGAGATTCCAGTTCAGCAAGCGCTAATCGCCGCATGACGACGGTCCACGACGTGTCGTGGCCGATGCTTGCTATACATTATATAATAGGTCACACCCTACGAGCTGGGGCAAGCCTATTGAAGAGTTTAGTATCCAAATCGCATAGACTCACACTGGGAACTGCGGTGGCTACTATGCGATTGACCAGGGCCTGTTGAGGCATCAACGTCCCTGATTAAAGTTGAATGTAAACAATTTATTTAAAAAACAAAAAAACAATGCAGACACCTAATTTTGACCAACTGCTTGAGGCTACTTGCCACTTTGGTCACCTGAAACGCAAATGGAACCCCGCTATGGCGCCCTACATCTTCATGGAGCGTAACGGTATCCACATCATCGACTTATACAAGACCAGCGCCAAGCTGGAAGAGGCAGCAAATGCACTGAAGAACATTGCCAAGAGCGGCAAGCGCATCTTGTTTGTTGCCACCAAGAAGCAGGCCAAGGACGTGACCCGCGAGCGTGCCATGAGCGTTGATATGCCCTACGTGATTGAGCGTTGGCCCGGCGGTATGCTGACCAACTTCACCACCATCCGCAAGGCCGTGAAGAAGATGGACACCATCGACAAGATGGAGACCGACGGCACCATGGCCAACATGTCCAAGCGCGAGAAGCTGCAGTTGAGCCGCCAGCGTGCAAAGCTCGAGAAGAACCTGGGTTCCATCAAGACGCTGAACCGTCTTCCCAGCGCCCTGTTCGTCATCGACGTGCACAAGGAGCACATCGCTGTTGCCGAGGCTAACCGCCTGGGTATCCCCGTGTTTGGTATCGTGGACACCAACAGTGACCCCAGCAACGTAGACTTTGTTATCCCCGCTAACGACGACGCCAGCAAGTCAATCGACATCATCCTGGCCACCGTATGCGAGGCTATCAAGGAAGGTCTGGAGGAGCGCAAGGTCGAGCAGATCGACAACAAGGATGCCGAGGGTGAGGCCGAGGAGGCAAAAGAGGCTCCCAAGCCCCGCCGCCAGCGCGTACGCCGCCCCGCAGCCGCTGCTGCCGAGGAGGCTCCCAAGACCGAGGAGTAATCGAGGAATAATTCCACATTATAACAACTAACCAATTAGTTAATTAAAACAGAATTATGGCTGTAACCATCAATGACATCAAGAAACTGCGCGACATGACTGGCGCAGGCTTGAGCGACTGCAAGAAGGCGCTCATCGAGAGCGACAACGACATCACCAAGGCTATGGAGCTGATCCGCAAGCGTGGTCAGGCTATCGCCGCCAAGCGTGAAGACCGTCAGGCAGCTCAGGGCATCGCCATCGGTAAGACCGACGGCAAGTTCGCTGCTATCATCGCACTCAAGTGTGAGACCGACTTTGTTGCCAAGAACGAGAAGTTTGTCACCCTCGCCAAGAGCATCCTGGACCTCGCAATGGCCCAGAAGCCCGCAAACCTCGACGAGCTCAACGCCCTCCAGATGGACGGCAAGAGCGTGAGCGAGCAGATCACCGCCCTGAGTGGTATCACTGGCGAGAAGATGGAATTGGGCGCCTATGAGTGCCTGAATGCCCCCTCGACCGTCGTTTACAACCACTTCAACGGTATGCTGGCAGCAGCAGTTGCCTTCAACCAGGAGAACGTGGCTGAGGACGTAGCCAAGGCTATAGCCATGCAGGTTGCCTCGATGAACCCCATCAAGGCCACCCGCGAGCAGATTCCCCAGGAGACCATCGACGAGGAGCTGCGCATGGCTGTTGACAAGACCCGTGCCGAGCAGGTGAGCAAGGCTGTTGAGAACGCCCTGAAGAAGGCCGGTTTCAACCCCTACTACTGCGCTACCGAGGAGCACCGCGACGAGGCCATCCGCAAGGGTTACATGACCGAGGAGCAGGTTGCTGAGGCTCTGAAGCTCATGGACGAGACCGCCAAGCAGAAGGAGGCCAACATGCCCGAGCAGATGATCCAGAACATCGCACAGGGTCGCTTGAACAAGTTCTATCAGGAGAACGTCCTGATGGAGCAGATTTACGAGGCTGGTGAGAACAAGGAGACTGTTGCCCAGTTCCTTGCCGCTGCCGATAAGGACCTCAAGGCTATCGACCTGAAGCGTGTCAACCTGAACGTTGACTAATCTATCAATTGAGATAAACAACATGGTGAGTGCCAGCAGATGATCTGCTGGCACTCGCTTTTTTCAAGCGACATTACTTTTTAGGGTTCAGGGTATTGTCGGTTGGAAAAATTGTTGTATCTTTGCCCCGCTTTTTTGAAGTTTCCAGTGTGATGGGAAATTAAAGGAAGCGTTTTTACGAACCAATTACTTTAATTTTGAGTAACACAACCAATTAAAAATGAAGACTTTTCAATTGAACGCAGAGGCTCGCACTGACCTCGGCAAGAAGGCCGCTAAGGCGCTCCGCAAGGAGAACAAGATTCCCGTTGTCCTGAATGGTGGCAAGCTCGTTGACCTCGACAAGGACGGCAAGTACAATGGCAAGCTGCTCGCTGGTGAGAAGGTGATTCCCGTAGGCCGTGACGGTAAGGGTATCATCACCACCGACCTGGTAGTGAACTTTTCAGACGTTCGCAAGTTGATCTACAGCACCGACGTGTATGTAATCGACCTGACCTACGACGGCCAGACCCGCAAGGCTGTCTTGAAGGATCTGCAGTTCCACCCCGTTAGCGACGCTGTTCTCCACATCGACCTCCTGGAGGTAACCGAGGACAAGCCCGTTGTTGTTCAGATTCCCGTGCATCTCGAGGGTCACGCTGTCGGTGTTAAGGCCGGTGGTAAGCTCTACCTGAGCATGAAGAAGGTAAAGGTTAAGGGTCTGTATAAGGATATTCCCGAGACCATCATCCTCAACGTGGACAATCTTGAGATCGGTAAGACCATCAAGGTTCGTGACTGCAAGTTCGACAACATCGAGCTGGTTAGCGCACAGGATCTTGTTATCGCTGGTGTTCGCACTACCCGTGCTGCTGCTAACGCAGTTGTTGAGGGTGAAGAGGGCGAAGGCGAAGGCGAGGCAGCTGCCGAGTAATCAACCAATCCGAGGCGTTATCACAACGCCTCACAACCCGCAACCCTATGAAATATCTCATTGTCGGCTTGGGAAACATTGGTGCCGAGTACCAGGGAACCCGCCACAACATAGGATTCACAATATTGGATGCTCTCGCCGAGGCATCCAATATTGCTTTTAGCACGCAACGCTATGGTGCCGTGGCCGAGATGCGCCTCAAGAACCAGCAACTCGTGCTATTGAAGCCGTCCACCTACATGAACTTGAGTGGTGAAGCCGTACGCTACTGGATGATCAAGGAAAAAATTGACCTTGACCACCTGCTTGTCATCGTCGATGACATTGCCCTACCATTTGGTCAGATTCGCATCCGTCCCAAGGGTGCTGACGGAGGTCACAATGGCTTGAAAAACATCACGGACATGTTGCAGAGCCAGCAGTGGGCACGTCTGCGATTTGGCGTGGGTAACGACTTTCCGCCTGGTGCCCAGGTGGACTACGTGCTGGGCTACCCCACGCCCGAGGAACTCTCGGTGCTACCCGAGCGTGCCAAGGTGGCCATCGACGCCATCAAGGCCTTCTGCTTGTCGGGCGTAACATTCGCAATGAACAATTATAATAATAAATAGGCTTTAGGCTTTAGTTAAGAGATTGATTACTGTAGAATGAAGGAAGTGAGAATCGACAAGTGGCTGTGGGCCACACGTGTATTCAAGACGCGCACCATTGCCACCACGGCGTGCAAACTGGGTCGCGTGACCATCGGGGGAATGCCTGTCAAGCCGTCACATGGCATCAAGGCAGGCGACCGCATCGACGTGCGCAAGCCTCCAGTCACCTACTCGTTTGAGGTCCTTGCCCTACTCAACAATCGCGTGGGCGCCAAGTTGGTGCCTCAATACCTCAAGAATGTCACCAGTCCTGACCAGCTCCGCTTGCTTGAGATGGTAAAAATCGACGGCTTCGTCAACCGCCAGCGCGGCATGGGCCGCCCGACCAAGAAAGAGGGCCGTGAGTTGCAAGACTTTACCGACGAGGCATTCTTCGGCTTTGACGAACCAACGACAATCGACGATGCGTTTGACTGGGAAGACGAAGAGAATCCCCTGTGGACTCAGGAAGACGAGGATCGCCTCAACGAGGATATAGCCCGCCGTAACAACAAGCAGAAAAGCGAAGAGTAAAGAATTATGACACCACCTATCGGTTAGTAGTCACGGGATTTGGTAGTGCGTCGGCAATAGTCGATAAAGCGACAGTAGTCACAGGCCTTAGCATCCTCTTCACACTGCACAAAGTCCTTCATTGAGATATCCTGAATGATCATTGCCATGCGCGCAATGAAATCCTGGCAGATCTCATTATCCAGCGAGAAGACAAATTGGCGAAGCGTTGCGCCACGCCCTGTAGGCTTAAAGTTCACGCCGCTGTCCTTCATCGCCGCTATCTTGTAGATCGACGGCATAACGCAGGACACCTCCTCATTCTTCATCAGATAAGCGTAGCAATAGAGCATCAACTGCAAGATGCCCTTGCAACGTTTCTTCTTGGACGGGTCGAACAAGTCATCAAGTGACGAGAATGTTGTGGGCTCGTCACCCGTCTTGTAATCCACAATGCGTACCGTGCCATCGGCAAGACGGTCCACACGATCGGGCTTATAGGTGAAATTAAAGGCGACCTTACCCATAGGCAACGCCATCTCGTCGTGTGTTTCCTCACATTCCAGAATTGTGAATGCGCCACCCGTGCGGTCGATGAGCTCCTTGTCATAATCGAGTACAAAGTTCACGTAGCTCTTAATCGTATCCATGAGCATGAACGCCTCGCCACGCAGCGGGCTCCTATCGTCATCCAACTTATCCTTGGATACATGCAGATAGGTCTTCTTGATATTACGGACAACCGTACTGTTAAGCATTTTTTTCTGGAAAGACTCAATGTATTCCCGCGTAATCACACCATTGAGTGTCCGTGCTTCCTTACTATTATAGCAATCGGCAAGAGTGTCGTGAACAATAGTGCCGAAAGTGCCTGAGTCCATAAAATCACCAGTCTCATTATCATCGTTAAGTCCCTGGATATAATGCAGGTAGAAATTCAACGGACAATTAATGTACTTGTTGATGGCGCTTGCCGATAAGTACCACTCTGCAGCAAAACTGTGGTGCTTAAGATAAGACTCCCGCAGGGTATCATAGCCCTCATTGGGCACACTGATGCTGATGTTGGATGAGGTCTGCACAACTGGATTCATCTCCACATGGTCAATGTGACGGCCATAAATCATTTCAAGCTGCGCAATGTAACGTGACGGTTCACCCGAACCCATACTCTGCACACTGGAATCATAGACCAGCGACACATGTTCGGCCCGATTGAGCAAACGGTAAAAATTGAAAGCCACGATAGCTTCCTGTTGCTCGAGAGTGGACATGCCATAAGCACGACGTATATAATTGGGGATAAACGAGTTGATTCCTTTCCTGCGAGGAAACACACGCTCATTCATCGACAAGACAACCACATTCTTGAAGTCCAGGTTACGGGTCTCAAGCAGACCCATCACCTGCATACCCTGAATGGGCTCACCAGTAAAAGGCACAACCGACGATGATGAGAGCCTGTCAATCAGATAGAACACTGACGAACGTTGCAATGACTGACCATGCTCCATCAACGAGTGCTTGAGCTGATTGAGCACATCGATATACATGACCAGGAAAGCCTGCTGCAGGGGTAACGCCACCCCACCCCCTTGATTGGGCTTCACGTTCCCGCCATCTTCTCCTGCCGCCACATTCATTCTGTCCATCAGCACGTTACAGAAGTTGAGCAGGTGGTCTAAATAACCCGTCTGCTGCTGTTCATCGCCCTGTTCGCTATCCATAGCTGGAACGAACAAGTCACTGAATGCTTGACCGTTAAACTCGTTGGCTGGTACTCGAAAGCGGTTGGTATTGGACAATTGAGACACCAGTGTCAAAGCCTCGTTGGTGAAGAAGGTCTTGATTAACGGATGAGACAAGATATCGTACACATCCTCACGATAATAAGTCCAGCGACCACGTTCCTTACTGGCCTGGTTGTGCATCCTCGCGACAATGTGCATGAGTGACACGATGCCTGAACTGCGCAGGGGATAACCCAATGTCACGTTCAATACATCAACGCCATGCACCGAGTGTAATAAGGGAACCAACAGGCTCTCATCGGGCAAGACAATCGCTGTTTCTATTCCCACCGGCGTTGTGCTCTGGCCCTTCATCAATGCCACCTCATCAAAGGCCTGTTTTGCTTGTCCCACTGTCGAGGGCACAGCGACCGCGCGCACGGTCTGACTCTTGTTATCGACAGGTTCAAGCGGCATTGCACCGAAGTGCTTGCAGTATCCATCGATGAGCATAACGGCAGGGTCTTGATGAGTCGTTGCCAGCAAGCGGCCTATACCCACATTGTCCCACCAGAAATCAGCAACCTGTGCCGACTTGAAATGGTCAAACAACTTGACCTCGGCAGCCGAGAGAACACCAAATCCCACAAATATCAGTCGGCTATAACTGTGATTGAGACTCGAAGCCTCGGCAGCCATCCTCAACTGTCGGCCAGAAGAGACCACACCATTGGATTCCAACACCTTATGGTAATTATCATAGATGACTGACAAGGCATTCCACAGGGTCACAAATTCTTGCTTTACCTTATCATCCTTACTCTTACTGGTATCTGCCTCCTCGCTGCCATGATTGCGCCACAAGTCGGCATCAGCATCGGTATTAAAGAACGAGGCGTAAAGGGAATCACCGAAGATGGCCTTTACCTGCTCCAGCACCTCTTCGGTAAGATAGTTGCTGCTCAGACTGCGCATCTCGTCCAGATGCTTGAAGATTGCGTCGGCGTCGTTAAGCGACTTGTCGAGGTCATTAAAGTCACCGATAATGAGCTGGGCCCAATAAATGAACTTGTCAAATTTCTGAGCATTGTCACCAAACGCCTGACAATAGGCATCATACAGAGCAAACATCATTTCAATGTCGGTCGCAGTGACAGTGTTGGTAAGTTCGGACACAAGGTCATTGATTGAGGTCACACGTGGCAACAGGTGAGGCTTGATACTTGAGGACTTGTGGTCGTTGTCAATCAGGTCTTGGGTCAAGTAATGGACAAAGAACTGGCCGCTACGGCGATTGGGGAACACAAAGCAGTAGTCCTCAAGATTGGGCACGTCGAGGTAATGGCGGGCCACTTGATGAAGAAAGGGAATGTTCATGATTTCATCTACTATTTCCTATTATTTTCTAATCCAAATGGACAAACGGATGGTGAGGTCAAAAAGAACCAACTTGGCATTAGCGTTACCGGCAATGTCACAGTTAGCTCGCTCCAACTCGGCAATGATGCCCTCCACATTGCGCTCGTTGATAAAGGGCGAGAAACGGGTAGAGAATGCCTCCTCCTCGCGCGTGAGATAGTTGAGGACTGGATTGTGAAGGTTATAAATAAAATTTTCACGCACCTGCCTGACGGCATAATCCAGGAAACGGCGCGCCTTCTCACGTTTCATGTCGGCAACGGCTTCGCTCCACGTCTTGAGCTTAGCCAGGTCGTGCTGATAAGACAGACGCATCAATTCGATGAATCGCTCGCGAAACTCGTGGAACTCGCTCCCCGTCTGAACCAGATGTTCGGCCATGATGATGTTGCCATCGGCCGGGGCGGCCAGCGCGAGTGCGTCCTGCATATCCATGCCATATCGATCACTCAGGTATTGTGCAACCATCGGGGTGGAGGGCTTGCGCAACTCGATGCGTTGGCAACGTGAAAGTATAGTTCCCAAGATGCCCTTCTCGTTGTCGCTCACAAGAATAAACTTGCAGTCATCATAAGGCTCCTCGATGAGTTTCAGCAGCTTGTTGGCCGCTTCTTCCTTCAACTTCTCGGGTAACCACATGATCAAGACCTTATACTTGGCCGTATAGGCGCTTAATGTCATCTTTCGGATAATGCTATCGGCCTCACGCACAAATATCTGTGGTTGTTTATTCTCGTTCTTCAACAAGCCGAGCCAGGCCTGGTAGTCCTCGACAGGATAACTGGTGATAAACTCATGCCACTCATCGATATAATCATTGGCATCACAATTACTGCCCTTGCGGTCGGTATAGGGATAAGAGTAGTGTGTATCCACCTGGTTGAACGACTGGTGTTGCCGGCACATGGGGCACACCCCACACGAGTCACCATCAACATGGTTCTTGCAATGCAGGTATTGGGCAGCAGCCAGCGCAAGTCCCAACTTGGGCACACCCGGTTCACCATAGAGAAGCAGTGCATGGGGCAACCGGTCGGCATCAATCATCCGCCTGATCTGCGATATTGCCTGCTCATTGCCTAAAACTTCACTAAATTTCATGCCATTTCAAGATTTGTTGGTGTAAAGATACTACTTTTTCTTCAACCCACCTCACGCCGACGTCATTTTCACAAAAAAAATCGGATCACTTCTCTTGTGTTGTTGTTGAAATATGGTAATTTTGCACAACGATGGCAGACAAGATGACACCCGAACAGCGGCACCGTTGCATGAGCCACATCAAGGGACGCGACACCAAGCCCGAGCTGGTGGTGCGCCGGTGGTTATGGCACCAGGGATTCCGCTACAGGCTGTATGTCAAGTCCTTGCCTGGACGGCCAGACATCGTGATGAGAAAGTGGCGAACGGTGATCATGGTCAATGGTTGTTTCTGGCACGGCCACGACTGCAACAAGCGCCGCCCATCTACAAATGCTCAATTCTGGCAAGACAAGATTACCCGCAACCGTGAACGCGACGCCCACAACCAGGCGCTGCTACGAGCTGCAGGTTGGCACGTAATTGTCATCTGGGAATGTCAACTGAGTGCTAAAAACCGTGTTCAGACCTTGCGCGAACTCGATATCATCCTCAGTCGCATCATTTTAGCACAAAATGGATCCAGGTTGCAACCTCAGTCCTATTCAATGGGACTGGAGGATGAGGAAACGGCAACCGCCGCCGAAGCCACAACACCCTACGGCAACACAAAATAGACCTGCGGCATCCACAATCCCACCCACCATAGCCCGCGGTCAAGAAAAAATGCCTAAATTTGCATCGAACAATCACGATATATCAATCAATGGAAGAAAAACGTAACCACTTTCAATCCCTTGCCAGCTTGCAGCTGATTGCCATCATCGCTGTGGTGATGGGGCATCTGTGGATCAGTAACGGAGGCATGACAAACAGCCTGTGCGTGAGCTTCTGCTTTGTCTATAGTGGTTACTTCACTGCCATGTTCCATCGGTTTGACAATAGCTATGGCTTGAAGGAACACGCACGCTTCATGTGGAACAAACTGGCCAAGCTTTACCCGCTCTATCTTCTATCTTTTGCCATTTACTATATCTCTAACGTCATCTGGCATGGTTCATATACCCTCACGCTCAAGGTGATGATAGCCCACTTGACCCTGCTATCCACCTGGATTCCTAACGCAGACTATTACTTCGGCTATAATGCGGTGGCCTGGTTTATATGTGACCTCTTTTTTCTATACTTGATGGCCCCAGTTGTCGTGAGACTGCTCAGGCGCTTGAGCGTCATGAGACAAGCCATAGCGTTGGCGATCCTGTTATCCCTGGAATTTATCGGGGGCTACACTGCCGACCCCGACTCCGACAGCCTGTTGCTGAGCTATTACCACCTCTACCAGTTTCCACCCATCAGGTTACTGGATTACGGTGCCGGCATCATCATTTACAACATCACTCAGACCAAGGGATGGAAGAGGCTAAGCACCCAGCTAACCCCCAGTCGATCAACGTGTATCGAGATTATGGGCGTCCTGCTATTTGCCCTATTCTACTGGATAGACAAGCACTACCTGTATGAGCACTGCTACAGGGCATTTTGCATCCTTGCTCCCGCTGTCATATCATTATTCGTGCCCTTTGTGCTGACGAGCGGGAAAATGGGGCAGCTATCCAAGTGGTTGTGTATAAATCCGCTTCGCGCTTTATCCAAGATAGGCTTTGAGATCTACATTCTACAGATTGTTGTCTATTTCCTCTTCAAGCCATTACTTGACATCATGGGCATAGTCCAGATACCACTCCTACATTTCCTGGTACAGAATACGATTCTGATTTTGGTAGCCTGGATTACCCACGCCCATTATGTTACCCCCATCAGCAGGCACATGACAGGAATGTGGAATAGGCACATCGAGCGCAGAATCAAACAAAAACAGGCAAAACTGACAAAGTGAAAGATAAAAAGGCGCATTTTGCGCCTTTTTTCACTTTTCCAATATGAAAACTAAGGTTTTCAAACGGTCTAAAAATTAGCAACTTCGGTCTGCTTGAGGGGTGTCAAAAAATCATACCTAAAATATTTTGCCAATAATAAAATAATACCTAATTTTGAGCGCTTTTTAAGAAGCGGAGCTGCTTCTTGAAGCGCCATCTAATTGACTACATTAACGAACTTTTATTAATATTTTTAAAAACGTTTTTTAATCTAACAAATGGAGATCAAAACGGCAATGGCCGGAACACTTGAATCCGGCGACATTTTCATCCAGATTGCGCCCAACGACAACGCTGGACTGCACATTGATCTTGACAGCACGGTGGCCTACCAGTTTGGCGACCAAATCAAGAAAGTTATCACCGAGACCCTGCAGGGCCTGGGCATTGACCAAGCTGAGGTGAAAGCCACGGACAAGGGAGCCCTGGACTGCACCATCCGCGCCCGCGTGACGGCAGCCGCTGTTCGCGCCACTGGCAAAGACGTGTGGGCCGACTAATTAACCATTAAAACCATCTAAAAACAAGACAATTGTTATGCAACGACTCAGAAGAACAATGATGTTTGTCCCTGGTAACAATCCAGGAATGATGGCCGACGCTCACATCTACGGTCCCGATTCAATTATGCTCGACCTTGAGGACTCTGTCACCATGGCCGAGAAGGACGCAGCGCGTCTGCTGGTTCACAACGCACTCAAGACCATCGACTACGGTAACACCGAGATGGTGGTACGCATTAATCCCCTGAGCACCCCCTATGGCAAGAAGGATGTTGAGGCTGTAGTAAAGGCTGGCGTTCACGTCATCCGCATGCCCAAGACCGAGACCGCCGAGGAGGTAGTTGAGCTTGAGCAAGAAATCATCAAGGTCGAGACCGAACTGGGATGCGTGGGACGCACCCAGATCATGGCCGCCATCGAGAGCACGCTGGGCGCACTCAATGCCTATGCCATTGCTACCGCCAGCAAGCGCATGATGGGTATCGCCCTGGGCGCCGAGGACTACTGCGCTAACCTGAAGGCTCAGCGCACGACGGGTGACTCGCCCTTCTTCGGCATGGAGCTGCAAATGGCTCGTCAGTGCATCGTGACGGCTGCACGCGCTGCCGGCATCGACGCTCTGGACACCGTGTTCAGCAACCTCAACGACATGGACACCTTCCGTCGCGAGGTTGAGATGATTAAGGCTATGGGCTTTGACGGAAAGTCTATCATCAATCCTCGTCAAATCGAGGTTGTCAATGAGATCTTCGCTCCCAAGGAGAAGGAAATCGAGAAGGCCAAGACCATCCTCGCTGCCATCAAGGAAGCTGAGAAGCGCGGTAGCGGCGTTATCGCCGTTAACGGCAAAATGGTTGACCGCCCCGTGGTTATCAGAGCACAACGTACCATCGACCTGGCCATCGCGTCGGGCATCATGACAAAGGAGGACTTAGCATGAACAGTATCAAAGATAGAGCAGCCCAGATTGCAGAGGTTGCAAAGCAGATGAATAAGGAAGTCTATAACGACTCCGTGGTGAAGAAAGACCCGACGCCCCGCTTCGAGTTGCAGCGTAAAAACAACAAGGTGGTAACCCTCGAGGAAGCCATCAAGAAGAGCGGTCTGAAGGACGGCATGACCATCTCGTTCCACCACCACTTCCGTGGCGGTGACAAGGTGATCAACATGGTAGTTGCCAAGCTTGCCGAGATGGGGTTCAAGAACCTGACCCTGGCATCTTCGAGCCTTATTGATGTACACGAACCCCTGATTGAGCACATCAAGAACGGCGTGATTACCCAGTTGCACACCAGCGGTCTGCGTGGTGCCCTCGCTACCGAGGTATCACACGGTCTGATGGAGAAGCCCGTCATCTTCCGTTCACACGGTTCACGCGGTTATGCCATCAAGAGTGGTGAGTTGCACATCGACGTCGCCTTCCTGGGCGCCTCGTCCTGCGACCCCCTGGGTAATGCTGCAGGTTACTCGACCAGCGAGAATGCTAAGAGCATCTGCGGTTCTCTGGGTTATGCCCTGCCCGATGCCAAGTATGCCGACCACACCGTCATCCTCACCGATGACCTCGTGGACTATCCCAACCAGCACAGCTGCATCAGCGAGGCCGACGTCGAGTTTGTTGTCGTCGTTGACTCGGTGGGTGACTCGAGCAAGATTTCCTCTGGTGCCATCCGCGACACCAAGAATCCCCGCGACATCCTCCTGGCCAAGCAGGCTGCCAAGGTGGTCATGAACAGTGGCTACTTTGAGAACGGCTTCTCACTGCAGACTGGTTCAGGCGGTGCTTCGCTCGCCGTGACCAAGTATCTGCGTCAAGGTATGATCGACAAGGGCATCAAGGCCAGCTTCGCCCTGGGTGGTATCACCAGTCACATGGTCAAGCTGCATCAGGAGGGTCTTATCGACCGTCTGATCGATGTTCAGTCGTTTGACAAGGTAGCTGCCGAGTCATTGATGAACGACCCGATGCACAAGTGTGTGTCGGCCAATGAGTATGCCGCCATGCTGGAGCCGGGTTCCGCAACCCACTTCCTGGATGTTGTCATCCTGTCGGCTCTCGAGGTTGACGTCAACTTCAACGTGAACGTGCTCGTTGGTAGCGACGGTATCATCCGTGGCGCCATCGGCGGTCACCCCGACACAGCACAGGATAGCGCCCTGTCCGTCATCGTTTGCCCGCTGCTGCGTGGCCGCATCCCCTGCGTCGTTGACGAGGTAACCACCCTGATCACCCCGGGCAGCAACGTTGACGTTGTCGTTACCGAATACGGTATCGCCGTTAACCCCAACCGTCCCGAGATCAAGGAGCGTCTGGAAGCCGCTGGCCTGAATATCGTGGATATCCACGACCTGGCCGCCAAGGCCCGCTCAATCATCGGCGATCCCGCTCCCCTGCCCTTCGGCGACAAGGTTGTCGGTGTTGTCATGAACCGCGACGGTTCGGTTCAAGATGTTATTAAGAACATCGTGGGCTAAGCCACTTAACCCGAACCAATAAAACTATAAGCATCAGCGATGGAGATTACGCTCGACGCCCTACTGCAAAGCCGTGACAACCGTCACCAGCTGCAACAGCAGTTGCTCCAGCAACACCCCGATGGCACTCTCGTGTGCCTGACGGTGGTGATGCCAGGAAGCGTCAAGCGTAATCTCTATTCGGTGGTGACCGCACAAGCAGCACTCACTACACTGCTCGACCGACTGGGCGAACATGTGATAGCAACCCGCGCAAGAGACTTGGTTACTGGTTATGAGGCTTACCTCATTACCGACTTGCCGGTGCTTGAGGCCAAACGTGTGACATGTGACATCGAAGACAGCCACCCGTTAGGGCGGCTGTTCGACATTGATGTCATGGGTGCCGATGGCCTGCCCATCAGTCGCCAGGAAGTGGGCGGAGAGCCTCGCCGTTGCCTATTGTGTGACCACGAATCACGCTGGTGCATGCGCAACCACAGCCACACTCAAGAGGAGTTGATGGCACACATCGAGAAACTGGTCAACGACTATGTACGATAACAACTTTGAGCTCTGCGACATGCCACTCTCGCTCAAGTCCAACAGGACTCGAGTGGAGCGTTTCCTTGCTGACAATGGTTTGCGTCTTGAAGACGTGGACTACTACGCTGTTGTCACCAACGACGACGGCAACATCATCGCCGGCGGGGGCTTGCAGGGCAATGTGATCAAGTGCATAGCCGTGAGCGAGGCTGCCCGCGACACGGGCATGAGCAACAAGCTCATTAGCCACCTCATCGGTATGGCTACCCAACAGGGTCACCAGACGATCAAGGTCTATACCAAACCCGAGAACAGTCACGTGTTTACGAGCTTGGGGTTCAAGGTGCTGGCTCAATCCCCTTGCGCCATCCTGATGGAGAACGGCGTGAAAGGCATCAGCGCCTATACCAATTACCTGCATCACATGCGTGGCGAACGCCCCGACGGTGCCGCTGCAATCGTGATGAACGCCAACCCGTTCACCATCGGCCACCGTTATCTGATCCACAAGGCTGCTCAAGAGGCATCAACACTGTATGTCATCGCCGTGCGTGAAGACCGCTCGGTATTCAGCTACAAGGAGCGTCTGGCCATGATTCAGGCAGGCTGCAAGGATCTGGACAACGTCATCGTGGTTGAGGGAAGTGATTACGCCATCAGCGAATTGACCTTCCCCACCTACTTCTTGAAGCAGGTAACCGATGCCACCGACACCCACATCACACTTGATCTCGACTTATTTGCACGCCACATCGCACCAGCGCTGGGAGTGACCACACGCTATGTGGGCAGCGAGCCGATTGACGCATTAACGGCCCGTTACAACGAACTCATGCAGGAGATATTGCCCCAGCATGGCATCAAAGTTGAAACCATTGAGCGACTGGTGCTCAATGCAAAACCAGTTAGCGCCTCGCTGATGCGCCAAGCATTGAATGAGAAATCATTGACACGCGCAGCGACACTGGTGCCACAAACCACCGAGCCCTACCTCATCGCCCACATGGCCAGCGATGCCCTGCGTGACGAGCTCAACACGACGCCGAAACCCGGTCTTGTGGACCGCAACGACAACGGGGCACACAAGGACATGAACCTGGTGCTGATGAACAAGAGTATCGACGCATTACATCCATTCTTTGTCCAATTGGCGCTGAACGGATCCATCTGTGGAGAGAAATATGAGTTGCCTGATGCTCAAGTCATTCGCAACATCGGCATTGAGGCCGAAAAAGCCATGCTGAACGCAACATGTGGTGTAAACACCCACCGCGGAGCGTTGTTTGCCATGGGACTGACCACAATGGCGGCATCCTGGTGCATGGCACGCGATGGCATCGTGGGCAGCAAGCAGTTGAGAGAACTCATCATCCAGGTCGCCGGACAATTCACCCCCACGGCGGGCACCCACGGTAACAATGCCGTGAATGCCCACCATGTGGCTGGAGCCCTCGACCTGGCCAAGGGTGGTTATAGCCAACTCTTCAGCGAATGGCTCCCTGCCTATCGTAACTATCTCGCCGATGATGCATCGACAGCATGTCACCGCCTGCTGCTGCTCATCATGAGCCAGCTTGATGACACCAATGTCATCCACCGCGTGGGTTACGATCAGGCTCAACAGGTCAAACAAGAGGCACGCACACTACTCGACCACTATAGCACGACTGGCATGGAAGCGATGAACCGCGACTACATCACCCGCAACATCTCTCCCGGAGGCAGTGCCGACATGGTTGCGCTCACATTATTTATTCACTCGATATTGAATTAATAACTCTATATATCAATTAACATTAAAATTTTATCATGGTAGAATTAATCAATCAAGGAGTTTACTTAATCAACGGTAAC
>CAMVBJ010000039.1 GCA_947165675.1 uncultured Prevotellaceae bacterium
AAAACCGCCAGCACCATTGTTTGTGATGCGGACGGTAGCTGCGGCAATCATAACTTAAGGGGACTTGCACCGTCGCTTTACATGGCGAAGATTGAACATGAACAGCTTGAACATTTGAACACGTGAACAAGATCGGGGGATAGTCAAAAAGTGTGCGTTTTTCTCATTCTACTATAATATAACGTGAGCTCGACGAAATTTAATTAATTGAAAATTAGGAACATAGCGGAATTTTTAGTAATTTTGTAGTGCTAAAAAAAACCAATAAAAACAACCGCTATGTTTCCTGATGACAAAATTATAGAAATATTCTCAATGTGTGATGATTTTTGCAAGAATTTTGACGATATCATCCAGAAAAATTCCATCGATTCCCGTGAATCAACAAAGAAGCGCAAGTATCACCGGGATGGCACCATGTCTGATGCCGAGGTGATGACGATTCTTGTGTTGTTCCACGGCTCTGGCTATAGATGTCTGAAGCATTTCTATCTCGATCATGTGTGCAAGCACATGCGGCATCTCTTTCCTAAAGTCGTGTCTTACAACCGTTTCGTTGAACTCCAGAAACGCGCGGTCATCAAGTTGGCCGTATTTGTCAAGACCATTCTGATGGGCAAGTGCACCGGCATCAGTTTCATTGACAGCACCCCGTTGAGGGTTTGCAGGAACCAGCGGATCCTCCAGCACAAGACCTTCAAGGGCATCGCCCAGAGAGGGAAATGCTCGATGGGATGGTTCTTCGGCTTCAAACTGCACATCATCTGCAACGAAATGGGCGAGATCGTCAATTTCATGTTCACGCCTGGCAACGTGGATGACCGGGACCCGCTCAAGGTGGAACGTTTTACAGAGGAACTCTACGGAAAGATCATCGCCGACCGGGGATACATCAGTAAAGACCTGTTCTGCAAACTCTTTGTCAATGGCATTCAGTTGATAACCAAGTTGAAAAACAAGATGAAGAACTCGCTGATGAGTGTCGCCGACAAGGTGCTGCTGCGCAAGCGCGCCATCATTGAGTCAGTCAATGACGAGTTGAAGAACATGGCTCAGATTGAACACTCCAGGCACAGGTCGCTACACAACTTCGTCAACAACCTCATGGCCGGCATCGCCGCTTACAGTTTTTTCCCGAAGAAACCCATGCTGCAATTTGACCGTGAAGTTGATAAACAATTGACTATCTAATGATTATTTTCGTCGAACTCACGTTAACGTATAAGAATTGACGAAATGTGGTGAGTATTGGTTTTTCAAATTCAAGCGAGGAGGTCCTCCGCAAGTTTGTGACGTGGGATGATTACAAAGCAGAACGATTTCTCTTGTACTTGTCCAATGGTCGCATCAACCCGGCTGTGATGAACGAGGACCCCTGTACATTAAGAAATCTCATTTATCGCGATGAGGACAATATGATTACCGTGTTGCTATTGAAGTAAAACCAGTATCATCGCCGGACCAGGACATGATGAGAGGAATCTTCCAATGTATAAAATATAAAGCTGTGATGGAGGCTGTGAGAACTATTGGATGTGAATCCTTCGATGTATCGACTGTTTTAGTGTTAGGCGGTTCATTATCAGACCAAAATAAGGAAATAGCATCAGTTCTTGGTGTGGATTTCCGTGAGGACTTCAGATGAAATCGTAGCGCCGAAAACGGAAAATGGGGGTACATTGGGGGGGAGCATCGAGTAGAAATAATAATAAGTGGCTGAAATTCAGCCACTTATAAAATCGGTTGTGGAGCATAGCGGACTCGAACCGCTTACCTCAACACTGCCAGTGTTGCGCTCTACCAGATGAGCTAATGCCCCGAATTGCGGTTGCAAAGGTAATACCATTTTTGAAACTGACAAATTTTTTTGTCGAAAAAAATCTCACTTTTTTCAAAATGCAATTAAAACACGCTGTTAATGATGCCGATGAGGGCATGTCAAGCGCAAATTGCCATGATTTGACGAAATATTTTTGTGATGAGATATGATTTATTGAAAAAATATTGTACTTTTGCAGAAAAAATTGGTAACTATGCCCTCGATGGAGATGAAAGATAAACTGCAACGGACAATGCGCAAGGTGGAAATGTTGCGCAAGCGTTATCTTACTCTGTTGAGAGATAATAAGGAGATGGCGCGCAAGATTGAGAACCAGGAGCTGGAGATTGCCCAGCTTGAGAAGGAATTGTCTCAATTGCGCATGGACAATGAGTTCCTGCGAGTTGCACACACCGTCCCTGATAATCCGCAGGCTGTTGCGGGTTTAAAGAAGCAGGTTGCCAAAATGGTGCGGGACATTGACCGGTGCATCAAACAATTGAACGCTTGACACGAGTATCGACGTTATGGCCGACAATAATAAAGTGAAAATATGGATTCAACTTGCTGACGCTAATCCCAGCGCCCTGAGCATCAATCCTGGTGAGGAGGAGACCTACCGTAAAGCCGAGGAACTGGTGAACACGCTGTGGAACAAGTGGACCATGCGTTTTAACGATACATCCAATGATGTGTTGGCAAGGGTTGCTTTCCAGTTTGCCCGCCTCTACCTTGAGGCTTATGGCGAAAACCGCCAGGTCAATGAGTTCCTGACTGATTTGGATCAACAACTTGACACCCTGCTGGGTGAAAAGTGATATATTTTATTGAGAGTAGGTTCCTGCACCACTGTGAGCTATTGTCTCTACTGCATTGATTACCAATGCGGTGGGCGTGGCTATGGTGGCGCAATTTGTTTAATATTTTTATTTAAAAATGAATATAATAATTACTGTAATTGTAGCCATCCTGGCGATGGCGATTGGCTGTGGAGTGGCGTTGTACTTGTCTCGCAAGAATGCCAAGTCACAAGCTAACGAGATCATTGAGAAAGCCCGTCTTGAAGCCGAGGTGCTCAAGAATAAAGAGGTGATGAAAGGCAAAGAGGCTGGAATGACCATTAAGAGCGAAGCCGAGAAAGAGGCCAATGCTCGCTTGACCAAGGTTCAAACCAACGAGGCCAAGCTGAAGCAGCGTGAAATTGCACTGAACCAGCAGCAGGGCGAACTCAAGCGCCGCAGCAATGAGGTAGAAAACCTCAAGGCCAGTGTTGAGGCTCTCAAGTTGAATGTGGACAACCAGATGGCCTTGATTGACGATCGCAAAAAGGAGGTTGACAAGCTGGAAAAGAGTGTGCGTGACACTCTGGAGCATGTGAGTGGCTTGTCGGCAGAGGAAGCCAAGGAGAAGCTGATCGAATCGCTCAAGGACGAAGCCAAGACCAGTGCTGCCAGTTATATCAATGACATCATGGATGACGCCAAGATGACCGCCAACAAGGAGGCCAAGCGCATCATCATCGAGACGATACAGCGTGTTGCAACCGAGACTGCTGTCGAGAATGCAGTGACGGTGTTCCATATCGATAATGACGAGATCAAGGGGCGCATCATCGGTCGCGAGGGCCGCAACATCCGTGCTCTGGAGGCTGCTACCGGCGTTGAGATCGTCGTGGATGACACCCCCGAGGCTATCGTGCTGTCGGGCTTTGACCCCGTTCGTCGCGAGATTGCTCGCCTTGCATTGCATCAGTTGGTAAGTGACGGCCGAATCCATCCCGCACGTATCGAGGAGGTGGTGGCCAAGGTTCGTCGTCAAGTCGAGGAAGAGGTTATCGAGACGGGCAAGCGCACAGCCATCGATATGGGTATCCATGGCCTGCATCCCGAGCTGATCCGCCTGATTGGTAAGATGAAATACCGTTCAAGTTATGGCCAGAACCTGCTGCAACACTCGCGTGAGACTGCTAACCTGTGTGCCATCATGGCCAGTGAGCTGGGTTTGAACCCCAAGAAGGCACGTCGTGCAGGTTTGTTGCATGATATCGGCAAGGTGCCCGATGACGAGCCCGAATTGCCGCACGCACAGTTAGGTATGAAGCTGGCCGAGAAGTATAAGGAGAAGGCCGACATCTGTAACGCCATTGGTGCTCACCACGACGAGGAAGAGGCCACGAGCCTTTATGCCCCCATCGTGCAGGTGTGTGATGCCATCAGTGGTGCCCGTCCTGGTGCCCGTCGCGAGATTGTCGAGGCCTATATCAAGCGCCTTAACGACCTGGAACACTTGGCATTGTCCTATCCTGGCGTTGTCAAGACCTATGCTATCCAGGCTGGTCGAGAGCTGCGTGTCATCGTCGGCGCTGACAAGATTAGTGACGAGGAGACCGAGAAACTGTCCAACGAGATTGCTCAGAAGATTCAGGACGAGATGACTTATCCCGGACAGGTGCGCATCACTGTCATTCGCGAGACGCGTGCCGTGAGCTACGCTAAATAAATGGGGTGCGTACCACAATGGACGAGTATAAGAACAAGCAAGTGAATCTGCCCGAAGACAACGAGACCTGCGTGAACTGCAACGGAGGTTGCTGCAATAATGGCGTGGGTAGATGCAACCTGGTGAGCACCAACTGGCTTGATGATATTCCTGACAACAATTTTGACATTGTTGAGGTGCTCTTCAAGAACACTCGCCGCGGATTCTACCGCAACAGCACTAACATCCCCCTGAAGCGGGGGGATTGGGTGGCTGTTGAGGCCAATCCAGGTCATGACATAGGCCGTGTGGGGCTAACGGGTCGGCTGGTGAAGAACCAGATGAAGCGTGTTAACCTGCGCAAGGATGCAGAGATCCTGCGTGTGTTCCGTAAGGCCAAGCCTGCCGACATGGAACGCTACGAGCAGGCTAAGGCTCGTGAGGAGGACACGATGATCCGTTCCCGCAAGATAGCGGTGGATCTGGGGCTAAAGATGAAAATTGGTGATGTCGAGTACCAGGGTGACGGCAACAAGGCGATTTTCTACTACATTGCCGATGAGCGAGTGGACTTCCGCCAGCTCATTAAGGTGCTGGCCGACGTGTTCAAGATCCGCGTCGAGATGAAGCAGATTGGTGCCCGTCAAGAGGCTGGCCGCATTGGTGGTATAGGCCCCTGTGGCCGCCCGTTGTGCTGTGCCACATGGATGTCGAGCTTCGTGTCGGTTGCGACGAGTGCTGCCCGCTTCCAGGACATCTCGCTTAACCCTCAGAATCTTGCAGGCCAGTGTGCCAAGCTCAAGTGCTGTATTAATTTTGAAGTCAATACTTATGTTGAGGCGATACGACAACTCCCGCCCAAGGATGTGCATCTCGAGACTAAGGACGCTACCTATTACTATTTCAAGGCCGATGCCTTGAAGCGTGAGATTATTTATTCTACCGAGCGCAATGCCCTGTCGAATCCCGTCACGCTGACGGCAGCCGAGGCGTTTGAGATTATTGCACTGAATAAGAATGGTGTCAAGCCCGAAAGCCTTAAGGCCGACGATGATGGCTCAAAGAGTGCGTCGCCATTCGGTGACCTGTTGGCGCAGGAGAGTATCAGCCGATTTGATAAAAAGAAGAAGAAAAAGAAGAAAAAAACGGGTACGGGCGTTCAGTCTGGCAAGGGCGAGAAAACCCAGCCTGTTGAGGGGGGAGGCGACAAGGAGAAACCTGCAAGGCCTGACCGCAAGCCACGTCCGCCCAAGTCTAAGCGACAACCTGCCGAGGGTGGTGGACAGCCTCGTGGCGAGAAACCGCAGCGGCAAGATCGTCAGCCCCGACCTGTCAAGACCTTCCGTCCCCGTTCATCCAAGGATGGCAATGTCCCTGAAAACGGTAATGCCAACAACCAGCAAAATATTGGCGAAAAGAGCTGACGGCTTCACTAAAAGGAAGCGTCAACTGTTAACGGTGGCAATGACGGTGTTCATTGCCGCCGTTGCAATCATGATGGTCGGTTGTCAGCGCAAGCCTGTCTTGTCTCACGCTCGTTATGTCCACTTGCCTGCTGCGGGATGGCAACAGACATTGCCGTTGACGTTCACTCCCGAGTATGACGATTCGACGGCGACCTATGACCTCACGCTTGCCGTGCGACACGAGAGCAGTTATGCCTACAGTAATCTGTCGCTGGTGGTCGATGTGATTGCAGCCGACTCGACAATCAACCGCTTGCCTGTTCATTTCACCCTGGCCGACGAATACGGCAACTGGTCGGGTGGGGGATTCGGGACCCTGTATCAGGATAGCTGCACGATCCTTCAAGGTGTCAGTCCCGAGGATGCGCGCTCGGTGGTTGTGTGGCAAGTCATGCGCGATTGTGACACGTTGCGGGGAATTGTCGATGTGGGACTTTTTTCTGTTGTGCGCTTTTAGTTGTTTCAACTGAAACTGAAAATAGAAAATTATTTTGTCAATTCGTTAAAATTACCTAATTTTGTCGCGTTAAAAACTGTTATCATGAAGATAGATAAAGCCGAAGCCCGCCAGACGGGCATACAATTGCTCAAATATGCAGTGATAGGTGTATCCAACACGCTTATCACACTTGTGGCTTTCTATCTGCTGAACACCAAGTTGGGACTGCCTTACGGTATTTCCAACGTGATAGGCTATATCCTGGGCGTGATCAACAGTTTTGTGTGGAACCGCAATTGGGTATTCAAGAGTAAGGATAACGTCAGGCGTGAACTGCTGTTGTTTGTCTGCGGTTTCTTGATCTGCTTGGCATTGCAGCTGTGCGTGAGCTGGATCCTGCTCGAAGGCCTGGGCTGGAAGAACCTGCCCGACGACATCATCCCCTTCTTCCCGATGCAGAAGGCAGGTCAGAACATTGTCATGATTCTTGCCATGGTAGCTTACACGTTGGCCAACTACATCTACAACCGTTTCGTCACCTTCCGTGTCGATCCCAAGGGCACCCCAGGCAAGTCGTGAGATCATGGTACTCCCTGAACACATCTTCAAATTAATAGAGAAGCATAGCGGCCGTGCGGTAACTCGTTCGGCCGATTGTGAGTTTATAGCCCTCGATATTGAGACGGTGACGGGTGAGCATATCGGTGTCAACACCATCAAGCGCCTGTTGGGCTTTATCGACGACGAGCGCCAGCCGCGTAAAACTACCCTCGACATCATTGCCCGCTATCTGGGCTGTAGCACTTGGGAGGTGATGATGGGACGTGAGGATTCATTGATGAGTTCGGCTTTTGTCCCAGGCAAGCGTCGGGAGGTCATGGTTCGTGACCTTGAGGTGGGCAAGCGCATTCGCATCAGTTATCACCCCAACCGTGTGGTTACTATCGAGTATCAGGGTGACTATCATTTCACCGTCATCGAGAGCATCAACAGCAAGCTGCAAGCTGGCGATGAGTTAACCTTGACACACATTATCCACCAGTATCCATTACTGGTGAGTGAGGTGGTCCGAAGCGGACAATCCCTTGGCACTTTCACTGCTGGCAATCCCTATGGCATCACCTATAGCCTGCTCAAGTCATGATGGATACTTCAGCCTTCACTGGCCCCAGGCAAGAGGCTTTTCCTGATGCCGAATTGCTGCCCTTGGGTGGATCTACATGCCAGTGTTACCGTGTCAAGCTCTACGGCAAATTGCATTTTCTCAAGCGCCTCAAGCCCGAATTGCAGACCGACCCGCGCCATGTGGCAGCCCTCAACAAGGAATTTGAGACTGGTTACCGTCTGGAGCACCCTCACTTGGTGCGTTACATCAGCAAGAGCGATGATGGCATCCTCATGGACTATGTCGATGGCGAGACATTAAGTGAGTTCACTGCAAGTAACCCCGATTACTTCAAGAACCGCAAGAATGCCGACCGCTTCTTGCGCCAGTTGGCGGATGTCGTCGGGTATTTGCATTCCCATCAGGTTATCCATCTTGACCTCAAGCCCGATAATATCCTGATCACCCGCATTGGCTATGATGTCAAACTCATCGACCTGGGCTACTGCTATACCGATACTTATACCGACACGATGGGGCGAACCGACAGCTTTGCGGCTCCCGAGCAGCTCGACGGTTCTAACGACGTTGATGTCCGCACCGACATCTATGCCATTGGGCGCATCCTCCAGACCTTGCCGTGCGCGCCATTCTATCATGATATCATCGACCGCTGCACTCACTCTGACAAGGACAAGCGTTACCACTCGACCAGTGGCATCATTCATCAACTCGACCATCGCCGTGTGTCTCGCCGCTGGCTTTGGCTCTTGTTGTTGATTCCGTTAATTGTTGGCATCGCCATTTATCTGTATCAACGGCCAGTGCCCTTTATCTCTGGAGGTGATGAACATGCTATAACGATTGAGCAATCGACTGATACAGACGCTGTGCCTACCGAGTCGGCTCCTCAAGTGATACAAGAGGGGCAACCGATGACCGAGCGTCTGCCTGATGCTTTGCAGCAATCCGCTGCTCCCGATTATCCCAATGCGCACGTGGTAGAGCAGGCAGGTGGACAACAGCCATCGGTGAAACAAGAGAGTGAACAACCTCATACTGCCGAGGTCCGCCCCGACTTGGTGACCGTGCCCCAGTCGCGACCTCAAGTTGTTCCCACTCCTTCAGCACCCAAAGCCGAAGTGCACATTCCATCAACGACACCCAAGCCCGCGGTAACCGAGAAGCCTAAGCCTGCTAAAACAACGACTACGCCTGCTATACCCTCGTCTGTAGGCAAGAGTGCCAATAAGGACATTCTGGCATTGCGCAAGGAATTGCAGAGCATTGCTCAGCCCATTTACAACCGAATGCTGGCTGCCTATCGCGACTCGTCCTATAATGAGATCAACCGTTCCCGATTCAACAACCTTCAAACTGACTTTCGTGAAGCCATCATGCAGCGATACTACCCCTTGTGGGAAAAGTACCGCAAGGCAGGCAAGGTGAGTGAGCGCGACTTCTATGTCGAGTGCAGCGAGACCTGGCTTTATTACTGCAACAACCTCTACTACGACATGCAGCGCAATGCCGGCAACTCTGATTACCGCAACAAGCACTACCACTACTACGACAAGGACTAAACTACTGTCCCTCCTTCCAAATGGACGGAATGGATTGGCATATCTGAGAAAGTGAGTGTATGGACCTACAAACTTGATGCCGTTGAGTCTGTTCTTTCCCAAATAAGAATGTAATGCATGATACTATTTTATTAAGAAATCGAGGATGCTCATTGGGCACCCTCGATTTCTTAATCTGTTGAATGATGTTCTAACTTTAGGAGGTATTGTTTCTTGTCGGGGCCGGGGGCGTAGCCGCCGGGGGTGCCGTCCTGGTTGATGACGCGGTGGCAGGGGATGACGATGGCCACGGGGTTGTTGTGGTTGGCCTGAGCGACTGCGCGGGATCCCTTGGGGTTGCCCATGCGGGTGGCCTGCTGACCATAGGAGATGGTCTGGCCGTAGGGTATCTGCTGCAATTCGGCCCAGGCTCGCATCTGGTACTCAGTGCCCACGACATGCAGGGGCAGGGAGAAGTCGCGACGTTGGCCGTCAAAGTACTCGGTGAGTTGCTGGATGCACTGGCAGAGTAGGGGAGTTGTGGCCTCAACGGGCTGCAAATTCAGTTTCTTGGCGATTCTTTCTACTTCGGCCTCCTCCCAGCCGATGAGGGCTATGCCCTTGGGACTGGCAGCAATTTGCAGGATGCCGACGGGCGACTGCATGGTGGTGTGACATAGTTGCCCCTCGTGGACATGGGTGATGCCCAGTTCGGCAGCCTTGTCAAGCATGAGCCGGTAGGCCGAGGCATAGTCATTGGTGATCAAGCCGTCGAGGATGGCATCCTTGATGGCATCCTTGATGAGTCCCACGGGGCGAGAGGGGGCGAGACCGAAGGTGGATATGATTTCCTCACCATCGACGGGCGGCTGGAAGTTGCGCACACGGTCTTTCTCCTCAATATCGACGAGCTTCTGCTTCACCAGATCAAAGTTCTCGCGGAATCGCTGCACCTTGTTCTGGTTCTTGCTGGTGATGTCGGCCTTGCACAGGGTCATCAGGTCGTCGATGTCATCGCCCGCGTCGAACAGCAGGCGGCGCACGGCGCTGTCAGTCACCTCGTCCTCGACCAGTGCGATGGGGCGCATGTGTAGGCCGACCAGCTTCTTGACATACTTCATGTGCTCGTTGAGTGGCAGACGCATCTTGGCAAAAATCTTGGGAACCATCTTCTCACCGATGAAGTTGTGGTTGTGGAAGGTCCAGCCCAGCTGCGGATCCCAGCGCTTGGTGCGAGCCTTGCCCACGTCATGGAGCAATGCCGCCCATCGCAGCCAGACGTCATCGCTGGCACTGGCCACATTGTCAAGCACCTGCATGGTGTGCATGAAGTTGTCCTTGTGCCCGCGACCGTTGACAGTCTCGATGCCCTTGAGGGCAGCCAGCTCGGGGAAGATGAGCGGCAGCAGCCCGCACTGGTCGAGCAATCGCCAGCCGCGTGATGGCTGGGAACTGCGCATGATCTTCATGAGTTCCTCGGCAATGCGCTCGCGAGTGATGATCTTGATGCGCTCGGCATTGCGGGCGATGGCCTCGAAGGTATCGGGGTAGATGTCAAACCCGAGCTGTGTGGCAAACCTCACGGCGCGCATCATCCTCAACGGGTCGTCGCTGAAGGTGATGTCCGGATCGAGGGGTGTGCGGATGATGCGTCGCTCCATGTCGCCGATGCCGTCGAACGGGTCGAGCAGCTCTCCATAGCGATTCTTGTTCAGGCAGATGGCCATGGCATTGATGGTGAAGTCGCGGCGACGCTGATCATCGGCGAGGGAGCCGTCCTCCACGATGGGGTTGCGGCTCTCATGGTGGTAGGACTCACGGCGTGCACCAACGAACTCGAGTTCCCACTGGCGCGTCTTGACCTGGGCCGTGCCGTAGGTCTTGAAAACTGCCAGATGAGCCCGCTTGCCCAGGCGATGGGCTACGGCCTTGGCCACGGCGATGCCACTGCCGACGGTGACAAAGTCCATGTCGTTGCTGGGTCGGTCAAGGAAAATATCCCTGACATATCCCCCGACAACATAGCATTCACGGTTCAACTCATCAGCAACCTCTCCCACCAGCTTCATGACAGGTAGATTGACATGCTGGACAATTTTCTGGCTGTCTATTTCCATGATTTTGCTTTTTTAGGCTGCAAAATTACGTCTTTTTTTGGTCAAGTTGAAAAAAATGTCTAATTTTGCAGTGCAAATGAGTCACTGAGTGCCCATTTTGCGCTTGAAAATCAACAATTCTACTATCCCCAAATTTCCTGAATTTTTTTATTGGACACATGTGAGATGTTGCTTTGTTATTTCTCAATGATGTCAGAGTAAAACAAACCAGTGAAAAGTAGGATTGAAACTCAATTACATTGATAAATCAAATCAAGGGATGCGACGCACGAGAGTGTGCAGAAAGGTGTGAAAATAACAGCTAAGTTGAATTGCTGGCACACTTGTTCCCGAATTACATTATTTTAATATGTACAAAATTGAAGAATTAGAAGCGATGAGCGAAGCGCAGCTGCGCGAGTTAGCCAATTCGATGGACATTGAGAAAACTGATGCCGTCGATACTGCTGACCTACTTTATCAAATTCTGGATGTGCAGGCGGTCAACGAAGCAGCCAGTACCCCCGAACCTGGCAAACGTCGCCGTGAACGCATTCGCCAACCGGCTGCCAAGGCCAATGGAACCGAGGTGACCAAGGATGATGCAGTTGCGTCTAAAAACAAGAATAAGAAAGACAATAAGATTACGATTGAGCCCGTGAAGAATGAGCCTCAAACTCCAGAACAACCCTCGGAAAGCGAGCAACAGGCTCCTGCGGTGGAATTGCCTAAGCGCAAACGCGGTCGCCCCTCGGCGGCTGAGAAAGCCGCCCGCGAGGCTGCCCTGAAGGCGATGCAGGATCAAACACTATCAATCCCTGTGGCTGAAGAACAATCCGTGCAGCTGGAAGACACGAAGGATCAACCCTCTCGCCGTCGTGGTCGCAAGCCCAAGCAAGCCCAAGTGGCAGACGAGCCGGTATTGCCATTTGAGAATATGGAAACCGAGCCTGCAGGTACAGTTCCAGAAGGCGAAACTGAACCCATTGCAGAACCTGTAGCAGAAACCGAAGTTCACGTTGAGGCCCCACAGCCACAGCCTGTGCAGCAGCCACAGCAACCCGCTGAAGCCCGCGAGGATGTCTCGCTGAATTCGTTTTTCAATACAGGCAGCAGTTTCACCTTTAAACCCCGCACCCAAGAGGAACGTGAGGAGGCTCAACGCCGTGCCGAGGAAGAACGCAAACGTGCTGCCGAGGAGGCTGCTGCAGCGCCCATCGTAATCCAGGAACCCAAGGTGGTGAAGGAAAGCAAGAACAAGAAGCGCAAGATGAAGCAGCAACAACAGCAGCAGATTGCCGAAGTTAACCCCTATCTGGACCAACCCTATAACTTCGACGGCATACTCGAGGCCCAGGGTGTACTTGACATCGCTCCCGAGGGGTACGGATTCCTGCGCTCAAGCGACTACAACTACTTGACTTCCCCCGACGATATCTACGTGCAGCAGTCTCAGATCAAGGCCTATGGTCTCAAGACTGGTGATGTGATTGAGGGCACCATACGTCCGCCCATGGAGGGAGAGAAATACTTCCCATTGAGTGAGATCCGCTTGATTAATGGCCGCACGCCAGCTTATGTGCGCGACCGTGTACCCTTTGAACACCTGGTACCTCTGTTCCCTGATGAGAAATTTGATCTGGTGAGCAAGCGTCACCCGACAGTTTCGCAGCGTGTTGTTGACATGTTCTCGCCCATCGGCAAGGGGCAGCGTGGCCTCATCGTCGCCCAACCCAAGACGGGTAAAACGATGTTGTTGAAGGAAATCGCCAATGCTATCTCGGAGAATCACCCTGAGACCTACATGATCATCCTGCTCATTGATGAGCGTCCCGAGGAAGTTACCGACATGGCTCGCAGCGTCAATGCCGAGGTGATTGCATCAACCTTTGACGAGCCCGCCGACCGTCATGTCAAGATTGCCGATCTGGTGCTAAGTAAAGCTAAGCGTCTTGTCGAGTGTGGTCATGATGTGGTCATCCTTCTCGACTCGATTACCCGCTTGGCTCGTGCCTACAATACTATCGCACCTGCATCAGGCAAGATCCTGACAGGCGGTGTGGATGCCAACGCATTGCAGCGCCCGAAACGCTTCTTCGGTGCCGCACGCAATATCGAGGGTGGTGGCAGCTTGACTATCATCGCCACCGCGTTGACCGAGACAGGCTCCAAGATGGATGAGGTGATCTTTGAGGAATTCAAGGGAACTGGTAACATGGAGCTGCAGCTTGACCGCAAACTATCGAACAAGCGCATCTTCCCCGCTGTGGATGTCATGGCATCGAGCACCCGTCGCGACGACTTGTTGTTGCCACAGGACACCTTGAACAAGATGTGGATCATCAGGCGCTTCTTGAGTGACCGCACGTCGGTCGAGGCGATGGAGTTTGTCAAGGAGCGTATGGAGCGCACGCGTGACAACGAGGAGTTCCTGCTCAACATGCAGCAAGGCTGATGTGATGGAACACGCATGTGAGAAAAAAAGTTAAAGATTAAATCAGTTGAGTGTATCTATGGGACGCATCTTGGGCATTGATTACGGTCGCAAACGCAGTGGCGTGGCTGTCACCGATACGTTGAAGATCATCGCTGGCAACCTGGCAACAGTGCCCACTCACACGCTGATGACGTTTATCAAGGACTACATTGCCCGTGAGCCCGTGGAGCGCATCGTTATCGGACTTCCCACCCAGCTCAATGGAGAGCCCAGTGAGAGCATGAAGTACATCGAGCCGTTTGTCAACCAGTTGCGTAAGGTGTTGCCTGATATGCCCATCGTGATGTATGACGAGCGCTTCACCAGCACTATCGCTCATCAAGCGATGATTGACGGCGGCATGAAGAAGAGCGATCGCCGTGACAAGGCTCGCGTTGATGCCATTGCAGCCACCATTATCCTCAACGATTATCTGCAGAGTAGATATAATCAATAAGACTAATTGTAATAAATAATATGGTACTTCCGATATATATTTATGGACATCCCGCATTGCGCGCCGACAATGCGACCGTTACCCCCGATTATCCCAATCTCCATGACCTGATTGAGAACATGAAGGAAACCATGTATCACACCCAGGGCATCGGCATCGCAGCCCCCCAGGTGGGCGTGAATGCCCGCATTGTCTTTATTGACGTGGATGTCTTGGCCGAGGATTTCCCCGAACTCAAGGATGTGCGCATGGTGCTCATCAATCCAGAAATCACTGTTGATGAGACAGCCCCGTTAATTTCTCGTGAGGAAGGGTGCCTGAGCGTGCCTGGCATTCATGAGAATGTGCATCGCCACGAGAAAATCCACATCAGATGGCAGGACGAGAACTTCGATCAGCACGAGCAAGACATCGAGGGGTATCTCGCTCGCGTGATACAACATGAGTGTGACCACCTGGACAAGACGCTGTTTATCGACCGCATTTCACCGATACGCAAGCAGCTCATCCGTACTAAGCTGAACAATATGATCAAGGGGAAAATTTCTTGTAACTATCGTTGCAAGTTTGCTCCTCATAACCGCAAAAAATAAAAAAGTGGAAGATGTCTCACGACAGCCTCCACAAACCTTAAATCTAATACCATGAAAAACACACGTACAAAAGTACAATGCTTTTTAGTAATTGTGCAAATATTTTAAGATACTTTTATATTTTTATATATAAATTTAGATTTTTAAGATAAATACAATGGAATCCATTAGATTCACTGATCAAGATAGGCACTTCATGAAGATGGCCTGTGATTTGGCGACTGAAAATGTTGATCGCGGTGGCGGGCCATTCGGGGCAGTGATAGTAAAAAATGGTGAAGTTATTGCAACCGGCACCAATTCGGTTACAATTGATAATGATCCGACTGCTCATGCCGAGGTGAATGCTATCCGTCAAGCCTGCTCTGGAATCAATAACTTCAAGTTGGAAGGCTGTGTGGTGTACACCAGCTGTGAGCCGTGTCCTATGTGTCTGAGTGCTCTCTACTGGGCTGGAGTAAGTCGCATTTACTATGGTAATACAGCCGCCGATGCCGACCGCATCAACTTCGGCGACGCTTTTATCTATCGAGAAATCGATAAGCCCCATCTGGAACGAGCCATCCCTTGCATCCACATGGATGGAACTGATGCTATCGAGGCTTTCAATAGATGGGAGGCCAAGGAAGACAAAACAGAGTATTGATATTCTTCCTCCTGTTAGAAAGAATAATATGTGGCTGCTCTCACGTCGAGGGCAGCCACTTCACTAAATAACTCCTATGGGAAAAATATAGGCTATCAGAACTTCATACCGAATGCAACCTGGATGTTGCCGTTCTTCTCCTTGCTATAGTCACCCTCAAATACTTTAGTCATACCCATTGTGTAACGAGCCTGAACGAATGCGTTCTCGGTGAGATTGTAGGTTCCACCCAGGCCCAGACCGAAGTCAACGGTATTAGTTCCATCCTTGATATCAAGAGGCTTGTCTTCGCCCTTTATAGATACCTTGCTGTACACATTGAAACCCACTTGGGGACCGAAATCAATGCTGAATGCGGGTGAAACGTAATACTTGAGCATGACGGGTACATTGATGTAATTGGTGTTATAAGTGACGGTCTTGGAAATGTCAAGGTCGAATAAGCTCAACTCAACGGCCTTGAATTTACCGCCTTGAGATGCAAACACAACTTCGGGAGCGATGGCGAAATTGGGATTGAACTTGTATTCCATCACGAGACCTGCCTGATAGCTTGGCTTCATGCCGTGCTCGACATTCTTTCCCCAGAAGTTGGTCATGTCAAAACCCACCTTAGCACCAAATTGAACTTGAGCGCTGGCACTCACGCACACGATTGCAGCTGCAATCAAAGCAAACATTTTCTTCATAATCTTTCTCTGTTTTTAATAAAACGTTTTTGTTATCTTCTACTTGTAAATTGTAAATGGTGTTATTGCCCTGGTTGAGCAAAAACGCCTTTTTGACGAAAAGAAATCCGCGAGGTTTAATGGCCTGACGAAAAAAATCTTGTTTTGTGAAGAAAAGCACACTTTGCTCTCCAAAAGGGACACTTTTACCTTTCATCTCCTATAACTTAATGTCCGTACTGCTTACAATACTGTTGGATGCCACAGTTCAAGCACTCGGGCCGCAGGGCTTTGCAGACGTATCGCCCGTGCAGCAAGATCCAGTGGTGGGCCTTGAAACGCAGATTCTCGGGGATGTGGCGCATGAGGTCTCGCTCCACATCGTTGGGAGTCTTGCCCTGTGATAGTCCCAGACGGTGTGATACCCGATAGACATGAGTATCAACCGGAATGGTTGCTTTGCCAAAGGCTGCTCCCATGACCACATTAGCGGTTTTGCGTCCCACGCCTGGTAACGATGTTAGCTCCTTCATGTTGTCGGGCACCTGGCCGTTGAACTCATCAACCAGCTTTCGGGCCATTGCTTGCAAGTGAGCGGCCTTGCTGTTAGGGTAGGAGACGCTCTTGACATACCCCAGGATGTCTTCGACACTTGCCGCAGCCATGGCTTGTGCATTGGGGTAGGCCTCAAATAGGGCGGGCGTTACCATGTTGATGCGCTTGTCTGTACATTGGGCACTAAGCATTACGGCCACCAGCAACTCAAACGGGTCACGATGTTGCAACTCGGTCTCGGGATTAGGTTGTTCCTGCTGGAAATACTCGAGTATTCCGTGATATCTCTCCTTGATCGTCATATTGTAGAATAAATGAAAAATGAGGAATCAGGATGTGTGATTTGTACCTGATACCTCATTATTATAATTCCAAATCCATTAAAAATCAATGAGCGCTCTTGAATTCGTCGAGGAAGCGCACGTCATTCTCGCTGAACATGCGCAGGTCCTTGACCATATATTTCAAGTTGGTAATGCGTTCCACACCCAGGCCGAAGGCATAGCCGCTATAGACCTTGCTGTCAATGCCGCTGGCCTCAAGCACGGCAGGATCCACCATACCGCAACCCAGAATCTCGACCCAACCCGTGTGCTTGCAGAAACCGCAGCCCTCGCCACCACACAGCATGCATGAGACATCCATCTCGGCACTGGGTTCGGTGAACGGGAAGTAGCTGGGACGCAGGCGGATCTGCGTGTCGGTGCCGAAGAGTTCCTGGGCGAAATGCAGCAGGACTTGTTTCAAGTCGGCAAAGGTCACGTTCTTATCGATATACAGACCCTCGATCTGGTGGAAGAAGCAGTGGGCGCGGGCGGTGATAGCCTCATTGCGATAAACTCGACCGGGGCAGATGATGCGGATGGGAGGCTGCTGGCGTTCCATCGTGCGCACCTGAACCGAGCTGGTGTGGCTCCTGAGTACGATGTTGCGAGTCACGTCTTGCTCGTTCTTCTCGATGAAGAAGGTGTCCTGCATGTCACGGGCGGGATGGTCAGCGGCAAAGTTCAGCGCACTGAAAACGTGCCAGTCGTCCTCGACCTCGGGACCATCGGCGATGGTAAAGCCCAGGCGGGAAAAAATGTCGATGATCTGTTTGCGCACCACCGAGATGGGGTGACGGGTGCCTAACTCTGCGGGGAAGGCGGGACGAGTGATGTCAATCTTGTTCTGCTCCTTGGCCTTCTGCTTAGTGGCCTCGCGCAGGGCGTTGATCTTCTCGGTAGCCAGGTTCTTCAGCTCATTGAGTCGTTGACCCAGTTCGCGCTTCTCCTCGGGAGCCACCTCGCGGAACTCGTTGAACAATGCCGTCACTTCACCTTTCTTGCTCAGATATTTGATACGCAATGCCTCAAGGGCCTCTTCGTTATCAGCCTTGAGTTCTGCAATTTGCGCCTTAAGCGCCTCTATCTTATCCTTTAACATAGTCTTATCAATAGTTTTAACGTGCAAAATTACATAAAAAAAGTAGAGACGCAAAATTTTGCGTCTCTATATTCAATAAACAATTAGTTTAATTCGTGGTTTGATCCATTAAGGCTCGCGGCCCTCAACGATGGCTTCGGTGTCGCGGGCGATCATGTATTCCTCGTCGGTGAGGACGACAACGACCTTGACCTTACTGTCGGGCAGACTGATTTCGCCTTCCTTGCCACGCCACAGGGTGTCGTTCAGTTCCTCGTCAATCTTGACGCCCAGGTAGGCTAACTGGCGGCAAACGCGCTTGCGGGTTTGGTACTGGTTCTCGCCCACGCCGCCGGTAAAGGCGATGATGTCAACGCCACCCAGCTCGGCTGCGTATGCACCGATGTACTTGAGGATGCGCAGTTCATACATGTCGAGAGCCAACTTGGCGCGCTCGTTGTTGTCCTTCTCGGCAGCATCCACAACATCGCGCATGTCGCTGCTCAGGCCCGTGATACCCAGCACACCACTCTTCTTGTTGATGATGTTGAGCATATCCTTGGGACTCAGGTTGTACTTCTCCATGAGGAAGAGCAGGGCGCCTGGATCAACGTCACCCGATCGGGTTCCCATCATCAGACCCTCGGTGGGCGTGAGGCCCATCGTGGTGTCGATGCTCTTGCCGTCCTTGACAGCGCTGATGCTGGCACCGTTACCGATGTGGCAGCAGATGATGCGCTTGCCCTCGGGTGTAGTGCCCAGCATTTCACACACGCGCTGGGTCACGAAACGATGGCTCGTGCCGTGGAAGCCATAGCGGCGCACGTGATCCTCGGTATAATACTCCATGGGCAGGGGATACATGAAGGCCGACTTGGGCATCGTCTGGTGGAAAGCGGTGTCAAACACGCCCACCTGAGGAACGCCAGGCAATACAGCCTCGATAGCCTCGATACCTGCCATGTTAACGGGATTGTGCAGCGGAGCGATGCCGTAGCACTCGCGGATCATGTCCTTTACCTCGTCGGTAATGAGGACGCTGCGGCTAAACTTCTCGCCACCATGCACCACGCGGTGACCCACGGCGTCGATTTCCTTCAGATCCTTGATGCAGCCATATTCGGGATGTACCAGGGCGTCGAGGATGGCCTTGATGGCACCCTTGTGGTCGGTGAGGCCCAGGTCGATGTTCTTCTTGCTGCCATCGTCAAATTTCAACTTAATGAATCCGTCGGGCAAACCGATTTTTTCTACACCACCTTCGGCGAGAGTTTTATTCTCCTTGATCTCGATGAGTTTATACTTGGCAGAGCTGCTGCCACAATTCAAAACTAAGATATTCATTATTGTATAGTTGTTAGTTTTTAGTGATCACTCTTCATTCTTAACTGTTAACTGTTAGCTGTTAACTATTTATTGATTGCCTGGTTGCAGGTGAGAATGACGGTGCGATAGATGTCGTCCTCATTGCAGCCACGCGACAGGTCATTGACGGGAGCAGCAAGACCTTGCAGGACGGGACCTACGGCCTTGGCGCCAGCGATGCGCTGAACCAACTTGTATGCAATGTTGCCCACGCCCAGGTCAGGGAACACGAGCACATTGGCATGACCGGCGATCGTGCTGCCTGGAGCCTTGCTGGCGCCCACACTGGGCACGATGGCTGCATCGGCCTGCAGTTCACCGTCAATCTTCAGGTTGGGATTCATCTCCAGGGCGAGACGGGTAGCCTCGACAACCTTATCTACGCGCTCATGCTTGGCACTGCCCTTGGTTGAGAAGCTCAGCATAGCAATCTTGGGATCGTCGATTTCGGCAAGAGCGCGGGCTGTTCGGTCAGCACTCACGGCAATCTGTGCGAGCTGCTCGGCATCGGGATCGGGGACAACGGCACAGTCGGCAAATACCATTACGCCGTTGTGACCGTAGGGCGAGCCCTCGGGTAACAGCATCAGGAATGCGCCACTCACGGTACTGATGCCAGGAGCCGTCTTCAAGACCTGGAATGCGGCACGTAGCACATTACCCGTGGTGTTCATTGCACCGGCAACCTGGCCGTCGGCATCGCCATTCTTGATGATCAGGCAACCCAGGTAGAGCGGGTCGAGCACCTTCTTGCGGGCATCCTCAATGGTCACGCCCTTGGACTTGCGCAGCTCATAGAACAGCTGGGCATATTTCTCGACGGCTTCGGCATCGTTGGGGTTCACCACCGTTGCCTTGTCGATGTTATTCAGTCCCAGTTCAGCGGCTTTGGCAAGGATCTCGGCCTTGTCGCCGATGAGGATGATGTCGGCAATGCCGTCAGCGATAATGCGGTCTGCAGCCGTCAGCGTGCGGGGTTCAGTACTCTCGGGAAGGATGATGCGCTGCCTCTTGGCAATCGCATTGCTCTTGAGTTTCTCAAATAAAGGTTCCATTGTTCTCTTGTTAGATAGTATTTTAGGAAAACTGATTTGTTTTTGGTTTCATTGCCCCAAAGGTACTGCTTTTTTTAGAAAAAAACGATGTAGATGTCTATAAAAGAATAAAAAAACAGGCAACTCGTTGGTGGAGTTGCCCGTCATGGGTTAAAGAGGACTTGTCGTTGGCGGTTACTCGCCCAGGATGGCTGCCACGCCAGGCAGGGTCTTGCCCTCGATGGCTTCGAGCATGGCGCCGCCACCGGTCGAGACGTAGGATACCTCGTCGGCCAGACCAAACTTGTTAACAGCAGCAACCGAGTCACCACCGCCCACGAGTGAGTAGGCACCGTTCTTGGTAGCCTCGGCCACATACTTGGCAATCTCTCCAGTGCCGTGAGCAAAGTTCTCAAACTCAAACACGCCAACAGGACCGTTCCACAGGATGGTCTTGGAGTTAAGGATGATCTCTTTCCAGTTCTTGAGCGACTCCTCACCAGCGTCCATGCCTTCCCATCCGTCAGGGATGTTGAAGATGTCAACGGGCTTGCGGTTGGCCTCGTTGTCAAACTTGTCGGCAGCAACGGTCTGTACCGACAGGCTCAGTTTCACGCCCTTCTCCTTAGCAGCGGCCATCACAGCAAGAGCCTCGGGCATGAGGTCGTCCTCGTGCAGTGATTCGCCGATGTGGCCACCTTGAGCCTTGATAAAGGTAAAGCCCATACCACCGCCGATGATGAGGTTATCCACCTTGTCGAGCAGATTCTTGATGACCGACAGCTTGGACGAAACCTTGCTACCGCCGATGATGGCGGTAAAGGGATGCTGGGCATTCTTCATCACATTGTCGATAGCGGTTACTTCCTTTTCCATCAGGTATCCCAGCATCTTGTGGTCATTGTCAAAGAAGTCGGCAATCACAGCAGTCGATGCGTGACGACGATGAGCGGTACCAAAGGCATCGTTCACATACACGTCGGCATAGCTGGCCAGCGTCTTGGCAAACTCGGTCTGGCGGGCTTTCATCTCCTTCTTGGCAGCGTCATAGTTGGGATCTTCCTTCTCGATGCCCACGGGCTTGCCTTCCTCCTCGGGGTGGAAACGCAAGTTCTCGAGCATCAGCACGTCACCTGGCTTGAGAGCATCGGCTTGACCTTTAGCGTCAGCACTGTCTTGAGCAAACATGACGGGATGTCCCAGAGCTGCAGCAACGGCACTTGTGATCTGGCTCAATGAGAGCTTGTGATTGATCTTGCCCTTGGGCTTGCCCATGTGGGACATGATGATAAGAGATCCACCGTCAGCCAGGATCTTCTTTAAAGTTGGAACCGCACCGCGGATGCGAGTATCATCGGTGATTTCTCCTTTCTCGTTCAGTGGCACGTTGAAGTCAACGCGCACGATTGCCTTCTTACCAGCAAAATTAAAGTCATTGATTTTAGCCATATCTAATTAATATATCTGATTTTGGTAGTTGTTTCTTTCTACAAGCTGCAAAGGTAGTAATTTTTTGGCAAATAGTCGATATTTTGTTGATTTTGGGAATTTTTAAGAAAAGAAAAAAGACAACATCCCACATTTATTCATAATTTTGTCATCTATAATTGTAAATTGTTATGAAACGAAATCCGATGAATAAAATAAAGAGAACAGTAGCTTGCCTTCTGTTGTCTTTACTGGTGATGTCTTGCGGTATGCTGTCTCACAATGCCAGTGATATCATTAATGATATGCGTGACGCCAGGAATGCACAGTATGTTAACGTGGGAAAAAGCCTGCTGAGCCTTGGGCGGGTGATCCTGCCCTCGTTGTCAGATGCTAACATTGGTGTATCCTCGGTACAGTTGCTTGATTTGAGCAAGTGTAATGTTGACGTCCGCGAGAAATTCCGTAAGCGCATTCACAATCTCTGCAAGAGCCGTTTCTATGAAGAGGTTTTAACCAATCAGCAGGTTTCTGGTGGCCACACCGTGCTGGTGCATCGAGATGGACAATATGTCAACGAAATTGTCATAGCTAATGCCAATGACATGACCGATGCCATGCTGGTCATCAAGGGGCATGTTAATACTGATAACCTGCAGCGGATCATTAATGATCACAGCAGCTACTTCAACAAGTAACTTTGATTCTTGATCATGACTGGCTGGTGGAATTGTCCTGTTTTGTGACATTTCTTTCCAAGCTTGTCGTAACGAGATAAAATATCATTTAATCGAAGCATCATTAACATTATAATTAATCAAATATGAAAGAGCAGATTAAAGCGCAATTCAAGCAACGTTTCGGCACCGACTGCGTGGTTTACGCCTCGGCTGGCCGCATCAACCTGATTGGTGAACACACTGACTATAATGGCGGATTTGTGTTCCCCGGTGCAATTGACAAGTATATCATGGCTGCTATCAACATCAATGGTACTGATAAAGTACGCGTCTATAGTATGGATATGGATGCTTACTGCGAGTTCGGCCTCAACGAGGAGGACGCTCCCCAGGAACAATGGGCCCGTTATATCTTCGGCGTTTGCCGCGAGACCATTAAGCGTGGTGGCATCGTCAAGGGCTTTGATACCGTGTTTGCTGGCAATGTGCCCCTGGGTGCTGGTCTGTCATCATCGGCTGCATTGGAATCCTGCTTTGCTTTCGCACTCAACGACATGTTCAATGATAACAAGATTGACAAGTTTGAACTGGCTAAAATCGGACAGAGCACCGAGCACAACTATTGTGGCGTGAACTGTGGCATTATGGACCAGTTTGCCAGCGTATTTGGAAAGAAGGACTGCCTCATGCGTCTTGATTGCCGTTCGCTGGAGCATGAGTATTTCCCCTTCCATCCCGAGGGTTACAAGCTCGTCTTGCTTAATAGCAAGGTGAAGCACGAACTGGTGGATTCGCCCTATAACAAGCGCCGCGAATCTTGTGAGCGCGTTGCTGCAACCCTGGGCGTCGAGACCCTGCGTGACGCTTCTTACACCATGCTTGCCGATGTTCGTGACAAGATCAGTGACGAGGACTATCGCCGTGCCCGCTATGTCATCGGCGAGAAGCAGCGAGTGCTTGACGTGTGCGACGCTCTGGAGCGTGGTGACTACGAGACCGTGGGACGTTGCATGTTCGAGACTCACGATGGCCTGTCACGCGACTATGAGGTGAGCTGTGAGGAGCTGGATTACCTTAACGATGTGGCACGCGAGTGTGGTGTGACTGGCTCACGCATCATGGGTGGTGGCTTCGGTGGCTGCACAATCAACCTGGTCAAGGAGGATCGCTATGACAACTTCATCGCCACTGCCAAGGAAAAGTTTAACGCTAAGTATGGACACGAGCCCGAGGTGATTAATGTCATCATCAGCGACGGTGCTCACAAGGTGGAGGATTGAGATGAAGAGCATTCGCATCGACACCCACGAGACCGATCGTGGTGAAATTACCACCTATGAACTCATCAATGCCAGCGGTGCCAGCGTGAAATTGTCCTCGCTGGGTGCAGGTATCCTTGAAATCAAGGTCCCTGACAGCGCAGGCAACCTGGCCGACGTGGTGCTGGGCTACAAAGAATTGAAGGACTATTTCTATGATGGCCCCTGTGCCGGCAAGGTGCCTGGCCGTTATGCCAACCGCATTGCTAAGGGGCACCTCGACATCGACGGCAAGGTCTATCAGTTGAACATCAACAATGGCCCCAATCATCTGCACGGTGGTCCCGAAAACTTCTCTAACAAAATTTGGGACTGTGAGATGGACGGCGATACGGTAGTGTTCTCGCTGGAGAGCCCTGACGGTGATGAGAACTATCCTGGTAACCTTACTGCTCGCGTGGCATATACCTGGAGTGATGATAATGTGCTGAAAATTGTGCTTGGCGCAGTGACTGATGCTCCCACCGTGGTCAATCTGACCAACCACACCTATTTTAATATGGCAGGAGAGGACAAGGAAGGCACCGCACTTGATCAAGTGTTACAACTCAACTGCTCCCGCTACCTTCCCACCGACGACACCCTCATTCCAACTGGCGAGATGGCCCCCGTCGAAGGTACACCTATGGATTTCACCCATCCAAATCTCGTTGGTCGTGACATCAAGCAGGATTTCCCCGCGCTGAATTACGGTAAGGGATATGACAACTGCTGGGTGATTGACGGTCACGAGGACGGAGACCTGCATCTGGCAGCAATGTTGTGTGACAATCCTTCTGGTAGGGTGTTGGAAGTCAGCACCGATCAACCAGCTGTCCAGGTCTATACCGGCAACTGGCTTGAGGGTTGCCCACTGAGCAAAAGCGGCAAGCACTATCATGACTACGATGGAGTGGCTATTGAGTGCCAGGGCTTGCCCGATGCGCCCAATCATGACAACTTCCCATCACAGGTGTTGCGCCCTGATGAGGAATACCGCCGTGTCATCATCTTTGACTTCAAGGTTAAATAATTAGGTGACAGTATCTGAACATATACCTTTCAATTCACAACTAAATAAATGAAACCAACATTATTTGTACTCGCTGCTGGTATGGGCAGTCGTTATGGCGGCCTCAAGCAGTTGGATGGTCTGGGACCTCACGGCGAGACCATCATGGATTATTCGATTTATGACGCGATTCACAGTGGATTTGGCAAAGTCGTATTTGTGATACGCAAGGATTTTGAGGCTGATTTCCGCGAGAAGATTCTTTCAAAATACGAGGGACATATCCCCGTGGAACTCGTGTTCCAGGGCCTCAATGACCTGCCCGAGGGCTTTACCTGCCCCGCCGAGCGCGTGAAGCCGTGGGGTACCAACCACGCCTTGCTGATGGGCAAAGACGTCATCAACGAGCCCTTTGCGATCATCAATGCCGACGACTACTATGGCCGCAACAGTTTTGAGGTCATGGCTGCCGAGCTCTCGTCGCTGCCCGAGGACAGCAAGGGACATTATAGCATGGTGGGCTTCAAGGTGGGTAATACGATGAGCGAGAGCGGCACCGTTGCACGTGGAGTGTGTGAGACCAGCGACGGCCTCTTGACCGGCGTTGTGGAGCGCACGAGCATCGGCTATGACGCCGATCACAACATCGCCTTCACTGATGAGAACGGCCAGGTGCAACATTTGGCGTTTGAAACACCTGTATCGATGAACTTCTGGGGATTTACACCCGACTACTTTGAGTACAGTGAGAAGCGCTTTGTCGAGTTCCTGAAGGAGAATATTGATAAGCCCAAGGCCGAGTTCTTTATTCCCACTCTGGTCAATGATCTCGTCAATAATGGCACGGCCCAGGTTAAGGTGCTCACCACCGAGAGCAAGTGGTTTGGCGTGACCTATGCTGCCGACCGCCAGGGCGTTGTCGATAAGTTTGCCGAGCTTCATGCAACGGGTGTCTATCCCGACAAGATGTTCTGATAATTGACAACAATTCCATAAAAATCCTGCATGGACTGATGTCTGTTGCAGGATTTTTTTGTATTTTTGCAGCCACATTTTCAAACCATTTAGAAACAGCTTGGTAGAGCTGCGAGGGCTGTCACCCCAAGGAACAACTCCAATCGTTTTTTATGACAAGAAAAGTTGAAGTTACCCATCAGGTGACCGCTACCATCCTCTCCATGTCGTTGCTCACCGTGATGGCGGGTGCCGCTATCGCCCCCGCACTGGGCATTATCAAGGATCATTTTGCCGAAGCTCCGGCAGTGCTCATCCAACTCATTGTGAGTATTCCTGCATTACTCATTATTATCACCAGCCTGTTTTTCCGTTCTATTAGCAAGTGTCTGAAGACTCGTGCCATCGCTATTATCGGCTTGTTACTGTATGTGGTGGCAGGTGCTGGCTGTTATCTCGTGAGCGACATTGATGTCTTGTTGGCTTTGCGAGCCTTGTTGGGTATAAGCGTTGGCTTGATAATGCCATTGTCAACAGGTTTGTTGGCTTATTATTTCCCACCAACTGAGCTGGCTCGCCTCATGGGTCTATCGGCCGCTATGAACCAGATAGGTGGCGTTGTAGCGACTCTGCTGGCTGGTTTATTGGCAACCATCGAGTGGAATTATGCCTTCTTGGTCTATATCTTAGGCTTGGTTGCTTTGGTAATGGTAATCATGTGGCTCCCTAACGAGCAACTTTCTTCGCGTGACAAACATGGCAATGCCTTTGAGCTTCGTCACTTGCTCAAGTTCCATCCGTCGGTCATTGGCATGTTGTTGCTAATGATGATTTTCT
>CAMVBJ010000040.1 GCA_947165675.1 uncultured Prevotellaceae bacterium
CATCACCATCGGTGATGCTGATGGCCTGTTCGTGCCCGTTACCGTTACCAACGTTAACGATCCCGAGGCTACCATCGTTGTTACTGCCAATGACGTTGAGTATCCCATCGTTGATGGTGGTATCACTCTGCCCGACTATGAGACCGAGTACAACGTTGTTGTAACCGTTACCGCTAAGGGTGATAACTACACTGGCACCGTTAGCGATAACAAGGTCGTTACCACTGGCGCTGCTCCCGTCGTAACCATCGACTTCGATGCTCTTGCTGAGGTAACCGTTGACGAGAATGGTCTCTTCACCTTCGTTTATGAGGCTAACGATCCCGACGCTGTTGTTACCACCACCGTTGGTAATGAGGCTGTCGTTCTGAACTTCGTTAATGGTGTTGCTACCTACCAGGTAACCAAGACCGACGTTCCCGGTACCTACAACGTAACCGCTACCATCAAGGTTGAGCCCAACCCCGATGGCAACTATGTTGGTGAGGCTGTAAGCGACGACGCTACTTACACCTACACCGTTGACGAGCCCGTTATTCCCACTGCTGCTACTCCCGTGATCACCTTCACCCCGAACGAGGCTGGTGTTGCTGTGAACATCGAGAACTACACCGAGTACACCATCAAGGTGGACGGCGATGTTGTTGATCAGGTTCGCGCTCTGCCCTACCAGGTGGACAAGACCCACGCTGCTCAGCATATCGAGGTTTACGCTAAGAACGCTCCTCAGGGCTACACCGCAGCCGAGGACACCGAGACCTATGACCTCGCTGCTCTGCCCAACACGCCTTCTGCTGAGGCTACCCTTGGTGAGACCCACCGTGATGCCAACAACGTTTACGTTCCCGTTAATGGCAACGTAACCAAGGTTACCGTTGATGGTGATGAGGTTGCGCTCGTTAATGGTGAGATCGTTCTGCCTCGTCAGGATGCTGACTACACTCCCGTTATCGTTATCGTAACCAACGACGGTCAGTATTACGACGATACTGAAGTTACCTTCAACGACATCGTAGTTCCCGCTAAGCTCGTTGCTCCCGAGATCCTTGTTGACACTCAGAAGCTCACTCAGTGGATCGATCCCGATAACGATGGCGTCTTTGAGCAGGTTCAGGGTGAGGTTGTAACCTTCACTATCAGTACTCCGTATGACGGTCAGGTATTCTACACCATCGATGGTTCAGAGGCTATCCAGTACACTGGTGAGGCTGTTCCCGTTGAGGGCAATGGTACCCACACCGTAACTGCATATGTTGTAGTTAATGGCGAGGTAACCCCCGTTGCTACGAAGGTTATCACCGTTAACAACGACTACACTGGCGTTAACGAGATCGCTAACGGCAAGGCCGTTGCTGGCGTACGCTACTTCAACATGGCTGGTCAGGAGATGACCGAGGCTAACGGTGTAACCATCGTTGTTACCACCTACACCGACGGCACCACCAGCGCTGTTAAGGTGATGAAGTAAATCTCACACCGCTGCCCTAACGGCAGCTAACTAAAACCAAGGAGCGACTCCCCCCCGGGGAGCCGCTCTTTTCACATCCCTGTCAAATCAGAATATTCAGATGATTCAGTTGTTATAAAGAAAGAAGGCGGAAGCCCATTATAAAAGTTGTTTAAGTTGTTCCATGTTGTGCAAGTTGTTTGAAAGTAAGAAGGCGTATGCCCTCAGCAAAATCAGAAGATTCAGTTGTTATTTTTATGAGTGAGAGTTTTGCAACAGCCTCTTGAAATTCGAGCGGCACTCCCGATTTCCACCCTGAAAATCCTCCCGAGACGGCACTTACTAAATTTTATCGTAAAATTTGTACAATGAAATTGTGCAAATTCCACCGATTATGTGTAATTTTGCAGGCAAATTATGGATTTCCCCTTTACTGGGGGTACTGTGGTGCAAGTTATGAACAACAATGTTACAATGATGGAATTCAGCGTCTTTCAGCGGCTTGGCAGATGGTGTCATGAGCGCCTGAGGACTGTGAGCGCCACTTTTTTTATGTACTTAACTCCCCTTGTTCCGCCACTGGCATTGCGTTGCCGTGGTGTTTTTTTTGTTTCTATGGCAAAGTAATTCATATTCAATAATATTAACTCATTCATTCAACTTCATTTCATGATGAAAAAATTACTAACCTTTTTCTTAACTGCCCTACTGGCCTTCGGAGTCGGCTGGGCTGAAAACATTTATGTTAAAGTTGAGAGCACTTCTCAACTTGAAGTAGGCAAGACATATATCATTGTCTATGAAAATAATAATAGCTCCGCTTGTATGGGCAGTATCAGCAATAAAGTAGGTTCTGCTATACAAAACATGGCTCTAAACAACAAAACCATTGATATTGAAGGAACATATGTTCTTGAGCTTACGCTTGGTGGATCTTCCAATGCTTGGACATTTCACACAGGAACTGGCTATCTTGCCTCCACAGGTGATAAAAATATATCGGTACGTACAACTGTTGATGAATATTCAAAATGGACAGTAACTGATAATTTTACTCTTGTTCTTACGCAAAATGCTGGTCGCAAACTTCAATATAATAGTGCAAATCCACGATTTACAACATATTCATCGACTCAAAAATCAGCCTATCTGTATGTTAAACAATCTACAAGTCCTGCACTAATCTGTGCTGCACCGACGTTCTCACCTGACGGTGGTTCATCAACCACAGGCTCTCTTGATGTCACTATTACAAGTGCAACTGAGGGAGCAACCATCTACTACACTACAGATAACACTGATCCTGTCGTGAACAGGAGCACCAGTTCAATTGCCAACGGTGGCACTGTACATCTGACCGAGAGTTGCATTCTTAAAGCGATGGCTGCAAAGAGCGGCATGGATAATAGTACAATTGTAACAAGTCAGTCTTATTCCATCAGTTCGAGTGGCGATAACATCTACAGAAAAGTAACAAGTTCAGATGACTTTGTTGACGGAAAGAAATACATTCTTGTTTATGAAGATACTCCCGCTTTTATGGGTGCAATCTCCACAACCAGCACAAAATATGGTCTTTCTATTACAGGTCCATCAATCACCAACAACAAAGTAAACATTGCTGGCTATGCTGACATCAAAGAACTCACCCTTACTAAAGATGGTGATAATTTGTCATTCCATAACGGTGATGGGTATTTGTGTTGGATAAGTGGTAATTCTTTGAATGTAGAAGAAAATATTTCAAATAAATCGAAATGGACTGCTTCTGGTGATGCGAGCAGTGGTTTTACATTGACCAATGTTTTTGATACAAGTCGAGAATTGAAATACAACAGTACAAGTGGTCAATTGCGTTTTGCTTGCTACACCAGCGGTATGAAACGTGCTGTCCTTTATGTTCAAGACAGTACCGACCCCGAATTGAGCGTTAGCGCCAACGAGTTGTCGATTGAGGTTCCCTATAATGAGAGCAGTGCTAGCGCAACGTTTACCGTGATGGGGTCTAACCTGACGTCAAGCAGTGTGAGCGTGGATGCGAACGGAGCGGATTTCAGCGTTTCGCCCACTTCAATTCCCGTTGCCGATGGCTCGGTTAACCAAGATGTTACCGTGACCTATAATGGCACCAGCACAACTCCCGTCACTGGTACAGTAACCGTGACCAGTGGCGACTTATCCCAGACGGTTACTGTGACCGCCCAGAAGCAAACCCCGCCTCCCCCCACGATGACGGTATCGACCAACTCGCTGACCGTTGGCGCCAATGGCAATAGCTTTAACGTGACCGCTGCTAACCTGACCGAGGCGTTGACTGTCACTCCCTCGACTGGCTTTAGCGTCAACCCGACATCGCTTGCTACCGATGCTACTTATCCTGCTGCGGTCAATGTGACCTACACCGGTCAGGCATTGAGTGCAACTGGTAACGTTACTGTTAGCAACACTGCCGATAATCTGACTGAGACCGTCAACTTGACCTACGTTTACGACGGCAACATGTATATCGTGGGTGACGTGAATAACACGAGTTGGGACTTCGTGAATGGTGTCCCGATGACCCGTAATCAGGATGGCACCTACAGTGCCCACGTCACTGCTCAGGCTAACGGATGGTATAATGGTGTACAGTACGCATGGCTCTATTTTACCAAGGCCGTGGGTAGTGAGGCCATCGTTGCGGAGAACGCCTTTGGTCCCCTGGGTGGTGATCAATGGGGTATGACACCTAACCTGTATGACCAGTGGTGTGATCTGGATCAGAATGGTGATGTGAACACCATCTACATGAATTCAGGTTCCTATGAGATCGTGGTTGATCCCGTCAACAACAAGTTCAAAATCACGCCTGATGTGGCATCTCCCGTGATAACTCCCGCCACGGGCACCTATCATGAGGCCCAGGAGGTTACCATCACCTGCTCCACACCTGGCGCAACCATCTATTACACCACCGATGGCACCACGCCCACAACGAGCAGCACACAGTACACTGGTTCGTTCACCGTTGATGCCACGACGACCGTCACAGCCATCGCCGTGAGCAACGGCCTGACGAGCACATCCGCCACCTCGACCATCACCATCAAGCTCCCCGGCGATGACGATTATACCCTTGTCACCAGTAACGATGACATTGATTGTGCCAGCGATTATGTTCTGGTTTACACGGTTGGCGAGAATGACTATGCGATGAGTACTTCCATCTCTTCTGGCAACACGGGTTACTATTATCAGACCAGTGATAATTTCTCGCATGAGGGCAACATCATCACACTTGAAGATGGCAATACGGTAAATGTCCTGACCCTTGAGGATGCTGGCGACGGCAAGTACTATATCAAGGGTGATAGATATTACATTGGTACAAGTGGCAATAACATGGCCAGGTCAATGACTCTGCCGACGGATGTCAATACATACCAATGGTATATCTCAATCAGTGACAACTTAGCTGTCATCCAGAATGTTTCAAGCAGCAGATATCTGGCTTATAATACAAGTAGCCCACGTTATACCACTTATTCATCTATAACTTCGGGTTCTGCTCAGCAATATGCCGCTCTGTATAGGCATGGTTCGCTGATTCCCCGCATCACGGTAAATCCCACTTCTCTTGAGCTGGTAATCCCCGCTGGAGGAACGTCACAGAGTGCTACCGCAACGGTTACCGAGCGTAACACGACCGAGAATACTACCGTTGCGATCACTGGCGAGGGCGCAAGCCACTTCAACGCCACTCTCGAGAACGGCACGCTGACCGTGACCTACAACGGCACGGCTACCGCTGCTACTCCCGACGTTGCTACCGTCACCTTGACCAACGGCACCGCTACCGCCGACGTCACCGCGACTGGCTATAAGGTACCGATGACCGTAACCATTAACCCCGCCAATGGTACGACCTTCAGCGCCAACTGCATGGATAATGTCACCATCAGCTCAAATGTTGATGGCGCAACTATAGAGTATAGCTTTGACGGATCCACATGGCAGACTTATAATGGTGCATTCTCGACACCTGAAGTAAGCAGCATCGGCGGTACCGTTACCGTTTATGCCCGCGCGACCTACAATGGCGACGTTGCAACCACCCAGGCTACCTACACCCGTGTTGATGTAAGCAGCACGCTGTTTACCAAGGTTACAAGTCTTGACCAGATTGTAGAAGGCAACCAGTATATCATCGTCTATGAGAATGCCGATGCACCTCAGGCGCTGAATGGCGTTAATGGTGGTGGTACAGGTGCTACCGTTGCATGGGACACTCCGGGTTCGGTGATCGATATTGACAACACCGACGCTATCGCGTTCACGCTTGGCGGTGATGCATCCTCGGCAACGCTGTCCTACGTTTCAGGCACGACGACCTACTATCTTGAGGCAGGCTCAGCCCCCAGTTTGGATCTTACTGACGAGGGTCCCACCGCTGGCTATGATTGGTCAATCGTTGGTGGTGAAGCTGGCTATTACCTGCAGTGGACCAATAGCTCGAATCAGACTTATACATTGCGTTATAACACAGGCATGTCAAATGCTGACAAGTTCCGCATCTATACCGGTGGTACCGGTCAGATTGCATACCTGTATGTCCAGGGCAACGCTGTTGCAACTCCACATATCAGCCCCGACGGTGGCAGATATCCTGGCGACCAGACGGTGTCCATTACCTGTGCGACACCTGGAGCCACAATTTACTACACGGTGAATGGTGGTGAGCAGCAGACCTACAGTGCGCCCTTCACTGTTGAGCTCAACGAGAACCTGACCACTGCTACCGTTGTGGCATGGGCTGTGAAGGATGGTGAGACCAGCAACCAGACTACGGTAACCTATACCTACTCGATTGAAGGTTGGGTAAACAATATCGCAGAGTTCCTGGCTCTTGACGAGGACGAGGAAGTACAATTCAAGAATCCTGTTATTGTGCTGTTTGATTACTCACAAAATAATGGCGCTCAGGATTATATCTGGGTCAAGGACCGCTCGGGCTATATGAAGTTGTTCGTCCAGCCTGGATTTGATAGTTCGTCCAAGCCCCGCTATGATAACGGCGACGTGATTCCCGAAGGCTTCAAGGTGAAGAAGCACTTCTATACCGATAGCGAAGGTAGTGCTAATTTCTACGAGGGTCTGTCCAATGATCCGTCAACCAGTAATTTCAAGATTCCTACCGAGAAGGCACTTGCCGATCCCGAGCAGGTGAAGCTTAGCACTTTGATCAGCAATCCCGCTACCTATAATGACCGTTACTTGTACATTAGCAAGGTAAGGATCACCGAGGGTGAGGATAGCCATCACAACTTCAAACTTGCAGCTGATGAAAACGGCACCATCGTTGCCGATGACAATGTGGTGGTGGGTTACAACAAGTTCCCCACCTGGAAGGAGAAGGATGGTACCCAGCACACGGTTACTATTCCCAATGCAAGCACGACTAATTACTATAATGTGACGTGCATCTTCCAGATTTATGGCGATGTTTACGAGATCATGCCCATCGAGTTCACGCCCTGGGAGGACAACAGCATCCGTCTTGAGGATCTGGTTGAGGTGACCACGACTGGTGGTACCTACACCATTTCTAACCCGCTGCAAGCTGTCAAGGTGACTTGGGACGACAACCATGGCAAGTTTGCGATCTTTGCCAAGGACGACGAGATGTACAAGGCCAAGCGTAAGCCCCTCGACGGTCAGGAGACCTACCTGATCAGGTATCAGAACGGTGACTTCACCAACACTGTAGAGCAGGCCGACTACGACCAGAGTAACTGGATCGAAATCCTGATCCCGAGTGAAGTGACCAACAAGCTCAGCGGTGAGTATGAATCGACACTCAGTGAGTTGCAGGCCCAGTTCGAGAACAAGATCCTGCCTGGTGGCTCAATCGAGGGTGCCTATGTTGACGCGCTCAATCCCACGATCGACTATAGTCTCACGAAACTACCCTCTGACCTTGCAACGTCGGAATACACGCCCAACATCTATACTCCTGCCAACTTCCTGATGGAGAACATCGACGACACCGATGGCGCTAAGAGCTACCGCGACGATGAACTGGGCAACCAGTACTTCTTCATGATGGATGGCAAACCTCAAGAGATGGGTCTGGTAGTCTGGTGCTACTATCCGGGCAACGGTGACTACTTCTACATTCCCGCTCGCGTGGGTGACCAGGTGAACGGTCACCAGTTCCATGGCAGCTTCAAGGCCGACATGTCGCTGTGTGAGGATCCCAACGTGGACAAGAGCAAGACTGTTGCTCAGTGCTTTGACCGCTCTAATCTGGATGGCAACGGCATCGACCAGGTGAAGCTCTACGGCTTCAATGCGATTGTCCGCAAGAATCCTGCTTACAACAGCGGTAGCAGCAATGGCGCGCCGCGTCGCGTCGATGTTGCGCCCTACTATGAGGGTACTGAGACGAATCCTGCCTATATCGTTTACCCGCTGAACGCCGGTGCCAAGTCAACTGGCACGGTGACTTCGGTTGCCGAGTTGGCATCCAGCAGGGTTGTGGAGAGCGTTCGCTACTACAACATTATGGGTATGGAGAGTGAGCAGCCGTTTGAGGGCATCAACATTGTAGTGACCCGCTACAGTGACGGCAGCTCCTCGACAGCCAAGGTGCTGAGATAATTCTAAGGGGGACTTCTATAGATCAGAATCCCACATCAAGCTGATTTATAGAAATCCCCTAATTTTTTCATCTGTATTTCCCGATAAGTGGAGCGGCCCGGTGACTGGGTCGCTCCACTTACTTGTTGAGGCGGTCATGTGCTTGTGGTTGTGGGTTTTATTGGGGGGACTGCGTGAAAAACTGACAACTGACAACTGATAACTAAAAACTATTTCGTACCTTTGCAAGTTAATTATGAGAAAAGACGTGGAAACAAGATACATCTTTGTCACGGGCGGCGTGGTATCGTCGCTCGGTAAGGGCATTATCGCCTCGAGCATTGCCCGGTTGCTGCTCTCGCGCGGCTATAGCGTGACGTGCCAGAAGTTCGACCCGTATATCAACATCGACCCGGGGACGTTGAACCCCTATGAGCACGGCGAGTGCTATGTCACCGTCGATGGTCACGAGGCGGACCTGGACTTGGGTCACTATGAGCGTTTCACCAACATCAAGACCACGCGCGCCAACAATGTGACGACTGGTCGTGTCTATCAGAGCGTGATCGACAAGGAGCGGCGTGGGGACTACCTGGGCAAGACGGTCCAGATCATCCCCCACATCACCGACGAGATCAAGCGCGACGTCAAGCTGCTGGGCACCACGGGCAAGTATGACTTTGTGATCACCGAGATTGGCGGCACGGTGGGTGACATCGAGGCGCTGCCCTTTATCGAGGCAATCCGCCAGCTGCGTTGGGAACTGGGGCGCCGTTGCATCTGTGTGCACTTGACCTATGTGCCCTACATCAGCGCTGCCAAGGAGCTGAAGACCAAGCCCACGCAGCACAGTGTCAAACTGTTGCAGCAGGAGGGTATCCAGCCCGATGTCCTGGTCCTGCGCACCGAGCATCGCTTGCCGGCCTCGATGATGAAGAAGGTGGCGCAGTTCTGCAACGTGAGCGCGGACGCTGTGGTGCAGTCGCTTGACGTGCCGACGATCTATGAGGTGCCGCTGAAGATGCACGAGCAACGGCTGGACAATATCATCCTGGAGAAGACGGGATTGAGCAGCGAGGGCGAGCCCGACCTGGAGAAGTGGAACGACTTCCTGGCCAAGCTCAAGGGGGCTACCGAGGAGGTGCGCATCGGCCTGGTGGGCAAGTATGTGTCGTTGCAGGACGCCTACAAGAGCATCGATGAGAGCCTGCTGCACGCCTGTGCCTACCATGACCGCCGCCTCAAGCTCGACTACATCAACAGCGAGCACATCACCGATGCCAATGTCGAGCAACTGCTGGCGGGCCACGACGGCATCGTGGTGGCGCCGGGATTTGGCCAGCGTGGTATCGAGGGGAAGTTTGTCGCCCTCAGGTGGTGCCGTGAGCACGATGTGCCCACGTTTGGCATCTGCCTGGGTATGCAGTGCATGGTGATTGAGTTTGCCCGCAACGTCTTGGGTATGTCCGACGCCAACAGTACCGAGATGGATGCCAACACGACCCACAACGTCATCGACCTGATGGAGGACCAGAAGACGGTGACCAACCTGGGCGGCACGATGCGCCTGGGCGCCTATGCCTGCCGTGTGAAGCCAGGCACAAAAGTTGCTGAGGCCTATGGCAAGACAGACATCGAGGAGCGTCACCGTCACCGCTTCGAGTTCAATGACGAGTACCGCAGCCAGTTTGAGGCTGCCGGCATGACGATAGCGGGAGTGAATCCCGAGAGCGACCTGGCCGAGGTCGTGGAGCTGACGGGTCACCGCTGGTACATCGGCACGCAGTACCATCCCGAGTACTCGAGCACGGTGCTCAACCCGCACCCCCTGTTCATGTCCTTCATTGATGCCATCATCACGAAGGATTCGTGATGATGGAGTTGTAAGTTGTAAGTTTTTAGTTTTAAGTACAATTACTTTCGCCTAAAAGATTTACGACACGCAACTTAAAACTCATAACAAGAACAATGAAATCAAGCGATTTTAGAGAATTGAAGGTCTGGCAGAAAGCAATGGACTTGACAGTTGAGATTTATTCGATTGTCAAATTATTGCCACATGAAGAGACATTTGTTTTATCAGACCAGATGCGTCGTGCGGCCATCTCGATTCCTTCGAATATTGCAGAAGGGCAAGGACGTGACTCTATGAAGGAGTTCATTAGGTTTCTCTCAGTTGCTCGTGGCTCGCTCCGTGAATTATCTACCCAACTGGAAATATGTGAACGGGTTAATTATCTGGAACAATCGCGGACCGTCAAGGCGAAATATTTGATTGGCGAAATTGATAAGATGCTCAATGCGCTGTCTAACTCGCTAATTCCCTTTTAAGTGTGGTGCCTCATTCCAGGCGAAACAAACCATACTTAAAACTTAAAACTGAAAACTAACAACTTTAATATAATAATGGATAAGAACACTTTGATTGGAATGTTGCTGATGGGAGTCGTGATCTTCGGCTTCATGTGGCTCCAGCAGCCCAGCGAGGCCGAACTCGCCACCCGTCAACGACAGATGGACTCGATTGCCGCCGTCCAGCAGGCCGAGCAGCAGCGCGACATCTTGCAGGGTGCCGTTGACACCCTCAGTACCAGCGAACTCTCTCACTTGCAGAGCGTGCTGGAAAACCTGCCCGCCGAGGGCGCAGTGATTAACAACGAGGGCGTCATCCTGGCCTTGAAGGATGGCCAGATCGACGGCACGATCACCGTGGGTGACACTACGGTGCAGTGGGATGAGGTGATGGCTCGTACGAGCCAGAATCCAGCCGCCCACAATCTGGCTGTGCAGGCCGTGCAGCGAGCCCTCGACGTGTATGCCAAGAACGGCTCGTTTGCCGCTTCGCTGTCGGGTACCGAGGAACTCGTGACGCTCGAGAACGACTCGTTGAAGGTGGAGCTCAGCACCAAGGGCGGCATCATCGCCCGTGCGACGTTGAAGGGCTACAAGACGTGGAAATCGCCCCAAGTCGTGCTGTTTGACAAGGGGGACAACGACTACAGCTTCACCCTGAGCAACAACACCCAGCGCTTCGAGACCAAGAATTTCTTCTTCACGCCCAAGAAGCTCAACGACAGCACGGTGGTGATGAACCTTGAGCTGGAAGGCGGAGCGCAGTGGGGATTGAAATATACCCTGGTCCCTGGCAGCTACATGGTCAAGATGGAGATGGTGCAGCAGCACATGAACCGCATCATCCCCTTGAACATCAACCTGGTGGACCTGGACTGGCACCAGAAGATCTCGCGTCACGAGTTCGGCAAGCAGTTTGAGGAGCGCAATAGCGGCATCTACTATAAGTTTGCCGGCAAGGGTGGTGACGTGAAGTACACCAGCGAGAGCGGTAACGACGAGAAGGAGATCAAGGACATGCTCAAGTGGGTCAGCGCCAAGAACCAGTTCTTCTCGACGGTCCTGATTGCTGACAGCGTGATGAGCACAGCCAAGCTCACCAGCCAGGTCATCTCCAATGACACTCCCGATTATGAGACCTATCTCAAGGATGTCAATATCCACACGATGATTCCTTACTCGAGCGACAAGCCAGTGCCGGCGTCGTTCTACTTCTATCTGGGTCCGAACCGCTACTACATGCTCTCGGCCTATGACAAGTACTCGCCCAACGAGGACTTGAAGCTCACCCACCTGATTCCCTTGGGATGGAAGTTGTTCCGCTGGATCAACACCGGCGTGATTATCCCCGTGTTCCACTGGCTGGGCAAGTTCATGAGCAACTACGGACTCATCATCCTGGTGCTCACGATCCTCATCAAGCTCGTGCTTGCGCCGCTGACCTACAAGACCTACATCTCGCAGGCCAAGATGCGCATCCTGGCTCCGGATATCGCCAAGATTAACGAGAAGTATCCCAATCAGGAGGACGCGCTCAAGAAGCAGCAGAAGACCATGGAACTCTACCGTCAGGCGGGGGCCAATCCGATGGGTGGCTGTCTGCCCATGATGTTGCAGATGCCTATCCTCATCGCGATGTTCACCTTCTTCCCGTCGAGTATCGAGTTGAGAGGTCAGTCCTTTTTGTGGGCTAACGACCTGAGCGCTCCTGACAAGATTGTGGAGTGGGCGACCCATATCCCGTTCATCTCGAACACATTCGGTAACCACATCAGCCTCTTCTGCCTGTTGATGACGGTGACCAACATCGCTTACACCTATATCACTACCAAGTCGCAGCCCTCGTCCCAGTCGATGCCGGGCATGAAGTGGATGATGTACTTGATGCCGTTGATGTTCCTTGTATTCTTCAACAACTATGCGTCAGGTCTGAGCTACTACTACTTCATCTCCCTGTTGATCACTATCTTGCAGACCTATAGCTGCCGTCTGTTTGTCACTGAGGACAAGGTGCGCGCCACCATGGCCGCCAACGCTGCCAAGCCCAAGAAGAAATCCAAGTGGATGCAGCGCCTGGAGGAAGCCCAGAAACAGCAGCAAGCCCTCCAGCGCCAGCAGGCTAACCAACGCCGCAAGCGGTAAGCTTTTTTAGGTTTTAGGTTATAGGCTATAGGCTATAGGCTTTAGGTTATAGGTTTTAGTGTTTATTAAAGTATGATAAAATATAGTGATTATCAAGATTTAAAGGTGTGGCAGAAAGCTATTGACTTGACAACTGAAATATATCAGTTGGTTAAGCAGTTGCCTCAAGATGAGCACTATGCGTTATCCGACCAAATGCGAAGGGCCGTTGTTTCAGTCCCTTCTAATATCGCCGAAGGCCGTGGACGAGGAACCGATAAGGAATTTGTTCGTTATTTGTTGATGTCAAGAGGATCATTGTGGGAATTATCTACACAATTGATCATTTGTGAGAAGCTACATTATTTAAATAATAGACAAACATCTCAAGCAAGGCAAATGATTATTGAGATAAGTAAAATGATCAATGCGTTAGCCAATTCATTTATTGGACAAAATGAAGATGATGCTTGAATGAAATAAAATTGGTACGATTCTTGCAACTTTTTTAGTCGTGAATGTGTCTAATTGTAAAAGAATTCGTTAAACTGCTCAAGGCTCAAGGCTATGGTAATATCACCTAAAGCCTAAGACCTAAAGCCTAAGACCTAAATATTATGTATATCCACAATTGTCCCGAGTGCGGAAAACAGTATAGCACTCAAGAGAAAGTGAGCCGTGTGAAGTGCCCCTATTGCGGAGCCGAGACCAATGTGTCCTACAGTGAGCAACAGCAGACCCAGTGGCAGCAGTTCAACAGCCAGGCAGCCAACTCGCTCGATAGCGTGTTCAACAACGGACCGTCGGGCAAGAGCCGCGGCATTGCCGGTCTGCTGGCCATCCTGATGGGGTGGTGCGGGTTGCATTACTTCTACATCGGCAAGACGTCGGCAGGCGTGCTGTTCCTGCTCATTGCCATCCTCTCCTGTGGCATACTGGCCACAGTGACGACCATCGTGTCGATCATCCAGGGCGTTCTCTTCTTTACCTCTACTCAGGAAGAGTTTGAGATGAAGTGGGTGAACTCGCCCAGTAATTTCCCGATGTTCTGACACCATGAATGCCTATGGGTAAACGACAAGTGCCGACAAGACCCGACTACATCAAGTGGCTGCTCCTGGCTGGGGCGGCTGCACTTGTTGTGCTCATGGGTGCCTACATCGTGTTGCACTACATCTTGCCGCACTCGGTTACCGTGGACCGTTACCGCTATCCCGTGGCGGGACTTGACGTGTCCAAGCACAATGGTGAGATCGACTTTGAGCATGTCGTGGCCGATGACTACCAGTTTGTCTTTATCAAGGCCAGTGAAGGCAAGACCTACCGTGACGATGCCTTCGAGACCAATTACCGTCGTGCCAGCGACGCGGGACTGATGGTGGGAGCCTACCACTTCTTCCGCAAGAACCGCACCGGTGAGGAGCAGGCCGACAACTTCCTGGGAGCCATCAAGGGCAAACGACTGGACCTGCCGCTGGTCATCGACCTTGAGGACGACTGGGGCAACGGTGCCACCGTGAGCCGTGAGACCGCCCTGCAGCGTGTCATGACGATGATTTCCATCCTCAAGGGCAAGGGATATGACGTCATGATTTATACCAACAAGGATGGCTATGAGAAGTATTACAAGGGGATGCTGGGTGACTGCGACCTGTGGCTATGCTCGTTTACCAGTCCCGACCTGTTGCCTGATATACCGCACCGTTTCCAGCAGTTCAGCCACGAGGGCGAGGTGATGGGCATCGATGGCGATGTGGACTTGAACGTCTTTCGTGGCAGCAAGAAGGAGTGGGCCCGATACCTCGACAATGTGAAACGACCAGAATAATCCATTAAACTCCCACTATGATGAATAAAGTATTGAAACTCATGACATTGACATCGCTGCTGCTCGTGGCGTTCTTCGGCGCTACCGATGCTGCGGCGACCGTCTATAACTGGAGCAAGTATGATCTGTCCTTTGAGACGCCCGAGGACGGCTTTGTTGTCTTCAACTCGCCCACACGCTTTGAAATCCAGTGGGAGGACATGGTCATGACCGTGCAACTCTACAGTCAGGATAGTGGCGACGAGAAAAAACTCCTCACCGAGAACCTGCAACGCAAGGCGATGGGCTACAACATGTATGACCTGCACGATGGCAAGATCAAGGTCAAGGGCTTCAAGAAGACCTACAGCATCGACGGCACCATGCCCGACGGTTCACGCGCCATCATTGCTGACCTGGTGAGCAAGCACCAGAACCTGATCGTCGAGATTACGGTGAACTATCTGTATGGCAACCGTGAGATAGTCGAGGACATGATCAAGAGCTTTGCCGAGAACAAGACCAAGCAGCCCAACCACGAGCGCAAGCACCAGAAGGTGCAACCCCGCCACAAGGCCGAACAGGAGAAGCGGCAGCAACCCAAGCAGGAGCCCCAGCGCCCTGCCCGCAAGGAGAATCTCTATGATGCCTGACGCCTGTCGGGATAGAACTGAAGTTTAACCGCTAAAGAATAACCGACCAATGAAAAGAATGACACTCCAAACTTGTATGGCTCTTGCGATGATGCTGGCCATGAGCACCCATGCCATCGCCCAGGATAGCGAGAAGCCCAATGTGGAGCCCGACATGTTGTATGCTCCACTCGTGTATGACCACTATGCCTCTGAGCCCCATCAGTCGATGAAGCCTGCCAAGGCTGGTGATGAACTCTATGCCCTGGATGCCAGCGACGGCTGGTTGCAAGAGGCCATGAGTAAGTCTAACCGCACCCAGGTCATCCGCCACCGTGCGATGATCGACAATCCCCAGCTTGTTGCCTATAATGCCAGCCGCTTGCCCGAGGCTCCCCCCGAGGGCGTCATTCCCAGTGATCCCCGTCAGGGCATGCTCACCATAACTCCCGCCCAGGTCGTTGTCGAGGATGTCACTCCTCCCGCTGCGCCGGCTCAACCTCTCCACAACTGGCTTCACGTCTTCAACGCCTCGCTCCAGTTCACCCAGGCCTACATCAGCGGTAACTGGTATCAGGGCGGTGAGAACAACCTGGCGCTTCTTGGCAACATCAATTGGAACTGCAACCTCAATCAGGATCTTCATCCTAACTGGTTGTTCAATAATGCGTTGTCCTACAAGTTGGGCATCGCGACCACCCATGGCGACAGCATCCGCAAGTATCTTATCAACGAGGATAACTTCCTGTTTACCTCTCAGTTAGGCTATAAGGCGGTCAAGAACTGGTACTACAGTGCCATGTTGCAGTTCACTACCCAGTTCCTGAACAATTACAAGGTCAATACCCGTACGATGACAGCCGCCTTCCTGTCGCCGGCCGAGCTCAACATCGGTCTCGGTATGACCTACAACTACAAGAAGGCCGATGACCGCATGTTCACCCTGGCCATCGCCCCGATTTCCTATAACCTGAAGTATTGCCGCAATATCACTGACGTTGACCCGACACGTTTCGGCATCAATGCAGGCCATCATAGCAAGAGCACCGTCGGTAGCAATTTTGAGGCAAAATGGCTGTGGCGCTTCACGCCCAATGTGATGTTTACCTCCAGGCTCTACATGTTCACCAACTACCAGTATGTCCAAGGCGACTGGGAGAATACACTCGACCTGTCCATCGGCAAGTACTTGACCACCCAGCTCTATACCCACCTGCGCTTTGACCGCTCGCGAGCCCGCGACGATGATTGGAACTACTGGCAGTTCAAGGAGATCTTGAGCCTCGGTGTGGTTTACCGCTTTGCCACCGTCAACTAATTGATGCTGCCGTTATGCGCCACATTGTCTCGATATTGACTTTACTTGTGATGCTGCCACTGCTGGCCGAGGAAGGCAATGGTGTGCCCAAGCGATCGGTCATTCTTGCAGGACTCGATGTGGACTCGATGCGTGTGCGTCTCGACGAGACTGATGCGCAGCCCCTTGAGGGCATCTGGTATTATCCCAACGAGGAGATGACACTGGGCATTGAGCGATATCGCGGTGAGCACAACATCGGTTACCGCATCATCCTGCTCGAGTCGCCCGACATCAACGTCATGCCTGGCACTGTCATCGGTTACATTGCCAGCAGTGCCGTTGACAACAAGTATCAGTTGTGGCTTTACAGTCAGCGTGACAAAGTGACGTTGATCAAACCACTGCAGTGCGTTGCCACGCTCAATGACAAGGCGACAACACTCACGTTTGACCCGCCGCACTGGAAGGTCAAGGTTCGTGTCAATATTGCCCGCTTCCTGCCCACGCTGTTCAACGGCATCAGCATCATACCCGAGAAGGTGGATGAGCGGCTGCCTATTGGCTTCCGAAAGATTTATCCCGAGGTGCCTGGCAGCAGCAAGTTTAACCGTGTGAGATATCTGTGATGAAACGTTGGAATAAACATATTTTAACTCTCCCCCCGCTTCTTTTCCTATCGGGGTTGCTGTTGTGTACCAGCGCAGTATATGCTGACGCACGTGTGCGAACCACTCGCAAGAACCTGCGCTCGACCAGCGTGCCCGTCGCCGTCGTTGAGCCCACCGACAGCCTCTTGCCCGACAGCTTGCTCCAGGTGGATCCTCATGCAGTGACCCTTAAGGGCTACAGCAAGCGTGCCAGCGATAGTAAGGAGTCCTTTTTCATCACCAACAACACGAATCACCGCATGAGCGCCGTCCGCTTGTTATTGCGCTACACGACTATGCAAGGCGAAATGCTCACCCAGCGCTCGGTCACTGTGCCAGTGAGCCTCAAGCCAGGCGAAACCAAGCTGGTGTCGGTCAAGTCCTTTGATGTCCAGCGACTGTTCTATTACTATGCTGGTCCACAACCACGCAAGGCCGCAACACCGTTCCAGGTGGCTTTCCGCATCACGGGCTATGATATCCCCGTGGGCAACTAAAACAAGAAATCATCACATTATATATAAATAGATAAAGTAATAAACCTTTAAACAGAAGAAAAATGAAACATTTGTCAACGAAACTGCTATCGGCAGCCTTGCTGGCCCTTGCGGGCTGGACCGCCGCTGATGCCTGCACCAACTTGCTGGTGGGAAAGAACGCCAGTGCCGATGGCTCGACCATCATCACCTATGCCGCCGACAGCCACACCCTGTACGGTGACTTGCAGTATCTGCCTGCCGCTGACCATGCGCCCGGAAGCATGCGCAAGATTGTCGATTGGGACAGTGGCAAACCACTGGGTGAAATCCCCGAGGTGGCTCACACCTATGCCGTCGTGGGCAACATGAACGAGTATCAGGTGACCATCGCCGAGAGCACCTGGGGTGGACACGAGCAGCTCTGGGACACCACGGGTAACTCGATTATCGACTATGGTAGCTTGATGTACATTGCCCTGCAGCGTTCTAAGACCGCTCGTGAAGCTATCAAGTGTATGACCGACCTGGTGGCTAAGTACGGCTATGCCAGTGAGGGTGAGTCCTTCTCAATCGGTGACCCCAACGAGATCTGGATCATGGATATGATTGGTAAGGGTCCTGGTGAGATTGGTGCCGTCTGGGTTGCCATTCGCATCCCCGACGATTGCATCGCTGGTCATGCCAACAATCCCCGTATCTGGAAGTTTGACATGAAGGACAAGAAGAACGTCATGTACAGCAAGGACGTCATCTCGTTCGCCAAGAAGAAAGGGCTCTACAGCGGCAAGGATGCCGACTTCGCCTTTGCTCCGGTCTATCAGAAAATCGATGCTGGCGCCCTGCGCGGCTGCGATGCTCGCGTGTGGAGCTACTTCAACCGTTTCCACAAGGGCATGGACGCTTATCTGCCCTTTATCTATGGCAAGAAGGGTGCCGAGGTGATGCCTCTCTACCTCAAGCCCGACCGCAAGGTGAGTGTACGCGACATGCAGGAGATGATGCGTGACCACTACGAGGGAACACCGTTTGACATGACTGTCGATCCAGGTGCAACCACGGCCTATGGTGTGCCTTACCGCTGGCGTCCCATGGACTTTGAGGTGGATGGCGTGAAGTATAGCCAGGAGCGTGCTATCGCTACCCAGCAGACGGGTTGGGTCTTTGCTGCACAGATGCGCTCATGGATGCCCAATGAGGTGGGTGGATGCTTCTGGTTTGGCGTTGATGATGCCAACACAGCAGTCTTTGTGCCCATGTATTGCTGCATTACCCAAGTGCCCGAGAGCTACCGTCAGGGCAAGGCCGACATGTACACGCTTGACTGGGATTGCGCCTTCTGGGTGAATAACTGGGTGGCTAATCAGGCCTATTCCCGCTATTCGCAGATGATTGGCGACATCCGCAAGGTCCAGGGCGAAATCGAGAACAATTTCGCTAAGCGCCAGTCGATTATTGAGGCTCAGGCCACATCATTGCTCACTACCAATCGTGATGCTGCTATCCGCCTGTTGACCGAGTATTCGGTCAATGCTGGTCAGGATGCAACCGCTCGCTACAAGAAGTTGGGTGAGTACCTGTTTGTCAAGTATCTGGATGGTAATACCAAGAAGGAGAAGGACGGCAAGTTCCTGCGCAATGAGTACGGCACACCTGCCTCACCCACCTTCAGTGGCTACACTCAGGAGTACTACGACATGCTCATCAAGGGTCCCAATGGTGGTGACCGCTTGAAAGTCGTTGAACCCGAGAAATAAATCGTCAACAACCAGTATCAATTAAAAAAGCCGCATCGATATCACATCGGTGCGGCATTTCTATCTGTTTACTTACTTATCGTTTGTCTTATCAACTAATAACTAATTCACTTTCTCACGTTGCAAAATTAGAACAATTGCCATGGGTGCACAATCACATGATTTGGTCAAATTTCAGATTATTCATCATCAATTTAGGGGATTTAGTGAAAATAATCGCTCTATGACTCGCTTTTTGCAAAATAATTGCTAACTTTGTTCACAGAAATCCAACCATAAAACTAATGACTATAATGAAACGTTTATCTCTGATTCTTGCTATTGCTCTTGTTGCGCTTGCCAGCCAAGCTCAACTCCTGTGGAAAGTAAGTGGCAATGGACTGGGACGTCCCAGTTACATCTTTGGTACTCATCACATGGCTCCCTCGACGATGATTGATCAGGTGAAGGGAATGGATGAGGCTATTCAGGGTTGCGACATCGTTGTGGGCGAGATTGCCAAGGAAAGCATGGCCAGTCCAGAGGCTCAGGCCAGCATGGCACGGGCAATGATGGCTCCGATGGATAGTACGCTCGACAAGCTCTATTCTCCTGCCGAGTACAGCATTGTGGAACAGGTATTTAACAAGTATTTCGGTAATATGGGCGTGAAGCTCAGCCAGATGAAGAGCCTCAAGCCTAATGCCATCAGCACACAGATGCAGGCGATGCAGGCAATTAAGTATTTTCCCAACTTCAATGCCAATGACTTGATTGACATGAAGGTGCAAGAGCGTGCCAACGAGGCGGGCCGTCCCTCGGCTGGATTGGAGACTGTCCAGGAGCAGGTGGACTTGTTGTTTAACACCCCGTTGACCGAGCAAGCCAAGGGCTTGTTGGAGGTCTGCAAGCAAGATGAATTCTTCCAGGTGCAGTCGGTGGCTCTCGCCGATGCCTACATGGAGCAGAACTTGGATAAGCTGTTGTCGGTCATGACCGATGCAACTCAGGGAGGCGATAGCGAAGAAGCCATGGAAGCCCTCATCTATAGCCGCAATCGCAGTTGGGCCGAGAAACTCATGGTGATGATGCCCGAGCGGGCTTGCCTGGTGTGTGTTGGTGCGGGTCATCTGCCTGGCAGTCAGGGTCTGTTACAACTGTTGCGTGACAGGGGCTATACCGTTGAACCCATGCAGTAATTTCCAGGGATAAGTTGTGCAGATAATAAAAATAGTGTATCTTTGTCGCATTATTCAACAAAACAACTTTTATTTTGGATCCTGACCCTTTATCGTGCCTACTCATGCTGCTGTGTGACATTGACGCTAAGCAGCCACTCATCACGTTTAACACGCCCACTTCGGGCAGTATCATAGCTATCATAGTTGCCGTGTTGGGACTCTTCCTGTCGGCATTTAACTCGGGCAGCGAGATTGCTTATTTCTCGTTGCGTCCCGACGATCTTGATGATATCGAGGACAACCATCGGCGTGAGCGGGTTGCGGAATTGCTCGCCATGCCCGAGAAGTTGCTTGCCACCATCCTGGTGGGCAATAATCTGGTGAATATCATGATTGCCATCGTGTTGAACTTTGCGATGAACCAGATTTTCAACTTCCACAGCACGATAGTCAATTTCATTGTCCAGACGGTTATTCTCACGTTCTTGATTCTCCTCTTCGGTGAAGTGATTCCTAAATTGTATGCCACTAACTTCAATGTCAAGTTTGCAGCAATGGCTTCAGCCCCCCTCAAGGCCGCTGTCAAGCTGTTCTCGCCGTTGACCGCAGTGCTTGTGCGCAGTACCAGTATCGTAAACAAGGTGGTGCCCAGCCAGACCGAGGAACTCTCGGTCGATGATCTCACGCGAGCACTCGAAGTGAGCGAGGTCAAGAACCCCGACGAGAAGGAATTGCTCGAGGGTATCCTCTCGTTTGGCGATAAGACGGTGATCGACATTATGCGTCCCCGTGTCGATGTTGTGGACATCGACCAGAAAGACACGTTCGGTGAGGTGGTGCGTAAGGTCATTGACACAGGCTACTCGCGTATGCCCGTCTATGAGGAGACACCTGACAATATTAAGGGTATTCTGTATGCCAAGGATTTGTTGCCCTACATCGGCAACCGTGACAACACCTTCAAGTGGCAGACACTCATGCGTCCAGCCTACTTTGTGCCCGAGACCCGCATGCTCGATGACTTGCTTGAGGACTTTCGTCAGAAGAAAATGCACATGGCCATTATCGTCGATGAGTATGGCTGCACCCAGGGCATAGCCACTCTTGAGGACGTGCTCGAGGAAATTGTGGGTGACATCAACGATGAGTATGACACCGAGGAGAAGTTCTATAACCGCATCAGTAAGGATACCTGGCTCTTTGACGGCAAGACGCTCTTGAGCGACTTCGCGCGTGTGCTTGATATCGATGAGGATGAACTTGGCGAACATGCCGAGGAGGCCGAGACCATTGCTGGATTCCTGCTTGACCTCAAGGGGGAATTTCTCAAGGAGAAAGAGGTCGTGAACCACGGTCGCTTCACTTTCACAGTCATTAAAGTCGTGAAATACCGTATTGCTAAGGTCAAAGTCACCTTGCACACCGAGGATGATGAACACCCCTCTGGCACCTAAAGCCTAACTTGGCACGCGATTTGCTGCAATGGGTTGCAGTATAACCAATACATGAGTGAATCGAGATGGCAATCAATAATATCAACCTCGACGACTATGCCAAGTACTTCAACGATAGTAAGTTGTGGAAGAAGTTAAAGCGGGTGGCACAGAAGGCAGGCCGCAAGGCTGTCTATTATGTTCTCGTTCTCTATTACGTTTCGCGTGATCCTGCAGTGCCCACGAGTCTCAAGCTCAAGGTGCTGGGTGCATTGGGGTATTTCATTCTCCCCTTGGACTTTGTACCGGATATCATCGTGGGACTCGGTTTCACCGATGACCTGGCTGCACTGGCTTGGGCATTGTTCACGATGAAGAAATACATCACCCCGGAGATTGAGGCTAAGGCCCGTAAGCGCCTGCGCGAGTGGTTCGGTCCCGAGGAGGGTGAGGAAACCGACTTGGCCATCCCTCACATCGACCCCAACGACCCTCGCATCATTGACGTGGATGCAGAGGAATACTATTGGCGATAAACCCCCTATGTATAGTTTGCGCCCATAAGAAAAACGAGGGTGGACACCACACAGGTGTCCACCCTCATTCCCTTAGGGTTGGGATTTTGTTCCTTGTTTAGTTCTGTTCCTCTTGGGGAGCTTGGATCACGTTGATGTAGGTGTGACCAGCGCGGTGCTGGAACTCTACAGTGCCGTCAACCAGAGCATAGAGGGTGTGGTCCTTGCCCATGCCAACGTTCACGCCGGGACGATGCTGGGTACCGCGCTGACGGCGGATGATGTTACCGGCCTTGGCAAACTGACCACCAAAAATCTTCACGCCGAGGCGTTTGCTTTCGCTCTCGCGGCCGTTCTTTGAACTGCCGACACCTTTTTTATGTGCCATAATCTAAAGAGTTTTGATTTTTAAATGGTTAATTAAGCAACGACTTCTTTAATCTCAAGCTGAGTGAACTGCTGGCGATGACCGTTCAAGCGGCGATAGCCTTTGCGACGCTTCTTCTTGAAGACAATCACGTGTTCACCTTTCACGAGGGGAGCCTTTACCTCGCAAACAACCTTTGCACCTTCGACGGTAGGTGCGCCAACCTTAACGGCACCGTCGGCATCCACGAGCAGGACGCGGTCAAACTCTACAGAGTCACCTTCCTTGCGCTCGTCGCCGAGATAGTGGACATACAACTTCTTGCCAGCCTCGGCACGGAACTGTTGTCCCTGAATCTCTACAATTGCGTACATTTGTTTAATCTTGTAGTTTAAATAACTGTCCCTGAGGCGGTCACACCATGTCGTGCAACACTTTACAGAGCCTCGCGGGCACTAATGCGGGTGCAAAGGTAATGCTTTTTCCCGAACCAGCAAGCAAGTTGGGTTGTTTTTTTTCTACTGTGAACGCCGAGGATTATTCGATGGGGTAGGTAATATCCCACAGGAACAGGGCGTGGCCTGGCATGGAGGTGCCGGCGGCGCAACGGTCCTTGCGCTCAATGACTTGGCAGAAATCTTCGACGGTCATCTTGTGGCGTCCGACCTCGACGAGGGTGCCAACAATGGCGCGAACCATGTTGCGCAAGAAGCGGTCGGCGGTGATGGTGAATACCCACTGGTCGCCCTCATGGGTCCACTGGGCATGGGTGATGTGGCAGTTGTTGGTCTTGACGTCGGTGTGCAGTTTAGAGAATGAGGTGAAGTCGGTATAGTCCAGCAGACAGGCTGCGGCTTGATTCATCAGGTTGAAGTCGAGGTCTGGTGGACATTTCCATGCCAGTGGATAAAGGAAGGGATCCTTGCGGGTTACGGCAAAGTATTTGTAGGTGCGGCTGGTGGCATCGAAGCGTGCGTGGGCGTCATCATGGACGGGAACGATGCTGTAGATGGCGATGTCGGGCGGCAACAAGGCATTGAGGCTATGAATCAAGCGGTTCACATCCTTGATAGGTTGTTCGGTGTCGAAGTGGGCTACCATCAGTTTGGCATTGACACCGGCGTCGGTGCGGCCTGCTCCCGTGATAGGTGTGGGTACACGTAACAGGGTGGCAAGAGCTTGCTCGATGGTCTCTTGAACCGAACTGTCTTCGGGCTGAATCTGCCATCCATGGAAATTTGCCCCCCTGTAACCTAATCTCATGAAATATCGCATCGCCTGTCGTTATTACCTCTCGCCAAGTCGTAAAGCCTTTGACGAAAAAGAACTTTGCGACTTGGCGTGAAATAGGGTGGGATTATTTCTCAAGATAGGTGTAACCGTAGAGACCGCTGCGGAAGTTGCGTACAAACTCGTTACCCTCATCGCTGGTGATTTTGCCTGAGCGAATCGATTCGCTCACCCATGTCTCGACGTTGCGCACGAGTTGTTTGGGGTTGAACTCAACGTAGTCAAGTACCTCGGCCACGGTCTCGCCGTCAATCACTTGGTCTATCTCGTAGTGGTCCTTAAAGACGTTGATGTGCACGGCATTGGTGTCGCCAAACAGGTTGTGCATATCGCCCAGGATTTCCTGATAGGCTCCCACTAGGAAGATGCCCAGATAATAGTGCTGACCAGCTTTGAGCTTGTGGACGGGGAGCGAGTGGGCGATGCCCTGAGCCGAGATGAAGTTACTCAATTTGCCATCGCTGTCGCATGTCATGTCTTGCAGGGTCGCATAGTGGGTGGGACGCTCGTTGAGGCGGTCGATGGGCATCACGGGGAACACCTGGTCGATAGCCCAAGCGTCGGGCAGCGATTGGAACAATGAGAAGTTACAGAAGTATTTATCTGGCAACATGCGGCTGACGGATCGCAACTCGTCGGGCGCATGCTTCATGTTGCGAACAAAGCCGTCCACGTCCCTGGCGATGGACCAGAAGAGTTTCTCGACCATCGCACGGGTGCGCAGGTCGATAAGGCCCAATGAGAAGCGGTCAAGCGCCTCGTCACGTATCTGCAACGCGTCGTGCCAGTCCTCAAGCAGTCGTGCCTGATTGATCTTATCCCAGATCTCGTACATGTCCCGCACGAGCTCATTATCATTCTCGCTTACGGTATCCACCTTGTCATCCCACTCGGGCAGCGAGGTGGTCTCGAGCACATCAACAACGAGCACTGAGTGATGGGCTGTCAGTGAACGGCCACTCTCGGTGATGATATTGGGATGTTTCAGTCCATTCTTGTTGCTGGCGTCAACGAGAGTGTAAACAGCGTCGTTGACATACTCTTGAATGCTGTAGTTCATCGAATGACTGCTGCCGCTGGAGCGGGTACCGTCATAGTCCACGCCAAGGCCGCCACCGATGTCAACATACTCCACGTCAAAGCCTAATTTGGCCAGTTGTACGTAGAACTGTGCTGCCTCGCGCAGGGCATTCTTGATGCGGCGTATCTTGGTAATCTGGCTGCCAATGTGGAAATGGATAAGTTTAAGGCAGTCATCCAGTTTGTGCTCACGCAGGTAGTCGATGGCGCTGAACAGTTCGCTCGTGTTCAGGCCAAACTTGCTGCTGTCGCCACCACTCTCTTCCCACTTGCCACTGCCGCTGCTCGACAGCTTGATGCGGAAGCCGATGTTGGGACGAATGTGTAGTCGCCCTGCCACACGGTCGATGAGCTCCAGCTCGCTGAGTTTCTCCACGACAACAAAGATGCGACGTCCCATTTTCTGAGCCAGCAAAGCGAGTTCCACATAGCCCTCGTCCTTATAGCCGTTACAGATGATGACGGGATTGGCATTCAAGTCGGTCATGTTGCTGGCGAGAACAGCATGCAGCTCTGGCTTGCTGCCAGCTTCCAAGCCGATGTTGAACTTCTTGCCGTGTCCGATGATCTCCTCTACCACCTGTCTCATCTGGTTGACCTTGATGGGATAGACGATGAAGTTGGCGCCCTGGTACTCATACTCCTTGGCAGCCTTCTTGAAGCAGCTCGAGATCTTGTCGATGCGGTTGTCCAGAATGTCTGGGAATCGTAGCAGCACAGGTGCCGTCACCTTGCGGGAATGCAATTCATCCATGACGTCAGCCAGATCTACGGCGACACAACTGCTCTTAGGCGTCACGGTGACATGGCCATTCTCGTTGATGGAGAAGTACTTGAGGCCCCAGCCTCCGATGTTGTAGAGTTCGGCGCTATCCTCGATGCGCCATTTATTGATTGCTGACACGGCTTAGTAATCTATTTTAAGTCAGTTAAACAATGCGGGCTATTTAATATTGTGAGCGCAAAGGTAGCGATATTTATTGGTAATGACAACAAACGGATGTGCAATTTCGGCATGAGGACTCAAAAACAAGTGCGGGAGCACCTCCCGTTTTCCGCGGTCTTTGATTTTTGAAAAAATGGGGACTGATAATCAGCG
>CAMVBJ010000041.1 GCA_947165675.1 uncultured Prevotellaceae bacterium
TCAGAAAGTTAAAAATGTTAATTCTCTTGGTGTGCAACATAGAAAGAAATACAATTTATAAATCAGAATCACGACCGATTTATTATTTGTACTTGTTGTATTTATTCTTCCCCTTTTAAAATCAATGAATGGTTGTTTTCACTATCTGCGGGAAAAAAGTAGCCGTGGGCTCGCTATCGGCAGCGAATCCACGGCTGGATGCAAATGTTACTGTGGTTATAAAAGTATTGTAATATTGTGTTTCGCAAGTTGGAAACTTAAGCAAGTTTCGCAAGTTGTTAACTTGCTCACTGTTTATTAATAATGTGTCCTCAGTCCCCCCAAAGGTGCGGGGGGACTGGTGGGGCACAATGGGAGGGGTTAACGAACGAGCTTGGTCGTGCGGGTCGTGCCGTCGCTGTAGCGTGTCACGACGATGTTCAGACCGTCGAACGGCTTGTCGCTCTGCATACCCTGGGCGTTAACATAGGTGGTCGATACCACATAGACGATATCGGCCAGCTCGTTGATGCCGGTCACGATACCCTGACCGTCGTCGCTGTTCTCGGCAATGGCAAATGCCGCCTCGTCGTTGTCGCGAGTGCCTCTCAGGCCGTTAACTTGGGCGCCTGGGGTGACAATCTTCTTGTAGTAGAAGCGTGCGACAAACTGCACGTTGGATGAACTCTCGTTGACGGGCACGCCGAATGACCAGGGCTGTTGAGCCTCGCCACTCTCGAGAGCGCGGCCGATAATGACTTCTTCGCCATTATTGTGCCAAACTGAATCTTCGGCTGTTGCCTCACCGATCAGGAACGGTGCCTCGATGGGACCAGCGTCCACAAGATGTTTTCTACCATCGGGGTTGTCAAGGTGCTTGAAGTTGTGGGCATTGGGATAGGTGCACCACACGCGGTACATGTAGGGCACATACTGGTAGGTATCGCCGTCGTTGGCACCGCCATCGTCGGGTGTGATGCCGCCCAGGGTGATGATGGGCGAATAGACGCAGTAGGTGGTACCATCGGCATCCCATTGACCGGTGGTGTTGTTACCGTCATTCTTCAAGCCCTCGACCGAGATGTTCACCTTACCGACGTAGCTGTGCTTGATGTCGGAACCGTAGCTGTTGTTCTTACCGTCGCCACGGGCAGTGTAGAGACCGAATGTCCAGATCACGGGCACGTAGGATAGCTCGTCGTCACCGGTACCGGTCACATAGTTCATGTCGAGACGCTGGGCGGTCTGGCTGCCGATGTGTTCATACCTGGGCAGTACACCCTGCAGGTGGTTCTCGTTGAAGTAGTACATGACATTGCCGTCAACCTTGTCCTCAAACTTCTGGAGCTGAGAGATGCGGTGATCCACGTCGATGACGGGACGCTGCTCATTCTTGTCACCACGGTAGAGGCTGTAGTACAGCACATTGTTGTCGGGCACGACGTCATACTCGATCTGGGTGTTGAGCGTGTGGGCCGTCAACTTGTTTTCATCATACTTGTTGTCGGCAATTACCTGAGCTTCGGTATAGAAGCCGTTCAGGTTCGAGTTGGTCTTATAGACGGGAACGTTGGCGGGGTTACTGGACTTCTCCTCGCCATTGATTGTCTCCTTCAAGACATAGGTATATCCGTTAGGATGATCATTGTGAACCGTTGAAGCCATGAACTGGTCGATCAGCATGATATCGGTGGTGTCATTACCGACTTTGACTTGGAAGCTGAGCAGGTCGTTGGGATTATTGTAGGTGCCAACCATTTCGGTCCATTCGCCTGAACTTGCCATGCCGGGGATGGTGACGTTCTGGGTCGTGGTTTCGCTGACGAGCTCACCGCTGACTTGGGCGGTTGCCGAGGCGCTGACGACGTAGTCCTGCATCTGGCGGGGAACGGTGATGCTGGCGCTGCCGTTGCCTTCTACCGTCTGGCCGTTGATGGTCAGGGTGACGGTACCGTTACCAGTGGCGGTGATGGTCACCTGGTTGTCGGTCTGTGAGCTGATACCGATGGTGGGCGCTGCGGTCTGTGGCAGGGCAGGGATAGTCACGGTCACTACAGCCTCGGGACTCTGGTTGTAATTGCTGGTCGCAGTAGTGTAAGCATGTACCTCGACGGTATAGTCGTTAGCACCGCGCGGGAAGGTCAGATCCTGAACCTGGCTGCCGTTATATTCCACGTAGTAAACCAACTGGCCATCGGTGTTGGCATCAGGAGTGATAGTGATGGTCGTGCTAGTCGTGCCATCATTGCTCGATACCGCTGGAGCATTGGGCGTCGGCAGAATGGTGAAGTTGGCGGGCACAGCTACCGATTCGCCATAAGAGTAAACTGCGCTGACAGCGCACTCGTGTTCACCGTCACTTACGTTGTTGAAGGTGTAGCTGAAGGTGTTGGCATTCACGTTACCTACGAGCTGGCCATCCAGATAGATGTTATAAGATTCGGGAGCCAATTGAGTTTCGACAACATTAGAAATCTCGTAAGTAACGTCGTCAATCATCACGCCGAAGATGTCTTTGGCGGTGTGACGAATGGCGAAGTACTTGGTGCCAGCAGGCAGAGAGGCTGTACGCTGCGTCCAGCTGGTCGCATTAGAAGTGAAAGACTTCACTAACGAGAAACTTGCGGGATTGTTATCGGTCGATGAAGCGAGCACCTCATAAGTCTCATCACCATACTGGGTAGTGATTACACGCTCCCAGAAAGAGATGGTCTGTGCATTGCCGCTCAATTCAGGCGAGATCAGCCAGTGGTCGGTTGTTTGAATGTTGTCGCCATTCTCGTCACCGGCATCGCAGAACGAAATCATAAACTGGCTTCCGCTATGAGCTGAGCCAATATTCCAGCTTGCAGCAGTGGGATTCATTACCGCCCATGCTTGCGGATCGTTATCATTGGTGAATGTTACGTTTTGTGGACCATAAACATAGTCACTGGATGGCGTATAGACTGTCCAGTCACCAATTGTACCAGTATGCTGCGTGGCCGTGATTCCACCAATCGAGAATGATGGGAACACGTTGGTGTCATCAAAGTTCTCGGTAACAGTTTCGGTAACCGTCGTCTGAATTATCGGGAGGTTGCTGGGTGCATCCCACGTCATGGTTCCGGTGTTACCGGTAGCAGTTGCGGCTACATTTTCGGGGGGCGGCAGATTAATAAGTGACGTAGATGCTGTGGCACTGTTGTTGGTTGCGTCGGCATCATCAGTGCAGGCTACAGTTGCCGTGTAGTTCACCGTCGAGCCGGCAGCATTGGGGCTGGTGGCGAATTGTACCGTGAAAGTAGTCGTTTCACCAATGCCCAGTGCTTCTTGTGCCGTTATGTTGACGATGTTTGTTCCGTCGGATACGGTCACGGTGTAGCCATTCTCGGCAAAGCCACCATTGTTGGTAACCGTAGCAGTAACATCGACGGTATTGCCAGCACCAGCTGTTGACGGTGCACTCAGGGCAATTGCCAGGTCGTGCTCAGGCAATGCCTCAACATCGATAACAAGATTATCGACATTCAGATAATACATATCTTGTTTCGAGATAGCGTGAATACCAAAGTAGTAGTTACCTGATGTGGTCACCGTAACGTTTTGGTTACTCAAGGTGTTGGTATTACTGGTACTACTTATTGTGGTAGACGCAATGACCGTCTGTCCAGCAGAAAGTGCTGTAGCTGTATTGGCTGATGCCAATTTGACCTCTAACATTTCTGGAAAGCTTGAACTTTCTGCCCAGGCGTTAATGGAGAACGTGTAAGTCCTTCCAGCTTGGAGAGTAACAGGTGCTGTCACGAGCCAGTCATTAGCAGCGCTACTTGCGTTCCAGTGATAACGAGCATAATTATTATAAAATGCCCAGGTGTAGGTGCTACCATCATTATTGGCATTAATGACCTCCCACCAGTTCTGTTCATCGCTGGAATTAAAGCCGTTGCTGTAGGGAGGGGTCACAGGAGTAGTGGAAGCCCTAGAGGGCCCCATGCGGAAATAGCCGTCGGGAGGCGTGTCAACCTTCTCGGTGGAAGTTGTGGGCTGAATTGCCATGCCGTTTTTGGTGGCTTTCAGTTGCGCGTTAAGCGACATCGAGAGCAGCGTCATGGCTGCGAGAATCATATATATCTTTTTCATCGCTTATGTCGTGTTTAGTTGTTATTAGTTGGTTTCAGTTCACCAGTTTCGGGGTCATAACCGTCCTCGACTTGCTGGTTAGCCTCTTTATTGATGTGCCTGATGCGGTAGTAGGCCTTGTTGCCATCCATGATCAGGTCAAGATACATGATAGGCGTTTCGCCACGATAGAGTGTCAATGTGCGGCCAGCGGTGCCCACATTGCCAGCGGTGATGCCCGCTTCGCCTTGCACGCTCAGTGCGTGGGGAGCCAACCAGTTGCGGTAGTAGTTCACCTGCTCCTGGGGGTTGAGGATGACGTAGTCACTCTCGTAGCGCTGCCACTGCAGACCCAGGAAGTCTCTCTTGCCAGGGATGGTCACGTCGTCGGTGTTACTCTTGGCAAAGAAGTCAGGATTGGTGTAGGTGGGATTATCGACTGTGCCACCTTCGCCAATGGGTGTACCGATCACATAGTAGGAAATGTCATAGTAGCTGGGGTCACCCACGGGATAATCTTGATGCCAAGTGGGATCAGTACCCGTGTACACAAGTGTGGTGTCGTTCTTGCCCGTCTGCTCATTGTACTTAATCTCATAGAGCGTATATACCTGCGGAATGTTGTCGGTATGGGTGAGCCTATCGAGGTTGCCAGACCAGTCGACCGTCACCGTGTAATAGTCGGTCTGGGTTTCCGAAGGTTCGACGTTGGCATACAGGTCAATCATGTACATACCCACAGTAGGCAGATGTTCTGGGTCATACTCGCGCCAGTTGCTGTTCATGATGCCACGGTTGTCGGGAATGTAGAACACCAAGCTGTTCACGCGGTTCTCGGTGGTACCCTGTTTACCGGACATTGAGAAGTAGTGCTGCCTGTAGTTCACACCCATACAGTCGTGCTTGATATCATAGGTAGTGCCCTGCTTCATCTTCTCGTAAAAGTCGGTGAAACCGGTCTCGTCATTAACGTCATTGGCACTGAACTCCTCATACATGCTATAGAATGGAGCACGGTCATAATCCAGTCCTTGAATGGAGCTGTAGTAGAACATTTTACCCTTGCTGAGGAAGAAGAAGCGGTTGAGGTCGCCCGTGTAAGCAAACACGGTACCAGCATTACTTGTGCCAGAGGCCACGCGCAGACCGTCGGTCAACAGCTGAATCTCCTTGACGTAGGTTGTGAAGTAGTTCTCCAGTTCTTCTGTTGTGGCGGTGTACTCAGGAGCCATGTCTGCATCGGTCATATTGATGCCGTCATATAGCTTGACAAGACATACGGTGTAGCCGTTCTCTTCAGGAGGCGTGATGGTGCCGGGGAAGGTATAGTAAGGCACCCAATAAGTGCCATTAGATGAGTATTTTATAGCATAACCTTGATAATCGAAGGTTTGATTACCGATAAAGACTGTGTCTTTCGAGGTTGTTGCATAGCTAGAATTGCCGCTAAAACAATTGACGACAACATTGGCTCCGCCTGTGGTATTTTCCAGATACTCTGCAGGGATAGTCAACGAGGCTCCGCTGCTCGAACTTGCATACCAATAATAATTATAACTATTATAGGAGATACTCCAACCGCTCAGAGAAGAGTTGTTGCTAGGCGTGAACGTTGCTAAATTCTCTCCATTAAGATCATTAACTTCAATTGAATAAATGCGCAAGGTGTTGGAGTTAACTCTAACGACTGCGTCATCAAGGTAATTAGTACCAATAATGTCCCAACCGTGCTGGATGGTCTGGTAAGGGATGTCGCAATTACGTGGAGCAGAATACTTTGCACCGGGGATTTCGGAGTCGGTGTAAATGCGCTTCAGCAATGCCATCATTCCCTTGGCAGTGGTAAAAGGCTCGGTGATGTTCTGGCTACCACCAGACCAGGTGACGGGATCCAGAGCCTGATACCATGACTTGGGATGAACGACTGTTGCGTTCAAATCATAGTTCTGGGTGCGCTTTGGAGCATTGGCTTTCAAGGAACCGTGTTGCTGATTGGCCGTAGCCTTTTCAGGAGTACCGGCATGCTTGGCAGCCTTAGCCACCTCATTTGCGACGCGCATTTCTTGGTGTCGCTCTTGCACCCCTGGAAGCAGTTGTGCCGACACACTGGATGTCCAGCCTACTGCTAAGAGCAGGCCGAGCAGCGTTGTTGTTAGTTTTTTGTTCATCATAATCCACAAATAATTTTATAAAATTAATGTTAGTGTTGATAGACTGAGTTAGTGCATAAGCATTATCATAGTTAAGGAGCTGATACACAAGTTGACAGTTGGAGATATTTTTCTCCTGGCGAGGTGAGTGCATGATGTGAAGTGTCTTAAAGAGTCAGAACATCTTAAAGTAGCAATCATCTCAGATCTTTTCCCTAAAATATGATAAGGTAACTATGCATTAGCTTGCAAATATAATAACAATGATTATTACAACCTATATTTTTTGAGGTTAAATTGTGTTAAATCTTTTAAGCCTCACGCAAAGCCGCAAAGTTTTTTTAGCAATGATATAACTGTTGGTTCGAACCCTGCGGGGCTAACGCGAATTTCACTAATTTAACGAATTGACGCGAAATGTTTTATATGGAAATTCGTGTCATTAGCCTCATTAGCGAAATTAGCGTTAAAAAACTTTTCAGGGTTAACGGCTGTATTGCTGCTATTGGTTTGAGGGTGATTAGTGTGAGGTGTTGGGTGAAGTTGACTGGCTGAGGAGGCGCAATGCGGTGTCGAGGATCGCGTCGCGGGTGCGGTCGTTCTCGTCCATGTCCACACGGACGTCGGGGGCGACGCCAAACTCGGTGAGCTGTCCCTGTGCGTCCAGGATGGGGCACGACGAGAAGCGCACGCGCCAGCCGTTGGGCAGCTCGCTGGTGAATGGCAGTCCGCAGCCTCCACCGGTGGTGTCACCCACAATGGTGACCTGGTCGAGCCCGCGCATGATGGACACGAAGTTGTTGGCGGCGCTGAAGGAGCCCCGGCTCGCCAGCACGACGACGGGCTTGAGGTAGTGGATGTGGTTCTTAGCGGGCTCGAAGTAGTAGGGGTAAGGTTCGCTCAAGTCGTTGTGTCCGGGGCCAGTCTTGTGGCAGATGTATCCCGCCAAGGTCTTCTCGCCGATGAATCGTGAGACGAGTTTCTCGACGTTGGTGAGCAGTCCACCGCCATTGTCGCGCACGTCGATGATCAGGCCGTCGGCCGTGGAGAGGTAGCTCAAGATGAGGTCGAGGTTGCCCTCGCCGATGTCTGACGAGAAGGAGCCGTAGTACATGTATCCGAAGTTGTCGGGCAGGATCTGGTACTTGATGCCGCTGGCGCGCTTGTAGTCAAAGTTGAGGTAGTGCTGGTCGATGATGCGCTCGTCGTAGTTGACGGGCCACTGCTCCCAGATCCAGTAGCGCGACACGTCGTGGCTGGCGATGAGGTTGGTGTGTCCGTCGCGCAGCTCCTTCAACATGTCGCCGCAGATGTCAAACAGCTCGCGGTCGGTCATCTCGTTGGACACGCGCCGGCGGTAGCGGTCGTGGACCTCGTTCCAATCGACCTGCTTGTAGTCAAAGAAGCTGTAATGCTCGTCCATGATGGTCCACAGCGCCTCGAAGTTGCCCACCTGGTCGTGCTCAAACTCGTCCTGCTCGGTACACCCACAGCACAGCCCGCACAAGATCAAACAACCCAAACAACGTTGAACGACAACAGGAACAACCCTCTTTATCGCTTGCAGACTGGCGTGACAACTAACGATGTGCCTTTTAGTCACTTGACTGAGAAATAATGTTGTCATTGTTGTTTGTTTGTTGTTCTTGTTGTTTGAAAAGAAGTGCTGATGCCCAGGACGAGGGAGTGGGTCACGTCGTGGACGTGGAGGTGGTTCACCCGCCAGTGCTCGAGGCGCGAGCGGTAGCCCACGCGCAGGATGGTCTTGCCCAGGTGCAGGTCGGCCCCCAGGTAGTGGGTCATGTCCAGGCGGTTGCCCCACCAGCCCAGGTGGGCGAGGCCCTGGTGGTTGCCCAGGTAGATCTCGTAGTAGCTCTCGTCATACTCGGGGGCGAAGAATGCTCCCAGGGCGGGCAACTGGAGCTGGTAGCGCAGCGTGACGGGCAGTCGCCACAGCCGCGTGTTGAACCACGCCATGCCCGCTGCACCGACAGCCGCATGGGCCCGCACGGTGACGGGATTGTTGCTGTTGACGGCGTTATAGACGATGCCGGCACGCAACTGAGCCATCGGTCCGACCGAGAAGCCCAAGCGCGGATGGAGGACCCCCTGCCAGCATCGTTGCATGTCAAAGGTCAGGTCGCCCATGAGCTTGTGCAGGTTGTTGTTGCCGCTGGGATTCTCCACATAGTTGTAGTCGGCTCCCACACCCAGTTGCCACAGCCACTTGCCGCTGACGGCCGGGCGTGTTACCTCGAGCGAGAGGCCCAGGTCGAGCCCGTCGTAGGTGATGGGCGTCAAGTAGCTGTCGTGGACCGAGGCATAGCCGCCATCGATGCTCAACATCGTCAGCCGCTCCTGTCCCGCAGCGACAAAACCGCTAAACAGCAGACAACACAGTAAAGGAAGACAATAAGTACAATAAATACTATGGCATCCGCGCACATTTTTCAAACAACGATGAACAACAGAGACAACTGTTTTTAAGCAACTGTTAATTAATGAACTGTTGTTCAAGTTGTTCCTTGTTGTTATTGTTGTTTGATGGCGTCTGGATAGCGTTGTCATGATCGTGTCTATTGTTTTCCCTTTATTGTAATTATCAGTCGTCGAAGGGGATGCGCTGCTGTCCGGTGAACTTGTCAAGCACCTCGTCCTGGCTGATGCCCTCGGTCGAGGGGGTGGGGACGGTCGAGGTCTCCTGGCTGTTGTTCTCCTGGCTGTCATCCGTCGGCTGTGAGGGTTCGGTCGCTGGTTCATCGGAGGGCTCGGGCTCGCGAGGCTCCACCTCGGTGATCGAGGCGACCTCCCAGTTGGTCACGCGGCGTCCCTTGGCCTTGAAGGTCTTGACGCCGATAAACTCCTCGGCATCGATGATGAACGCCTCGCGCTGGGCGTCGTCACCTCCCATCTTGACCTCGAAGCGCGGGCACGGCTCGTCGCTCAGGAGCAGCAGCTTGGAATTGGGATTGGTGCCGATGAAGCTCTGCTTCCTGGTCGAGTCCTCAAGGGTGAAGCGCTTGACGTAGGGGTGTCCCTGGTCGGCATCGTCGAGCACGGCAGTCCACACCTTGTCCTTGTTGAACTTCTCGATGCGCAGGATGCCCTCGTCGTAGTGGTTGGTGGCCTCGGCGCTGGTGGTGTAGAATTCCCCGCCCCGCATGATGACCAAGATGCGGTCCTCGCCGCCGAACAGGCCCAGCGAGCGGCCGTGACCCTCGTAGTTGATGCGCAGGATGTCGGGGTCGAACCACACCTCTCGGTCGCCGAGGGTCGATTGGCCCGCCTCCTTGAGCGAGATGCGATGCACCTCGTTCTTGGTGACGATGTTGCCACGAGCCTGCTTGCCCTTGATGGCGAGTTCGGCCAGATCCACGTCAAATTGCAGGATCTTCAACCTGAATTTGGGCTTGAGGGTGATGCGCAGCACCTCGGCCTCGCCATTGGGGTTGGCGGTGAACCAGGTGATCTTGCTGCCCGGCTTGCCCTGGGTGATGTCATACTCGCGGTCACGGGTGATGCCCGTGATGGCAAACCGCTTCATGTAGGTGGTGCCACCCTTGCCGTCCTGGTAGAGGACGTTGTAGATGGTGCGGGTGTCACCCTTCTTGAACACGTTGAGGTAGAGGATGTTCTTGCCGACGTAGATCTTGTCGGCGACCTTGGTGACCTTGAACTTGCCGTCCTTGTAGAAGATGATGACGTCGTCGATGTCCGAGCAGTTGCAGACAAACTCGTCCTTCTTCAATCCGGTGCCGATGAAGCCGTCGGCGCGGTTGATGTAGAGCTTCTGGTTGGCCTCGGCCACCTTGCTGGCGACGATCGTGTCAAACTCGCGGATGATGGTCCGGCGGGGATACTTGGCGCCATACTTGGTCTTGAGACCCTCAAACCACTCGATGGTGTGTTCGGTCAAGTGGGCGAGCTTGTAGTCGATGTCCTCGACGCGCTCCTTGAGGCGGGCGATGTTCTCGTCGGCCTTGTCGCTGTTGTACTTGATGATGCGCTTCATCGGGATCTCGAGCAGGCGCAGCAGGTCCTCCTGGGTGATCTCGCGGAAGAACTGCGGCTTGAAGGGGGTCAAGCGCTTGTCGATGTGCTTGAGGGCGCGCTCCTGGTCCCGGGCGTTTTCAAATTCCTTGTCCTTGTAGATGCGCTCCTCGATGAAGATCTTCTCGAGCGAGACGTTGTGCAGGGCTTCCATGGTCTCGCCCCGCTGGATCTCGAGTTCCTGCCGCAGGATGTCGCGGGTGCGGTCCACGCTGTATCGCAGCACGTCGCTCACGGTGAGGAACTGGGGTTTCTGGTCCTTGATGACGCAGCAGTTGGGCCAGATGGAGATTTCGCAGTCGGTGAACGCATAGAGGGCGTCGATGGCGATGTCGCTGCTGGTGCCCGCTTGCAGCGAGACGATGATCTCGGCTGTGGCGCTGGTGTTGTCCTCGACCTTGCGGATCTTGATTTTGCCTTTCTCGCCAGCCTTGAGAATCGACTCGATGACGGTGCCGGTGGTCTTGCCGTAGGGGACATCCTTGACCAGGAGGGTCTTGTTGTCGAGTTTCTCGATCTTGGCGCGCACGCGGACATAGCCGCCACGCTCACCGTCGTTGTAGTGGCTGACGTCGATGTAGCCACCCGTCTGGAAGTCGGGGTAGAGGTGGAACTCCTCGTCACGCAGGTAATGGACCGCTGCGTCGATCACCTCGTTGAAGTTGTGGGGCAGGATCTTGCACGACAGACCGACGGCGATGCCCTCGGCGCCCTGTGTGAGCAGCAAGGGGAACTTGGCTGGCAAGGTGAGGGGTTCGCGCTTGCGCCCGTCGTAGGACAGTCCCCAGTCGGTAACCTTGGCGTTATAGACCGCATCCAGGGCAAATTCGCTCAAGCGGGCCTCGATGTAACGGCCAGCAGCCGCACCGTCGCCGGTGAGGATGTTGCCCCAGTTACCCTGGGTGTCGATGAGCAATTCCTTCTGTCCCAGCTGCACCAGCGCGCTGTAGATCGAGGCGTCGCCGTGGGGATGGTACTGCATGGTGAGACCCACGATGTTGGCGACCTTGTTGAAGTGGCCGTCGTCGGCCTCCTTCATGGCGTGCATGATGCGGCGCTGCACGGGCTTGAAGCCATCCTCGATGTGAGGCACGGCACGCTCCAGGATCACGTAGGAGGCATAATCGAGAAACCAGTTCTCGTACATGCCGCTGAGTTGCAGCTTTTTATCTTTGGGTACCTGGTAGGAGGAATGGGCCTGTGGCTCAGCGCCATCACCGTCCTCGTCGGGGGTGGTGGCGTTGTCGTCGTTGGCATTGATGTCGTTCAGGGCATCGCCCTCGGCAGGTTCCTGTTGCTCCATGCCTTCCAGTTCGTCGTCGTCTTTCTTCATATCCAAAAAGGTGATTTAACCTGCAAAGATAGGAAAAAGTTTTCAGTTTTCAGTTTTCAGCTTTCAGTTTTTTGCTGGAGGGGCTGGATGCAAGGCAAACTGGATGGACTGGAGGGTGGGTTACAGGCCCTCAATGCGGACGACGGGGCCCAGGGGCTTGAGGTTGTCCTCGTTGCCACCGTTAGTGGTGAGGATCCAGGCCAGAGGCTTGTGTCGTTTGTCGTCGGGCACCTTGGGCGTCGGGGCATAGCCGTCGGTCAGGAAGACCAGGCCGTCATATTCCTCGTGGTCGTAGTAGAAGTCGATGGCTGGCTGGAAATTGGTGCCGCCACGGCCCGTCACCTTGATGCTATTGGATGCCTGCTTGAGCAGGATGGGCTTGTCGGTGGTGATCTTGCTGTCAAACTCGATGACCTCGATGCGCTCGATGCCCTGCTTGAAGAAGCGGTTGATGACAGCCAGGAACTTGCGGATGTCCTGGTCGGGCACGCTGCCGCTGACATCGACGGCGACGAGCAGTCGGGTGCTGTAGGCATACTGGCTGCCCATGGCGTCAAAGCCGTAACGTCGGTTGGGCCTCATGCGCGTCAAGTGACGCTTGGTGCTCAAGATGCTGGCGCGGAACTGGCTGAGGATGGCGCGGAAGTTCTGCTTGCTGATGAGGGTGCTCTCAATCAATGACTTGAGATCGCCGCCGATCGAGCCCCACTGGTTGCACCGCTGGGCTGTCTCGATCTCATGGTTGACCTTCTCGCTCATCAACTCGTCCTCCTCCCAGAGCGATGCGCCTGCATCGGCATCCAGTAGCTTGTCGGTCAAGTCGTTGCCATCACTGTCACCCTTGCCGTTGCCACTGCCGGGCATGTCCATGTCGATGGGAATGCCCTCGCCGTCGGCATCCTGTTCAATTTGCAGGATTTCGCCTGCCATGAGCGAGTAGTATTGCTCAAAGGCTTGGCCCCGCGGAATATCAAAGATGTGGGGCGGTTCCAGGCCGATGGAGTCCATGCCGTCGAGGTTGTCACAGAGGGTGAGGTCGCTCGACATGCGCATCACGTCGCGACGCGGGTTGTAGGGCTGGCGCTGATAGGGGTGCTTGAGGATGATGCGCACCACCTCGGCCTTGAGCCTGAGTGCCAACTGGTTGTCGTCCATGTGCTCCAAGCGCTCGGGGTTATATTCAATTAACCCCTTGCCACATCTCATGTCACAACCCATGTTGTCGTTGCGCTTGAGGGCATGGGTGCACAGCACGGCAAACAGCAGAGGCTCGGTGAGGAACCAGTCCTGAGAGAGTATCTTTATGCGCTCACCGACGGTCATAGGTTGGCAATCATCTGGTTAATCAACTGCAACGCTTCACGGCAGTCCATCATGATGTAGGCGTTGGCGTTAGGATAGGTCGCGTTCTCAAAGAAGGATGCGAAGTGGGCGATGGCTTCCTGACGACCATTGCTCAACATCCAGCGGATGTAGCGCACCAGGTTGTGGCCGACGGCCTCACTCTCGTCGCGGTTGACACCGAGCTCCAGCGTCTGGTAGATGCCCTCGTTGATGATGGCGATCTGGGGCATGGTGTAGGTGGAGAGCGTCTGCTGGCAGGCGGCGAAGTCATGTAGTACCTCGCGTGCCGTGAGCATGCGCGACTGGTTGAGCGACTGGATGAACATTGAGGCCGAGCGGGCTCCGATGACGCCAGTAATCATTTTGGCCAGGCGGTTCATGTCGGTATCGGTGGTGATGCTCATGCTCTGGAGCAGTCCCGACACACGCACCCACGCACGGCGGTCGGGCGTCTTGTCGAAAGTTCCCTTGTTGATGTCCACGTTCTTCTCGAGCTCGTCGGGGTGTTCCTCGATGAAGGTGATGACGCGCTGGTCAATGCCGTTCTGCTTGGCCCAGAAGAGCCATTCGCCAACGGTGGGAGAGAAGAAATAGACGTTGAAACGCGACACGAGCGCCGGGTCGAGGTCGGTCAACTGGTATTCCTCGCCATCGTTGACGGCGGCGATGACACGGCTGCCAGGGGGCAGGGAGCGGCCTGCTAACTTGCGGTTGAGCGACAGGTCCATGACCGATTGCAGGATTTCAGGTCGGGCGCGGTTCATCTCGTCCAGGAAGAGAACGACGGGCTTGTCGTCCATGGGGAACCAGTAGGGGGGCATGAACTCGGTCTTGCCGGTGGCTTCGTCCTTGTTGGGAAGTCCGATGAGGTCGCCAGGGTCGCTCATCTGACCCAGGAACAAGGCAATGACGGGAATGCCCTTTTCCTCGAAGTGTCGGGTAATGATTTCACTCTTGCCGATGCCGTGCTTGCCGACGAGCAAGATGTTCTGTGTCGATGGCGTGGTCTCGAGAATGGTCTTGAGGTCGCCCGTGTTGATGGTGATAGCCATTTATTATAGTGTTTTTATTGATTTGTTTTTTTAAATTGGTTTTTAGTTGTTGGTGTTGCTGTGACATAGCCACAGCACACGTTGACCCTGTCGATTGAAACGGATCACTCCTTGGAGGCGGTGATCCACTCGGCCTTTTTGCGGGGACCAATCAGGCGATAGGGGAAAAGTTTGGCGAGTTCGATGAGACGTGGTATGTATGCCATGTCATGGTCGATGCGGGCATTGATGTCACTACCATGGCTCAGGTCGATGATCATCGAGCGTCCCCGGCTCAGGCGGATGTGCAGTTCACGACGGCCGTCCTCCTCATCCTCGGTGAGGTGATACTGGCAAGTCTTGTCCTGCATCACTTGGTCAACAAGTTGCTGGAGCGGAGAGCGGGGTGCCTGGTCAGTAGGCTTGTCGCTGCTATCGATGAGTCGATGCAGCCAGCGCTTGATGCCATGGGGTTGAGGGGTTTCCTCGACAGGTTTCTCCTGGGGGAGTGGTGCCTGCTGCCAGTCGTCACGGACCTCGCCGCGGACGGTGAAACGCCCGTCGCGTGCCATGTAGGCAAACTCGACCATGTAGGGCTTAATCAGGTCCAGATGGTTGATGAAATTGTCGTGAGGTATGGGCAGGTCCAGTGTCTTGTAACGGTTGAGGTGGACGAACAGGCGGACCTTGTGGCCGTCGGCATGCCGCTTGTCGCAATAGTAGGTGATGCCCGTGCCGTCGAAGTAGCGTCCCAGATAGGCATCCATGTTGTTCATCGCCATGTTGCGCATTTTCACGCCCTTGCTGTCGGCCTTGAAGGCAGCAGCAAGCTGCTCCTTCCATTGGGCGGCATTCTCGAGAAACACGCGAGTGCTTTCCACCACGTGACCACGGTCAATGACCTCCATGGGAGCACCGCTCCACTGCTGGTGATAGTGCATCTCCTCGATATCGATGCGGGCGCCGACAGTGGAACCTTGCACGGCGTGACATAATGTCAGTCCGCAGGGCGCCTTCACTTGAAGGCCCACGCCATAGTTGCCCATGTCGACGAGCTGGACCATCTGATCGGTGATGATGCCGTTGACAAGTTCGCGGTGGGCTGCCTCATACTCTTGCAGCATTCTCGCGCTCAATCGTGGCCCTGTGTACTGGTGCCCGTTGGCGCCTGGCCTGTCTCCAAAGGCAGGCTTCATGATATGGTCGATGTCGCCAGCCACACGGCGCGACTCGGTCCCTTCGGCTTCGGTGTAGGTGTAGATAAACATTGCCCATCAACAAGCAAGAACCGTGCCTGTCAGCCAGGAAGTGGCATATTGTCGCATTCCAGTCATGCCACCAGGATAAAAAGCGAGGACATGGCGCTCGATTAAGGGTGCCATGTCCTCGGGTTAAGTCGGTAGAAAGTCGATTACCAGGCTCCGCTGAGCAGGAAGTCGATCAGAGCAGTCACGTCACTGATGCTTATGTGACTATCGAGATCGCAGTCGGCGGTGGTCAGGTCAATGGAGCTGGCATCGTTGCTCAACAAGTAGTCGATGAGGGTTGTGACATCGCTGATGTTGACCTCACCACTCTTGTTCACGTCGCCACGCAGACTTGAGGGTGCACCCTCGGCGTTCTCGGCCAGGATAATCTGGAACTGGGTCGCGTCGCTGGCCTTCACATTGTCGGCATAGACCTCAAAGGCGTTCACCGATCCGCTGGCAGCCTTCACAAAGTGGCTACCGGCTGCATTGAGGAAGTAAGCGTTCGGGATGTCCTTGTGGATATAGTCACCGATAATCATGTGGTAGGTGCCACTGGTGATAGCTGAGGGGTTGGGCTTGATGGTGACATCCTGAGCGCTGAAGACGTAATTCTTGCCGCGCATGTCGGTACCGTTAGCGCCATCATAGGGAGCCACAAAGTAGGGCACGTTGGCTTCGAGCGTGTTACCGACGTATTCGGCCAGCAGCTTAGCCTCGTCCACACTGTCTTCCTCCATGTTAAAGTTGCAGATCCACAATCCCTTAGCATCATCCTTGCTGTGCATCCAGTCGATAGCGGTGCCATCGGAAGTAACACTGGAGGCAGCGAAGGGCAGTACCATCGTGCTCCAGCCACCCACCTGACCAGCATGGCGGCCACTGTTGAACTGGCGCTCATAGCTGATGTTCTCGGCCCTGAAGCGGAAGGGTGCGAAGAAATTATAGCCGTGCTTGAGCACGATATCGCCCTGTGCCACATTGTTTATGATGACATTCTTGCCCTCAAGACCAGAGAGGATAGCTCTATTGTCATTACCCAGGTAGTACAGTGTGTTGGGGTTGTCGTTAGGAGTGATCGAGCTCAAGTTGAGACCCTCGACACTGACTGCGGCGGCATTGGCGGGAACGGTGATGCCCTCATAGGGTCTGAGACCCGTGCGGGTGCCATTGCCGTCCCAAACGACCATACCGTGGTTGATGGTGTAAATCTTGGAGCCACCAGGAGGCACGAGATTCTTGGTAGAGTCGTTCTCGTTGCGACCATAGATGTTGAGTGCATAACGTGAACCGAATGCCAAGTTGTCAAACTCGAAGTAGAAGGTCTGGGTCTCACCTGCGGGAATAACCACATTGCGGCTCAGGTAGGTTACCATCTGGCCCTTGCCATTCTCGTCAACAATGAACAACGGAGCCAGGATGTAGCGGTTGTACTCGCCCTCGGTGTTATGGTTGGTGACATCGACCTTGAACTTGATGTAGCTGTCATAGATGTTCATGTCCTCGCTTGCACCGATGGCGTTGATGTCCACACTCAGGTTCATGGGATAGGTGACCGAACCGGCGATGTTCACCGAACCCGTGCCAGGGATAGCGGGGTTCCACGACGTGTCGTGGGTGGACAGATGGGCACTCTTGGTGCCTGCGTTCTTGGGAGTGAAGTTGAAGGTCACGACCTTGGTGCCACCTGCGGGAATTTCGGTTTCAACAACGGTGGTGTATTCGCCATATTCGTCGATGTTCTCGTTGTCAACGTAGAGGAACAGACATCCGCTGAAGCGGTCGGTGCTATTGTTCTTGACCGTCACATGGCACTGCTCGGCCAGGCCCACCTTCTCGCCACCAGAGAACTCAAAGTTGGTTGACTCCAGGTTGACCACAGGATGGTCGGCCAGAGTAATGTAGTTACCATTGATGGTGGCCTCGATGTAGTAGCGGTCACTCTCGATCATGGGATCCCACACGTTGCTGCCAGCGATTGAGCTGACGGGAACAATCTTGTAGGTGCCATTGGCCAGTCCCTTACCGAAGGGGTAGGTCGTGGAACTCTGGCTATCGGGCCAGCTATCGGTGATAGAGATCGTGCTTGTGCCATAATAGGTCTGGGCGATGATCTCGATGAAGTTATCCTCGTTGTCATACAAGGCGATACCGCGCAGATACTTGGTGCCATCGTCGATGTGATCCTCGCCGGTGACCTTGATGTAGCGGCGCTTGTTGAGCTTGAAGTAACCATCGTCGCTGCGCTCAAAGGTGCGCATGCCCGTGTAGTACATGTTGAACACGGTCAAGCGGTGGTCCACTTCAACGGGTTGTCCACTATAACCTGGCTGGATGCCGATGACGGCTGTCTGGTCGATGTTGTAGCCTTCAAGGCTGGTTGTGGAACCGATACCGCCGGCATAGGGGTTGAGCACCGACAGCACGAAGTAGCCGTCACCCAGGCCACCCCAGCCCCAGTTGATGTGGAAGTAGTCGCCGTAGGCATATCCGTCGCATACAAACGAGTGTCCGCCACCAGTTCCAGCACGACCATTATAGATCATGGGACGGCCTGCTGCCAACTCGTTGTAAATCATGTCTTCCCAGTCCTTCTGGTCATAGTCGCTACGGTAAACCAGCTTGGCGTCGTAGTTGAAGTAGTCATTGAGAGCAGTGGGAATATAGGGGTCTGACGTACTGGATGCGTTCAGGCCATACTGCATGTGGGCAGCGCAGCCCGCATAGAGCATCAGCCAGGAGACGGCATTCTTCTCGGCCTCGGTCTCAGCACCAGTGTAGTTGTCGCGCATGTTGTCCCAGTCAAAGTAGATAGGGTCCAGGGGATCGGTCTCGAATGCACCATATTCCTCTTGCCAGTAGTACGTGACAATATAGGAGGGAATAATCTGGCTGCAATACATCGGATGCTTGTAATAGTTCATGATCTGAGCCATCGAGGTGGCGACACAACCCGTGTAGGCCAGCTCGCCCACGGTGTCACCATTCTCGTCGATGTCCATGAACTCAGGGCACTGGTTCCAGTATGGATCACCTTGATCCCAGTGGCTGGTAATCAGCGGGGAAATACTGTTACGTGTAGGGCGGGGAGTGCTGAATTCGGTCCCCGAGATTCCAAGCAGGTCGAGCGCGTTGATCTGATAGGCATAATTCTCGAGCCACACCTTCATGTTGGCAGGAACATGATTGGGATCAAAGCTACCGCTATCGGTGAAACCTAAAACCGGTGTCGTGCGGTCGTCACCACTGACGATGACGTAACCCTGATTGCCATTGGAATTAAAAATGTAATAACTGGATTGAGTGGTGGATTTTTGTCCGCCAGCCAGCATTCTGGGGGCTTTGCTCACTGGCGTGGCCTTCACGGACACGCCTGCTCGATGCTGCTGCATGAACTCGCTGGCAGCCTGGTAAGCCTTCTCGGGCGTCACGGGCGCAGCCGAAGCAGCCATGGCAAACAATAAAGCTGCTAAAAAAGTGATTTTTCTCATGTACAATTTTAATTTTAAGAATTGGTAGTAGTGTTAATTAGATGCTCTTAAGCATATCTTGAATTAACGAAAAGCGTGCAAAAATATGATTTTTTTGGAAAATATACAATTTTGGGCACGAAAATATCGCTTCGTGCCCAAAAAAAGTTGATTTTGACAGCAAAATGAACTTAATTGTAACAGATAATGTCTTGGTAAGAATTTTATTTGGTGTTTTCAACGGTGTTATCATCCTTCTTCTTGCTATGGATGCGCACCTTGAGTTCGTCAAAGCCAGAGCCGTACACGCCGTTGACGTTACTCTGGGTGATGATAGCCTCGCGGTCGGTCTCCTTGATGATGCGGAAGATGTTCACGCTCTCGTGCTTGCGGCACATGACCATGACGATCTTGACGGGATCCTTGGTATACCAGCCGGTGCCTTCCAGGATGGTGCAGCCACGGTGGGCCTCCCTGATGACGTTGTCGGCAATCTCCTGCCACTTCTTGCTGATGATGTGGAATTGGACACTCTGGCGCGTGTTGTTGATGACACGGTCGGCCGACACCGAATAGATGACCATGAAGATGAGACCATACACGATCTTGTCAATCGAGTGGAACAGCAGCCATGAAGAGCAGATGATGAGTACATCGCAGTACATCATCGTGCGGCCAAAGGAGATGGTGCTGTACTTGGCCACCATTGCGGCAATGATATCAGTGCCGCCAGTACTGCCGTTGTGGGTGAAAACAATGCCCAGGCCCAGACCACACAACACCGCACCCAGGATGACGTTCATGAAGGTCTGCTGCTCGATGATGGGCGTCGGGAACATGGGTTGCAGGAGGGCGATCAATAGGGTGGCAATCGATGCGCCGATAATCGTTCGCAGCACGAATTGCTTACCCACGCTGTGGAAGGCTATGCACAGCAGGATGATGTTGATGGCATAGTAGGTGATGGCCACATTCCAGCCGAGCCAGAAGTGGATGAGCGATGACAGACCCGTCACACTGCCAATCACGATTTTCTCGGGGAGAATAAATGCAGTGAAACCAAAGGCGTAAAGAAACAGGCCGAAGGTAATCATCACGTAGTCCTGTGCCAGATTGAAGTATTTTCTCGTTGAATCGGTCATAATAATGAGATGCTTTTTTTTCTAACTGCAAAATTACTGAAAAAAAACAGTATTTGGGTCAAAAAATGAGATGAATGGCTCGTTGCACCAAAAAATATTGTACCTTTAGGGGTCGATTGAAAATGACTACTTAATATATATTATAATAATAATGTGACCTAAAATTGTGAATGTCATGATTACAAGACTGATTATCTCGACGCTGGCGGTGCTCATTACCGCCTTTACGCTCGATGGAGTGACGGTTGACCCCTGGTGGTGGGCTGTGATTATCGCCATTGTGCTCGGCTTTATCAATGCGTGGATACGTCCTCTGGTCAAGCTACTGGCATTGCCCATCAACATGTTGACCCTGGGCCTGTTCACCTTTGTCATCAATGCCTTGATGGTGATGTTGTGCTCCTGGATTGTGGAACCACACTTCATGGTGGACAGCTTCTGGTGGGCTATGGGCTTCAGCATCGTGTTGACCCTGGTGAGCTGGATGCTGCACCTGTTCTTCCCCTCCAAGAAGTGATGCCCTCTCAAGGGGGGAGGAGGGGCGATGCCCTTCCATTGTAGCGCTACTCGTCGTTGAACTTGATGGCGTTGCGGTTAGTGCTCTCGATGCGGCGGTTGCGCCAGCAACGGCGGCACAGTGAGACGTACTTGTCGTCGCCGCCGATCTCGACCTGGTTGCCGTCGGTGACGATGTTGCCTTGAGAGTCGATGCGGGCGTTGATGATGGTCTTGCGGCCGCAAGAGCAGGTTGACTTAATCTCCTCGATGGTGTCGGCAAGCTCCATGAGGCGTCGCGAGCCCTCAAACAGGTGGGACTGGAAGTCGGTCCGGAGGCCGTAGCACACGATGTTCACGCCATAGTCGTCAACGATGCGTGCCAGCTGGTCGATCTGGGTGGGGGAGAGGAATTGTGCCTCGTCGATGAGGATCCAGTCCTTGACGACCTGGGTGCGGTCGAACATCTCCTTGAGCATTTCATGCAGGTCACTGTCGGGGTATATCCATGAGCACTTGCGCTCGATGCCGATGCGGGAACGGATGACGTTGTCCTTCTCGCGGTCATCGATGATGGGCTTCATGCACAGGTATTGCATGCCGCGCTCCTCAAAGTTGTAGGCCTGGGTGAGCAGCATGGCGGTCTTGGCCGACCCCATTGTGCCATACTTAAAATATAGTTTGCCGATTCGGTTCATGTTGTGAAAAAGTGCTTCTTGTTTGTCATTCTGCATCTTGTCGCCGTTATGCGGCAAGACCGACAACAAAGTTACTCTTTTGCCCTCATTCTGCCGCAAGTTTTGTCCAAAAAAAGTTATTAACACGCCCTCTCCAGTCACCTGGCTCAGCCACCATGTGGCTAATAGCATCCTGCATTAAGTGCCATGCAGGGGTTTCCGCATCATTCTGTAGTCCCCACGGCTCATGCTGGAAGTGTTTAGCTAATCGCTTGTTTGTGGTATAGATAGTTAATCATTCCTGCAATTGAGCCATGAATGTTAATGGCAAATGGCAGCACGCCACATGTGGGCGTGCTGCCATTGCGGTATCTTGTAGTGGGTGATTCCCGATGTCTAAGGTCGATGGATAGTCGTCCTCTGGGAACAGTCCCGCTACGGTCTGCCTCTTCAGCTCGGGGCAGTCTTATTTGTTCTTGGCCTCCTCGGGGGCGATGCCTACCAGTTCAGGGTCGATGAGAATGCGTCCGCAGTACTCACAGACGATGACCTTCTTGTGCATCTTGATCTCCATCTGGCGCTGAGCGGGGATGCGGTTGAAGCAACCACCGCAGGCGTTGCGCTGCACGGCGACGATGCCCAGACCGTTGCGGGTGTTCTTGCGGATGCGCTTGAATGCGGTCAACAGACGTTCCTCGATCTTGTTTTCCTGCTTCTTGGCCTTCTCGCGCAGGGTCTCCTCCTTCTGCTTGTTCTCGGAGACGATCTCGTTCAACTCGCTCTTCTTCTCTTCGAGGGCGTGTTCGCGGTCGGTGCACATTTCCTTGGCCTTCTCGATCTCGGCTTGGAGAACCTCGGCCTTACGGCTGGCCTCGTTGATGCGCTTCTCGGCGAGCTCGATGTTCAAGGTCTGGTACTCGATCTCCTTGGTGAGGTAGTCATACTCACGGTTGTTGCGCACGTTGTCCTGGTCGGCAGTGTATTTGTCGATCAGTTGCTCGGCCTGCTGCTTGGTTTCGCGGTTGCGGGCAATCTCTTCCTTCTGGATAGCGATTTCGTCCTCATACTTGGCTGCGCGAGTGTGCAGACCAGCGATTTCGTCCTCGAGGTCCTGTACTTCCTGGGGAAGTTCACCCCTCAGGGTCTTGATAGCGTCAATCTCTGAGAGCTTCTGCTGCAAGTCGTAGAGCGCCTTGAGTTTCTCTTCAACAGTGAGTTCTTTTTTGGGTGTTGCCATAAATATTTTTAGGTTTTAGGCTTTAGGTGTTAGGTATTAGGTTGCGGATACCCGCTGTAGCCTAAAAACCTAATGTCTAATGCCTAATGAATTATAGATAATTAACTTGGTTAGTCTCGTCTTTAGAAAAAGCAACTGCAAAGGTAGGATTTTTTTTCTGAATAATCTCTAAAAAAATCTCTTTTGTGAAATGCTCGCTCTCGTAGTGGCCGATGTCGGCTGTCACGATGCGCTGGCTGTTGTCCAGGAAATCGTGGTAGCGCATGTCGGCTGTGACATAGAGTTGTGCACCCATCTCGACCGCCTTGTCGAGCAGGAAACCGCCGGCACCGCCACACAGGGCCACGCGTGTGACCGTGCGGTCGGCATCGCCACTGTATCGCACAGCCCCCACCTTAAAGGCGGCCTTGACACGCTTCAAGACCTCGCGGGCGGGCATCGGCTCGATGTTGCCGATGACGCCACAACCAGCCGAGGTGCTCGCCTGGTCACCGTAGGGGTCCACACGGTTGTCGTCCAGGAAATGGACATCGGTCATCCCGATCTTGTCGGCCATGCGGAAGGACACGCCCTGCCAGGCACTGTCCATGTTGGTGTGGGCGCTGTAGATGGTCACATCGTGCTTGATGGCCATCGCCACGGTGCGCTCAACGGGTGTGCGACCCATGATTTTCTTGAGGCCACGGAAGATGAGTGGGTGGTGGGCAATGACCAGGTTGTAACCCAGGGTGATGGCCTCGGCGACAACCGCCTCGGTGGCATCGGTACACAACAGGATGCCCGTGATGTCCCTTTCGGGGTCACCCACCTGGATGCCAGCATTGTCCCATTCCTCTTGTAGCCTGAGCGGGGCATACTGCTCGATGGCGTCGGTAATTTCTCTGATTTTCATTATTGTTAGGCGTTAGGCTTTAGGCGGTTAGGTTTTAGGACTTATATGTTGGGTTGCGGATGCCCCCCTAAAAAAAGCCTAAAACCTAAAGCCTATAGCCTCTTTTAGTCTCAAATCTTGCCTTCGGCCTTGAGGCGGTTGTTGTCCACGTCGATATAGAGCTCGTCGAGCTGGCTCTGGTCAACGGGGCTTGGAGCGTCGAGCATGACGTCACGACCACTGTTGTTCTTGGGGAAGGCGATGCAGTCACGGATGCTGTCCAGACCTGCCATGATCGACACGAAGCGGTCGAAACCGAATGCCAGACCAGCATGGGGTGGTGCGCCATACTTGAAGGCGTTGATCAGGAAGCCGAACTGTGCCATGGCGCGCTCGGGGGTGAAGCCCAGGATGTCAAACATCTTGGCCTGCAGCTTGCCATCGTGGATACGCAGGCTGCCGCCACCCACCTCGATGCCGTTGCACACAAAGTCATAGGCCTTGGCACGCACGCGCTCGGGATGCTCGTCGAGCAGGGGAATGTCGTCGGGGTTGGGCATGGTGAACGGGTGGTGCGTAGCCATCAGGCGCTGTTCCTCGTCGCTCCACTCAAACAGCGGGAAATCGACAATCCACAGGCATTCAAACTTGTTCTTGTCCCTCAGACCCAAGCGGTCGCCCATTTCCAGACGCAGGGTGCACAGCTGCACGCGGGTCTTGTTGGCATTGTCGCCACTCATGATGAGCACGAGGTCACCATCGCTGGCACCCATCTTCTCCTTGAGCTGTTGCCAAACGGCGGGCTCGTAGAACTTGTCGATGCTGCTCTTGACAGTACCGTCGGCATTGAACTTGACATAGACCAGGCCCTTGGCTCCAACCTGGGGACGTTTTACGAACTCTACCAGGCCGTCGAGCTCCTTGCGGGAATAGCTGGCGCAACCAGGAGCGCAGATGGCGCCGATGTAGTTGGCCTCGTTGAAAACGGGGAAGCTGCCGGTGCCCTTGAGCACGTCATCTACCTCGACAAAAGTCATACCGAAGCGACGGTCAGGCTTGTCGCTACCATACAGGCGCATAGCATCGTGCCAGGTCATTTGCTCGAGCTTCTCGGGCAGGTCCACACCGCGCACCTTCTTGAACAGGTGGCGTGCCAGACCCTCAAAGACGTCGATGACATCCTCTTGATCGACAAAGCTCATCTCGCAGTCGATCTGGGTGAACTCGGGCTGGCGGTCGGCGCGCAAGTCCTCGTCGCGGAAGCACTTAGCGATCTGGAAGTAACGGTCAAAACCAGCCACCATCAGCAGCTGCTTGAGCGTCTGGGGGCTCTGGGGCAGAGCGTAGAACTGGCCAGGGTTCATGCGAGAGGGCACGATGAAGTCGCGTGCGCCCTCGGGGGTTGAACCAATCAGGATGGGAGTCTCGACCTCAAGGAAGCCCTTGTCGTCAAGATAGTTGCGGATGAGAATGGCCATGTCATGGCGCAGTTCCAAGTTGCGGCGCACAGCGTTGCGGCGCAGGTCCAGATAGCGGTATTTCATTCTCAGGTCATCACCGCCATCGGTATTGTCCTCGATGGTAAACGGCGGTGTGATGCTCTCGCTCAGGATGTTCAATTCATTGGCGATGATCTCGATCTCGCCCGTGGGCAGGTTGGCATTCTTGCTCGAACGCTCGGCCACGGTACCCTTGATCTGGATCACAAATTCACGTCCCAGATGGTTGGCACGCTCACACAGGTCGGCATTCACCTCGTTGTTAAACACGATCTGGGTAATGCCATAGCGGTCGCGCAGGTCAACAAAGGTCATGCCACCCATCTTGCGGGTGCGTTGTACCCAGCCTGCCAGTGTTACGACTTCGCCTACGTTGGCCAGACGAAGTTCGCCGTTTGTCTTGGTTCTATACATTGTAGAAAAATTGTATTGATAGAGTTGTTCTATTGTTAGATATCATTTTAAACATACAAAGTTACTATTTTCTCACCACAATTGTACCCTTCTGAGACAAAAAATGATGAAATTCATCTGAAATGGCTTGTAAGTTCGGGAAAATGATGTACCTTTGCACCGCTCTAATTGAGAGCAACGGGGTGTAGCGCAGTCCGGTTAGCGCGCCTGCTTTGGGAGCAGGAGGTCCCTGG
>CAMVBJ010000042.1 GCA_947165675.1 uncultured Prevotellaceae bacterium
TCAGAAAGTTAAAAATGTTAATTCTCTTGGTGTGCAACATAGAAACAAATACAATGGCTTCCGCATCCCGTTGCACAGGAATGCGAATGCCATCATTTTAATCCTTATAATCCGCCGAAAAGAAAAAAGAGTGCGGATGCTAATTAGTCTAATTCGTTAAATTCGCCGACCTATTAAATCTTAGCGTCTTAGCGTGATGCAACTGTTGGCGGATGCTAAATTCGATTCATTCGCAAGCAGGAAAAGAAAGGGTTAGTGAAATTCGCATTAGCTCCGCAAGGGTTTTCATTGCCTAAGTATATTTCCCGCCAGACCTTTACGGTCATGATTATAGATCGGAGTTGGTCAACATCCTGATCAGCAACTGCACAAAGAGCTTAAATCCTGATACGAAGTCATAGTCACCCGCCTTGATCATGTGGAAGCTGAAGTCGATTCCCAACATAATCAGTGCCAGCAGGTGGGCACACAGCAATGCCACGACCAGACGCCACAGCGTTCCCCACACCCCGTAGCAAAGAGCTGCTTATAGGCGAAAAAGAGCCAGACATTTCCCAGCACAATGGTGAACCAGTCAAGCATGGTGAGGTCGTGAAACATGTTGATAATCAGGAACACGATGGCCGTGAACACCTGGATAAAGAAGCCCTGGGGCAAGGTGTGGCGCGGATAGCGCGGCGCATAGCGGAAGATCACATAGTTGGGGATAATCAAGTAGGACAGCAGGATCAACGACATCACATCAGGGTGAAGATTCATCCACTCAAAGGCGTTGTCGATCAGCAACATTATAAAAAATAACATAAAAACCATATATTCTCCAAGAATTGTAATAACTTTGCTGCAATATTCAAGTTATATTCCTAATTTTGAACCTAAAATGAAAAAAATTAATGTATTGTGTGCCGGTGCCATCATTTTCACGTTGTCATCATGTAACGGAAACGACAATTCCAGCCAGCAGCAAGCCGTTGTGCCAGTAACCCAAGAGCAACCCGTCCAGGCCGCTCCTGTGGACACCATGGCTCAAGCAGCTCAGGCTCAGGCCCAGCAGGCTGCCGCTCCTGCTGCCGCAACCCAGGCACTGCCTGGCGCCATCACCGCCTTCCTCAAGCAGCATTTCCCCAATGCCACGGTAGTGGGTGTCGAGCCCGACCACGATCACGGTGGTCTGGAATATGACGTGTACCTGAACGACGGCACCCAGATCGACTTTGACGCCAATAATCAGTGGGATCAAGTGGAATCCATGAAGGGTGTTCCCGCTTACTTCATCCCCAAGGGTATTGCCAACTATGTGAGAAGTAACTACCAGAACATGGCCATCACCAAGGTCAACAAGGAGTACCATGGCTACGAGATCGAGCTCGCCAACGGCCTTGACCTGAACTTTGACAGCTCGGGCCGCTTCCTGGGCATGGACGATTGATAGTCCAAGCGCTCACTCATCTCTCACCCTCAAGTGTCTAAAGTGGCTGGGTCACTTTAGACACTTGAGTTGCTTATTACTCAAGGATCATGTCTATCAAGGCATTGATGTCAGCGATATTCACCTCACCGTCGCCGTTGACATCACCCGCTGCATCATAGTTGGCATCCAGTGTCATGTCTGTCACCTCGTTGACATCGGCGATGTTCACCTCACCGTCACTGTTCACGTCGCCCTTGATGGAGAGGTCTTCCACAATCTGACCGAAATAAGGATACCAGTTTTCATCGGCACGATAGGCGCCTCCCATGCCACGCAGCACATGCAGTGTGCGCCCTGAATAGTCAAAGCCACCAAGTACACGGAAAGGATATTCAACCGACGCGTTCGACAGGTCGGTCATGTAACAATACACATCCTTCAGTGCCCAGCAGCTCGTGAACGCATCATGACCGATCGTGACCACCGAGCCCGGGATGGTCACACTCGTCAAGTCACCGCAGTACATGAACGCCTGGCGGCCGATGGATGTGACCGAGCCCGGGATGACAACGGTTTTCAAGCTATCGGTGTACCAGAATGCCAGTTCACCGATGGCAGTGACCGAACCCGGAATGACCGTGGCGGGGCATCCGCCAATCAAGGTATTGCTGGCCGTCTCGATGATGGCATTGCAATTGTCACGGGAGTCATAGGTCTCGTTGACACTGCCCACGACGAGGTTCTTCAGGTTGTCGCAGCCCGAGAATGGTCCATAGCCGATGGTTGACACCGAGGAAGGAATGATCACACTCGTCAAGCTCTTGCAGTTCTTGAACGCCAGGCGACCGATGGTAGTGACCGAGCTGGGGATGATCAGAATCGTCAAGCTCTCACAGCCGCCAAATGCCAGATAGCCGATGTATTTCACGGTGCGGGGGATGGTTACACTCACAAGAGAACGCAAGCCATTGAACGCACCATCAGCAATACATATTGTGCCGTCTCTCAACGTGATACTTGTCACATCAGGCGACATGGGACTTCTCTTATATTTATAAGCAATCTGACCGGCATAGACGACGCCATAGGGCTGGTTATTGTACCAGGCGGTACCATCGAATGCACTGTACCCGATGGAGGTGAGAGAGTTAGGGAAAGTAACGTTTGCCAAGTCTGCACAGCCCCCGAAGGCTTGCTCGGCAATGGTGGTCACCGAACTCGGGATGATCACGCTCGTCATGCCACGGCAGCCCCAGAAGGCCCGCTGGCCGATGGTGGTGACCGTGCCGGGAATGAAAGAGTTCTTTAAACCTATCATCAAGGTATTGGTTGCCGTCTCGATGATGGCATTGCAATGGTCGCGGGAGTCGTAGGTCTTATTGCCACTGGCCACAACGAGACTCTCAATATTAGTGCAAGACTCAAATGCGTCCACAGCAAGCGACCGCACCGAGTCACCGATGACTACACTCCTCAAGCCTTGACAGCCACGGAACGCACCCTTGCCGATGGTGGTGACCGGGGCAGGAATGGTCACGCTTGTCAGCCCTTCGCAGGCAGCAAAGGCACTCGCACCGATGGTAGTGAGCGAGTTGCCGAATGTTATGCTCGTCAGCCCTTTACACCGAGCGAACGCGGCCTCGTCGATGGTGGTGACAGAGCCGGGGATGGTCAAGTTCCTCAAGCCGTCACAATAATAGAACGCCTCTTGAGGGATGGTGGTGAGAGAATTGCCAATGGACAGACTCGTCATGTTCCTACATCCACCGAAAGCCCGCACGCCCAGTGCAGTGACCGAGTTGGGAATCGTCAAGCTCGTCAAGCCACAGCCCGCGAATGCCTCAATGCCGATGGTGGTGACCGAGTTGGGAATCGTCATGCGCGTCAGGCGGACACCACGGTGATAGAATGCCCAGTCGCCGATGGCAGTGACCGAACTGGGGATAACCGTGTTGGCACAACCGACAATCAGGGTATTGCTGGCCGTCTCAATGATGGCGTTACAATTATCGCGGGAATCATAGGTCGTGTTGCCACTGGCCACGGTGAGGCTCGACAGACCAGGGCAAGTGCCGAAGGCCATCATGCCGATAGAGTTGACCGACTTGCCAATAGTAACGCTCTCCAAGCTCTCACATTGGTCAAAAGCCATATCGCCGATCGTAGTAACCGCGTTGCCGATCGTCACGCTCGCCAGGTTAGTGCTGTACCTGAAGGCCTGCGGGCCGATGGTCACGACCGAGCCTGGAATGTTCACGCTCGTCAAGCCGTCGCAGTAAGCAAACGCTTCCCTGCCGATGGAGGTGACCGAATTGGGAATGGTCACACTTTTCAAGCCGTCGCAGCCACCGAACGCTTCATCGTCGATGACCATGACCGATGCCGGGATGATCACGCTCGTCAGGCCTTTACAATACCAGAACGCATCCTTGCCGATGACCATGACGGTGCCGGGAATGACCGTGTTCTGGCAACCAGCCAGCAAGGTATTGCTCGCTGTCTCGATAATGGCGTTGCAATGGTTGCGGGAATCGTAATTGGGGTTATCGCTGTCCACGGCAAGGCTCTTCATGCCACTACAGGCCGAAAAAGCCCCTTCGCCAATCGAGGTGACGTAGCGGGAAATCGTCATGCTCGTCAAGCCATGGCAGCCGAAGAAGGCCATCTGGCCAATCCTTGTGACCGAGTTCGGGATAGTCACGCTCGTCATTGCATCGTCATACTGGAAAGCGCTACTGGCGATGCCGGTAACAGGATAGGTTGTGCCGTCATGGGTAACAGCAGCCGGGATAGTCACAACGGCATCGGTATAATAAGTATAAGGAGGTGTCGTGACTTCGACCGCATGGCCGTCATCAATCTTTTTATAATACAGGCCGTCCTCCTCAAAGTCATAGGAATTGGCAATGCCCCCCGCAACCGAGATGGCAGGGCTCAACAGGGATATCAGCAGCAAGAGCGTGGATGTGAGAAGATGTTTCATAACCGTCTTATCTATCAAAGTGATGATTTCTATTATTAACTATTCGCTCACAAAAGGTAACTATTCTGCCAAAACACATGATCACAAATTCACGCTAAGCCGCCAAGTCGCTAAGTTTTTTTAACTTAAGTTTCGCAAGTTGTTAACTTGCTCACTGCATAATGTTTAATGGTTAAAGGTTAATGAAAACTACCTTCCATTTTCAGGAAACATTTATAAATCACATTTTGGCAAATTCTTTAACCATTAACCTTTATCCTTTATCCTCAAGTTTTTAAAGTGGCGCAGCTACTTTAGAAACTTGAATTTTTAAAGTTGATTGCTCGCAAGGGGCTCGCAATCCATGCGGATGCCATTTGTCTTTATTGTATTTATTGTCTTCCTTTTATCTCACGCTAAGCCGCCAAGTCGCTAAGTTTTTTGGAATATTAAGGATTTTATCATTTGCTGTCAACAAACATCTGAGAGTTGCGTATCAGTATCAAAAAATTAATGAATATCAGGAGAACGCAATGTAAACACCTTAAAAATATTAGCTTCGCGACTTTGCGACTTGGCGTGAGTTGAAGTCGCTGAATAGTCATCGCAAATATACGCAATTCTATCAGAAAGTCAAGAAGAAACTGAACTTTTTTCTCCAACTCTTGAAACACCCATCCAAAAGTGTCAAAAAATCATACACTCCATCCCCCCCTAAAAAAGGCAATGATATAGCAGTTGACCCTAAAAAGTTTTTTAATGCGAGTTTCGCGTCAATTCGTGAAATTGGTGAAACTGGCGTTGATGCTGTTGCAAAACATAAAACCACAAAAAGAGGATCGCGCTGTGCGCGAGAAATCTAAAAAAATATAAATAAAATTATGATAAAAAATTAATTTGTTTGATTTTTATGCGATTTTTTTGATTTCTCGGCCGTCAGGCCGATTCATTTAAAAAGGCATTGAGTTTTGCAACAGCCTGCGTGCCAACAGCTATACCATTGCCATCGTTTTTTTCCATTTTCTCCGCACGAGCACGCCCCGATGCGGATGCCATTTGTATTTATTTCTTCCTTTTTATATTATTGTCGTCGGTGATGTTGAAATTTTTTTTGGGGGTTTGTGCTTTTTGACATGGTGGAGGGGGTGCGGGCAGTTTTACCTTTGCGGCATCAAACCAAAAACTAAAAACCGACTTAAAACCCGGTTTTTCTAAGAAACGACTACACTATGACAACCACACTCAACATATCGATCGAGCCCAAGCTGATGGCCACCATCGCCAGCGCGCTCAAGAATGCCGAATTGGGGCGCCTGCTGCGTGCCCTCGCGGCCTGCATGAGCGATAGCGGGGAGGACATGGGCCAGTGGCTCAACAACTCGGGGCTAAGACTCGCCTTCGCCCTGCTGTGCCCCGCCATCGACGAGGCCAAGCAGCGCCTCGCCACCAACCGTGCCAACGGAGCCCGCGGGGGCCGACCCCGCAAGCACCCGCTGCCCGAGGAGGGTCCCGAAGCCGCAAAACCGGTTTCGTCAAAAAAAAGTAAAAAAGAAGACCTTTCCCCCACACCCCCAATAGAAGAAAAAAATAAAAAAAATAAAAATATAACTCTCTCTCCACCCGTGGGCGCGAGTGATCAAGCAAACCATCAAGCCGGGACCGCTGTCAAGCCTGCGGTGGTGGTTTCCACGCTCGACGACTTGCAGGAACAGTTGTTCAGTGAGCAGCCATGGCTCGACGAGCTGTGCATGAGCCGCCACATCGACCGCCAGGACATGGCGATGTATATCATGGACTTTATCGCCTACCTGCGCGAGCGGGACCAGCGCGAGTCGCTGTCCCAAGCCAAGGCGCACTTTGTCAATCAATTACCATATATCATCAAAATCTATAAAACCAACAACAACCATGAAAACCAATTCAGTAAAACAAGTCAAGAGTTTATTGCCGACCCTGTCGCTCGCCGTCAATCTGAGCGGGAATCCCGATATCAAGAAGCATGTCGTGCTATCGCCGAGGTTACAGCTGAGGGTCAACGCCCTGCTATCATCCCATTCTGACCTGGAATCCTTCATGCAGGTGATGAACCCCGAGATGCAGCTCACCTGTGCCGAGCATGTGGACAGGGCCTACTTTGGCACCGCCCCGACGCTGCTCACCCTGCGCTGTGCCTATCATGACGAGGCGGCGACCGTGTGGATGCTGCCACAGCTCTATGACCTGGGCGAATATTGCGGCGTGAAGGACAAGCTCGACAAGGAGCAGATGAAGCAGCTGGCCCGCATCATCATCCAGGAGTTCGGCTACCTCAAGGTGACCGAGGTGATGCTGTTCCTGCATCGCTTCAAGGCGGGCAGGTATGGCCGATTCTACGGCGCCATTGACCCGATGATCATCGTGATGGCCCTGCGCTATGACTTCATGCGCGAGCGGGCCGACGCCATCGACAAGCACGAGAACGCCGAGCGCTGGGCCGAGTGGGAAGCCCATTGCCAGCTCGTCGCCAAGGAACGTGCCGAAGCCCGTGCCGCCGGCCGCCCCCTCTACCCTCGCCCAGCCGCTAAGCCACTAAGTTTTTCAAACAACTTAAACAAATAACGGGTTAAACAACAAATAGAACTTTTTTTTGGCTTCCGCGCTCTTTGGCCTCACGCTAAGACGCTAAGTTTTTTAAAACAACTGATTAGTCTGATTTTTCTGAGGGCATCCGCGCTCCTGTCAAACGGAGCGCGGATGCTTAATCTGTTTAATCCGTAAAATCCGCCGACAAGTCAAAATAAACGCGAATTACGCTGACTATTCCTGGCCGGATGGCCTTGTAATTATTGTACTTATTGTTTTCTTTTTAGTTCTTAGCGGCTTAGCGCCTTAGCGTGGGGATTGTGTCGCGCGTGGAGCGGCCACGCCAAGGCGAGGCCCTACGGGTGACGCAAGATTTTGTGTCTCTACAGGGCGGATGCCTCACTAACCACTAATCACTAATCACTAATCGGCGAGCGCAGCGAGCATCATGCGGAGAGGAATATTTGTAAATTATAACGTAATCATTAGGAAATGTTAGAAATTAATATTATATTTGCGACATAACTTGAAGAATGAATCCATTTTTACTAACTAATAACTACACGATTATGAAACGATTATTACTATTTTCACTGACTGTGCTGATGGCGTCGCTGGCGGCCCGTGCCGACGTGGCGATCAACGCCACCAACTTCCCTGACGCGAACTTCCGCTCCTACCTGCTGAGCGAGTATCCCAGCGGCACCATCACCACGGCGCAGCTCAATGCCCGCACCGAACTGATCTTGGAATACAAGGGCATCTCCAACATGACGGGTGTGCAGTATTTCACCCAATTGAAAAAGCTGAGTCTATATGGTAACAATCTGACTTCGATCAATGTGAGAGCCCTCACCAAGTTGACATATCTGAATCTCGGAAAAAACAAGTTGACGTCAATCAATGTGGACAACAATACGGCTCTGGAGCAATTGTATCTCCAGAGCAACCAGTTGACCAGCGTAACAGTAGAATTCTTCAGTGACCTGAGAACGTTGTGGGTTTCCCAAAACCCCAACCTGACAAACCTCGAATGCGCCTGCAACGATCTCAGCAATTTTGATATATATAATTGTACCGCGTTACAGAACCTCAGTTGTTTCAACAACCCCCACCTGAGCACCATCTACAACCTGGAGAGTTGCACCGCCTTGACCCGCCTGGACTGTGAGGACTGTGCCATCACCGAGTTGCCCGGTGTGGCCAACATGACCAACCTGCAAACGCTGTGGGCCTGCAACAACCAGTTGACCAGCCTCAACGTCAGTAACCTGAGTCAGTTGAAGAAACTCAATGTCTCGGGCAACACAAGCCTGACAGAACTCGACTGCAGTGAATGCAACTTGACCCTCCTTGACGTGACCGGTTGCACTGCACTCTCTTTTCTCAACTGCAACTATAACCAATTAACCGACTTGGACATCAGTGGCTGTACAGGCCTTGAAGACATCTGGTGTAGAAATAACCAGTTGACCTCGCTGGACTTGAGCCCATGTAATAATTTGTATACGCTTGACTGCAGGTATAACCAAATCTCCAGCCTTGATATCGCTCACCACACCAATCTTGAGGAACTGTGGTGTCAATACAACAATTTGACCAGCCTCGACGTGAGTGGTTGTACCAGCCTTGAATTAATAAGTGCTCACTCCAACCAGATTGCGAGCATGAATGTGAGCAATTGCCCGAATCTTAAAACCATGAGTATTTATTACAACCAGCTCAAGAGTAACGCGATGGGAAATCTGATTGCCGGGCTGCCCACACGCAGCAGCGGTGATGCGGGGATTGCATATGTTTTCGTTGACCCCAATCCCGATAGTGGTTCAACCGACGAGGGGAATGTCATCACTGCCGCCCTTATCAACCAAGCCAGCGCAAAGCATTGGGATCTCTACCATTATAATTGGAGTAATTCCAGTTGGGTGCCCTATACCGGCAGCTCAACGATGCGTGGCGACGTAAACGGCGACGGCAGTGTGAACATCAGCGACGTGACCGCCCTGATCGACCTGCTGCTGGGCGGCGGCACCATCAATAATCCCGCTGCCGACTGCAACAATGACACTAACGTGACCATCAGCGACGTTACCGCCCTCATCGACTACCTACTCGGCGGCAATTGGTGATGCTCGCCATGCTCGCTGCGCTCGCTGATTAGAGTTTAATGTTTAGAGTTTAAAGAGGCTTCCGCGTTCTGGGCCAACCGAGTGCGGAAGCCAATCCTTATAATCCCATTAATCCGCCGACAGTTAAAGAGCGCGGATGCCAATATTTTGCGAGCATCGCGAGCAATAAAACTTAGCGTGAGCCCAATGGAAGCGGATGCCTCACTAATCACTAATCACTAATCTGCGAGCGTAGCGAGCAAACCAGATTCCCAGCAGAGGGACGGCAGTGCCAACGATGGTGTAGAGTACCCAGAAGAGGTCGGTCGTCGAGTTCTCGTGGATAACCATGTGGCAGCCGATCTGGCCCCAGTCCAAGCCGTAGTACCAGATCTTGAGGGCCGACACCAGCTTGAACGAGATGATGTGCCAAACGTAGATGTACAACGTGTTGTTGCCGCAATAGACCATGAAGCGCTTGACGATGCCCTCGTGGCGGTCGAGCCATGAGGCGATGTGATGGACCATGAGGAAGCCGATGGCGCCCGTGAAGGGTAGGGTAGCAACCGTGTGCAACTCGACCTTCAATGCCATGCCCTGCCAGCCCCGTGAGGCGCCGACTAACAGAATGACGGCATAGAGCAGCGTCAATGCCCAGTGCTCGGGGATGCGCTTCTCGTGACGGCGGTAGAGCACGCCCAGGCTGAAGAACAACACGCCCCAGCATTCACGGATGCCGCCCTGGACGACGGTGATGATCTGTAAGTGGTTGGCGACCTTGAACCAGGCGAAGCCCACTGCCAGCACGGCAATCAAGGCGGGCACTGTGTCGTGGGTGAGCCAGCGGTGACGGTTGTGCAGCAGCAGGTAGAGGACGAGAAACACGATGCTCGACAGCAGCAACGCCCTGAAGAACCAGAATGCGCCAGCCAGAAATTCGTCGTAGCCGCCCATCGAGAAGATGATGTGCACCAGCCGCTGGCAGAACTGGTAACCGTCGTAGGGGTGGGTCACGCCACCGGCCCAGTTGCCGTAGTGCTCGTTCATCAGCCCGATCTTGAAAAACAGGTTGTGGAACACCAGGAAGAACAGGCTCCACTTAACAAAGGGCACATAGAGGCCCTTGAACCGCTTCTTGCAGAAGGTCCACGGGTCCTGCAGGTACTTCTTGTCAAAGAAGTAGCCCGCCGCGATAAAGAACACCGGCATGTGGAACAGGTAGATAAATGTTACCAGCAGGTTAGGCCCCTCGGCATGTCCTGCACACATCAGTATAATGGCTATCGCCTTACAAATCGCCAGATTAGTATTATTTCGTTTCATCTATGCTTTGTGGTAAGGTTCCAAAAGTAGTAGAATATATTCTAACTACCAAATATTCCCTGCTAAATGAGTTCCCTTTTACTTGATTTCACAGGAAACACCCGAAGGGTGTCCTTTGAGTAACCCCCTGTGAATGAGCCAGCCGAGTGGAACGAGTGTGGCTCATTCACAGGGGGATGAGAGCCGCCAGGAAAAGTCGCCAGCGGCGACACCAGTATCAGTCTTTCAGGAAGTATTTTTCATCAATCTCGCCACCACAGTCAAGAATGAATTTTCTGTACTCCTCGGCAAATGTTGTTTGCCGATGATGTTCTTTTTGGTTGATGATGTAGTTTTTTACCACAGGAATCTGATCCTTGGAGTAGGTGAAGGCAGCATAGCCCTCTCCCCATCCTGCAAAAATAGGAAATGAGGGATTATTCCTCATCCAGCCATTGGTAGCATATTTTAGTCCTCTGACGAACTCAGACACTGCAAGGTCGGCAGGAAGGGAAACAAGCATGTGAACATGATCTGGCATACCTCCGATTCGGTACAATTTTGCTCGATGGTGCATGATATAACCGTGGACGTAGGCATAGAACTCACGTTCGTGAGCTTCCTCAATCGCGGGGATGCTGCGATAGGTGCGGAATACAATGTGATAAACGAGGTTAGTATAACTCATAGTTTGACAAAGGTACTTGAAATATTCATCATGCGCAAGCCTATGCAGGGCTTGGGGTCGCTTATAGCGACGATAGAGAGTACTCACATGCCCCCAGTGAATCATCCTCTCTCGCTTCGCTCGTTCTTCTGATTTACTGGGGGTTACTCAAGGGACACCCTTCGGGTGGCATGGGATATCAGTATATGTCATTGACAGTAGTTCCATTGTTGGCTGACGGGGTTGGTCAGTTTCTTTCCAGCATCTGGGGCAGGGGGATGAAGGCGTAGCCTTTTTTCCTCAGGTCCTTGATGAGGGCGGGGAGGCGGTCGTAGAATTTATCGGTGCGGCGCGGGTCGGTGCCCAGGTGGATCATGAGCAACTGACCGTTGAGGGTGTGCTCGCGCTCGCAGCGCATGATGCGGTCCCACAGCCAGCGGTTGTCACGGTAACTGTTGCCGCCCTCGATGCCTGGCCAGGTGTAGTCCAAGCTGCTGGCGGTGCCAGGCGAGAAGTTGACCAGTTGAAGTCCCATCTCGCGCGCCCAGGCTGCCACGGTGGCGTTGTGCCACTCGTAGGGCGGAATCATCCACGGTGCCTGCTGTGGCGTGATGCCAAATCGGGCAAGCGTCTCATAACCCTTGATGATGTCGTTGCGGAACTGCTGCTTGTCGATAAGCAACGAGTCACGATTCTCCCAGTCGCAGTAGAGCAGGTGGCCGTAGCTGTGGGAGCCCACGTAATGTCCGTCGGCAATGAGGCGCTTGACCACATCGGGGTAGAGGTCAAAGAATCGTCCAGTGAAGAAGAAGGCACCCTTGATGCCCTGCTTGTTGAGGGTGGTGATAATGCGCTCGGCGCCGTCGGCACGGTCGTCGGCAGTAAAGACCAGGGTGATCTGCTTCTTGGCGGTATCGCCACGCACGATGGCGCCCTCGTCCCACATGAAGTTACCGCTCTTTCCCTTTCCCTCCATCTCATAGAACGAGAAGGGGAAAGTCAACGACGCGGTGCCATCCATCGTGGGCTCGTTGGTGCTGTAGTCATGGGTGTTGTCATGGAAAACGACGTCACCCGGCTGGAACAGGTCATAGGTGTTGCCCTCGACGTTGAATTTGTCCTGAGCCAGCGTCACGCCCTTGAGGCTGTTGAAGATGGTGGCATAGACGGGACCATCGACCAGACCGCCCGTGGGCATCCCGACGCCCTCCATCACATAGTTGCTGTGAGGGGCATGAGGGTAGGTGCCGCCACGTGGCAGCTCCACGATCATGCTCGTTCCCCACGGGTTGCAGCCTAACAGCCAGTCCCTGAGGGCAGCCTCCATCTCGATGAACTGGCGGTCACCAGTGAGCTGGCGGTAGAGGATGCACTGGGTGAGCATCGCCGTGGTCAGGTTGTTGCTGCACCAGACACCTGGCACACCCCACAGGAAGGGGTTGCCCGTCTGCTGGGCTCGTCCGAGCACGCGCTCAATGCCCGCCTTGATGTTGCGGATGAACTCGGCATGCAGCCGCTTGTTACCCTGAGCCTCTTGAGCCACGCGCACGTGCCCCATGTTCATGAAGGGGTACCACTGGTAGTGCCGTGCACTGTCGGCGCCCATCCACGGCGTGACGGGTTCGCGCCGGCCATATTCCACCGCCTGGGTCAGATATTTGGGGTCGCCAGTGGCATGGTAGAGCTCGATGGCGCCGAGTTCCATGTCATCGACCCAGTTGTCCTCCTCGTAGATGTAGGGCGAGACCACGCTCACCGTCTGGGCATTGCCAGGCTTGTCAATGCCCACCTGGAAGGCATCGGCGGCCTTGGCGGCGATGTGGGCGGCAAACTCGGGATAGTAGGGTGCCAGCACTTGAGCGCCCAGCGCAAAGTCGCTGGCAAATTTGCCTGCCGTGCTGGCGGCTCCCATCGTGGCGTTCATGAACTTGCCGCGCTGCTGCGGCTTGCCGTCGATGTAATAGACGGGCCGCCCGTTGTTGGGTCCCCAGCCATAGTCGGCAGGGTCGTCCTTGGGCAGCTTCATGCCGATGTGGTCGCGGTCGTCGGCAATCTGGTTATAGAGTTCGCCCTTGTTAGGGTTCATCTTGTCGAGCCACGTGAGGCCCCAGTAGATCTCGTCGATGATGTCGGGGATGCCGTTGGACCCTTCCAGCCCGTTGGCCTGGTAGTGGTCGCCGAAGGCACCCGGGCATTGCTGCCAGGCCAGCATCATCTGGTAGATGGCGTTGGCGCTCGTGGTGGTATATTGCAGCAGGTCGGCGGCATCGTGCCAGCCGCCCGTCACGTCGATGCGCTGTCCCTCCTTGTCGGGGTGGTAGCGCACGTAGGCGTCCTTGACGTGGCAACTGTCGCGCTGGAACGGGTTAAAACCGCACCGCTGCTGGCGCATGTAGTTCAACACGAAATCGGCCGTGCCGTCCCACACCCTGTTGTTGATGGGAAAGACGGGCGACTCGATGCCTGCTGCCACGATGCGGTAGGCTCCCTCGCCATGGAAGTCGCTGAAGTCCAGCCTCCAGGTCGCCTGCATCTGTCCCCACGGCCCCATCTCGCGGGTGGCGGTCGAGTGATAGACCGCCTTGCCCGTGTAGGCATCCACGAGGGTAAATTCACCTGCCGTCACCTGTTCCTGACTCATGAGCACGGCCACCTTGGTCGCATCGGGCAGATAACCTAACTGGTTGATGCGGATCCATCCCGCAGCCTGAGCCATCACGCTGTTTAATGTCAATATTGTAACAAAAAAAAGCAAATGTCTATTCATAATACTAATTATCATAGTTGGGGCACAAAGATACAAATATTTTTCTAACAAATTGTTGCGTGATAGGTGTTTTGTGTTTACCTTTGCCGTTTGATATCAGGCGATTGCCTCGCTTTTTATACAATCATGTTTTAACCGATCATTAAGTGATGAAGAAATTTTACGTGTTTTTTTGCTTGCTGGTAGTGGCTCTCATGGCAAATGCCGAATATGCCGGACCAGGTTTTTACCGTGTCCATAACGCTGGCTCGGATTCCTACATCTGCATCAAGGGTACGAGCTTCAGTTGGACTTCTAATCCTGACGCCTTCTGGGGGTGCATCAAGATGTTGCCCGCAGGGGAACAATCCCACGTGAGTGATGCTGGAACGCTCATTTACATCCCTTATACCGATCAGACGAGCCTTTATGCCCAGGGTGTCGATACCTATTCGCTCACCGAGTTGCTCATGGATGTGGATACAGCCAAGGTGCGTGAGGGTGGACTGCCCACCTATGTGGCCAAGACCAAGATCTGGATCACGATGAACAACGAGGAGAAACTGTTCACCTGCTACTTCCGTGACCAGGGAAACGGATTGACCGCTGGCTCGTTTGACAGGACTGAGGCCCGCTGGTGGATTGAACCCGTCAACGAGGAGACAATCGAGACCTCCTACTATGGCGTGCAGCCCACCGACGAGAGCATTGTCGATGCCGATGGCATGTACTGGACCACGCTGTGTTGCGACTTTCCATTCCTGATTCCCGCTGATGGTGGCGTCCAGGGTGCTTACACCGTTCGCGAGGTGAAGCAGGACGAGCAGGGTGATTACTGTGCGATGGCTGTCAAGGTCTATGGACAGGGCGAGGTTGTCCCCGCAGCCACCCCCGTGCTGCTCAAGTGCGCAGCTCCCACGGTCGATGGTAATAAGCTGATTCCCACTGGCGAGGTTGCCAACAACAGGACTTTCCCCATCGTGAGTGACTTGTTGATGGGAAACTACTTCAGCACCTTTATCAATCATGCCAATATGCAGGATTTCAGCATCATGGAAGAATACGTTCCCGAGCAAGCCACTGTCGCTGGCCCTTGTCAATTGGCGCTTGGCGTGGATGGCGAGGGGCGTTTAGGCTTCTTCCCCAAGGCCGAGGGTACCTACATGGACGCTAACACGGCTTGGCTGGACATCGAGGCGCTGGAACTGCCCGATGTCAATGCCGTCTATCTTGTTGAGTGGGAGGTCCCCGAGGTGGTACAGGGCGATGCCAACGGTGATGGCATGGTGAGCATCAAGGACGTGACGTTCCTGATTGATTATCTGCTCAGTAGCCCCGCTCCCGAATTCAATTTGGGCCGAGACAACAGCATAGCTGGAGCTGACGTCAATGGTGATGGCATCATCAACATCAAGGATGTCACGGCGCTCATCGACCTGCTCCTGAACGGCACGGCTCAATAACCTCAGACCGCAGGCTCAGCCTTAAAAAACATCAACTGCACCACGTCTCGGTTTTAATCCGCAGGCGTGGTGCGGTCATTAAAAGTCTATACATCTATCTATAGCCGTACTATTGCACGGGAAAAATAGAATTTGTTGAGTTTCCAGCCCGCAGTGCGGTTATCATTAGAGCAACGGAACCATAATGCGTATTTGGCTGAGTGTCAATGCTTTGTTTTTTTGTTTAACTTGGGCGATTATAAGTTGCGGATGATTTCGTCAATATAAGCTTCGGAAACGTTAGGGTAGTCTTTCTTGTCATAGATGGTGAGCAAGTTGATTTGTGTATGATTGACCTCTACCACAACATTAAGGGTGATGGCTCTTAAGCCTCCTTTTTTCCCTTTGCCTTTACTTGCAACTGCAACTCTGATTTTATGAAGACCATTGCCCAAAGAGACCCCCGCATCAGGGTTCTCTTTTAATTCTCGTTGCAATCTGTCAATGTCATCAGGAAAGGAACGATAGCGTTTGGCTAATCGTTTGGCTTGTCGCAAAAACTCCTCGGTGTAATTAAATGTCACCATCGGCTTTTTCATTTTCTTGTCTCAATGTTTCCACCAAATCGTCAAGAGATGTGAGTTCTCTACCAGCAAACTTGTTGTTTCTGGCTTGTTGATAGCCTATTTCTATCGATTCGGCGACAACACTTAATTCCTCATCCAATTCCTTGCCTTCACATACCGTAACACCCTTTAGCGCATTCAGTATTCTTTTTAGGCTGGGGATGATGCTTGCATCTTCAATATTGATAACCATTTGTGTCATAAGCCCTGTAGTAAATCGATAGTGCAAAATTAATCATTTTTTCAAAATCCGAAAAACTTATCTTAAAAATCTGCTAAATTAATAGGAATGATATAGCAGTTGACCCTGCGTTGAAACATCTCTGCATTAATTCGTACTAACGCGTAACAATTCAGCGAATCCTCAGTACATTAACCTCACGCTAAGTCACCAAGTCACAAAGTTATTGATTTTTATTGCTTTCCTGTTTTCCTCATCAAGACATGCCATGACGCACTGGAGTGCCATCTTTGCAATAACTTAGCGACTTAGTGACCTTCAATAAATAGGTCATGTAGAGATGATGTCTGCCCACCTGTTGATGTGGTGCCTTCCCATTAGTGGGGCATTGCTGGTGGTTTAGAAGACGAGCAGGCCTGTAATGCCCGCCAGAATGATGACCAGGATGGGATGAACGCGCGTGAAATAGACGATGCAGAACGACGCCACACAGATGGCGATGGTGATCACGCGTTCGCCAGGCAGGTAACCGAAGTTCTCGCTGTTCATCAACAGCAGCGCTGCCGAGGCGATGAGACCCACCACGACGGGACGCAGCCCCATGAATGCCCCCTTGATGAAGGGACTCTGGCGGTGGTGCTCAATGTAGTGGGCAGCAATGAGGGTTAGGATAAATGGAGGCAACACTACCGTGAGTGTGGTCACCAGTGAGCCGAGCACACTGCCGGTGACGACGTAGCCGATGTAGGTGGCGCTGTTGATGCCGATGGGGCCAGGCGTCATCTGCGAGATGGCGACAATGTCGGTAAACATCTGGCTGGTGATCCATCCCGAGTCCACGACCTCGCGCTGGATGAGTGACAGCATGGCATAGCCGCCACCGAAACCAAACAGACCGATTTTCAAGTAGGCCCAGATGAGTTTCAGATAGTTCTCAAGCATGTTGCTCCCCCTCCTTTCTGTTATCCCCACTGCCTCCGTTCAATAGCGTGTGCATATAATAAATGTATCCACCGATGGCGCCCAGCACAATATAGATGATGGGGTTGGAGATGTAAGGAATCTTGCTGTAGATGAGCAGGGCGACGGCAACGGGGATGATGACCGTCTTCCAGTTGATGCCGGCGGCACGGGCAGTGGTAAGCACTGGCGCAATGATAAGGGCGACCACGGCAGGGCGGATGCCCTTGAAGATGCGGCTCACGATGGCATTCTCCTTGATGGTCTCGGGTGTCAAGAAGATGGCAATGGCGAGAATCATCAGGAACGATGGCAGGATGGTGCCGATGGCGGCACAGATGCTGCCCTTGAGCCCCTTGAGACGGTCGCCGACAACGACGCTGATGTTGACAGCCAGAATGCCAGGCATGGACTGAGCCACGGCAAGCAGGTCGAGGAAGTCCTCGAGTTCAATCCACTTGTGCTTCTCGACTATCTCGCGCTGGATGATGCTGATCATGGCCCATCCACCGCCAAAGGTGAACGCCCCGATCTTGCAGAACGTCAGGAACAGTTGCAGATACATTGATGTCAACAGTGTATAGATTGATTACTTCGTCTTGCGCTTGAACATGCGCTGGGCATTGATGAAGCCGTAGTTGCTCTTGTTGAGCCGTGAACGGATGAGTGACAGGCTGTCCACCGAGGCGATGTGGCCCGGCTTGATGTCGTAGCTCACGTAGCCGTAGATGCGTCGCACCTGACGCGCGGTGTCGCTCTGCACGTCGATGTTCACCCAGCCGTCACTGTTGGTGCCACGTGTGATCTGGGAGGTGGCACCATCGGTATAGTCGATGCTCAGGCTCACCTTGAACTCGTTGTTGCCACGGTTCAGCAGGTAGGCCAACTGGTATCGGTCGCCACGCTGGCTATCGTTGCCAGGTTGCACGTCAAATGTGATGAAACCTCGCCGTGACCCCTGGGTGAGGACATAGCTGCGCTGACCGCGCCACAGGTCGGTGGTGTCGCCGTTGAACGCCATGATGCGACCGCCGTGCGGCTTGGGTCGTTTGGGAGTGGCATCATGGGTAGGTGCGCCTTGCGGAACTCCGCCAGCGTTCAACTCTTGCTCCTCGTCAAAACCGTTTGAAGTCCCCTTGCTGACCTTCTCGTATCGATGCTTGAGCTTGCCGATGGCTTTGTCGTAGGCCTTGTTGTAATCCTCCATGTTGTGGGCATACCACACGATCGACGAGTCATAGTCCTGCTGGGTGATGCCATGCTTCTTGAAGATGGACTGCTTGATGACCAACTTGCTGGAATCGGTTTCAAAATCCGAGATATGGGCTTCGATATAGGCCTCGGCGAGTTTCAAGTCCACGATGAGATCAGCCATCTCATTGACGCTCATGACGCCATGAGGCTGCCTGCCACACGAGGAGAGCATGACGACCAGGATGATAGTCAGCGATATGTATACCAGGATGTTACGCATTCATTTCGGGGTTGTTCGGGTTGTCATTGCTGTCGTCGATGGCTTGCTGGTCGCTCTGGGCTTCGGCACGGTTGCTCTCCAGGACCAGATAGCGGGCATAGAACAGGATGAGTACGATGACGCTCACGCTGAGCGAGGCGTCGGCAACGTTAAAGATGGGCTGGAAGAACACAAAGTGGTCACCGCCGATCATGGGCATCCACTGGGGCCAGTTCCACTCACACAGCGGGAAGTAGAACATATCGACGACCCTGCCGTTGAACAGCGTGCCGTAGCCGCCGTCGGGCGGGAAGAGTTGAGCCACCTGGGGTGGCATGGGGTTGTTGAAGATTAAGCCATAGGCGATGCAGTCGATGACGTTGCCCAGTGCACCGGCAGTGATGAGCGCTATGCAGGCGACATAACCGCGGGGGATGTCGGTGCGGTTGCGCAATCGCCACAGGTAGTAGATAAATGCGCCCGAGGCGATGATGCGGAATAGCGTGAGCAATAGCTTGCTACCCAGTTCCATGCCGAATGCCATGCCATTGTTCTCGATGAACAACAGCCTGAACCATGATGTCACCTGCAATTCCTCGCCATAGTAGAAGTGGGTCTTGACCCAGATCTTGACAGCTTGGTCGATGACAATAACCAGCGCGATGATCAGCGCTGCCAGTTTGCCGTTAGATATTTTCATTGGATGGTTGCTAACGTGTCAAGTCTTCTTTCTCCGGGCCTCGATTTCCTTACCTTCGATCGAGAGGGTGGCGTGGGGAACGGCCATCAGGCGCTCCTTGGGGATGAGCTTGCCGGTGATGCGGCACACGCCGTAGGTCTTATTCTCGATGCGCACGAGGGCTGCCTGCAACTTGCGGATGAAATCGAGCTGGCGCTCGGCCTGCTGGCTGGAAACTTCCTTCTGCATGGTCGAGGCACCTTCCTCCATCATCTTGAAGGTGGGATTGGACTCATCAATCATGATGGTGTCCGTCAAGCGCTTGTAGTTCTCCTGTGCTTGCTCAATCTTGGCCAGAATGAGTTCCTTGAACTCCTGCAACTCCTGGTCGCTGTATCTGGTCTTTTCTTGCTTGGTAGCCATTGTTTATTTAGTTTAAAAGTTTAGGGTTTAGAGAGCCATTTTTCTTGATTCTCTAAACCCCTTGATGATAGTTCTTTATATTTTCTCGACGTTGACCGGCAACATCCAGCCATCCATGTCGAGCTCGACAGCGGTAGCGGTATCGACGGGAGCCACGGTAATGCTTGTGGCGAGCACCTGGTGGGCGATGTAGTCGCCGTAGGCCTTGACGGCCTCATCGGTGCGCTCGTCGGGAGCTATGGTGACGGTGATCTTGTCGGTGATGTTGAAGTCCTTGTCCTTGCGCACGTTCTGGATGCGGTTCACCAGTTCGCGTGCGATGCCTTCGAGGCGCAGCTCGTCGGTCACGGTGATGTCAAGAGCCACGGTCAGGTTACCCTCGTTGGCAACGAGCCAGCCAGGGATGTCCTCGCTGATGATCTCGACGTCGGCGAGTTCGACAACGGCCTGTTGACCATCCAGGTCAACGGTGAACTGGCCGTCCTTCTCGAACTGGGCAATCTCGCTCTGCTCCATGCTGGTGATGCGGGCTGCCAGGGCTTTCATGATCTTGCCATACTTCGGGCCTAACTTCTTGAAGTCGGGTTTCACGCGCTTGACGAGGATACCGGCATCATTGCCCACGAGCTTGATTTCCTTGACGTTGACCTCTCCCTTGATGAGGTCGGCAACGGCCTCGACCGAGGCGCGCTGCTTGTCGTCGAGCACGGGAATCATGATGGCCTGCAGGGGCTGGCGCACCTTCAAGTTCTGCTTGCGGCGCAGCGACAGCACCATCGAGGTGACGTCCTGGGCGGCCTGCATGCGTTGTTCGAGCTGCTTGTCGATGACTGTCTCGTCACTCTTGGGGAAATGGGCCAGGTGTACCGAGGTCTCGCTGTGCGTGAGGTCGCGGTACAGGCGGTCGCTGTAGAAGGGAGCGATGGGAGCCATGAGCAGGGCAACGGTGGTGAGGCACTGGTGCAGGGTCTGATAGGCCGCCAACTTGTCCTGGGTCATTTCGCCACCCCAGAAGCGCTTGCGGTTCAGGCGCACGTACCAGTTGCTCAAGTGGTCGCCGACAAAGGTGCTGATGGCGCGGGCTGCCTTGGTGGGCTCGTAGTCCTCAAGGTCGGCCTGTACGCTGGCAATCAGGGTGTTGAGCAGTGAGATGATCCAGCGGTCAATCTCGGGACGCTCGGCGATGGGCACCTGTGCAGCGTCGGGGTCGAAGCCATCGACGTTGGCATACAGGGCAAAGAATGAGTAGGTGTTGTACAGGGTGCCGAAGAACTTGCGGGCCACCTCGGTCACGCCAGCCTCGTCAAACTTGAGGTTATCCCAGGGCGACGAGTTGCTGATCATGTACCAGCGCAGCGGGTCGCTGCCAAACTTCTCGATGGCGCCGAAGGGGTCAACGGCGTTGCCCAGGCGCTTGCTCATCTTGTTGCCGTTCTTGTCAAGGACGAGGCCGTTGGAGATGACGTTCTTGTAGGCCACGCTGTCAAACACCATCGTGGCGATGGCGTGCAACGTGAAGAACCAGCCACGGGTCTGATCCACGCCCTCGGCAATAAAGTCGGCAGGGAAGAAACCGCCCTGGTCCACAGCCTCCTTGTTCTCGAAGGGGTAGTGCAGCTGGGCATAGGGCATCGCGCCGCTGTCAAACCACACGTCGATCAGGTCCAGTTCGCGCTTCATCGCCTTGCCCGAGTCGCTCACCAGGATGATGTCGTCCACGTAGGGGCGGTGGATGTCGATCTTGTTATAATTCTCCTCGCTGTAGTCGCCGGGGACGAAGCCCTTGTCCTTGTAGGGATTGGAGGTCATCACGCCAGCGGCCACGGCCTTCTCGATCTCGTTGTATAGCTCCTCGATGCTGCCGATGCACTTCTCCTCGCCGTCGTCGTTGCGCCAGATGGGCAGCGGGGTGCCCCAGTAGCGGCTGCGGCTCAGGTTCCAGTCGTTCAGGTTCTCCAACCACTTGCCGAAGCGGCCTGTGCCCGTGTGCTCGGGCTTCCAGTTGATGGTGTGGTTGAGTTCGATCATGCGGTCGCGGCAGGCCGTGTCGCGGATGAACCAGCTGTCGAGCGGGTAGTAGAGCACGGGCTTGTCGGTGCGCCAGCAGTGGGGATAGTTGTGGGTGTGCTTCTCCATCTTGAAGGCGGTGCCTTCCTGCTTCATGCGGATGCAGATGTAGATGTTCAGGTCCTCGGCCTTGGCGGCGGCTGCCTCGTCATACTTGCCGCCCACGGTGTACTGCGGGTCGTAGGCGTTCTTGACCCAGCGACCAGCGTACTCGCTGTAGAGGTCCACGTTGACATAGTTCTTGACGAAGTCCTCGTCGAGGTCATCGATGACGAAGTATTTACCCGTGAGGTCCACCATGGGGCGGGTCTCCATCTTCTTGTTGATCATGTACAGGGCGGGGATGCCGGCGGCCTTGGCCACGCGGGCATCGTCGGCGCCAAAGGTGGGCGCGATGTGCACGATACCGGTACCGTCCTCGGTGGTCACATAGTCACCGGGGATGACACGGAAGCCGTTATCGTTGCCCACGACCTTGCCGTCCACCTTATCGACGGGCTTCACCCAGGGGAACAGTTGGGCGTAGCGCATCTCCAGCAGTTCCTGACCCTTGAAGTGGGCGATGACCTTGTAGGGAATCACCTTCTCGCCAGCCTTGTACTCCAGCGGCTGGTCCTTGCCGTCGGCCTTGAAGTAGGCATCGACGCGGGCCTCGGCCAGCAGGTAGATGGCGGGCTTGCCCGTGTAGGGGTTGAAGCTCTCGACGGCCACATAGTCGATCTTGTTGCCGACGCACAGGGCCGTGTTGCTGGGCAGGGTCCACGGGGTGGTCGTCCATGCCAGCACATAGGTTTCGTTGAAGCCCTCGTCGGCAGCCTCGCGGATCTGCTTGATCACGGGGTGCTCCTCACCGCTCAACACGGTGAACTGGGCGGTCACCGTCTGGTCCTTGACGTCGCGGTAGCAACCGGGCAGGTTCAGCTCGTGGGAGCTCAGGCCGGTGCCGGCAGCGGGCGAGTAGGGCTGGATGGTGTAGCCCTTGTAGAGCAGACCCTTGTTGTAGAGCTGCTTCAAGAGCCACCACAGGCTCTCGATGTAGCTGTTCTTGTAAGTGATATAGGGGTCGTTCATATCGACCCAGTAGCCCATGCGGTGGGTCAGATCTTCCCACTCGCGGGTGTATTTCATCACCTCCTTGCGGCAGGTGGCGTTGTACTCATCGACCGAGATCTTCTTGCCGATATCCTCCTTGGTGATGCCCAGGGCTTTTTCCACGCCCAGTTCGACGGGGAGGCCATGGGTGTCCCAGCCAGCCTTGCGCTTGACCTGGAATCCCTGCATCGTCTTGTAGCGGCAGAAGATGTCCTTGATCGACCTGGCCATCACGTGGTGGATGCCAGGCATGCCGTTGGCACTGGGAGGACCCTCAAAGAATACGTATGCGGGCGCACCCTCACGCTCGCTGATGCTGTGGCCAAACACATCTTCCTTGTCCCACTGTTGCAGGACTTCCTTGTTGATATCCGACAGGTTAAACCCGTTATACTCGTTGAATTTTTTCATTTTAGATAATGTACATTACAAATTTGGCTGCAAAGGTAGTGAAAATTTGTCCAACTCCCACACAAAACCCCACAAAATCCTTTTTGGGGTGTTGGGAAATATTGATTACCTTTGCTGGCAAAATCTATTAAGGTTCATCATTATGGAAGTTATACAGAGTTTTACGATTGATCACACCCGACTGAAGCCGGGTATCTATGTGTCACGCGAGGACAGGGGATTCACGACCTTTGATTTGCGCATTACCGAGCCTAACAAGGAGCCTGCCGTGGCTCCTGCCGCAATGCACAGCCTGGAGCACCTGATGGCCACGTGGTTCCGCAACAGCGAGGCCCGGG
>CAMVBJ010000043.1 GCA_947165675.1 uncultured Prevotellaceae bacterium
AGCTGACAACTGAAAGCTGACAACTGAAAGCTGACAACTGAAAGCTGACAACTGACAACTGACAACTGAAAGCTGACAACTGACAACTGACAACTGAAAGCTGACAACTGAAAACTGACAACTGAAAACTAAATCACAGGAAAGGGTTGAAGCGCTTCTCGTCGGCAACGGTGGTGGTGGGACCATGGCCCGGGGCGATGACAGTCTCGTCGGGCAGGGTATAGATTTTCTCGCGGATGCTATTAAGCAGTTGAGCCATGTCCCCGCCCCACAGGTCGGTGCGCCCCACACTGCCGTTAAAGATGGTATCACCGCTGATGAGCAACCCGCTCTCGGGCAGATAGAAGGCCAGGCCGCCAGGAGAGTGACCAGGGACATGAAGCACCTGGATGGTCTCGTCACCCAGTGGAATAGTGTCGCCATCGACGAGATCACGATCGAGCGTCAAAGGCTCCACCTCGACATGAATGTGGAAATGGGCCACTTGATCAGGTAATTCCTGACCCAGTTGAGCATCCTGTGCATTACCCAACACGTCAGCACCCGTTTTGTCGGCCAGCCAGCGGGCACTGGTGATGTGGTCGATGTGCAAGTGGGTCAAGAGGATGTGCTTGACGTTGAGCTGCTGCCCCTCGATAAACCGGGTTACCATCTCACGCTCGGCCTCACGCATCATGCCCGGGTCAATGACCACGGCGTCACGCGTCGCCTCGTCCCACAGGATATAAAGGTTCTCGCCAAAGGGGTTGACGGTCATCTGTGTCGCATTGATCATAACGGCAGATAGAGTACTTTTTTGGTTTTAAAAAAATCTTCTTTAAAATAGCTGGACAACTCATCGATGAGCACTTGATTCCTGTACTTGGCCACTTCGCCACTCAAGTCTCCGCCCTTGAGGCAGATGAGTCCATTGGGCACGGCATTACGGTCCTCGCTGTCGATAAACCGCTTGACCAAGGGTACCATGTCGCCCAGGTCCATCACAGCACGGCTCACCACAAAGTCAAACTTGCCCTTCACCTCCTTGACGTCGCCGTGCTGGAACGTGACATTGGTCAGGCCGATGCGCTCAGCAATATCCTGCGCCACCCTGAGTTTCTTGCCGATGCGGTCCACCAGATGGAAGGTCACATCGGGGTAATAAATCGCCAGGGGAATGCCAGGCAGTCCCCCACCCGTCCCCAGGTCCATCACCCGTGTGCCTGGGGAAAACTTGACAAACTTGACAAGTCCCAGGGAGTGAAGCAGATGGTTGATTTCCAGGTTGTCGATATCCTTGCGCGAGATGACATTAATCTTGGCATTCCACTCGGGATAGAGGGATTCCAGGGCAGCCATCTGATGGCGCTGGGTATCATTCAGTTCAGGAAAATATTTCAGTATATAATCCATCTCAGTTTTCAGTTTTACTGTTGTCAGTTTTCAGCTTTCAGCTAACGCCTATAACCTATAGCCTACAGCCTTTTATTTCAGTCATTAGCTATAGACTAGTGACTAGTGACTTCTTGACTAGTGACTATAGCCTAAAGCCTATAGCCTATAGCCTAAAATTTCTCGAGAATGCTATCGTCACACTGCATGTCCTTTAACTCGCTGTAAGGAATCGTGATCTTGGGTTCACCCACTGCTTCAACGGCCAGTTCATTGGGCAGATAGCTCCACGTCACACCATTCTCGTCGAAATAGAAGTTACGGGTCACCGTGATGTTCTCGACATTGAAGAAGCCCAGGTCGTTCAACTGTTCATTACCCGTGGCATTGTTCTGCTTGAGCAACTGAGTCCTTAGCAACTGGCAGACGTCGGCCACAGCATCGTCACGGAACAGGTTGCACACATCAATAAAGGTCTGTTTCTCAACATCAAAGCTATAGTAACGGTGGGTGATAGAAGTTACCTTGTCATTCTTCTTCACCACATCCACGCGCTCAAATGTCACCACCCCGTTCTTATTATAGACGGGAGACACGCGGGTGCTGGTGGCATATTTGAGTGTGGTCAGATCATCACCCTCGGCTACCTCAACGGCCTCATCGCCTGCGGGCTCTGCCATGAAATCATACTGGTGCATACTGTTAGCCACCACCTGACGCATCGCCTCTTGTAACGAGAGCGTGTCGCCCGACTCAAGGACATAGGCAGCAAACAATCGTTGCAGGCTGTCGATAGCAACACCCTCACCAGCCCCAGTCGGATAATCGATGGTCGCCTCGGCCGTAATGGAACAGCGCTCGCCATTACTCATCGTGAAAGCCGACGAGTCGTTCAAGCGCTGTGATGTGACGCTGACAGCCACCTTGCCATTGTCATTACCCCCTTTGGTCGACTTGCCACAAGAGAGCAGTAACATCATGACTGACAGTACTATAAATAGAGCAAAGGACTTCGTTTTCATTGTTTTATGGTTCAGTGTATTGGTTTTAATCTTGCTAAGGTACGATAATTTTGCCGAAAACCAACCTGATAACTGGATTTTTTTACCGAACTTTGCAAAAATAAAGTCACTAGTCACTAGTCGCTAGTCATTAGTCGCTAGTCAATAGTCAATGGCTGACGACTGAAATAAAAGGCTATAGGCTATAGGCTATAGGCGTTAGCTGAAAACTGAAAACTGAAAACTGAAAACTGAAATAAAAGGCTATAGGTTATAGGCGTTAGCTGAAAACTGAAAACTGATATGAATATAGGACAATACAACGAGTTACGCATCAACCGCATCGTCGATTTCGGTGCATACCTGATTGATGACGACACCCATGAGGTTCTGCTTCCCAAGCGTTACCTCACCCCCGACATGAAAGTGGGCGATGTGATCAACGCCTTTGTCTATAACGACAGCGAGAACCGCCCCGTGGCGACTACCGAGGTGCCGCGGGCCGTCGTTGGCGACTTTGCCCTGATGCGTGTCAAGGCGGTCAACAAGGTGGGAGCCTTCCTCGACTGGGGACTGGTTGCCAAGGATCTGCTGGTACCCTTCAGCGAGCAGCGAGTCGATATGCAGGCGGGGCGCAGTTACATAGTCCACGTCTATCTCGACCAGGCCAGTGGACGCATCGTTGCCAGTGCCAAACTCGCCAAGTTCCTCAACAAGACCGAGCCCGATTATTACCACCGCCAGCGCGTCGAGGTGCTCGTGGTGCAGCGCAGCGACCTGGGCTACCGCGTCATTGTCAACAATGAGCACTGGGGACAAATTTACCAGAACGAGACCTATCAGGACATCAACATCGGTGACCGTCTGACAGCCTTTGTCAAGCAAGTGCGCCCCGACGGCAAGGTTGATGTCACCTTAGCCAAGATCGAGAAAATGCGAATTGATGACCTTGCTGACCGCATCCTCGATTACCTCAAGAACCACGGTGGCGAGATGACCCTCACCGACAAGAGCGACCCCGACGACATCAGCAAGGCCTTCAAGTGCAGCAAGAAAGACTTCAAGAAAGCCTTAGGCCAGCTCTACAAGCAACAGCAAGTCACCCTGGGCGACACCGTCAAGATAGTTAACATTTAACCTTGATAGTTCACTTTACATAGTGAAAGCGCATCGATAATACATATAAATAGATTCTTCCGCTGCTCACCGAATAAACCAGACGATGCTCATCGGTAATTCGGCGACTCCATAGGCCATGCTGTTCGCCTTTAAGAGGTTCTGGCTTGCCAATACCTTCAAAAGGATGTAAAAGCATATCAGCTAATAATGCCGATATACGCCTCATAATTCTCTTGTTGCCTGTTCTCTTCCAATAATCGCGATCGGCAATAGCCTGGGGAAGAAATACTATTTCCATAGTTCATCAAGTTCTATAATCTGTCCATTGCCGTTCTTTATATCTTCCTGACCTTGACGGATAATGTCGGCCATTGCGGGTGATGACATCAGATATTCTGTCTCGTCCATACTTTGTTTTTTGGCCGTGAGTTTTTTGGCATACTTTAACATCTTTCGCATCAAGTTTTCATCCCCAGCGATGATACTCAGTTCGCGAAACAATTCCGCATTTAATTCTAATGTTGTCATAGTCCTACGAGTGTTATATTTTAATGCAAAATTAATCAATTTTCCAAAATGGCAAAAAACTTATCTGAAAATTCCGCTAAATAGCCTCTATATGGTTTTATTCGCCATATAGAGGCTATTATATTTCTGGCCAGGAGTTAATAGCCTCCTGTAAGCAGCAAGTCGATGAGTGTGACCACATCATCGATTTTCACATAGCCATCACGGTCAACGTCAGCATTATTGAGGTTGATACCATCGGTCTTGCCTGACAACAGATAGTCGATCAAAGCAACCACGTCATCAATGGTAACGCGGCCATCGTCGTTCACGTCTCCAGGCAAGATGTCCACTGGATCGCCACTGCCGAGCACTGTCACCTTGCACTTGACATTAAGAACGGGGTCATCGGTCACCCAAGCAGAGATTGTAGCCCTACCAGGATTGATGCCGAAGACAAGTCCATCGGTGGTAACGGTAGCTACAGCCGTATCACTGGAACGCCAGGACACAGACTTGTTAACGGCATAGGTTGGTAGTACTGTAGCATATAGTTGATGGAAATGACCTTCCCTAAGCACAATATTAGACTCGCTCAAGGTGATACTGGTAGCATACACGACAGGCTCCACCACGTTAATCTGGCACGAGGCACTCAGGTTAGTGCCGTCGGTAGTTCTGGCGGTGACAAGTACCGAGCCGACTTTCTCGGCAAGTATGACGCATTCGTTGCCATTCCAGTTCCAGGAAATCACATCGTTCTCGGGGATGATCCATTCCACATCCCAATCAGAAACATAGTCAGGATAGATCGTAGCAACGAGACGGAAGATATTACTCACCTCAAGATTCTCCTGATAGGAATTGAGCACAAGGCTTGTCGCCAAGACGGGTGTTATTGTCACCTCGCACGTTGCCACAGATTGTCCAGCCCGCACTGTGATGGTGGCAGTTCCAGCCATGTAACCCTTGACCAAGCCATCTTGAGTCACGGTTGCGACACCTGGACGGCTACTACTCCACGTCACGCCAGGAGCATACTCGTCATCGGGAGTCACAGTGGCGTGCAGTTGCAAGGTCGAATATTGAGGAAGGCTCACTGACGACTTGTCGATTGTCACGGTGTGCTCTACCACCTTGACACGGCAGGTGGCGGACGCATCGCCCGCACGAGCCGTAATGACTGCATCGCCTGATCCAACGGCCGTGACAGTGCCCCACTCATCCACTGTAGCAATACTCGAGTCGCTACTGCTCCAAGTAACCTCTGGCGCAAAGCCATCGTCAGGTGTGACGGTCGCCCTCAACTGAATAAAATCACCCTTTTCAATTACCGCATTCGTTTCATTCAACGAAATGGAGTAATCTTCAGGTATCGCCTCAATTCTATAAAACTCTTTCCACGTTCTGGCCGTCTGATACTCATAGAGTGAACCCGCAGGAACTCGAAGGGTTGCATTATAATGAGCAAATGACCATACTCCTGTTTCAGGAGGGACCTCTGCCAAACAAGTAATAATAGAAGACGGTGGATTTGAATAGTGATACACAAAAGTCCTATCGCCAATAGATGTTACAGAGCTTCCTATCGTTATATTCTCAAGGCTTGAACAGCCACTAAAAACATAGTTTTCAATTGTAGTCACTGAATTTGGAATAACGACTTCGGTTAATGATGAGCAATCACAAAATGTATAATGTCTAATTCGCTGAATAGAGCTGCTAATATTTACATGCTTCAAACCTGTACAGCCCCAAAAAACGGATTGCCCCATTCCAGTAACTGAGTTCGGAATAGAAATACTGGTTAGGCCTGTACAGCCTTGGAAAGCGAAACTATCAATATAAGTGACTGAGTTAGGTATGGTCACGCTTGTTAAACCAGTACAACCCTGGAAAGTGGAGCCACCAATCCAAGTGACAGTATTGGGAATGTTAACGCCTGTTAGTCCGGGACAATTCTTAAACGTACTATACATTTCTGTAACTGGAGCCGTGAGGGTTTTGGTTTTGTATATTGTATTTCCAAATTCATCAACACCCGCACTATAGGTATATTCATAGGAAACGGAGGAAGCTATATCAGCATATCCACTGAATCCTTCCGTAATAAATGCAGAAGCATTTAAAGCTTCTACATTATCAAAAGAACCAGTATAATACAAGCGATAATTGATTCCATCTAACGACAATTCAAACCAGGGATTCCATGCCGAAGCACTAATTGACGTGAATACAAATAAAAAGAGTGAAAGGGTGAATTTGAAGAGATGTTTCATCGTTCTGTTATATATTTGAGTGGTTATTAATAGTTGGAGATTGCAAATTTAAGGAATAATCGGTTGTCATGCAAGGTGAGACAGATGTTTTTTAATAAACCATTGTTTTAAGGGGTATAAAATTAGTAAATAACATTTGATAAAAAGCAGGCTGTCATGGATAGAAAATGGAAAGTTTACACTACCTTTGCCGTCGAAACAATTTTTGAGAAGATAACAAGATGAGATTGAGGAGAGTACTGACGATAGTTTGTCTGTTGGGGCTGCTCAAGGCGAGCGCTGCGAACGATCAGGCCCCCGAGGCAATAGGTCCCGTGCCGACTGTGGCCCAGGTGCAGTGGCAGCAGATGGAGACTTACGCGTTTATCCACTTCGGGCTCAACACGTTCAATGACATGGAATGGGGTTATGGCGACACGCCTGCCAGCACGTTTAACCCCGTACGACTCGATTGCGAACAGTGGGCACAGACGCTCGTCAAGGCGGGCATGAAGGGAGTGATCCTCACCTGCAAGCACCATGACGGATTCTGCCTGTGGCCCAGCCGATATACCGACTACAGTGTAGCCAATTCGCCCTTCAAGCGCGACGTAGTGCGTGAATTGTCGGAAGCATGCAAGAAGTACGGAATCAAGTTTGGCGTCTATCTCTCGCCGTGGGACAGGCATCAGGCCAGCTACGGCTCACCCGAATATGTCACCTATTATTACAACCAACTGGAGGAGTTGATGACCCAGTATGGCGACGTGTTCGAGGTGTGGTTTGACGGTGCCAACGGTGGTGACGGCTGGTATGGCGGTGCCCGCGAGAAGCGCGAGATCAACCGCAGCACCTATTATAACTACCCCAAAGCATGGAGCATCGTGAACCGCCTGCAACCCGATGCGGTCATCTTCTCGGACGGCGGCCCGGGCTGCCGCTGGGTGGGCAACGAGAAAGGATATGCCAACGCGACCAACTGGGCCTTTGTCCGCAGCAAGGATGTCTATCCTGGCTATCCCCAGTACCAGGAGCTGCAATCGGGCCATGCCGACGGTGACGCCTGGTGTGCCAGCGAGTGCGACACCAGCATTCGCCCGGGATGGTTCTACCACGAGAGTGAGGACGACAAAGTCAAGACCGTCGACGAGCTGACCGACCTGTATTACCGCAGCGTGGGGCACAACGGCACGCTGCTGCTCAACTTTCCAGTGAATCGCGACGGGCTGATTCATCCCATCGACTCGGCGACCGCCGTGCAGTGGCACGAGCGCATCGTCCGAGAATTAGGCCACAATCAGTTCGCGGGCGCAACATTCACAGCAAGCGACATCAGGAGCAAGGCATTTGGACCTGAGAAGATGGGTGACGGTGACTGGGAGACCTACTGGGCACCCAGCGATGGCGTGACCACTGCCGAGGTTGCTATCAAGACCAAACGCGATGTGACCCTGAACTGCGTGATGTTGCAAGAATATATCCCACTGGGACAGCGCATCAAGGAATTTGTCATCGAGTACAAGACGTGCTGCGGCAAGTGGGCGCCAGTGCTTACCAGCGAGGAAACGACGACCGTTGGCTACAAGCGCCTCGTGCGCTTCCATGAGAAGACTGCCAGCGAGTGGCGAGTGCGCATCCTGGACAGCCGTGCCTGCCCTTGCATCAACAATATTGAGGGACACCTCACCGAGATAAAAGACAAAAGATAAGAGATGGTACAAGCAAGTGAAAGGGCAATGCGCATTGCCGAAGAAATTACCAAGCGGACTGCTATCAGTCATTACCGGCTGGTGCTGAATGAAGAGCGTGAGGCAGTGATTACGGGCAGCAAGGTGGGAGGAAAGCCCTACTGGCCTGCTGGCAAGGATTTCCCCGTGGATGCCGATGGCAAGAAGATGTTGCTGCTGATGCAGGTCAACTGTGCGGAAGCGGAATTGAAATCGCCCCTGCCCGATCATGGAATGCTGCAATGGTTCATCAGCCTGAATCCAGAGCGAATGTATGGCTGCCAAGGCAATTACAATGAGGATGGCACGGGGTTCCTCATCGTCTATCACGAGACCATTGAGGAGAACGCCACGCCTGCCGATGCCCCCACTCACGACACAGTGGACCCAATGCTAACACCAGTCAAGCGAGAAATCGCCCTTGACGTGGTGGCCGAAACGACAGCCATGAGCGTGAGCGATGGGCACTTCAACCGCCTGTTTGCCGCTGTCGTCAAGGATGTCACAGGCGAGGAAATAGGCGACAAAGCTTGGTACCTGTACCTGGATAATGAGGAGTGCTTGCATTTTGAACAACACATGGGCATGAAGCGTCCATGTCACCAGTTGCTTGGCTACCCCGTCTATAGCCAAGACGAAGCGCGCCGTGACATGGAGTATCATGACACGCTACTGATCCAACTTGATTCCCAGTTCTCTACCCAAGGCCAGGGTGAGCTCGTCATGTGGGGTGACATGGGCAGCGGATTTGTCTTTATCAACCACGATGACCTTGCCGCCCGCGATTTCTCCCACGCCTATTATTGCTGGGATTGCGGCTGATTGATTGAGGCGTCAAGCGCAGGGTGACGCGCTTAAATGACACAGCATGCAACAAGGCGCATCCCGCAAGAGGACACGCCCTGAAAAACGACTTTTGCTTTATAATAAAACAACTTACATTCTATTAGCCGCAGCGTGAGGTGCCGCAGTTGGTGCAGATGAGACAGCCCTCTTGATAGACCAGCGTGTCTTGTCCGCAGTTGGGACAACGTTCGGCTGCCGCCTCACCGTTGTGGATATAGCGTTTCAAGGCACGCTCAACACCCATCTTCCAGGTATTGATTGACTGACTATCCAGTTCCAGGCTGCTCACGAGCTTGAGCACCTGCGGAATGGGCATACCATAGCGGAGCACACCCGAAATCAACTTGGCATAGTTCCAGAACTCGGGATTGAACTTCTCGCTCAGACCCTCGATGGTGGTCTTGAAGCCACGCTTGTTGATAAACTGGAAGTCATAGCGCTTGATACCATCCTCGCCCACAGCCTTGATAATTTTACCCTTGGTCACCGACTTGGGACAGAAGATGCCCTCATCATCGTCGGCAATACCAGTAAAGATCTCGTAAGGACGGCCATCGATCAAGCCGATAAATGCAATCCATTTCTCTTTCTTGTTCTGGAAGCGGACAACATCGGCCTCAAGTTCAACCGGGCGCTTGAGGATGTGTTCCTCCTCGGCAATATAACGGGCAGCGGTTTTCTCACCATCGGCTTTCTCCTTCTCTTGCTCCTTCTTCTTGTCGCTGTCGCTCAAAGCCACGAGCACACCAGTGCGCGAGCCATCACGATAGACGGTACACCCCTTGCAGCCACTGCGCCAAGCCTCGACATAGAGTTTGCCGACCATTTCCTCGCTGATATCGTTGGGCAAGTTAATGGTCACACTGATGCTGTGGTCCACCCACTTCTGCACCTCGCCTTGCATACGCACTTTATTCACCCAATCGACGTCGTTGGCTGTAGCCTTGTAGTAGGGTGAACGCTCAACGATGGCATTGAGTTCCTCCTGGGTATAGTCACGGCGCACAGGGATATTGTTGATATTCATCCAAGTCACCAGTTTGTGGTGATAGACGATGAATTCCTCAAACGAATCACCATTCTCATCCACCAGATCGACATGGACATCCTTGTCGCTGGGGTTGACCTTGCGACGGCGCTTATAGACCGGCATGAAGACAGGCTCGATACCCGAAGTCGTCTGGGTCAACAGGCTGGTGGTGCCCGTGGGAGCGATGGTCAAGCAAGCGATGTTGCGACGGCCATACTTCACCATGTCCTCATAGAGGTCGGGGTTGGCCTCACGGATGCGGGCAATGTAGGGATTGTTATATTCACGCTTGGCATCATAGATTTCAAATGCGCCACGCTCCTTAGCCATCTGTACCGATGAACCATAAGCAGCCAGTGCCAATGCCTTGTGAACACTTACCGAGAAGGCTGTAGCCTCGGGCGTGCCGTAGCGCAATCCCATAGCGGCAATCATGTCACCCTCGCCCGTAGTTCCTACGCCTGTGCGACGTCCCTTGAGTGTCTTGGTGCGGATTTTGTTCCACAGGTTGAGCTCGGTGGTCTTGACCTCCTGGGTCTCGGGGTCGGACTGGATTTTCTCAAGAATCTTCTCAATCTTCTCCATCTCCAAGTCGATGATGTCATCCATCATGCGCTGGGCACAAGCCACATGCTCGGCAAAGAGGTCAAAGTCAAAGTAGGCATCAGGCGTAAAGGGATTCTTCACATAACTGTACAGGTTGATGGCGATGAGGCGACAACTGTCATAGGGACACAGGGGTATCTCGCCGCAGGGATTGGTCGAGATGGTCTTGAAGCCCAGGTCGGCATAGCAGTCGGGTACCGATTCACGAGTGATGGTGTCCCAGAAGAGGATGCCGGGTTCAGCGCTCTTCCATGCGTTATGGACAATCTTGTTCCACAGCTTGGCAGCATCAATATCCTGCTCATACAGCGGCTTGTCGCTATTGATGGGATACTGCTGGTGATAGGGTTTACCCTCGACAGCAGCCCTCATGAAATCATCATCAATTCGTACTGACACATTAGCACCCGTCACCTTTCCCTCGACCATCTTAGCGTCGATAAAGGACTCGGCATCGGGATGCTTGATGCTCACGGTCAACATCAGTGCTCCACGACGACCATCCTGGGCAACCTCACGGGTGCTGTTGCTGTAACGCACCATGAACGGCACCAGGCCAGTTGATGTCAAGGCACTGTTCTTGACGGGAGAGCCCTTAGGACGAATATGAGACAAGTCATGGCCCACACCGCCTCGACGCTTCATGAGCTGCACCTGTTCCTCATCAATCTTGAGAATGCCACCATAGCTGTCGGGCTCACCATCAAGTCCCACAACAAAGCAGTTGCTCAGCGAGCCCACCTGGAAATTGTTTCCGATGCCAGCCATGGGGCTACCCTGGGGCACAATGTAACGGAAGTGGCTCATCAATTCAAACAGGCGATCCTCGGTCAACGGGTTAGGGTACTTGTTCTCGATACGGGCAATCTCACGGGCAATGCGACGATGCATGTCATCGGGCGTCAACTCATAGAGATGGCCAAAGGAGTCCTTCAAAGCATATTTTGTAGCCCAAACCCTCGCGGCAAGTTCATCACCGTCAAAGTACTTCAACGAGGCTTCATAGGCCTGTTGATAATTGTAGGTTTTTGGTTCCATGTTTATCTGATGTCGTCTTAATAATAAGGATTATGGTTTAAAATGAGCACCTTACGCAATGCAAAACTCACTAGCACTGCGCAAAAGCCCCGCAAAGATAACATGATTCTTCCTAAAAACAAAATTTAAATCACTTTTTCTAAAGTTTTTCAAAAAATTTTATAAATAGCTGATTTTCAATGATTTTTATTTTCAAGTAAAAGAAAAAGTTTTCCAAAAGATGAACAGACGACTCACCGAAGTATCTCAAAATAAACTACTTGTATAAAACAAAGGCGTTCCCGTTGCGGGAACGCCTTCAACAAAATCTTACTGTAAACGATAACGCTTCTTGATCTTACTTGAGAGTACCGTCCTGAGCTGCCTTGATCATATCCTCATTGGCAGTGATGTAGATCTCAACACGACGGTTCTGAGCACGACCAGCCTCGGTGTCGTTGCTGGCAACGGGGTAGTCAAAAGCCAGACCCTGACTGCTCAAGCGGTTAGCAGGAACGCCAGCGTTTGACAGGTAGTTCTTGACCTCGGTTGCACGGGCATTAGAAACCTTCTCGTTGGCAGCACGGGTACCCACGTTATCGGTGTGACCGTAGATCTGGACGTCGGTCTGGGGATTGTTGATCAGCGAAGCAGCAAACTTGTCGAGCGAAGACTTAGCATCACTTCCCAACTTAGAGCTGTTGAAGCCGAAGAGGATACCGTTGTCAAACGTCACCTTGATGCCCTCAAAGCCGTTGACGTCGGTAACGGTGTCAACCTGTGCACCAGCGATTTGAGCCAGCTCACGAGCCTGCTTGTCCATCTTCTTGCCGATGAGCGTGCCTGCAACACCACCAGCGACTGCACCGATGGCACCGCCGATAGCAGCACCCTTACCCTTACCAATCAAGGCACCGATGCCAGCGCCAATAGCAGCACCGCCACCACCACCGATGAGGCCACCCTTAGTGGCGTTATTCATTGAACCACAGCCCGAGATACCGAGCATCAACATTGCACTCAACAATAAGCATAAAGTCTTTTTCATCTCTTTTTATAGAATTATAAATGAATAATGTGAATTGTCATTACAAACGGCAAATTTAGTAAACATTTTTTTACCTACCATCATATTGGACTAAAAAAACTTGTTGACGTTTAAAGACCTGTTGTTTTCAGTCCTCAAACCGCAAGTCAAGCCACCCGTACGTGTGGAAAAAAGGAAAAAACGCAACAAGCGACACGCTGTGGGTATCGACAGTGCAATACTTCCACAGCGTGTCGCCTGATAGCGGGGAGAGGCGTGTCAGCGCTTGTTGGTGATGGGGCGCAGGTTGCGCTCCTTGAGGTCGCCCGAGCGGTAGGCATCGAGCAGTTCCTTGAGGTCGTCGATCTGGGACTGGAGCTCAGTGCCGATGTCGGTATCGTTGACCAGAATGCGTTGATGGGTGTGCTCGACAATGCTGATGGTGGACTTGATGTCCTGCCCCAGTCTCACGGCCTCGTCAATCGATGAGAACGGTTCGTGCTGCACGAGTTCAAAGCCCTGGGAGTGATAGACCAGCGTGTAACCGGCGATACCCGTCTCGGGCTGATAGGCCTTGGAGAAGCCGCCATCAATCACCATGAGCTTGCCGCCCGCCTTGATGGGGTTCTCGCCCTTGATGGTCTTGACAGGCACGTGACCGTTGATGATGTGACGATGCTCGCCAGTGACGCCGAACTCGTCGAGTATCGCATCCACCACCTGGGGGTTGTCGCGCATGGTGTAGTAGAAGCCCTTAACCTCCTTGTGTGTATCCTTGTCGGCAATGAAGTAGCGCTCAAATGTCGCCATCTTGCTCTTGTCAAACGCGGGAGAGTCGGGTCCGCACCACAGGTACCACAGGTAGTCGAGTGCAAAGGCGCGTTCCTCGGGATCATCACAACCGAAGTAGGCGTTGCGGATCAGATTCCCAGCCCGCTTGAGCAAGGCCTTGCCATGGAACTTCTCGCCCCTGATGGTGACATCCTTGAGCGTGCCATCCTCGTTCAGCGGAATCGAGGCATGATAGAGCAGATTGCCGTTGGTGACCGTGTAGAGGCAACCGTTGCGGAACATGCACTTCATGTGCTTGCGCAGCTTCTCGCTCTCGGTAAAGGACTGATGGAGCTTCTGGACAATGGATTCCTCCTCAGGCGTGAGTTTATAAGGATGCTTGGGATCCACTGTCGGGAAATTGGTGTCCAGTAGCTCATATTCCTTGCCACCAATCTTGATGACGCCCTTGCTCAGGTCCATTTTGTCCATGAGCAGGCGGTCTTTCATCCCAAAGTCGGGACGACGCTTGATGGCAGCAGCCTCAAGCTTGAACTGGATGATGCTGATGGCCTTGTGCATCTGCGCCACGAGCTGCGCCGTGCGGGCACGCTCGGGATCCTTGGCACTGCCGTCCTTGGGCAGGAAACGCTCACAGGGGTCGCCTGCATAGGTGTCCATGGCGAACGTGGCCAGCGGCAGCAGATTGATGCCGTAACCGTCCTCAAGCACACCATGGTTGCCATAGCGCAGGGCGATGCGCAGCACATTGGCAATACTGCAATCGTTGCCCGCAGCGGCACCCATCCACAGGATGTCGTGGTTACCCCACTGGATGTCAAAGTTGTGGAACCCGCACAGGATATCCATGATCTTGTCGGGGCTGGGGCCACGGTCATAGACGTCGCCCAGGATGTGCAGCATGTCGATGGTGAGCTGCTGGATGAGGTTGCACATCGCGATGATGAATTCATCGACGCGGTTAGTCGAGATGATGGTCTTGATGATCACATCGACATAGGCCTGCTTGTTGGGGTCGCTGCTGTGCTCGTGCAATAGCTCCTGGATAATGTAGGAGAAGTCCTCGGGCAATGCCTTGTGAACCTTGGAACGGCTATACTTGGACGACACATGACGACAGACCCTGACCAGACGGTTAATCGTGATGAAGTACCAGTCATCCAGATCTTCCTTGTCGGTAATTTCCTCCTTGACAAGTTCCAACTTCTCGGCAGGATAGTAAATGAGAGTACACAATTCCTTCTGCTCACGAGCGCTCAATGAGTCATTGAAGATTGTGTTTACTTTTCGCTTGATTCTACCGCTGGCATTGCGCAGCACGTGCTGGAAGGCGAGGTACTCGCCGTGAAGGTCGGCCAGGAAGTGCTCTGTGCCTTTGGGTAAGTTAAGGATGGCTTCGAGATTGATAATCTCGGTGCTTGCGGTGGCCACATTAGGGAAGCTGCGGGAAAGCAGCTTCAAGAAGTATAGGTCACGTTTTCTTTCTTCAGGTTTCATAGTGATGCTATAGCTTGATTTAAGTTTAAGGTACGTTAATATATTATATGTAACGTGGATTGTTAATAAATATTATTTAGGCTTCGAAAAAACGAGCTGACACTTGCTATAAAATATATTTTTAATGGCGATCGGTAGTCGATTTTATCGAGATTCTTACTTTTTTACCCTTGATTTTGAGATTCTGGAGATTCTTCAACACCTGTTTGGCATCATTACGGGGCACAGCTGCCAGAGCGTAATGATCCCGGACGTCAATCCGCCCGACCTCACTGGCCTTGATACCTCCATTGCTGGCGATAAATCCCATGATGTCACCTCGTGAGAGTTTTTCCTTCTTGCCCGCTTGGAAATAGAGTGTCGCCATCGTAGCTTGAGGCATCTTACTGGCTGGATTCAACGGCATCGGCTCATCAATAGTTACCCAACAGGGCAATTCTTCGCCTGGAGACGTAATAACATAGGCCTCGCCAGTGGCATTGATACGAGCGGTGCGACCGTTACGATGAATGTAGGCCTGCTCACTCACGGGCAAGTGGTAGTGGACGATATGCTCCACCGTGTCGATATCCAAGCCACGCGAAGCCAGATCAGTTGAAACGAGTACCGTGATGCTACCGTTATTGAGCATAGCAACAGCCTGCTCGCGGTCCTGTTGTTCCAGAGCGCCGTGATAGATGCCAGCATCGATGCGTTGCGCTACCAGATGCTGGTGAACGCGCTCAGCGCTCTCGCGATAGCCAACGAACACGATGGTCTTACCACCGCCCAGGGTGAGTAACAGCTTACACAGGGTGTCGAGCTTATCTTTACCATCGGCCTTGACCTGATAAACAGTGATACGCTGGGCAGGTTGCTCCGACTTCTCCAGGACATTGAGGATAACAGGATGATGAAGTCTCACATATTCGGGCACAGGGTGAAGCACAGTTGCCGAGGCCAGGATGCGACGATTCACCTTTGGCATGAACTTCATGAGTTGTCGCATCTCGTCTTCAAATCCCAACTCCAGCGACTTATCCATCTCGTCAAGCACTAACAGACGTGTACCACGCAGGTCGATGTGGCCCCGCCTGTGATGATCAAGCAGGCGACCAGGCGTGGCAACAATGACATCAGGAGTGACAGTCAACGAGGCCTTCTCGTCGCTGACGGCGTGCCCGCCATAACAGGGCGTCACTTTGTAACCCGTCGCGAGCTGGCGCATCACCTCGGCCGTTTGCATCACCAGTTCGCGCGATGGAGCCAGCACCACGGCCTGCAATTGCTGCATGGGAGGCTTGAGTGCTTGCAGTACACACAATGCAAAGGCTAATGTCTTGCCTGTGCCAGTGGGTGAATACAGAACCAGGTCTCCCCCACCCGATTTCCACACAGCAAGCGCCTGTTGTTGCATGTCATTGAGCCTGTCGATGCCCATGCGCTCACCGACCGTCTGCAAAATATCCTTTTCTTTCATAGCGGTTTTTAACCTTAGGTTGATTGTGCTACAAAATTAGTTAATAATGGGCATCTATGAAATGCAAACAGTGGTTTTTTACTACTTTTGCAGAAAAAACAAGAATCTATATATATGGCAAAATTCTTTATCGTAGCATTGACCGTGATGCTGGTCATGCAAGGCTATGTGTCGTGGCACGTCTGGCGAGTGCTGCCGTTTTCCGCCACCGTTAAGACTATCATCTTGATACTCATGTTTCTGGCATTATGCTGCATGGTCATGCAGTTCATGAGTGATAATGTGTCGCTGAACCTGGCCACAGCCATGTATGAGATTGGCAACTCGTGGCTCATTATCGCCTTCTACCTGCTCATGACATTCCTGTTGCTTGATATCGGGCGTCTGGTCCACTTGGTGCCAGGGAGTTGGCTCCATCACAACGCTATTACCAGCGGGGTGATAACCGCAGTGATGCTGGTGGCCTTCATCGGTGGCAATATCCATTACCACAACAAGCAACGCCAGGAAATCCACCTCTCTACTGGCAAGCAAATCAAACGTCCATTGAAAATCGTTATGCTGAGCGATCTACATGCAGGATTTCACAACCGCCGCTTCGAGGTGGGCCGCTGGGTCAATATGATCAATGCCGAACATGCTGATCTCATTCTTATTGCAGGCGACATGATTGACGGCAATGTGCGCCCCCTAAAAGCTCAAGGCACCACCCAAGAGTTGAAACGCCTGAATGCCCCCACACTGGCTTGTCTGGGTAACCACGAGTATATCACGGGCATTGATAAATCGCTTGACTTGCTGGAGCAAACGGGAATTGGCATCCTGCGTGACAGCGCCATTACTATCGGCAATGTGACCATTGTGGGTCGAGACGACCGCAGTAACCGTCATCGCAAGAGCGTCAATGAGTTGTTGCATGGTGTAAACCACGACAATTATATTATTCTACTCGACCACCAGCCTTATCACCTCGAGGAAGCTGAACAAAACCACGTGGACCTGCAATTGAGCGGTCACACCCACCGTGGACAGGTATGGCCACTCAACTGGGTGACCAAGAAGCTGTATGAATGTGACTACGGCCAGTATCGCCGCGGCAATACTGACTATTACGTGAGCTCGGGCATCGGCATCTGGGGCGGCAAGTTCCGCATCGGTACCGATTCAGAATATGCAGTGATTATCGTGGAATAATCGGTTATTTCAGTTTTACAGTTTTCAGTTGTTAGTTTTCAGTTGTCAGTTGTCAGAAAGCGGATGCCGCTGAAAACTGAAAACTGAAAAACTGAAAACTTATATCAGACTCATCGCTAAATCGCAACTCACTTCCATTTCTTGGGGGAGACACCAACGGCTTCTTTAAAGTACTTGCCAAAGAAGGATTGGTTAGGGAAATGCAGTTCATCGGCGACCTGCTGGACTGTGTATCGACCACTTCTCAGCATCGTTTTGGCATCAAGAATGACGTAATCCTTTATCCACTGAGATGGATGCCTCCCCGTCTGTTCATACACTACATGAGACATATACTTGAGAGAGAGGCACAACTCGTTAGCATAGAAACTCAGTTCACGATGTTCACGGTAATGCTTGTTGACCGATTCCAGAAATCGAGCAACAATCTCATCTTTACGTGAAGTCTTGGTCTCGAGTTGGGTGTTATTAGTTACTCCTTGCTCAATGATATTGCCCATCAAATCAATGCAGTTTGCTGCCATCATATCACGGTTTGACGCAAAAGTCTGATCGGTCAAAATGGTGCGTAGTATTCCGTAAACCGACTTGAGCATATCGATATGCTTTTCCCGCAATTCCACAAGCGCGACCTGCAATGCATATAGTCGATGAACGTTGCGCTGGTGGTCATTACCCATTGCAGGAACACTTCCAGGCACAAAGGAGAGCAGGATGACACGTGACGAAGGGTCAAACACGGCATTCTCAATAATCGTTCCCTCGTTGATAAACGCACAGGACCCTCCAGAGGCCACAAAATCACGAAAATTAACACTGAACTTCACCTCACCCTGCACAACAATCATCAGACAAGATGACGTCATACGCATGGGTAAACGACTCACAATCTCATCGATATCCTCAGGCTCAACATGAGTTTCCAAATTGTCAGTCATCAGCAACTTACCGTCAATCACAATTGTAGCTTTGTTAACAGGCAATACCGATGTATCAAACAATTGCATTACTCGTTCCATTTCTTTATATAAATGAATGATGAACTCCGCCTTGGCATGGCGGTTGTCAGTTTTCAGTTTTCAGTTATTAGTTTTCAGAAAGCGGATGCCGCCGAAAACTGAAAAACTAATAATTGAAATGCAAAGTTAAGCACAAAAGGACAAAATTCATATAGATAAGTCGCATTGATGACCAACTAAGCGCCATTTAGACCAAAAAATACGCCAATTTAGCGCATCTATTCAGCTCATCGAGACTCACTCAAAGTCGCAAAGACGCCAAGTTATTGATTTTTATTCAGTTGTTAGTTGTCAGTTGTTAGTTGTCAGTTTTCAGTTGCCAGTTGTTAGTTTTCTGGTGCCAGAAAGCGGATGCCACTGAAAACTGAAAACTGAAAACTCAACAATTCATACCATTATCTGGACGCCATGAGCGGATAATTTACTACTTTTGCAGTTCATTTAAGAGTTCGAACTGAAATCTTTAACAATTGGCCCCGCCATGGCGATAGCCACAACGATCAATCAATAATTGAAATCACAAACAAATGCAACACTTGCAACAATTCTACACTATCGGACTGCTCATCGTGTCCAATATCTTCATGACCTTCGCCTGGTATGGTCACTTGAAGCTACAGCAAATCAAGGTATTTAGCGACAACACACCGCTCTATGTCATCATCCTGTTATCATGGATGCTGGCTCTGCCAGAGTACTCATGCCAAGTACCTGCCAACCGCATCGGCTTCGACGGCAATGGTGGTCCGTTCAATATCATGCAGTTAAAGGTCATTCAGGAAGTGGTTTCGCTGGCGGTGTTCACCGTGTTTGTCACTGTTTTCTTCAACGGCGAGTCACTGCGGTGGAACCACCTGGCAGCTTTTGTCTGCCTGGTGATGGCGGTCTTCTTTGTATTTCACAAGTGGTAGTTTGGTCTACAGGACTCCGAGCGGAGCAACTAACGACTGAACAATGCTGTTACCAGGGTGATGTGCTTGGCAAGGGAACCATCGGCACTCCACTCCAGGGTAATGCCCAGCAAGTCGCGAGCCATCGCTTCGATGTCAAAGCCGACAGACTCCAGTGAATGGCGCATCTGTTCGGGATGTCGGCACGGTTTACCCTGTGGACGGGTGCAGCCCTCGGGACACAACACACAGCGGAAAGTGAAACAACGACTACCTGGCTCATTGCGTTCCATTTCATACAACTGCGGCAACAATGTCTTCCACACATTCTCCATCGCCTGCCTGCCCACGCTGATGGCTTCCTCTGTCGTCTTGCAGGCGATACGCGTCTCATTGTCAAACTCGATGATAGTGCCCATCAATCTAACCGACTTGTAACCATCACTGCACGTCCGCGGGTCAAAGTCAAATGGCGGGCAACTCCACGACTTGCCATAGCCGGGGCATTGCAGGCAATATTGCTTGAATCGCTCCACATCACGGTAACGACTAATCAACTCATCGGCGGCCACAGTCGCCTCGCGTGTACTTACTGTGTAGTTCATTTAGTTGTTTTTTCAGTTGTCAGTTTTTAGTTGTCAGTTGTCAGTTAAAGCCTATAACCTATAACCTATAACCTATAGCCTATAGCCTTTTATTTCAGTGTCAGTTATTTGTTAGTTGGCTTTAAGGGCCTTAGGGGCCATAACGCCCCTAAAGCCTACCTAAAGCCTAAAGCCTAAAACCTATAACCTAAAGCCTAATCAGCACCTTCTTGTTGCCTATCAGGTAAAGGCCGTTCAGTCCGTCCAGGCTGGTGGCCTGACGACGTACAAGACGGCCATCGATGGTGTAAACATCAACGGCATTGCCGCCCGACACAACCTCAACTATCGCACTGCTGGGAGCACAAGTGACAACCGCGGGCGACGACTCCTTGCCGCCATCATAGACAGCAGTGACAGCCAGCTGATGGCTGTTACCATCATCATAGTCGCTCCAGTCGATTGAGAACTGCGTATCGACAGCGCTACCCACAAGCACGCCATCCACATAGATGTTGTAGCCCACAGGTATTGAAGCACCACGCTCGAAGCTGATGTCATCCAGCATCAAGCCGAAAATGTCGGATGACGTGTGACGGATGGCAAAGTACTTGGTACCCTCTGGCAGAATGTAGCTGAATTCCATCCAATCGATATTGTCGATCCACTCGTTGCTTAACGAGTTAAAATCCTCGACATTGTTGCCAGTCGTTGAATAGAGCACCTCAAAGCTCTCAGAACCATAGTTATCGGTAATCACTCGGGCGAAGAAACTGATTTGCTGCTCATTACCCATGAGTTCAGGAGAGATGAGCCAATGATCGGTTGATGGAATAGGATCGCCCTCGCTCACACAGGTAGATACCAACAGCTGGCTACCACTGTGGGGCTTATAGATGTCAGCAACCTCGGCGGGATAAATCGGCGAGGAGGGATTGAAGGGCATCCATGCCATGGGATTGCCCAGATTGGGCACTTCAAATCCACCAAAGCCGTAACACAACAGGCCATTGCCATCATAGAGAGTCCAGTCGCCAAACGCACCGCTGTGCTCGTCGGCAGTGATTCCGCCCATACCGCACTCGGGGAATGTGGCCGTGTCCTCAAAATCTTCGGTTTCCTGCACTGCCACGTCAAGGTCGGGAGCCATCCAAGCAAGGTGCATGGCGTTACCCGACTTCTCGGCAATGAGGTTGGTGGGTGCGGGAAGTGAAGGCTCAACGATGGCGATGGTTGCCTGGGCCTCGTTGTTCTCTGTCACTTCATCGGCATCATAGTCCACCCGTGCCACAAGGGCAACATCGCCAGCCTCGTCTAATACCGATGTCGGGAATACGGCTTCATAGGTCTGAGACTTGAAGGAAGCCAGTGACTGATTAGCCACCACGTTGAGCAACTCGGTATTACCAGCGGTTAGCGTTACGGCATAGCCGTTAACGGCATTCTCGCCCTCGTTAGTCACTGTGACGGTCACAGTTGCATTGTTGCCAGCAACGACAGTCGACGGAGCATCCATCTTGACTGACAAGTCATGCTGGTAGAGGTCAGCAATGTGAATATTGTCTATCAGCAGCACATCACCCAAGGTGATGATTTCGTTCTCCCAGGGGTCAATCTCAGTAGCCACCCCGTAATCGGCAAGGAAGCCGATGAGAGCGTAATCCCCCCCTTGGAGCTGGGTCAAGGGCACCTTGACAGTCCTATAGGCATCGGTGAGATCGACATCATAGAGATCGATCACTTCACCACCATCAATGCAACCGATGACGCGGAGGGTACGGATGTCGGCACTCGCCACATCAAAGAGTAAGGTGGGATTACTCAAGCCATTCAGGTCGAGTTTTCCTGAGGTAAAGAACGTTTCTCCCTCGTGCTGACTGAGCAATGCCAATGCCGAGCCATCTCCGTCGCTCGAGTTGGGTGAAATCATGACCGTACCATTGGTTTCCCAGTAATAGTGCAGCGCATCGTCCTCGAAGCCCTCGGCCAGCGGCAGCTCATAGGGAGCGCCCACGAGCAGTCCGGTAGCCTCGGCCATTCCGTCATACTCGGCATTGGCCTCGTTGCGCGTTTCCACCATCCAATACTCCATGCGTTGCTCACCTTCATCGGTGTTGAAGGCCACTTCATAGTGATCGGCATCGGTAACTGTAGCCAGCAGTTCGTTCTTCTCAATGTAATATTCATTCCATCCCGGCGAGACAAATGTGTTCCAGACAAGATAATCGACGGTAGCAGGGTTGACCGGGCCACCGTTCATTCCGATAGCATCCACCTTATCCCAATGCAGGGCCACCATCTCATGACCGTCGGTTGCGGTAAGGTTCTGAACAGGATCGGGTACATCAGGACCGACATAGATGGTCACCTTTTCACTCTTCAAGCCCTTGCCCCACTCATTATAGGGAATAGCCTGATAAGTGTGATTACCAGCAACGTCGGGCTCATCTACATAGACTACGGTCGCACCGGGGGCGACATCTTCAATGCTACCCACCACAATGCCGTCACGCAGGATGTCGATACGCG
>CAMVBJ010000044.1 GCA_947165675.1 uncultured Prevotellaceae bacterium
TGAAGCACACATTTAGCATCCTGTAAGCCCGCCGTGAGGTCACCACATCTACCTCTCGGCGGGTGATTTTATTTTCTCGCAACTGCCAACACAGGCATCACGCAAAGCCGCCAAGCCGCTAAGTTTTTTTTAAGTTGATGGCTCGCAAGGGGCTCGCAATCTGTGCGGATGCCAAAAAAATAAAGTTGTAATTGTTGTTTAAAAGGTTGTTACGGTTGTTTGAAAGAACCTCACGCAAAGACGCCAAGTCTTTTGTATTCAGTGTGATAAGATGTTGGGTTTCGGTTTTCAGTTTTCAGAGGCATCCGCGTCCTTTTTTATAAACAACTGAATGGTCTGAAATATCTGAGGCATCCGCGTTCCTTCGGCTATGGAACGCGGATGCCATATCAATTCACTGTTAACTATTCACTGTTAACTGTTCACTGATGATCGTGTGTCACACTACGGTGACACGGCTCACGGTGTTGTTCTTGTCATCACGGTGGACTTGGACCTGGGTGGTGACGCGTTCCTTGAGCAACTCAACATGGCTGATAATGCCCACTCGTTTGCCCCCCATGTCGTACAGTCGGTTTAGGGTTTCCATCACCTTGTCAAGGTAGTTCTCGCTCAGCGAACCGAAGCCCTCGTCGATAAACAGTGTGTCCACGCTGAACATTTTGCCTGTCGCACTTGACAGGGCTAAAGCGAGAGCTAATGACACCATGAATCCCTCGCCCCCCGATAGGGTGCTAACCGAAGTGAGGTCACCCTGCATCTGGTCGCGCACCAGGATGGTGAGCGTGCCGGCCTTGGGTTCGAGCACATAGCGGTTATTGAATTGCCGCAGGTAACCGTTGGCGCTAGCCAGTAGTTCGCCCAGTATATAACTCTGGGCGATTTTGCGGAAGTTGTTGCCGGTGCTGTCTCCCAGCATCGTGTTGAATTCCTGCCAGTGTTGATACTCGGCATGAGCCAATTCATATTCTTGCTGTTTCTTGCCAGCTATTGCACGGTTGATCTCGTCTTGCTTGAGCAGTGCCCGTTGTTCGGCCATCTGGTTATTCAGTTCGGCCAGCTGTTCCTGGCTGTGGGCGAGAATTTGGGCCAGTGCATCCCGATTTTGTTCGATGAAATCGGGTTTTCGGGCAATGATTTCCTGTTGCTGGGTCTTGAGTGCGGCAATCTCACCCCTGGTGTGGGCTATCCCTTCGATAAGCTGCTGCTGGGCCTGCTTGATGTTGAGGATGTCACACTGCCTGTAGCGGTCGATAAGGTCAAGCCGTGACTCAGACATCGTCAGGTGTTCCAAGTGATTATCGAGAGCCCGTCGTGCCCGGTCGGCATGGTTGTGCTCGTTAGCGAGCTGGTTGTTCCAGTTGAGGTTCTTGTTCTCGAATTGCCGCCACAGTTCATCCAGGTTGTCGGGCACCCTGTCGCAACTCGTGTCGTTGTCCACCAGCCCCTTGATGTTGCTCTGGTTTTCTTGCATCGCTGGGATGATGGCACTGGTCACCTTGATGTCATTCTCGAGCTGCCGGGCGGTATTGACCTGAAGCTGATAGCTGGCGGCGCGTTGCTCCAATAGTTCGATGAAATCGGCATTTCTTGCAGCCTGATCCTGCCAGTCGTCAATAGTCAACAAGCCGTTGAGCTCGAGGGTTAACTCTTCATGTTTGGCCTGGCTGCGCTTGATGGCTTCTTCCTGATACTTGATACTGTCGTTGACCTTATTGAGCTTGATTTTGGCCTTGTTGTGCAAGTCAGCAAGCCTTGTCAACTTGTTGTGTTCGTCGGTGATGAGGCTCAGCAGTGCATTGGCGCTCTTCAGGGTGTCGTTGAGATGCTGTAGGTCGTTGTCGAGCTGGCTGGCGAGTAGGTCAGCATTGGCCCTGCCTGCCGACAGGCTGGCCGCATCTGCGGTTTCATCGACGTTTTTACCACATTGGTTCAACAGCTGGCAGGCGATGTGCCAGTGCTGGATGAGATCGTTTTTTTTACGCTTGAGCTCTTGCTCGCGGTCGGCGATATCCTGCTTGAGCCGTTCGATGCCCTTGGCAGTGGCGGCAATCAGGGTCTCGGTGTTCTGGAGGTCGTCCTCGGCAATCTTGAGCCGTTGTTTGAGCAGGTCTATGGCATCCTCGCCCTTGGGCGACTGCAATCGCGTGATGATATTGCCACACACGGGGCAAGTGTCTCCCTCATGCAGTGAGCGGTGGGCTTGCTCGATGAGTGCTTTCCAGTCTTTCTCACGCTCCAGGGCTTCGCGGGCTTGCTCCTTCAATTCGCGCTTAGCCTCGATGACGGCTACGGCCTTGTCTAAATGCTGCTCCTCACGGGCAAGATCTTGTTGCTGTTTGACAATGATGGCCGTGTCCTGAGCAATGGCGTCTTGCTTGGCACCGAGCAGTGAGAGGGCATTTTGCGCCTTGGTCACAGCATCTTTTTGGGCATTGATACTGGAGACTTGCATTTGGTCATATTGAGCCTGTAGCTGCTTAACGGCGGCTTCTTGCTGCTGGTGGGCCTTGAGGGTTGATTTCACCTCCTCCTCGACCTGGGGTAACAGCTTGCGCTCGTTATCAAGAGACTGGGTAAAGGCTGAAATGTTGTCTTGTTCGCCTTGGCGTTGCTTCATCTGCGACTTGATGGCCTTGATGCTCTCATACATTGTGCGATTCTGGGCCTCATGCTTGAGGAAAGTGCCGATTTCATCGACCTGCCGCTGCTTGTCCTGTACATCACTGATGGTGGCGCGTAGCGCGGCACACAGCCTGTCAAATTCTTCTTGCATGACAGGCCGTTGTTCTTGCAGCTCGGTGATGTGCTGCTGTGCCAGTCTTGTTTCCCTCAACTCGCGGCGGGCCTCGATGCTGGCTTCCCAGTCGGTGACGAGCTGTCGTTGCTCGATAAATTCGGTGCCTCGGGTCTTTTCTTCCTGGATGACGAGGTCTTGCTGTTTTTGAGCCAGGTGCTCCTCGTTTTTAGCCTTCTCATCGAGCCACAGGGTCATCTTCTTGGCTCCTTCATGCTGTTGCTGGACGGTGGTGAACTGCTTGCCCAAGTCATCGATTAGACCGTTGATGAGTGCCTTCTGCTCATCGTCGAGCAAGGTGATGTCGTGGAGTTGTGCCAGCAGGTTGTTACGGCGGTTCTCTTTGTCACGGTACACTTCAAATATCTTTTTGCCTATCTGGGTGTAGATCTCGGTGCCGGTCATTTTTTCTAACAGATTACCCTTATCCTTCTCATTGCTGTTGAGGAACTCGGCAAACTTGCCCTGGGCTAATACCACGGTACGGAAGAATTCCTGCATGTTGAGTCCGATGATTTCGATGATTTTCTTATCGATGTCCGACTTGTTGCGCAGGCAGGTTGCAGGTTGGATGCCCTCCTCGGTCTCGAGTGTTCGCTGGGGATCCATGATGTGTTTTGTCAGCTTCTTGTTAGAGCGCTGCACATGCCATGAGGCAATATATGGAATACCGTTGTTATCGTCAAACGTGAGGGTGACATCGGCGCTGACAGTTCCGCGGCGCAGCAACTGCTTGGGATTATTGGCCTTGATTTCCTTGTCATTGAGATCCTCATAACTGCTCTCTCTGTTGGCCGACTCAAGGCGCGGTGTGCTGCCATATAGTGCCAGACACAGGCAGTCGATGATGGTCGATTTGCCGGCACCGGTTTCGCCAGTGATGAGGAACAGATGCTCATCCTTGAGAGGGGCGGCATCAAAGTCGATCACGGCTTGCTCAATCGAAGCGATATTATTGATGGTGAGTTTCTTGAGTTTCATTGTCTGTTCTCTTCGGTGACTAATTGGTAAATGTAGTTAAACATCTTCTTCTGCTCGTCGTTCATCTCATCACCCAGTTTTTCCTTGAAGTACTGGTTGGCGATTTCAAGCGGTGATTTGGTGTTAAATTCCTCGACGGTCATCTGTGTCACTTGTCCAGGCATGGCTGTAGTGACTGTCTTCTTGATCTCGCAGAAACGGCAGGCCTTATTGGCCAGAGCCAGTGCGGTGCGCTCCTGGGCACCGTGGGGCAGGTAGCGATCGACGCTCACGTTGAGCCTGATGTAGGCAGGCTCGTCGTCAGGCAGCTCTTGCAACAGTTCAAGTGCTTCGTCAAACGTTACGGGCTCTTGTGATGGAATGGTGTGCAAGGGCTTCATGTTCTTGATGCGCTTGGTCTCGATGCGTGGCATGGCGCCATGTTCATCAATCTCGATGATGCTCACCGAGTGCTCGCACTGCTCGTCAAAGCTTACGGCCAGTGGCGTGCCGCAATACCTGATGCGGGCGCTCACGTTTTGGGGACGGTGGATATGTCCTAATGCGGCATAGTCATATCCTTGTCCCAGGGTTGACATGCTCACTGTGTCCATCATGCCGATGCTGTCGTGGCCCGTGATGTCACTGCCGTTGACGGCAAGATGAGCCATCAGCACAACAGGCAGTTGCTGATACACGTTTCCATGATTGGCACGGTTGAGCAGGGCTTGGAAGTAGGCCTGCTGTCGCTGGTCGGTCGGTAGCGCCTCGGTGGTGACATTGGGAAAACTCGACGGGTAAGCAAACGGCACGGCAGCGACAATCCCCTTGTCGCTTACCTTGATGATGTGGTGATCCAGGTCGGCACGGCCGTCCTCCTTGCGGGCGATGCCACCAAGCACCGTCACCCTGGCCAGCTGCCACAGACGGCTGTCGCTGTCAAGGCGTGACGCGCTGTCGTGGTTGCCCGCGATGACGATGATCTCCATTGACGGGCACGCATGGTGAATCTCTAACATGGATTGTACATAGAGCGACACGGTGGCGTTGGATGGCGCCGCCGTGTGATAGATGTCGCCACTCACAAGCAGTGCGTCGGGCTTATGCTTGCGCACAATGCTGGTCAGCTTGGTGAGGAATGCCTGCTGCTCCTCGCTACGGTCATAGCCGTAGAAATTCTGGCCAAGATGCCAGTCGCTGGTATGAATAAACTTGAACATGATATGTCGCTTAAAGATTAGATGTTTTTTTGATCGCTTGTTCGTGCGATTGATCTTGTAGTTTTACGTTGATATGTGCTAATGATGACTTTTGTCATACAAAAATAATGATTTTTCTTGACATTACCATATTTTTGATACAATTTTTTTATTCGGTGATTTTATTGAGGGGGTGTGCCAATTTTTGGCAAAATAGTTGGGTTAAATTGTTGTTTTTTTTAGTCAATTGGTCTAATTTTGCGAGGTGAAATCAATAATAAACAGTTCATCATCATGAAAATGACAAGAATCTCCTTACTGATGCTGATAGGGTGGTGGTTGCTCGCGTCGATGACCACACTGAATGCTTGTAGCAGCCACGTGAACAAGGCTGCTGTCAATGCTACAACAGCCAGCCACGCTCAACCTGCCACCACCACCCAGACCAGTGGTGAGGTGGTAATGGGCGCCGCCCGCACGGGCAAGTATGTGCCGCTGCTCAAGGGCAAGCGCGTGGCACTGTTAAGTAACCAGACGGGTATGGTGGGCGACAAGCACACGCTGGATCTGATGCTTGAGAATGGCGTGAACGTCGTGACGATTTTCTCGCCCGAGCACGGTTTCCGTGGCAATGCCGATGCTGGAGAGCATGTGTCAAGCAGCGTGGACGAGAAGACCGGGATTCCCATTGCATCGCTCTACGACGGCAAGTCACCCATGCCCAGCAAGCAGGTGATGGATGGTATTGATGTCATCGTTACCGATATTCAGGATGTGGGTCTCAGGTTCTATACCTATTATGTGACGATGATCAACCTGATGGATGCCGCTGTGACTTATCACAAGCAATTCATGGTGCTGGACCGTCCCAATCCCAATGGCATGTATGTCGATGGCCCGATTCTGGACATGACGCTCAAGTCGGGTGTGGGCCGCTTGCCCATCCCCACCGTGCATGGCATGACCCTGGGTGAACTGGCGCAGATGGCCAACGGTGAAGGCTGGCTCAAGGATGGACAGAAGTGTGACCTCACGGTTATCCCTTGTGAGAACTACACCCACCAGACACGTTACACATTGCCTATCGCACCGAGCCCTAACTTGCCCAATATGCTCGCCATCTACCTTTACCCGTCGATGTGCTACTTCGAGGGTACTACCGTGAGCCTGGGACGCGGTACTGACTGGCCGTTCCAGGTTTATGGTCATCCAGACATGACGGGCTACAGCTTTGAGTTTACGCCCACGAGTCGCTTTGGTGCCAAGACGCCACCACAGATGGATAAACTGTGCCATGGTGTGGACCTGCACAATCTGGATCCTGAAGCAGTCATCGCCAAAGGCATCAACCTTGAGTACATCATCGATGCCTACCGCAACTTAACCAAGGGTGGGCACCAGTTCTACTTGAAGAGTAACTTCTTTGACTTGCTCATGGGCACTAAGCGCGTCCGTGAGATGATAGCCCAGGGCAAGAGTGCCGATGAAATCAAGGCCACCTGGCAAGCCGACGTAGAACTTTTCAAGGCCCAGCGCCGTCCTTACCTCCTCTATGCTGAGTGATCGGTTAGGTTTTAGGCTATAGGCTATAGGCTATAGGCTATAGGCTTTAGGTTATAGGTTATAGGACTAACAAATAGCAACTTACAATTAACAACTAACGATTAAACAATATGACTCCCTGGATTGTACTTGCCACGATTGTTGGCTATTTCATTTTGTTGTTTATCATCTCGTGGGCTGCATCGCGCAAGAGCGATACCGCCACAGCCCTGAGCGGAGGCCGTCAGGCTCCGTGGTTCATCGTTGCGATTGCCATGTTAGGCGCGCCCATCTCGGGTGTTACCTTTATTTCGGTGCCAGGCATGGTGGTGACCAAGGGCTTCAGTTACATGCAGATGGCGCTGGGATTTATCGTGGGCTACTTTGTGATCGCCTATGTGCTCATCCCGCTCTTCTACAAGCGCAACTTGGTTTCTATCTATGGTTATCTGGAGCAACGCTTCGGAGGTAGCACCCACAAGAGCGGTGCATGGTTTTTCTTTATCAGTAAGATGCTGGGTGCCGCCGTGCGCTTCTATGTGGTGTGCGTGACCTTGCAGTTGCTGGTGTTCTCACCGTTGCACATTCCATTCGTCATCAATGTCATTGTCACCATTGCCCTCATCTTCCTCTACACCTTGCAGGGCGGTGTCAAGACCGTGATCTGGACTGATACGTTAAAGAGCTTCTGCCTCATCCTGTCGGTAGTATTGAGTATCTACTTTGTCGCCAAGGGGTTGGGCTATGACTTTGGCGGTCTGTGCAGTGCGGTTGCTGGTGACGAGTCGTCGCGGATTTTCTTCTTTGACAATCCCAAGGAGGGTACTTACTTCTGGAAACAGTTTATTGCGGGAATCTTTATGGTTATCGCTACCACGGGTCTCGATCAAGACTTGATGCAGCGCAGCCTCGCGTGCAAGAACGCTAATGAGTCGGCCAAGAACCTTATCGTGAGTGTTTTTCTCCAGGTAATCGTTATCGCTTTGTTCCTCGTCCTGGGCACTCTGCTCACCCTGCACGTCAAGGCTCACGGTATTGCCATGCCCGAGAAGACCGACGAGCTCTTTGGCACGGTAGCCTTCAGCGAGGGAATGCCTGTATTGCTGGGCGTTGTGTTCATTATCGGTCTGATTGCTGCGGCCTACTCGGCTGCTGGCTCGGCGTTGACATCGCTGACGACCTCGTTCACGGTTGACATTCTTGAAGCCGACAAGAAACAAGATGACCAGACCCTGGGCCGTACGCGCCGCATGGTGCACATCGCCATGGCCGCAGGGATGGGACTGGTCATCCTCATCTTCTATGCCATCAGTAACAGTGATGCCATCAGTGCGGTTTACACACTGGCCAGTTACACCTATGGTCCGATTCTGGGCTTGTTCGCCTTCGGAATGATGTGCAAGAGCCCTGTGCGTGACCGTCTGGTTCCCGTGGTATGTATTGCCGCTCCTGTGATCAGCTTCTTCATCCAGATGTGGTTAAAGAACCAGTATGACTACACCCTGGGCTTTGAGCTCCTGCTCTTGAATGCGGCCCTTACCATGATAGGGCTGTTCCTGCTCATCAAGAAAGAGAAATAGAGTTGACTTCTCACTTCTTAAAGAAGCATGGCACGCGACATCATCAATCGTTATGTGTGGCTGGTGGATACCATTAGTCGCTACGGGCGCATTACTCTTAAGGAATTAGGAAAAGCGTGGTTGCGTAGTGACATCAGTGAGGGCAAGCCGCTGGCTCGGCGAACGTTCTTTCATTATCGTGACGGAATCGAGGAGATGTTCGACATCAATATCCAGTGCGATAAATCCACGTTTGAATATTACATCGAGGATGCTGATGGGGAAAATAATGCCCGCCTGCGCTCATGGCTGGTTGACTCGGTATCGATGAGTGGCATGTTGAGCAACGCCCATGACATCAGCAACCGCATTATTCTCGAGAATGTTCCGTCGGCGCGTGGACATCTGCCAATAATAATTGATGCCCTGAAGCAGAATCGCCGCATCAGTTTCTCCTATAAGAGTTACATGCGTTCCCAACCCACCAACGGCATTGTGCTGGAACCCTATTTTGTCAAGATTTTCAGGCAGTTGTGGTACGTTATCGGACTTAATGTCAAGGAAGGTGTGATCAAGACCTATTCACTGGACCGCATGAGCCATCTGAACCTCTTGACAGACACCTTTGAGATGCCGGCTACCGTTAATCCTTCGGACTTCTTTAAGGATTGTTTTGGAATTATCACCAACCGCAATAGTCCCAAACGCATTGTCTTGCGGGTCGAGCCCACTCAGGCCAAGTATTTTCGCGCTTTGCCACTGCACAGTTCACAACAGGAAGAAGTCCATGACGGTTACTCCATCTTCTCCTACAAGATGCGCATCACCTACGACCTCAAGGAGGAACTGATGTCCCACGGTGCCAGTATTGAAGTTCTTGAACCCGCTGAACTCAAAACCCTCATCCGCACCGAACTTGAACAAGCTCTCAAAAACTATCAATAGAAACACGATAACCAATGAAACGACAATTAGTGATATTACTGGCGCTGCTGCCACTGCTGCTGGCGGCCCAGGTGGGCGACCTGCCCCGCAGCGCGCCCGCGCGAGAGGGCGTGAGCACCCAAGCGGTCATCGACATGATGGACTCGCTGCTGGCGCTGCCCGATTGTGAGATTCACCACGTGATGGTCGTGCGTCACGGCCGCGTGATTGCTGAGATGCATCCTGCGCCTTTCCGTGCTGAGGACGCCCACACGCTCTACTCGGCCAGCAAGACGTTCACCTCTCTGGCGGTGGGTATCGCCATCGATGAGAACCTGCTACGTCTCGATGACCGTGTGGTGACCTTCTTCCCCGACAAGCGGCCAGACACCGTCAGCGACAATCTGGCAGCGATGACCGTGCGTGACCTGCTGATGATGGCAGCCGGCATCAAGCCCGACTGGACCATGCGTAATCTGGAAGGTGCCGACTGGATCAAGGAGTGGTTGGCCAAACCGTGTGACGAAGCGCCAGGCACCCACTTCCAGTATGACTCGATGTGCACCTTCATGCTCAGCGCCATCGTGCAGCGCGTGACGGGACGCACTCTGCTCGACTACCTGAATCAGAAACTCTTCGGTCCCATGCACATCACCCAGGCGGATTGGGAAATGAGCGCCGACGGCATCAGCACAGGCGGCTGGGGACTGCGTGTCCAAGCCGAGACGATGGCCAAGTTGGGCCTGCTACTCCTGAACAAGGGCCAGTGGTATGGGAGGCAACTCGTGAGTGCCGACTATATTGAGCAAGCATGCTCACCGCTCATCTACTATAAGGACAGGAAAGAGACCGATGCGCCCACCGACGGCAATCAAGGCTACGGCTACCAGATCTGGCGATGCAAGTGGCCTGGTGCCATCCGTGCCGACGGTGCCTTCGGCCAGTATTCGGTCGTCGTTCCCCAAGAGGAACTCGTAGTGGTCATCCTGGGCATGATTCCCAACGGCCACCCCGAGTTGGCCTGCATCTGGAACCAGCTGATGCCCGGCATCAAGAGTAATGAGCCCTTGCGCCCCGAAAAGAAAATCCAGTCACGCCTCAACCATCGGTGCGCGACCGCGTCGTTACCATTGCCACAAGGCAAGCACCAGACCAAGCGTGGCGAGCAAATCGCCGGCATGATCATGCAGTTAGATGCCAACCAGCACGGCTACAAGAGTCTGACCATCACATTTGACGGCTCATTGATAATTACCTATAACGATGGCACTCAGGACCTCTTGAGCTGTGGTTATGGCCAGTGGCGTTACACCCAGATGTGTGGTTTCCCGCCTTATTCCATCAGCGCGGTGAACCGCATGAGCGACCTCAGACATGATTTTGTGGCTGCGGCCGCCCATGCCTGGACATCGCCCACGACGCTTGAGGTGCGGGTCCACTATGTCAACTGGATCAGCGGCACGACCTTCACCTTCGACTTCGACAAGAACGAGGTGATCATGTGTGACAATTTCCCTGGCTCCAAGCCCGAGACGGTGCATTTCGTAGGTATCAGAGGGTAGCATAATCATGATGATAAGGAACCGGTTGTTAACCATCGTTTTATTGTTGGGTTCTTATTTGGCTGCTGTGGCCCAGGTCGGAGACCTGCCTCGCTCAACACCTGAGGCCGAAGGCGTCAATCCCAGGCTTATCAGTAACCTGTACCACCTGCTGGACAGTCATCCAACGATTGACGTGCATCACGCGATGATCCTGCGTCATGGCAAAGTCATCAGCGAGGTGCATGCATCGCCCTATAGACCAACCGACAAGCACATCCTCAACAGTGCCAGCAAGACCGTGACGGGGCTTGCCGTGGGACTTGCGGTGCAAGACAAGTTGCTCTCGATTGATGATGACGTGTCAAAACACCTTCGGGACAAGATGCCTGCAACGCTCACGCCAGCTTTGGACAGCTTGAAGGTGAGGCACCTGCTCATGATGGCTGCTGGCCGCACCGAGGACCTTTCAATCTTCATGGGACAGGACGACTGGTTGACAGAGTGGTTCAAGGGGGATTTCCACGGAGTGGGTAAAAAATTCCATTATGACTCGATGGTGACCCATGCCCTGGCGATGATTGTCAGTCGTGTGACGGGCAAGTCTCTCCTGGAATATGTAAAGGAACGCATTTTCACCCCGCTTCATATCACCGACGCCGATTGGGAATTGGCTCCCGACAGTGTTGAAATTGCTGGATGGGGATTGCGCTTGCATACCGAGAGCGAAGCCAAACTGGGCCAGCTCATGCTTCAAGACGGCAAGTGGAACGGTCAGCAAGTCATTAGCAAGCAGTGGATCCATGACATGATTAAGCGTCAGATCAACACGAGTGATGATATACAGCCCGAGTTATCTGTTGTGGATCAGGTCAAGAGATGGTTTGTCAAGACATGGAATCTTATCATTTCCTGGTTCACAGGTTACAATAACTCTGCCTACTATGCAGGATATGGCTACCAGGTCAAGACCATACTCAAGCCTTATGCTGAAGCGTTTTTTGCTTGTGGCTATGGAGGCCAGTTGATCTATGTCGTCCCGAAGTGTGACCTTGTGATTGTGCTTAATGGCCGTGCTTCAGACTACGGTGATGAGCTCAATGCATTCTATGACTACCTTGTTGTGCCCCTGTTAAGCGGTGAGTTGCCTCAACCACTATATTCCTGTGATACGATGACAGTTGACATGCCACATGGCGAGGCAACCCATTTGTTAGAGAAACGCTTATTGGGCAGGCCTATTGTGCTGGATGAGAATCCGTTGGGCATCAATACAATAGAAGTGACACGTGAGGGTGATGACCGACTGTTCACCATGACTGATTTCAGGGGATCGTTGGAAATCCACGCTGCATGTGGCAAGTGGCTTTATACTACGGGCGATGGCCGCCCTATCTATATCATGGATCATCGTGAGCAGTTTATAGGGACTCACCGTCCGTTTACCAGTGTTGCGGCCTATGGCTGGCAAGGCGACACGCTTGCCATGCGTGTCGATTGGCTCGATGGTGGTGATAACCGCCGCCTGTGGATGACCCTCGACGGTGACCATGTGACGGTGGCTGTCAGTGACGGTTATGACCCCAAGTTGACCGATACCATTTCAGGAATATTGCAATGACGGCATGAGAGACATAACTGACATCAGCGATGTGAAGAAACGCTATCGGGCCTATCTCATGCTGGAAAAAGGCATGAGTGCCAATACTGCAGTGGCCTACAGCGATGATGTGGATAAGCTCGTTCATTACCTCACCGACGCTGGGGTGGGGGTGGAACGGGCAACGACCGATGACCTGGAGCGGTTTGTCTGTACCCTGCAGGACGTGGGCATTCAACCTCGGTCCCAGGCTCGCATCATCAGTGGCGTGAAGAGCTTCTACAAGTTCCTGAGACAGGAGGGTTTTATGGATACTGACCCAACTGAATTACTCCTCACGCCCAAGATAGGACGGCACCTGCCCGAGGTGCTCACCATCGGCGAAATCGATGCCATGATTGCCGCCATCGACATGTCCAAGCCCGAGGGACAGCGCAACCGGGCCATTGTCGAGACGCTGTATAGTTGTGGCTTGCGCGTGAGCGAGCTAATTACCTTGCGGCTCTCTCAACTATATGTTGAGGAACGTTACATCGTCATTCAGGGTAAGGGCAGCAAGCAGCGCATTGTCCCCATCTCGTCGGTTGCACTGGAGCAGATTAACCTTTATCTGGAGCAGACGCGTTCACGTCAGGTCGTCCAGCGAGGCAGTGAGGATATCCTGTTCCTGAACCGTCGTGGCGCCATGCTCACGCGCCAGATGATTTTCCACATCATCAAGCAGCTGTGTGAACTCGCTGGCATCCGCAAGGTCATCAGCCCCCACACGCTGCGTCACAGCTTTGCCACCCACCTGCTTGAGGGCGGGGCCAACCTGCGTGCTATCCAGCAGATGCTGGGACATGAGAGCATCACCACCACCGAGATCTACGTCCACATCGACCGCTCACGCCTGCGTGACGAGATCCTGCGCTATCATCCCCGCAACAATCCCTCCCACGCAGACCCATCTTAATCAAGGGCAATGCTATCGCCCGAACCCTGCGGGGCAAATGCGAAATTCCCATTAAAAAAACTTTTTCTGAACCGACTGATGTATCGTTTCCAAAAACAGCCGTGTTGTCATGTGGTAAAAAAGTTGTAACTTTGCAGTGGTTACTCATCAAGATATCATCATTACAGACTCAATGAAACGATTTTTATTGCTTGCTTTTGTGTTATTGACGGTGACTGGTGCCGCCCATGCTTGGTCATGGTGGGATAACTATCCTCCTGACAATGAAAATGTTAAATTGACATCTACCAATCTGCCCATTGTGTGGCTGGAAGTGAATGGCGAGTATATTGACCGCTATGAGCGTATCACGGCCCGCATGAAGATTATCCACAATGGCGATGGCAAGCTCAACTATGCCGACACCGTCAGCCATCCGGGTCAGACCATTGACTACGAGGGCTATGTGGCACTGCGTTATCGTGGCAGTTCTTCCTTCAATAACAGTGACAAGAAGCCTTATTCCTTCCGACCGCTCGACAAGCCATTAGAGGACGGAGGTGTCAAGCAGAAAGTCAATATCCTGGGCATGGGCAAGGATAACAATTGGGCTTTACTGGCCCCGTATGCCGACAAGAGCATGATGCGTGACCTGCTGGCCTTTGAGGTGTCACGACCGTGGATGGAATATACGCCCCAGGGCCGTTACTGCGAGCTTTTCCTCGATGGCACCTACTACGGCGTGTTTGTTCTCACCGAGGTCGTCTCTAAGGGCAAGCATCGCATCAATCTGCCTGACCCGGGCGTGGAGGGTGACGAACTCACTGGCGGGTACATCATGGAGGTGAACCGCGTCGATGATGAGGAAGTTTACACGTCCCAGTATCATCCCGTGAGCTCCACAGGAACTCGTTACATGAACCAGTATATTCACTTCCAGTACAAGTCGCCCGACTATGAGGACCTGACCGAGGAGCAGGTGGCGTACATCACGGGTCGCATCGACCAGATGGAGACCGCCTTGTGGAATTACAGGCCCACAGGCACCGCCAATTATCGGGAGTACCTGGATGTGCAGAACTTTATCGACTACCAGATTGCCGAGGAACTGGCCCACAATGTGGACGGCTACCGCCTGAGCGGTAAGTTCTTCAAGCGCCGCGACAGCGAGGACCCGCGTTTCAAGATGGTGGTGTGGGACATGAATCTCGCCTACGGCAATTCCGACTATTACCAGGGCTGGCGCACCGACACCTGGATGTATAAGAACAATAACATCATGAACAGTGCCAACGATCCCCAGTTGATCCCCTTCTGGTGGTATAAACTGAACACCGATCCTGAATACACCGATGCCTTGAAGGACCGTTGGGCTCAGTATCGCCGCAGTAACCTCCGGGAAGACCACGTGATGGCGGTTGTTGACTCACTGGCCCACGTGCTCACGGTCAATGGGGCTGAGCAACGCAATAGCCAGGCTTGGCCACGTTGGGGCGAGTATGTCTGGCCTAACTATTATGTGGCCACCGACTTTGCCGAAGAGGTCGATTACCTCAAGCAATGGCTTGCAGAGCGCATAGCCTGGATGGACGGGCAACTGGACTATGATCCCAGTGTGGGCCTCAGGGGCGATGTGGACGCCGACGGCAACGTCACCATTGCCGATGTGACGACGCTCATCGATTACCTGCTGAGTGCCGATGCCACGGTGATCGATGTTGCTGCCGCCGATGGTGACCAGGACGGCACGGTGACCATCAGCGACGTCACCGCCCTCATCGACTACCTGCTGAGCGGAAGCTGGTGATGATAGGCTTTAGTCTTTAGGTTATAGGCTATAGGCGTTAGGTTATAGGCTTTAGCTGACAACTAACAACTGACAACTCAAAAACGGCACCTGTGGGTTTTTTACCCGCAGGTGTTGTTTTTTTGCGTTAATAATGTGTATCTTTGCAGATATGAAAGCATTTCTGGATGAAATAGGGCACATCCTGCCACTGGATAGGATTTATACCGATGAGCTGCGGACCCTGGCTTGGGGCACCGATGCGAGTTTCTATCGCTTGACCCCCCAGGTGGTCATTCGTGCCAAGGACGAGGGCGAAGTGTCGCTCATTGTCAAGGTGGCCAGTAAGCATGGTTTGCCGTTCACCTTCCGTGCGGCTGGGACATCGTTGTCGGGACAGAGTGTGAGCGACAGCATCTTGATTGTGGCGGGAAAGAATTGGGAGGATTACAGTATTGCCCCCGATGGCGAGAGCATCACCCTACAGCCTGGCATCGTGGGCGCTCGTGTAAACCAGCTCTTGAAACCGCTGGGACGTGTGTTCCCGCCCGACCCTGCCAGCATCGGCTCGGCTATGGTGGGTGGCATTGTCGCCAACAATGCGTCGGGTATGAACTGTGGCACCCACGCCAACAGCGACCGCATGTTGCTGTCGGCGCGCTTGGTGTTGCCCGATGGCACGGTGCTCGACACGGGCGATGAGGTGAGCCGTGAGGATTTCAAGAGGACTCACCCCGACTTCATTGCAAAGATTGAGTCCCTGCGTGACCGCATCCGCGCCAACCAGCCGCTGGCCGACCGCATCCGCAAGAAATACAGCATCAAGAACGTGACGGGCCTGAACCTGCGGCCGTTTATCGCCTACGACGACCCGTTTGACATCATCGCCCACTGCGTGGTGGGCAGCGAGGGAACGCTGGCCTTCATCAGCCAGGTGACCATGCGCACGCTGCATGACTACCCGTGCAAAGCCTCGGCCATGCTCTACTTCTTCACCATGCGTGAGAGCTGCGAGGCGGTGGTCGCCCTCAAGCGGCTCAAGTCGGGCGACGAAGACCTCGCCATGAGCGAGGAGAACCTGATGGTCAAGAGCGCCGAGATGCTCGACTATCTGTCGCTGGCATCAGTCAATGATCCCGTGTATCTGCAATACAAGCAAGACGTGGATGCGGGGAAAATCGAGGGCGTGGAGCCTGGAGACTACCACAACCTCACCGCCATTCTCACCGAGACCAAGGCCATGACACCCGATGACCTGCAACACCGCATCGACACCATCACCGGGTGCCTGTCGCAGTTCAAGACCTATATTCCCGTCGAGTTCACGACCGATCCTGCCGTCTATGGCAAGTACTGGGCCATCCGATCGGGCATCTTCCCCAGCGTGGGTGGCGCCCGTCCCGTGGGCACCTCGTGCCTGATCGAGGACGTTGCCTTTGCCGTTGAGGACCTGCCCGAGGCGACCGTCAAGCTGCAAAAACTTATTGCCGACCATGGCTATCGGGACGCCTGCATCTATGGTCACGCCTTTGAGGGCAATTACCATTTTATCATCAACCAGCTCTTCAGCGACGAGAGCGAGGTGCAGCGCTATGCCGCCATGATGCGCGACGTGGCGCGCCTCGTGGTCGAGGAGTATGATGGCTCGTTGAAGGCCGAGCACGGCACGGGCCGCAACATGGCACCGTTTGTCGAGTATGAGTGGGGCAAGGAGGCCTTTGCCGCCATGCGGGAACTGAAAGAGATTTTTGACCCGCACTATCTGCTCAATCCGGGTGTCATCTTTAACGACGACCCCGAGTGCTTCATCAAGCACTTCAAGCCCCTGCCCAAGTTGAAGATGCGTGCCTTAGACATGACCAGTACCTCCCCAAGTGTGAACAACGCCATCGAGGGCGTTCTCAATGCCAACAAGTGTATCGAGTGTGGCTTCTGTGAGGTGAATTGCTTGACCTGCGGACTCACGCTCTCGTCACGCCAGCGCATTGTCATCCAGCGCGAGATATCTCACCTGCGCGAGACGGGTGACGATCCCCAGCGCTTGGCGACCCTCGTTAAGCAATATCATTATCAGGGAGACCAGACGTGTGCTGGCGACGGCCTGTGTTCCACTTCGTGCCCGATGAAAATCAACGTGGCCGAACTGACCCACCTCGTCCGTCTGGAAGCCTTGCCACAAGGCAGCATGGGTTACAAGACTGGCGACTGGGCAGCACGACACTTTGCAGGCGTCAAGAGCGGATTGCGCCTTGTGCTCGACACGGCACGCCTGGGCCACAATGTTCTGGGCACAACTGCAATGAAAGGCGTTGCTGGTGCTATGCACAAGGCTGGACTGCCACTATGGACACCCGCCATGCCTGGAAAGAGCAAGCAGCCCCAGTCGGGCAGGGTGGGAGATAGCGACCTCAAGGTGGTGTATTTCCCCTCGTGCATCAACCAGACAATGGGATTGGCCAAGGGCGCCCCGGTAAAGAATACGCTCGTCGATGAAATGGTGCAGCTGTGCCGCAAGGCAGGCTATGAGGTCATTTTCCCCGAGGGTCTTGAGAAGATGTGCTGCGGCACCATCTGGGAGTCCAAGGGTATGCTCGACATTGCCGACCGCAAGACTGCCGAGCTCGATGAAGCCCTGTGGCAAGCCAGCGGGCAAGGCAAGTACCCCGTGGTGTGTGACCAGAGCCCGTGCCTGCACCGCATGAGGAAGTGTATCAGTCGCATGCGCCTGTATGAACCCGTGGAGTTCATTTGGGAGTACCTGCGTGACCGACTCGATTTCACGCCCATCGACCGACGCGTCGCCCTGCACTTCACCTGCTCGACACGAGAGATGGGACTGGTGGATAAGATGACCCGTCTGGCGCGACTGTGCAGCAAAAATGTCTTCCTGCCCGAGGGCGTGGGGTGCTGCGGCTTTGCGGGCGACCGCGGCTGGACCCATCCCGAGGTCAACCGTTGGGCTCTGCGCAAACTGCGCCGCCAGATAGAGGAAAACCACATTGAGATGGGCTACAGTAACAGCCGCACCTGTGAGGTGGGTCTGGAAACCAACGGCGGCATTCCCTACCAGAGCATCATCTACCTGGTCAACGAAGTAACTGCAACAAAGCAAAACTAATAGTAACTATTCACCAAATAAACCTCATGCTAGTTACTCTTTAATACCGAATATTTAGAAATTATGCTAAAAGAAGGATTACAGCACACTAGTCAATTGACGGTCAATGAGGCCGTCACGGCGATTGCCATGGGATCGGGCGACATGCCCGTGCTGGCCACACCTGCCATGATGGCGCTCATGGAGAATGCCGCCATGCTCGCCGTTGCCGACCACCTGCCTGAGGGCTGCACTACCGTGGGCGGACACATCACATCGTCCCACCTCAAGCCCAGCAAGCTGGGCGACACGGTTATGGCGACTGCCACTGTCACTCACATCGACGGCAAGAAAATTGAGTTTAAAACTGCTGCGCATTGTGGAGAGACCTTGCTTGGCGAGGGTACCCACCTGCGTTTTATTGTAGATAAAGAAAAATTCATGTCAAGATTATGAAGAAGATTTTAACGATTGCACTATTGGCGATGTCCCTGTTGTGTGTAACGGCCAACGCCCAAACCGAAACGGCTCCCGCCCCCAAAAAGGTGTACAATGAACAAATCAACCCACTGGAGCAGATTGATCAGGCGGTCGCTCAAGCCAGGGCTGAGGGGAAATTTGTCATCTGTCAGGTGGGTGGCAACTGGTGTCCCTGGTGCCTGCGCTTTGCCGACTTTATCACTAACGATAGCACGATCAGTGAGGTCATTGAGAAGAATTTTGTCTATATCCACGCCAACTACCACCCCCGCAAGGCTGGCGAGGTGGGTAAGGCGCTGATGAAACGCCTCAATAACGCGGGCCGCTTTGGCTTCCCCGTGATGGTGGTTCTTGACGAGCAGGGCAGTGTCATCCACATTCAGGATTCGGGCCTGCTCGAGGAGGGCAAGGGCTACAACAAGGAGAAGGTGCTCAATTTCTTCAAGCACTGGACTCCCGCTGCCGTGCGTGGCGAGTAAGGTATAGCACATTGCATCATGGCTAACAAGAAAGTCTATTTTGTCGGCTCCATCCGTGGCGGTCGCGTTGATGCCGACCTGTACCGCCGCCTGATTGCCTACATCCAGCGCACCGATGTGGTGCTCACCGAGCACATCGGCAAGAGCGACCTGAACCTGATGGAGCAGGGACGCGAGCGTGACGCGCGCATCTATGACCAGGACACTGCATGGCTGCGCGAGAGCGACGTGCTCATCGGGGAGTGCACCTGCCCCTCGCTGGGCGTGGGCTACGAGTTGGCCTATGCCGAGGCCCGTGGCATCCCCTGTCACATCTTCTACGACAAGTCTAAATGCCAACTGTCGGCCATGCTCACCGGCAACCCCTACTTCCACATCCACCCCTACACCACCGAGGCCGACATCTACCCCCTGCTGGACCAAATCCTTAGCCCATAAAAAGACTTAAGAATAGCAGTTGACCCTGAAAAGTTTTTTAACGCTAATTTCGCTAATTAGGCTAATTTCACGAATAAATATAAACCATTTCGCGTCAATTTGGTATAAATTGGTGAAATTGGCGTTAGCCCCGTAGGGGTTGGGCCAACTTCTATATCATTGCCTAAGAATATGTAATAAAGTCCTTAACAATAGTTGGGCATTCTGCTATTCGTTGTATATTTGCAACTGATATTATTTAGTCAATAAGATACCCCACACTCGCTGATATGGTATCGGTCGGTGCTCGCATCAACATGGCAGAACAACGATGCCGGGTTATTTACCAAGAAGTTAAAAGCGCATGCGTGACAGGTGGCCTGCTGCGCCATGAGATCAAAGAATGACGGTGACCATGCGAATGTGACGAAACGAACGTGAGATAATGAAACTGTTCAAGAACATATTGACAATAGTGGCGCTCATAGCCCTTATCGTGTGTGACCTGCTGCTCTGGATCAATGCTTATGTTGATGGTAAATACTTGATAGAGCCATTCCAGAATAGTCAGATCGATGAAACCTATTACATGCGCATTGAGTCCCTGTCGATAGCCATGTTTGTCAACCTCGGCATTATCATCGTGCTATTCATCATCATGATTTATAGAAAGTTAAGAGAAAAATCAAATAATGAACAGTAATCACATGCTACAGCGAGGAAGGATACATAATGCGACGGAGCTGGTGGACCTGATTCAGCAGATCGGTTTCCTGCCGCTGCTCTATAGCGGCATCAACGGCTACTCGGCCGAGGATGTCGTGGATAACGATTGCCGTTATGTCGTCTATGACGACGGGGGCTGGGACTGGCCCATGTGGAAGTGGAAAGGCCCGATTGTGACCGAGAGTCCCTGCGTCTATGGCAAATTCTTTGACAAGAAGGCCGGCTACATCAGCATGGACTGGTGGCCCGACTTCATGAACTACCGTCGCCATGCCTATCCCGAGCCTGCCGAGGGCTCCATCGAGGAGGCCATTGTGTTGACCCTGCGCGAGCATGGCAGTCTCATCACGCGCGAGTTGCGGGCGGCTTGTGGCTTCACGGGTGCGAAGATGCGCAGCCGCTTTGATGGCTATGTGACCCGCTTGCAGATGTCGTGCCGCATCGTCACCCAGGACTTCGTCTATCCCCGCGACAAGCACGGGCACGAGTACGGCTGGGGATGGTCACTGCTGACAACGCCCGAGGACCTGCTGGGTAAGGAGGTCTGTGCCTGTGACCGCACGCCCCAGCAGTCGCTGGAGCGCATCATGGACCACATGAAGCGCATCTTGCCACACGCCACCGAGAAGCAAATCATGAAACTCATCAAGTAAATCCTTGCAGATATGAAAAGAATACTCATCATCCTGGCCATGTTGATGGCCATCACGGGCATCCAGGCACAGAAAATCAGCCACATCGAGGCGACCCGGTCGTGGTATTACGTCTATGACGACAAGGGCAAGAAGGTGTATACCTTCAGCACCGCACAGGGCGAGTTAGTCGCCTATAGCGACTCATTCTACATCGTCAAGCACGGTAGCTGGTATTACACCTATGATGCCAAGGGGAAGAAGCTGCACACCTTCAGCGTGAGCAACGTGGGCGAGGTGCTCAATGCCGCTGGCGATACTTTCACCAGCCGCAAGGGCAACTGGATATACACCTGGGACAAGAAGGGTAAGAAACTGAATACCCGCTCGCGTTAGGTCTCGACGGTTAGGCTATAGGTTATAGGTTATAGGCTTTAGGTTATAGGCTTTAGGCGTTAGGCTACACTATCGACTAGTGACTAATGACTAATGACTAGTGACTACCTAACGCCTAAAAATCTCACTGAGCAACAATCTTGCAGATCTCGATGATGGTCATCATGGCCTTTTCCATCGAGGGGATGGGCACGTACTCAAAGCGGCCATGCATGTTCATGCCACCAGCAAAGATGTTGGGGCAAGGCAGGTTCTTAAACGACAACTGTGCACCGTCCGTGCCACCGCGAATGGGCTGCACCTTGGGCGTCACACCTGCATTCTCCATCGCCTGCTTGGCGATGTCGATGATGTTCATGACGGGCTCGATCTTCTCACGCATGTTGTAATACTGGTCCTTGATCTCGCAGGTGGCGCAATCAGGGAACTCACAGTTGATCTTGTTGCACAGGTGCTCGATTTCACGCTTGCGGCTCTCAAAGCGGGCTCGGTCGTGGTCACGGATGATGTAATTTAATGTGGTCTGCTCCACGCCACCCTCCATGCGGATGAGATGGTAGAAACCCTCGTAGCCCTCGGTGTGTTCGGGGGTCTCCCAGCGCGGCAGCATCATGGCAAACTGCATGGCAACACGCATCGAGTTAATCATCTTGTGCTTGGCAGCACCGGGGTGTACGTTCAGGCCCTTGAAGGTGATCTTGGCACTGGCGGCATTGAAGTTTTCAAACTCCAGCTCGCCCACGGCGCCACCGTCCATCGTGTAAGCCCAGTCACAGGCGAATTTCTCCACGTCGAAGTGGTGGGCACCCAAGCCAATTTCCTCGTCGGGGTTGAAGCCCACGCGGATGTTGCCGTGCTTCACCTCGGGGTGCTCTTGCAACCATTCCACGGCGCTCAATATTTCGGCGATACCAGCCTTGTCGTCGGCGCCGAGCAGGGTGTCACCACTGGTGACGATAAACTCCTGGCCTACATAGTCGTTCATTTCGGGGAACTGCTTCGGGTCAAGCGTGATGTTGTTCTCTTCATTCAGCACGATGGGTTTGCCGTCATATTTGACGATGCGTGGTTTCACGTCGTGGCCGCTCATGTCGGGGGCGGTGTCCATGTGGGCAATAAAGCCGATGGTGGGCACATCCTTATCGGTATTGGCGGGCAGTGTGGCAAATAAGTAGCCGTTTTCATCGAGCGAGATGTCGCTCAGGCCCATAGCATGCAATTCCTTCTCTAATTCCTTGGCGAACACCATCTGACCAGGTGTCGAGGGCGTCAAGTTGGTGAGTTCGTCACTCTGGGTGTCAAACTTCACATACTTCAAGAATCTGTCAACTAATTTTGTCATAGTGTTGA
>CAMVBJ010000045.1 GCA_947165675.1 uncultured Prevotellaceae bacterium
ACCGACGACATGCCGTAGCCGTGGTGAGACATGGTCTCGGTAGCGGCCTTGATCAAGCGGCTGTTGTCGCTCAGACCCAGATAGTTGTTGGCACAGAAATTCAGCACCTCGTCGTTGGGCTTCACACGGATGTCGGCGCGCTGCGGCGTGGTAATGATACGTTCGTTCTTGTACAAACCGGCAGCTTGGATGTCGGCAAGCTCCTTCTGGAGATGTTCCTGAAATTTTCCAAACATGATAAAATTACTAATTAAAAAGGTTATTAATTATATTAGGTTGATTAGATGACTACAAAGGTAGTGTTTTTTTAGTTAACAATGAATAGTTGACATAGAATAGTTTTTTTATCCTGTTCTAATCATTGTCGGCACTCGACGCGACATGGCCCTGGCGGGCAGGGACATAAGTGGGGAGTCGCTCGGACTCGGTGACGGTGGGGACATCTTGCTGTTGACGATTGTGTCGCTTGCGATGGTGCCAGCGATCGTTATCGGTGGGCGGCTCTATAGGCTCCTCATTAGTCTCCTCGACAATGACCATGCCATCAAGTCTCTTGCCTCCGTTCAGGGCATAGAGTTCATATTGCTCGATGATATTGATGAGTTTGGCGGGGTAACTCTCGTCTTCGGCATACCCACAATCCCGTAATCCTTGGGCCCAACCGCGGTAGTCCGTCACGTCCAGTTGGTAAAGGATGCTGTATCGTGGACCTTTCAGGAACTTAGTGTGGTCGAGAAAAGAATCCTCGGGTGCACCATACTTGCGGTAACCCACTTGTTTCAATGAGTCGCAGCCACCATAGACTTCACCCTTCCAGTGATAAGCCTTGATGCCGAAGTGGTTATTGGCCTCCTGGGCCATGCGGCTGGTGCCCACACTGCTCTCAAGAATCCCTTGGGCCAGGGTGATACTTGCAGGCACACCGTAGTCTCTCTCGTGTTGCAGGGCAATCTTCTTGTAGCGATCGATGTAGTCAAGGTATCGCTGATGTTTGGTCTGAGCAGAAGCCAAAATGGTCGAAAACGCCACAAAAATCAAGCAAAAAACCAATATTCGCTTGTTTATCGGGAAAAAAACTCTAATTTTGCGTTCAAAGTTAAAACTCATAATTTTTTATGACCGAAAAGAAAATCACCACAAAGGTAAGAGTTTATTCTTATAATGAGCTCACTGAAGAGCAAAAAAAATTGGTGGACATGGCTCGTGAGGCAACAGCCCACTCCTATTCGCCCTATAGTAAATTCAAGGTGGGGGCGGCATTAATGCTTGATAATGGCGAGATATTTATCGGTGCTAATCAGGAAAATGCGGCCTTTGCCGGCATCTGTGGCGAGCGTTCGGCTCTCTATGCCGCTGGAGCAAAATATCCTGGTGTACCTGTCAAGAGCGTAGCCATCACATCTTTCACCCGTGGCGAGTTTGTCGTGGAGCCGACAGCCCCGTGTGGCGTGTGTCGTCAAGCTTTCCTGGAGTTTGAGAAGAATGGACATCCCATCGAACTCATCCTTGCTGGATCGGAGAAGATTTACATCCTTGACAGCTTCAAGGACACCATGCCCTTGTCGTTCACCGAGTTCTGATATAGTCAGTAGCGAGAAACCATTTCGGGGGGAATGTGCGGATTTGAATAAATAATCTGCTCATTCCCCTTGTTTTCCCCTCGTTTCCAGTGGAGGCTAAAAAAACTGAAAACCGAAAACTGTAAAACCGAAAACTTTATACTAACTTTGCAAGTTGAATTGTAGTAAATTTAATCAACTCAAGTGATAATGAAGAATAGTTTAGACAAGAAACTGATTGGGTCAGTGTCGTTAGCCGACGTTGTCCATTTTGTGGTTGCAGTGGTTGTGTTTGCCGCTATCTCGTGGATTTATTTTTATCCCAATGACGTGAATGGTGATGTCCTGCAACAGCATGATGTCATGCAGGGTGCCGCCAACAGTCAGGAAATGGCAATTTTCAATAATGAAACGGGCGAGCAGTCCTGGTGGACCAATGCGTTGTTTGGTGGCATGCCCACTTTCCAGATAGGACCTTCCTATGAGGGAACGACCATGTTGAACCCTATTTCGGCACTATACCGTCTATACTTCCCGACACCCGTGAGCTGGCTTTTCCTGCTCATGATAGGTTTCTTCTTGCTGATGCTTGCCTTCAAGGTGAGGTGGTATTATGCTGTACTGGGAGCCATCGGCTATGCCTTCTCAAGTTACTTCTTTATCCTCATGGGCGCTGGCCACATCTGGAAACTGATGGTGTTGGCTTACATTCCACCCACAATCGCGGGCATCGTGTGGTGTTATCGTGGTAAATACTTGGGCGGCGCGGCTGTGGCAGCCCTGTTTGCTGCCTTACAGCTGGCGAGCAACCACATACAGATGACTTATTACTCGATGTTCCTTATCGTGGCATTGGTCATTGCCTATCTGGTTAAAGCCATTATGGACAAGACGGTGGGCCGCTGGTGCATCGCTACGGCATCACTCGCTGTGGCTGCTGCCCTTGCACTGGCTGCTAACTCGCCCAACCTATACCTTACTTATAAGTATTCTCAGGAGACAATCCGTGGCGGTCACAGCGAACTCACACCTAAGGGTGAGGAAGCCGCTACTGCCAAGCCCACCAAGGGTGGCTTGGACAAGGATTATATCACCCAGTGGAGTTACGGCAAGGGTGAAACATTCACCTTGCTCATCCCCAATGTCAAGGGCGGTGCTACCATTAAACCCGAGCATGGGGACAACCGCATGCTCGTGCTGAGTGAGACTCCTAAGGCCGAGAAGATGGCCAACTCGGGCGAGATGAACCAGCAGGATGTGCAGATTCTTAGCCAGTTCCCCCAGTACTTCGGTGACCAGCCGATGACTAATGGTCCAGTCTATGTCGGCGCTCTAATCTGCGCTTTGTTCTTACTGGGCTGCTTGATTGTCAAGGGTCCCGTAAAGTGGGCATTGCTCATTGCCACCGTCATCAGTATCTTGCTCTCATGGGGACACAACATGATGTGGCTCACCGACCTGATGATTGACCACTTCCCGATGTACAATAAGTTCCGCACTGTTGCGTCTATCCTGGTCATTGCCGAGATTGCGATGCCCATTCTGGCCGTGCTGGGTTTGCGTGAACTCTTCAAGGAAAAGGACGGCTGGAGCCGTTATCGTGTGCCCTTACTTATTTCGTTTGGACTGTGCGCTGCTATTTGCTTGATTACAGCTATTTTCCCAGGCATTTTTGGACACTTCTCGGCCCAAGAGCACGATCAGCTTGTCGCCTCAGGACAGATCCAGCAGTATCCCAGCGTGGATGCCGCTATTGCAGCAGTGCGTGGCGCGCTGGTGAGTGGCGATGCTTGGCGCAGCCTGATTGTTATTCTGGTAGGTTTTGGCGTCATCTTTGCTTTTCTCAAGGGCAAACTCAATGAGATGGTTGCCACACTCATCGTGGCAGGTGTTGTACTGGTCGACATGTACACCGTCAATAAGCGCTACATGAATTCCGATACATTTACCTCCAGCTATGATGTGCCTGAGCAGACCTTTGTTCAACGTCCTGCTGATGCCCAAATCTTGCAAGATAAGGATATGAACTACCGCGTGATGGATGTGCAGCACTTCGGTGAGGCGATGCCCAGCTACTTCCACAAGACCATTGGTGGCTATCATGCAGCAAAGTTGTCTCGCTACAATGACTTGATCAATAGCCAGATTGCCAACAATAACATGCAAGTGCTCAACATGCTCAATGCCCGTTACTTCATCATCGACGATCAGACGGTGCAGCGCAACCCGGATGCCTTGGGCAATGCATGGTTTGTTGATTCACTCACCTATGTGAACAATGCCGACCAGGAGATGGCCTTCCTCGACAACTTCAACCCCGCCACCAGTGCCGTTGCCGATGCCAAGTTTAAGCAACAGCTGGGTGAAGCACGAGCTACTCAGCCCGGTGATACCATCTATGAGACCAGTTATGCCCCCAACCACCTGACCTATAAGAGTCACAGTGCTGCTGGTGGCCTGGCAGTGTTCAGCGAGGTCTATTTCCCATGGGGCTGGAAGGTGAGCGTCGATGGAAAGCCCGTGGACATGGGCCGTGTGAATTATGTACTGCGCGCTCTGCAACTGCCTGCTGGCGATCATGAGATTGACTTCAAGTTTGACCCCGACGAGGTGAACAAGACTCAGTCGATGGCCAAGGTTGCTGTCATTGCCATTTATCTGCTGCTCTTGCTGGCGCTGAATTATGCCCTCTTTGGTGACAAGTTGCGCAAGAGGGAGAAGAATGAGACAGTTTAGAGTTCAGAGAATCGTTGAACAACTGGAAGAGATACATCACTGCTTGGAGCCGCTACCATCGTAGTAGCGGCTTCGGCATACATTCTCCTTACGCCTATCAGTTTGTGCGCCACGTGTGGCGACAGCCATTACCCTATTATGCCTATGAGGGCATCCATCAGTTACTCAATACCATCAAGGCAGGCACGACACGCAGTCAACGCCGTGAGATGGACCTCATCAGTGAGAGAGAGGCAAGACTGTTGTTCAGGGTGACTAATTTTTTCAATCCCCAGTACATCCTCCAGTTGGGGGCTGCAACAGCCGTCGAGAGTGTTGCAATGCTTGAGGTCTGCCATTCATGCCGCCTCTATCTCTACGATCCTCGATTGGAGGAAAAGACGCTCGCCATCCGTGTGCTGCAATCCCAGCTCGATAGGGTAGAGTGCTACGACGATGCCAGCGTAGCTGTGGATGACTTGCTGGCGCGCGGCGATGAAATGAGAATGGTGCTGGTCAATGAACATGTTGAGGATACACTGTTAAAGCGGTTGTTGGATGACCGTTGTGTGCTCGTCGTGCGTAATCTGGATCATGACGAGGCTATGAGGAATTTGTATGAGAGTTGTTGTTCACACATGACCACTGGACAAACTTATACCAACAACAAAATCGCTATCCTCATTCCCAACCCCAAGCTGCAACGAGAGGACTTCCTCCTCTGGTTAATTTAGATGATAATTAAACTGTTCTAATTCAGAACGTTAAGGTGAGGATATTATTGCGCAAAAAAACCGCTTGAATGCCAATTAGCTTCAAGCGGTTTTAGATGTTGGTAATTCCTTATCGATTACTTAGCGGGACGGGGCATTACTGGACGGTTGGGCTTAGGAGTGTCATCCACGCCGAGGGTCTCAATGTCAAAAATCAGAGTCTCGTTAGGTTCGATGCCACGATTACCCTGGGGACCGTAAGCGAGTTCACCGGGGATAACAACGGTCACCTTGCTGCCGGGCTTCATGAGCTGAATCATCTCAGAGAAGCCGGGAATGACTTGCTTGAGGTTGAAGGGCACGGGATTCTCACCGCTCTTGTCAAACTCCTCACCATTGAGGTGACGGCCAACGTAGTTCACCTTAACGACGTCGCTGTCGCTGAAGTTCTTGCCTTCACCGGCATTGATCACCTTGTAAGCGATACCGCTCTTGGTAAAGGTGTAGCTATTGTCGCTCTTGAGCTTAGCCATGTACTCCTCACCTGCCTTCTTGTTGGCGATGGCCTTGGGTGATTGCTCCATAGCCTTGTTCAACAGGGGCTCAATCTTGCTCTGGAGAGCCATCATGTCTTCCTGACCCATGGGAGTTGTCTTCATGATAGCATCACGCAGGTGCTGCATGAACAAGCTCTTGTTGATGGGCATACCGCACTGCTGCTCGATGCCTGCATAAAGTTGAGCAATCTGCATACCCATCTGCAGACCTGCCATAAAGTTCTTGCTGGTGTCGGCGTTGGCGATGTACTCGATACCCTTGAGGGCCTGTTCCATGTTGATGGACGAGTCCATGCCGCGAAGCTGCTGGCCCATACCAGAACCGTACAGGTCACCAAATGCCATGCTCAACGAGTCCATAGCCTCGCTGCTGCTGGCAGCACCCTTGCTGTTGCAGCCAACAAAACCTACGGTCAACAGACCAGCTGCTGCAATTGCTAAAATCTTCTTCATAATAATAAAACTGGTTTTTAAAATTGAATTTTGAATGTTGTTATAAAAAATTTTTTATTTCTTCTTTGTGACCTTGATCAGCTCCACGTCAAAGATAAGCGTAGAGTTGGGTAAAATCTGGTCGCCGGCTCCCTTGGAACCGTAAGCCAGCTCGCTGGGGATGAATAGGCGGTACTTTGAGCCTTCGCTCATGAGCTGCAAACCCTCGGTCCAGCCAGGGATGACGCCGTTGAGGGGGAACGTGGTGGGCTCGCCGCGCTCGACACTGCTGTCAAACACGGTACCGTCAAGTAACTTGCCGGTGTAGTGAACGGTCACAGTATCCTCGGCTCCTGGTTTGACACCTGTGCCCTCGGTCAGTACCATGTACTGCAAGCCGCTCTTGGTTTGAACGACACTGTCGTTCTTGGCGTTTTGTTCCATGAATTCGCGGCCTATGGTCTTGTTGTCCTTGATCTGCTGGCCGTAATCGGGAGTAGTCTCCTCGTTGCTCTCGCTGCTCGACGTGTTGCCGCTGCAGCTGGCAATGCCTGCTATGAGCAGGGCTGACATCGCCATCACTAATACCTTCTTCATCGTGATTATAAAAAGTTAGAAAAAATATGTCGTTGTGTAAATGGCTTATTTCTTCTCAACCTTGATCAACTGTACGTCAAAGATGAGCGTAGAGTTGGGTTGGATGGGACCAGTACCGTGAGGACCATAGGCGAGATTGCTGGGGATGAACAGCCTGTAGGCAGCACCCTCACGCATCAGTTGCAGACCCTCGACCCAGCCGGGGATAACTTGGCCGACTGCAAAGGTGGCAGGCTCGCCACGCTCAACGCTGCTGTCAAACACCGTGCCGTCAATCAGCTTGCCGGTATAGTGAACGGTAACCACGTCGTTGGGACCAGGCTGCAAGCCGTCGCCCTCTTTAACGACCTGGTACTGCAAGCCGCTCTCGGTAACCTTGACACCCTCAGTGTTCTTGTTCTGCTCCAGGAACTCGCGACCCAGACGCTCGTTCTGTTCAGCGCCCTGCTTCTCGAGGTTGGTGAAGAATTCGGTGACAATCTGTTTGGCCTCGTCAAAGGTCATCTTCTGTTCAGCGCCTTCAAAGATGGCTCTCAAACCGTCAGCAAAATCGTTGATATTCAATTCCTTGATGCCAGAGCCGATGAAGTTTCCACCCATGCTCAAGCCTAATGCGTAACTCAGTTTATCCATTGATATTCTTTTTATTTCTGTAAAAAACGGTGCAAAGATAGTGATTTCCTTGATTGGGGTGTACGTTTTTAAAAAATTTTTACTATTTTTGCTTTCACATTATTTAAAAAATCATTTTGCAGTCCAATAAACCAATGACTATGAGCAAGAAAAAATTAGTGATTTCGTCTGGTGCCGGCATCAGTGCCGAGAGTGGTATCAAAACCTTCCGTGACGCTGACGGCCTGTGGGAGAACTATCCCGTGATGGATGTGGCAAGCCATGAGGGATTTCTGCGTAATCCCGCTCTCATTCACAAGTTCTACAACGAGCGCCGCCTTCAGCTGATCGGTGCACAGCCTAATGCTGCCCACCTGGGGCTTGTGGAGCTTGAGAAAGACTTTGACGTGAGGGTGATTACCCAGAATGTCGATGACTTGCACGAGCGTGCCGGCAGTGCGAGCGTGCTGCACTTGCATGGCGAGTTGATGAAGGTGCGCTCACTGCGTCGCGAGGACCGTATCTACACCTTGCCCTGTGACGAGTTGACCGACAAGGGGCTGGAAACCAGTGTTGACACGCGTGACCCCTACGGTGACGCTGTGCGTCCCCACATTGTGTTCTTCGGTGAGGGAGTGCCCAACATGGAGCAGGCCGCCCAGCTGGCTCATGATGCCGATATCTTTGTGGTCATTGGCACCTCGTTAGTGGTCTATCCCGCAGCGGCACTCATCCAGTATGTCAAGCGCGGAGTCCCCATCTATTACATCGATCCACGCCCTGCTGCTGTACCCGACTGGGTTCATGTGATTCAGAAACCTGCCACCCAAGGCGTTGCCGAGCTCATCGATATCCTGCGTAGCTAACAGTTTGCCAGGCGACTGATGAATCCGATAGCCGCACGACTTCTCAACCAGCAGCTTATCTGCCCGCAGTTCAGCGACCCGACCGAAGTGGTTCGTCACATGGGCGCTATCCAAGCTCAGGAATACCGCATGATGCGCTGGGCCGTGGCAATGCGTACCCGCAAACCGTCTTCCCAGGTCTTCAAGCTGGCTTTTGATAGTGGGCAGATCGTCAGGTTGCACTTGATGCGTGGCACCTGGCAACTCGTGGCGGCCGAGGATTATTGGTCGCTGCTCCAGTTGTGTGCGCCCAAGGCCATCGCGGTTATTCATGGTTGGATGCGTAGCAATCGTGTCAGCATCGGGGATGAAGAGGTGAAGCGTATCCGTGAAATCCTTGTCCAGACGGCAGCAGACAAAGGCAGCGCTGTGAAAGAAGACTTTGCCCAAGCCCTTGTCACAAGGGGTATTACCATGGATGAGCACCGCTTGTCTTACCACCTGCGTATGGCTGAATTGTCGGGCACCCTGTGCAGTGGTGAGTTGTTACCCATGAAGGCTACCTATGCTCTCTCAAGCGAGAAAGTGGGTCCCAAAATGAGTTTTGACCGTGACGAGGCGTTGCTGACACTGACGCGCAGGTATTTCCAGAGTCGCCAGCCAGCAACGCTCGAGGACTTCGTGTGGTGGTCGGGACTGAACATTGGCGATTGTCGTCGAGGTATTGCGCTCATGGGAAGCGCTATCCACCTGGTGAAGTGGAAAGGGAGGGATTTCTATGTCACCGACGACTGCCGCACGCGCGGCTTCCGCAAGGGGAGGTATCTGTTGATACCGCCTTATGATGAGTACCTGATCAGTTACAAGAGCCGTGACATCGTCTTGTCACCCAACTATCGTCACAGGGCTCACAATAACAGTGGTATCTTCCAGCCAGTGATAGCCCACGACGGTGTTATCTGTGGCAACTGGGCTCCTTTCAAGGATGATCATCGAGCCGATTTCTTCATGGGAAACCATGTCACCGACCTGCAGGATGAGCGAGAGAGATACAAGAGATTTCTGACCAAATAATACACATATAGTTAATGACCTATGTCCATAAAAATGAACAAGGGACAACTTCAATTTGAGTTGTCCCTTGTTTATTTTTAGGGGTTGATGAAGTCAGTCCTTAAACTTGATGATGGTGTCCTCTCCAGCGCGGATGGTGACGATTTCTTGATAGAGCAGGCGCTCGTTCTTCTGGCGGATCATCACTCTGCGGGTGCCCTGTTGAGCACCATATTTCATGCCCTTGACTTCGCCGTCAACAATCTGGGCTGTCGAGGCAAGAAAAGTCTTGTTCAGACCAGAGATGTTGACCCACAGGTCATCATATTGCTTGCCCGATTCGCTAACAAACACCAGATAGCCAAAGGTGTCCCGTGTCTGGTACTCTTTGGCCAATTTGTAGCTGTTGCCCGAGCAGGAAGTCAGCAGCAGGCACAGCAGGCAACACAGGGTGTAGATGGACCGCTTCATCATGGATTTTGCTTACTTGTTGATGCCGAACTTGATGCGCAGCTTGTCGATCATGTCCTTGGTCATGGCGTCCAAGTCATACTCGGGCTTCCAGTCCCACTCAACGCGTGCACAGGTGTCGTCCAGCTTGTTGGGCCAGCTGTCGGCAATGCCTTGGCGCAACGGGTCAACTTGGTATTCCATCTCAAATTCGGGGATGTACTCCTTGATTTTGTGATAGATCACCTCGGGGTCAAAGCTCATCGAGGCAATGTTAAATGAGTTGCGGTGAACCAGGCGGTTCGGGTCGGCTTCCATGATCTCGATGGCTGCACGCAGGGCGTCGGGCATGTACATCATGTCCATCAACGTGCCGGCAGCAATCGGGCAGATAAACTTCTTGCCCTGGACGGCGCTGTAGTAGATGTCAACGGCATAGTCGGTCGTGCCGCCACCCGGGGGAGTGACGTAGCTGATCAGGCCGGGGAAGCGCACCGAACGGGTGTCAACGCCGAACTTCAGTGCATAGTAGTTGCTCAGTAACTCGCCGGTGACCTTGGTCACGCCATACATCGTGTGGGGCTGCTGGATGGTATCCTGGGGAGTGCCATCCTTGGGTGCGTTGGGACCAAAGGAACCGATGCTGCTGGGGGTGAACACAGCGCACTTTTTCTCGCGCGATACTTCCAGCACGTTCATCAAGCCGTCGATGCCGATGTGCCATGCCAGTTGGGGCTTGTTCTCGGCTACGGCGCTCAGCAACGCTGCCAGGTTATAGATGGTGTCGATATTATACTTGTCCACTACGGCGCCAATCTGCTGAGCATTGGTGATATCAACAATCTCCGAGGGCCCGCTCTCCAGCAATTCGCCTTTGGGCTCAGCACCAGGGATGTAACCTGCCACGATATTACCCGTGTAGATGCCTCTCAACTTCATTGTCAGCTCGGAACCAATCTGTCCCGTCGAGCCGATGATCAAGATATTTTTCATTGTGTGATATTATTTAAAATTTATGTTCAGGTTTATGTTTTGTTAATTGAGCCACAAAAATACACCAATTCTCATAAATGTGCAAACATGCCCCGAATATTTTTTCCATACCATCTAAGCGCGGACGCTTCGAACGGTTCTGATTTAAGATTTCTGCTATCCTCTCTAAAGTCTCATCAAGTAAATCGATTTCCTCATCTACCTTTACAAAATAGGGCTTGGGTAAATTCCCATTGTCTAAATAATTCTTGTGGTCTTCCATGATCTTTACTTTTACGCTGCCTTATTTTTTGAGGTCTTCCAAGTCTGTCCTTTGAATAGAGTAAGTTGTCAATCTGGATCAACCATTTACATTAATAAAGAACCATCCGAACCGTCTCTTTGATGGCATGATCGTCCCCGCTGGTGGCGCCAGGAGCTTGGGTCTTGAAAACAGTCGTGGGTTGATGGCTGGAATCTCGGGGAAAATGAGTATTTTTGCGGGTTGAATGGGTAAGAGCTTTTACATAGTATTGCTATTGATGCTGTCGTGGCTGGCGGCTGCGGGTCAGGTGGCGACGGCCGATACTGTCGTCGCTGACACGACTGTGCACCTCAGCAAGATCCAGCAGATCAAGGCCCGTATCATGGAGCGCATCCAGGAGAAGATGAATGAGCCTTATGACACCGTTCGTGACGGCACTTACTGGTGGCGTGCGATGAAGCATGGCAAGGTAGATGTAACGGGCAAGACCATACATTACCCCAAGTTCTTGCGCTTCGCCTGGAAAACCTACAAGTGGGGTGACAGGACATTCAACAGCTATGACTCGGCTTATGTCGTGGGTACGGGTAAGAACTGGAAACTCATCCTGAGCTCTAACAATTGGGTGGATTCATATATGGGTGAGCCATTCGACAACAGCAGCGCCGTGATGCGTAGTAATCTCACTTCCAATGTGGGACTCCAGTTGTCGTTTATGGCCGTCAGTGTGGGCTTCACTGTGGGCATTAGTGACCTGATTCATGGCGGAACCAAATCCAAGAAGTTGGATTTCTCCTTCACCTGCACCCGTTTCTCGGCCGATGCCTATTATATGGAAAACAATCGACCTGCTACAGTGGAGTTCAAGGATAAGATTTCGAGCAAGAAGATGACGTTCAGGAACTTTGGTGGTTTCCACCGCAAGTCTTACGGCATGAGCGCCTACTATATCTTTAACCACCGCCGTTATGCCCAGGCAGCCGCCTATTGTTTCTCTAAGTATCAGCGTCGCAGCGCGGGCTCATTCATTGCGGGTTTCCGTCTGCTGCATCGTGACATGTCGCTCAATGTCGATGAATTACCCGATTTTGCCCGCGATGTGTTACCCCAAGTACTGCCGCGTTTCCTCTATAATGACTATTGTGTGATGGTGGGCTACGGTTACAACTGGGTAATGGGCAAGAAGTGGTTGCTCAACTTGACACTTGCTCCTTATTCGGGCTATCGGCGTGTGATAGCTACCCAGCACGAGGACAAGGCCAGTGAATGGTCGATGAACGTGCGTGCCCGCATGGGTCTTGTCTATAATCACAGGCAATTCTTCATGGGGCTGCAGAGCTATGCCGACGTTCATCGCTATAAGTCTGAAGATCATAACTTTTACGGCTCCATTATCGACTGCACGGTCATGGCTGGTATCCGTTTCTAACCGCCAGCACGAAAATTAATTGCACTGGGCAGGGGAAATGTTAGGGAAAAGTTGTATCTTTGCAAGTTAGACAAACAGACCATTTTGTAATCCAATGAGTGACAAGTATATCGTATCGGCGAGAAAATATAGGCCTTCAACGTTTCGCAGCGTGGTGGGTCAACAGTCATTGACCCACACCCTCAAGACAGCAATCGCCAGTGGCCGATTGGCACATGCCTATCTCTTCTGTGGCCCGCGTGGTGTGGGAAAGACGACCTGTGCCCGCATCTTTGCCAAGACCATTAACTGTGAGCACCCCACAGCCGAGGGCGAAGCCTGCAATGAGTGCCCATCGTGCAAGGCCTTTAACGAGCAGCGATCCTATAACATCAATGAGCTGGATGCCGCCTCCAACAATAGCGTGGACAACATCCGTGATTTGACCGAGCAGGTGAGAATCCCGCCGCAGACGGGCCGTTACCGTGTGTTCATCATCGATGAGGTTCACATGCTGTCTCAAGCGGCTTTCAATGCCTTCCTCAAGACGTTGGAAGAACCGCCTGAATATGCCATCTTCATCCTTGCCACTACCGAGAAGCAGAAGGTCATCCCCACCATCCTGTCGCGTTGTCAGATTTATGATTTCGCACGCATCACCGTGCCCGATATTGTCCAGCAGTTGCAATATGTCTGTGAGCAGGAGAGCATTGAGGCCGAGCCCGCTGCCCTCAATGTCATCGCCCAAAAGGCCGATGGCGCCATGCGCGACGCGCTATCCATCTTTGATCAGGTAGCGGCTTCAACCGAGGGGCATATTACATACCAGAGTGCTCTTGACAACCTCAATGTGCTTGATTATGACTATTACTTCAGGCTTGTTGAGACGTTCCTGGCAGGTGATGTCATGCAGGCTCTGTTAATTTACAAGGAAATCAGGGATAAGGGCTTTGATTCGCAGTTTTTTATCAACGGTCTGGCTCAACATCTGCGTGACCTGATGGTCGCCAGCACCCCTCAGACGCGTAAGCTCCTTGAGATGAATGACGAGGTGGCTCAGCGTTATGGTGAGCAGAGCATTAAGCTGGCTCCTGCTTTCTATTACAGGGCGCTGGACTTGTGTAACGCTTGCGACTTGAATTACCGTAACGCCAGCAGCAAGCAGTTGCTGGTCGAACTCACTCTTGTCAAGTTGTGTCAACTGGTGGCTCCACAGACCCAACAGGCTGCTCAGCCGCCCCTGCAGAAAATTGCTGCTCAGCAATCCGCACAGCAATCCGCACAGCAATCCGCTCAACAGCAGCGGCCCGTAGCCCCGTCACAGGCATCCCAGTCTCGCGTAAGTAATGTTGCTGAACACCAAGCAGCTCCTGCGCCCAAGCCGATGCCTCAGGCTCCTCATCCCGCCGATCAACCGCCTCATCCTGCTCAGGCTGTCCCCCCTACAGCCCACGTCACGGCTCAGCCTGTAGCTGCGGGTAGGCCAATGCCACGAGCCGTGGGTAATGCGCCACGCATCATGGTGAATGTGCCTAATTCATCGGCAGCTCAGCAGCCATCGGCTACAGCTACAGCCAGTGCTCCCCAGCAGCGAACCCAGTCGTTCACGATCGAGCAGTTGCATGCTGCTTGGCAGAACTATATTGACCAGCATCCCCAGGAGCGTGCATTGTGCACCACGATGTCCTACGCCTTGCCACAGCATGGTGTTGATGCCGAGCACTATGTGTTGACTGTGGGAAGCCCCAACGAGCAGAAGAATGTGGACGAGCACAAGGAGGCGTTGGTGCGCTTCCTGTCTGATGCTGTCAAGAACGACCGCCTATCGCTGGACGTAGTGGTCAGTGAGGTCCCCATCGACACGCCCAAGATTTTGTCTCCTCGTGAAGTGGTCGAGCAGATCAAGGAACATAATCCTAACTTTACCCAGTTCCTAAAGGATTTCGACCTTGGTCTCGCTTGAAACGTCAAGTTTTTAGGATTTAGCGATAGATGCTGTCCATGATTTCGCTGGCCACATGGGGTCTGTAGTGAGACACCTCATAATAATTGTGGTAATCGGTGGTCCAACGATTCACGCCTGAGAAATTATAAACACAATCGTCACCGAAGATGAGTTTTAACGATTTCTCATCTTCGGGATTCAGCTTGTATTGGTCATACAACGGGCTAATCACGATTCTATATGAAGTGTGGTGCCTTGAGAATATGTCGCGGATTCTTGACAACACCTCCATGCCCTCGTCGGTTAGTAGGATGGGAGAAACTGCAGGGTGCTGATAGTGGGAAAATTCCTTGATTTTATGAGCATCGTAAAATCTGCCCGCAGCAATCAAGCTGTCGTTGCGAGTCAGGGATTCCTCGTTGCTGATGGGATCATAGCTGTATCCTTCACTGTTCTCGAGGTGCTTGTTCATATAGTCCTTAAAGTCACCTGTCATCTTGTATTCGGCCCAGTAGCGCAAGAAATCAATGTTGCACCAGGTCTTGATGAAGCCAGCGTGAAAAGAGAACCAGTTGCGGTATCCTGTCAAGAGAGGCGGGGCCGCATGATAGGGGCCATGTGAATCCAGTTTGTTCAAGATCTGATGGTCAAGTACGATAAGTACATTGTTCAGTCTCTCTCCGCAATCATCGATATACTTTATCTGGTAATAAAGACCGTTGATTGAACCGCCTGACGCCGAAAAATGATAGCAGACAGATGAATCGGGGAGATGCTTCTTCCATTCAGAGACCTGATAGAACAGGCTGCGTGAATTACCCAAGATGAAGGAGTCATAATGGTAGGTCGGGTACTGCTGCTTGTAGGTCATGGCCGAGACAAAACCTCTATTCAATGACACACCGTCGGGGTGGGCACGATAGTTGTCGTAATGCCAGATCACTTTAAAGGGGTCCAGGATGACATAACACACCAGCAGAACAACCAGTGGCAGAAAGAATAACGCTATTTTTCTCAGAAATCGTCTCATCTTGTCAAAACTGGAAATAAATAAACGTTTGCCCGTCACCTGAATATTTGTCTATCAATAGCAGGAGTAGATAATAGATGCTCCAGCGGACGATGGGATAGTTAAATGGCTTGCTGTCAGTGAACTGTAAGGCGTGTTGCTTGTCACGTTGCAGCCACTCAATAAATAGCAGCACAAAACCTGATGCAGCGATTGTGACGCCGCGTGTCATCGATGGGTCATAAAAACGGTTGGTCAACAGGGCTGTGAAGAAATCAATGGCTTGGGGCATTGACTCGGCGCGGAAGATGGTCCAGCCGATTGTGGCCAGGGCAAAGGTGAGTATCATCTGTCCCATGGCTTTGAAACCAGGGAAAAGACGCTTGGTTGACAGGCTGTTCTGCTCTTTTCCATGGATGCCCAATAAGTTACAAATGGCTAACAACGTGCCATGATACAACCCCCAGCAGATGAATGTCCAATTTGCACCATGCCACAGACCGCTGATTGTCCAAACGATATAAACATTGCGGATGGTTTTCCACTTCTTGCCACGGTTGCCACCCAGGGGGATATAGATGTAATCACGGAACCAACCGATCAACGAGATGTGCCACCGTCTCCAGAATTCTGGCATGCTTCGTGAGAAGTAAGGATTGTCGAAGTTACGCATCAGGTTGATGCCAAACAGCCGTGCACATCCGATGGCGATATCCGAGTAACCCGAGAAGTCACAGTAGATCTGGATGCTGAACAGGATGGCAAGCAGGATCAGAGCTGTGCCAGGCAGCTGGGCGTAGCTGTCCCAGTACTCGTTCACCACGACAGCACAATGGTCGGCAATGACCAGCTTCTTGAAAAAACCCCATAGCATCTGTCGGCATCCATCCACAGCCAGGGCATAATCAAAATGCCGTTGACGCTGAAATTGAGGCAGCAGATGGGTTGCCCTCTCGATAGGTCCAGCCACCAGTTGAGGAAAAAAACTGATATAGGCAAAGAATTCCACTGCATTGTGGGTGGCGGGTAACCTCTTCTGGTAAACGTCGATGGAGTAACTCAGAGCTTGGAATGTGTAGAAACTGATGCCGACAGGTAGTATGATCTGCAAGGTCACACAATCCAGTTGATAGCCCAGTGTGCCGACCAGATGGGCTAAATTCTCGACAAAGAAATTGTAGTACTTGAATGTGCCAAGTATTCCCAGGTTCAACACGATATTGGCTACGTTCACCCAGCGTTGCTTTTGGCGACAGCCTGCATAGCGCTCAATCAGCAGTCCGCTTGCATAGCTGCTGAGCGAGGTGATGACAATCAATATCAAGAAGCGCCAGTTCCACCAACCATAGAACACATAGCTCGCCACCACCACAAGCAGATTTTGCCACTGGCGCTTGTGGAAGACGAACCAATAGAGCAGGAATACTATCGGCAGGAAAATCAGGAACTCTAATGAATTAAAAAGCATATAGCTCGGGTTGGCAATTCATGATTTTACGGGTGCAAACTTACTCATTATTTCCCGATTAAATCAATAAAACCACTGAATTTCTTGCCATCTGGAGATGTGCCAGTAGCATTAACTGCTGACATGCAGCGTGCTATGGCAGGGCGTTGATCGAGGCAGCCTTGGCAGTAAAGAAGTTGTCACTGCCGTTCTTCAGCAGTGTGTACTCGCTGTGATTGCCCCACGAGGCAGGCTTGTCCTCAATAACTGTGTCTTCGCCCGTGTCATTGTCAACATAGGGCTCGATCATGCGTTGCCACGAGCGTATGCGTGCTTGGGCCGACTGCCTGTCGATGAGGGCGTTCTTGGCATCAATGAGCTCCTTGAGATAGGCGACATACTTGTCCTTAAAGTCATTGTACTTAAGGATGCGGGCGATTAGACGGTTGTTGTCATTACCCCAGTTGAGTGGATTCTGGCGCCCGGCATCATCCTGCACACCACACCTCAGGCTGGTACCTAATGTGTTGTCGTAGTCATAGGGGATAAAGAAGAACTTATATCCAGACAAGCCCCTGGCATTGAAATAGATGTAATAGTTGTTAGCATTATTCCAGTAATCGTCCCACATGCCTACCGCCACGTTGACGGCATAGGTCTTGAGTAGCAGATCTATGTCGGTGACTTCTTGAATCCACGTGTAGAAATCATTGTCATTGAGACTGTTGAGCTTGTTCATGAAGTCAATGAGCTGAACGCGGGCGCTGTCAAACTCCTCGGTCTGGGTTTCGAGGGTATAGGCATGCCGGTCATCGCTGTCGTCGTCATACCAGATGTCGCCATCGGGGTTGTTGAGACCTGCCGCCGCGTTGCGGCATTTCCACAGGTAACCGTTGCTGGACCCGAAACGGTCTTTCCTGTCCTTGAGATAGCGCTTGTCAATAGGTTCTAATAACTCATACACTCCATAGTAAGCCTCCTGGCTGTCGCCCTCGACATGAATCCAGAGTCGGCAATAGTTGTCGCGTGCAGCAGTCCACACGCCAGCACGCTTGAAGAGTTCGTAACAGAATATCTCGCGTACGTAGGCTGGGTCGTCCTTGAACCACTTGAGGTGCAGTTTGCGAATACCTTGAATGGTGTGGGCATCGTCATCAACATATTTGCGCAAGTTCACCCCGAAGTGGGCGTGATGCCAGTCGGTGTTGTTGCGCACATGGATTTCGCCTGATCGTCCCTCGGGGCGGCGCCGTGAGGTATTGCCCTTGAGGCGCAAACCCACGCTATCGACGACAGTTGTCTCACCGTCCTTGGTAAACGTTATCGACGCCATGACATACTGGGTTGTGAAGCTGTTGGCATCATAGAGCGCCAACAGCCGGTTCCATTCCCCTAATCTCACATCAAGGTGCACTTCGGGTATGGCGTCATCGTCCCACACGTAGTCGTAGCCCTCCTTGACCGGTTCGGGCAAGTAGCCACCGAGTAGGTAGTCGATGAGTGCTGTGACATCGGCAATGGACATTTCGCCGTCATAGTTGACGTCTGCGCGGTGGCGGGTGTCATAGTTGGCAAAGCTGCCTAACAGGATGTCGATCAATTGTGTGATATCACCGATGGTCACCTCGCCATCAGCATTCACGTCGCCCACGCTGAGTCCAGTGGGGTCAGGAAGCTCTGGCTCCTGATATTCGTTGATGCTGAATGTGAGATTGTTAAGGTTGAACGTGAATGTGTATTCACTACCGTTGCCCGTGAACTTGTAGGAGTGGTTGTTGTTGCTCTTCTGAGTCGTGTAGGTGTTGCCGATGGCGACCTCTTCGGTATTGTTCTTGGGACCATAGCGGTAATTGGCGTTAAACGTGTTCCAGTCGCTGTCTTGACCGTCGGCAAACACAAACCATACCGTGCCGTTGATGTTGGCGGTATAAGTGTAAATACCATTACCCTGTTCTGTCATTGTAACTCCACTGCCGGGATTCCAGTTGCCGAATGGGGCGTTACCCACCATATAAATGGCTGCCCGTACTGGTAATATGGCCAGCACGAGCGCCATGATAGTAAAAATGTAATACTTCTTCATCTTGAATTTTGGTTATAGCTATAGAAATGCTAATTTATTCGTACCATGTGGAGTACATCAGGTAGTTCTTAGCGATTTTCACATTGATTTCGCTGGCCTGCTTAGGGTCAACCATCTTCTTGAACTTCGCTGGACTGCCTGCCCATAACTCGTGGGGTCCCACTTTGGTCCCTCCCAGCACAACACTACCGGCAGCAATGATGGCGCCCTCGCCAATCTCGGCGTGGTCCAGAATGACGCTACCCATGCCGATGAGTGCCATGTCGCCGATTTTGGCACCATGTACGACTACATTGTGACCGATGGACACATCATTGCCAATCTCGGTGACCGATTTCTCATATAGCGTGTGAATCACGCTGTTATCCTGGATGTTGACGCGGTTGCCGATGGTGATGGTATTGACATCGCCACGCAACACCGCACCAAACCAGATGCTGCAATCCTTACCCATAGTCACGTCGCCCACAACAACTGCGTTGTCGGCCAGGAAACAGTTCTCTCCAATCTTGGGCTCAAAGCCCCTTACTTTCTTGATGATAGCCATTGTATAGTTTTTCTGATGATAAATGTTAGGGTCCTTAAGGTCTTTAAAGACCCTTGATTATTTTTAATTGATTTCGCGGGTCTTGCTGGCGAGCCAGGCGGCTTCGTCGGCGTTCAGGAGCGGGGTGATGCGCTCGCGCACCATGCGATGATAGTCGTTGATCTGGGCGACTTCCTCGCGCGTGAGCATCGAGCGGTCGATAAGTTCCAGATCGTAGGGGTAGAGCGTCAACGGCTCGAAGGTGAGAAAATCACCGAACTCTTCGGTCTTATCGGCTTCAACGGTCAGCAGCAGGTTTTCGGTACGGATACCATATTCGCCGGTCTTGTACAGACCTGGCTCATTGCTGGTAATCATGCCAGGCATCAACTTGACGTCAACCAGGTTGGTGCGGATGCTCTGGGGCCCCTCGTGGCATCCCAAGAAGTGACCCACGCCGTGACCAGTTCCGTGGCCATAGGTCATGGCCTCCTGCCATAGCGGCATGCGTGCAAGCACGTCGAGTTGGCAACCAGTTGTGCCCACGGGAAACTTAGCACGCTGGAGAGCTAAGTGGCCCTTGAGTACAAGCGTGAAGTCATGCTTCTCTTGGGCGGTCGGGTTGCCCAAGGTGATGGTGCGGGTAATGTCGGTGGTGCCGTCCAGATACTGTGCACCGCTGTCCACGAGCAGGATACCCTCGCCATGCAGGGTCGAGGCACTCTCGTCGGTCGCCTCGTAGTGCACGATGGCGCCGTGCTCCTTGTAACCACAGATCATGGCAAAGCTGTCCTCGCGGTACAGGTCTTGTTGGGCGCGGAATTCCATGCCCTTGTTCCAGACGTCAACTTCGTTGATGGTGCCAGTGGGCGCAGTTTCCTCAATCCACTTGAACAGGCGCACCAGGGCAGCACCGTCGCGCTCCATGGCGTGGCGGAAGCCATCGATCTGCACCTCGTTCTTGATGCACTTCAAGTCGGTGATGGGGGAACGGTAATAGACCTTCTGGCACTGCAGGGCATTGGCGAGCGTGTCGCTCACGCGGTTGGGGTCGATAAGGACAACCTCATGCTCGCTGACACGCTCCAGGAAGCGTACCACGTCGTCATAGTCACGAACCTTGACATCACAGGCCTTCAGGTGTTGGCGCACCTCGTCGGTCACCTTGCTCTCATCAATAAACAGGGATTTCTCCTTGCGGGAAATGTAGGCAAAGGCGATAGCGACGGGCGTGAATGCCACATCGTTGCCGCGCAGGTTGAGTAGCCATGCGATATCATCGAGGGCGGTGACGAGCATGGCGGTGGCATCATTGCCCTCGAGCACTTCGAGCAGGCGCTCAATCTTGTCGGTAGCCTCCTCGCCGGCGTATTTCACATCGTGGACATAGGCAGCCTCGCTGGGACGAGCGGGACGATCGGTCCAAATCCTGTCGGCAGGATAGAACTCGGTGACAAGCATAAAGCCGTTCTCGCCACAGAAGCGTTCCAACTGGTTGGCTGCCTGGGCGCTGTATAGCCTGCCATCAATGGCGATGACCGAGTCCTCCTCGAGTACCTGTTGCAGCCACTCGTGGATGGTGGGATCGTTGCCCATATTCTCCTTCATCATCACAAAGCCACTGTCCTCCAGCTCGATGCCGGCTTGCAGGAAGTAGCGTGAGTCGGTCCACAAGGCAGCCTGGTCAAGGGTCACGACGGCCGTGCCGTTGCTGCCCGTGAATCCGCTGATCCAGTCACGGAATTTCCAGTGGTCACAGATGTATTCACTCTGGTGGGGATCGGTGCCGGGAATGATCACGGCATCGACATTCAGGCGGCGCATCTCCTGGCGCAGTGCCTCAAGGTGAGGAAAAGTTTCTTTACTCATTGTTCTATATCGGGTTTGTATTGATTATCGTTTGCTCAACTGACCTGCAAAGTTACACTTTTCTCATTAATATTGTGATGTCGTTCGTGTTTTTTTGCTGTGATGTGATGGTGTGGAATAATTTTCTACACGTGTGATTTGGGATTCTGGAAAGATAGAAGTATCTTTGCGGTGCTCGATTGTTCGGGCATTGAGTAATTGGCATTATTAACTTCATTTTAATATCTCGAAGAAAATGAATATCATCTATCGTCCGCCTGACTAAGTTTGGGTCGAATATTTTATTGGTATGGAATCAGAATTCTTTTTAAGGGTCTGATTTTCAATCTTTAAGGTAAAATATGTAAAAGGACAACAGGGAGAACTATGCCTTGTCGCGTCGTGGTTTTTCGATTAATGATTCGGAACCCCACGGCGGGGTCCCGGACCGTGAGATTGAGAATCATGACTGACT
>CAMVBJ010000046.1 GCA_947165675.1 uncultured Prevotellaceae bacterium
ATCGCTCGTCACGCCTATGGCGACGTTTACAAGAGTGTTGAGCTGCGTGCCGACGAGCCCGGCACCGCCAAGCTGGTCTTTGACGGCGTTAGCGGCAAGCACGAGGAGATCGTTATCCACGAGTTCAAGGGTGAGGGCGTCCTCCAGGGTATGCACAACCTGGACAAGTCCATCCGTTCGTTTGCTCACAGCTGCTTCAAGTATGCTATCGACACCAAGCAGGATCTGTGGTTCTCGACCAAGGACACCATCAGCAAGAAGTATGACGCTCAGTTCCGCATCATCTTTGAAGAGGTTTACGAGCAGAACTACAAGGCTGAGTTCGAGAAGCTGGGTCTGGAGTACTTCTACACCCTGATCGACGACGCAGTTGCACGCGTAATCCGCAGCAAGGGCGGTTACATCTGGGCTTGCAAGAACTACGACGGCGACGTGATGAGCGACATGGTCAGCACCGCATTCGGTTCACTGGCTATGATGACCAGCGTGCTGGTTAGCCCCGACGGCAACTACGAGTATGAGGCTGCCCACGGTACTGTAACCCGCCACTACTACAAGTACCTCAATGGCGAGGAGACCTCGACCAACCCCATGGCTACCATCTTTGCATGGAGCGGTGCACTGCGCAAGCGCGGTGAGAAGGACGGTTTGAAGGACCTCATGAACTTCGGTGACCAACTCGAAGCTGCTTGCTTCGACACCCTGAACGCCGGCATCGTGACCAAGGACCTCGTGAACCTCATGGAAGGTGTTGAGGCCAAGGCCGTGAACAGCGCCGACTTCATCAAGGCCATCCGCGCCAACCTCGAGAAGCGCCTGGGCTGCTAATCCCGCCTCGACGTTTCACAGATTTTAAACGAGAGAGCCCCACTCCTGTGAGGCCCTCTCGTTATTTTATGCAATCCATATTTATGCTCCCGCATAGACATAATTGCGGTAGAGCCATTTCTTATTCTTCTCACTGGGTTCCAAATCCACAGTCTTGATGGGAGACATGGCTATCAGGTTGTTGGAATAACGCGTCATGTACTCAACATTGGAAATCGATGGGAAACTCATTGACCGGACAACCCGTGAAGCGAACTTATACTCTTCCTCACCACACAGGATCTTGAGTGTGCTCATCTTCTTCTCGGAATAGCGCACACTAATCTCGTCACCATCGATAATAACGATTCCCAGACTGATCTGCTCTGATGTCTCGGGATTAATCACCCCGTAGATGATACTGTATTTTAACGAATTGGACATAAGCTAATTTTTTCATTAAGACACTCCATAAAATTAAGCCAGACATGGTCATACCAATCTGGATCAAGCAACTCGCTCACTTTTTTAGCGATGATTCCTCTGGGCACATTCCATTCCACTGGTATCAGGTCAATGATTTTTGAAACTCTCTCCATACACCGGCCGACATTTAGAGCATAAGCCCTATCCAGATCAACAATTATACTCGGGAGAGAAGTTCGGTGGTGTGAGAGTAATGCCTCAAAAAGCTCAGACGATAAGATTGAATCGGTCATCGTCAACTGGGACAGCGGATAATCATAGGTTGATGTATTAAACACACAACCGTAATCAATCGGGACAAAAAGATGTTTGACTATATCATACATCAGGTTGGCATTATTCGCATTACGATCTTCATTAGCCATCCAGAAATCAAATAATGCTATATGCAACAGTTGGGCAAACGTTATCGGCAAGTCTTCAATTTCACCTATTATTGCAGGTGTAATATCTATGACTCCCATCTTTTTCTTTGAGCCAAAAGCAGGAGCCGTCATGCTATGTGATGACCTTAGCCCATTCCAATGGTCAGGCTTAATACTGACAATTGCTGTTTCTGGAGAATTGAGCTGCCAAATTCGAGCCATCTCACTGCCAATTAGTTCCGAGACCAATTTATAGGATGCGGCCGTTGAGCGCATATACTTGCAGATATACGCATTCATATCAGAACACATTACCAAGACAGGCTCCTCACCTGTCTTGTACTGGTGTTCTATAGCCTTTACACTATTTAAGACTGGTATTTTCATTTTTTCGCTACTGCAAAGATAAACCAAAATGATCAAGTGTCTTACATTTTCGATTAAATTCTTTCATATTAGAAATAATCTTTCTATTTTTGCAAATTGTTGGAGATTTAGTCTCCAACAAGACATTTTAGTAAAAAAGAAGCGTTTTGCTATCTCTTTATTGCTGAAACCTGAGAAATTTCAAGATAATGAGAGGGTAACAAAGCGGTTTCCTGCGCTACAAGCGTGGGCTGCTTATTTCCATATTTCATTATCGGGTTTTCTCAGGACCTCAGCAATAGGTGTGGCAAATTCAGTCCACGTTTTTTATTTAACAACATGAGTTTTGGACTGGAACTCAATAAAAACTATTATTTATGAAATATTTATTGTTAATTCCACTATTGTTGTCTATCTTTCTTGTGTCATGTGATGGTGAATCAGATTACACTACCTATACTGTAATGCACAATTTAGGTGAATCATCATACAGTCCACGCCCGTTTTTCTCTGATATAGATTTATATGAATACAGTAAATATGATACAGTTCCCATTTCAATCAATCACTTATCACGAGCTGGGTTTGGATCTAAACGTATCTATGTTGCTTCGGATAAAGCTGACAAGATCAATGTCTTCTTGAAACATTATCAAGACACTGTTATGGTTTGGAATAAAGCTTATCATAGATTTGATATACTTTATGCTGACACATCATCTTACTGGGTACAAAATGTATATACCCTCAGAAAAGGGAAAGACAACAAAATAGTAATTGATGAAAAAACTCTAATTGGGAAAGATAAACCTCAACTATGATAAGGATCTCGTGAACCTCATGGAAGGTGTTGAGGCCAAGGCCGTGAACAGCGCAGACTTCATCAAGGCCATCCGTGCCAACCTCGAGAAGCGCCTGGGCTGCTAATCCCCAATCGACCTTTCACTTACGACCTAACGAGGGCTGCTACAATCGGTGTTGCAGCCCTCGCTTCTATATAATCCACCTCAGTTTTCGGTAAATTTTGGATTTAATTCGTAAAATTACTGGTAAATTTTCGATTATAATCGTAATTTTTACTATTTTTGTCACGATAAAAGAAAAATTGAGATGGAAACTATTGAAAGAATACTACAAAAAGAGATTGAGCAAAGACTTAGACCGAATAAAGCCGTATTACTGTACGGAGCACGACGCGTTGGTAAAACCATGCTTGCCAAAGCTATTGCCCAACATTTCTCAGGAAAGGTGCTGTCGCTGAATGGAGAAGACCTTGATGTGCAGGAGATGCTATCGACCCGCACTATTGCCAACTATCGTAACCTATTCACTGGCATAGATTTACTGATACTTGATGAAGCGCAAAACATCAGTAACATTGGTCTTGCCATCAAACTCATCATTGATGAAATTGAAGGCATTACCGTGCTAGCTACCGGTTCATCTTCATTTGACCTTCAAAACAACGCTGGAGAGCCACTTGTGGGAAGGGCTACACAAGTCACTCTTACACCATTCTCCCAACATGAAATTCAGCAACAAGAATCAGCAATCGATACTCGAGGAAATCTCGAGTCAAGACTCATTTACGGCAGTTACCCTGAAGTCACTCTCATGACGAATAATGACGATCGTGCCGAATATCTCAGAGGGCTTATCGATTCCTACCTGCTTAAAGATATCCTCTCTATCGATGGATTGAGGAACACAGCAAAAATGAAGCGATTGCTCCAACTCATTGCATTCCAAATGGGAAGTGAAGTCTCATACGACGAATTAGGCAGGCAACTCGGACTAAACAGGGACACCGTTGAAAAGTATCTTAACTTGCTCCAGCAAGTTTTTGTGATCTATCGTTTGGGAGCTTTTTCAAAAAATCTGCGCAAGGAAGTATCAAAAGCCGGCAAATGGTACTTTATCGACAATGGTGTGCGCAATGCGATTATCGGGAATTTCCATCCTCTTACTCAACGAAATGATGCTGGTGCCTTGTGGGAAAATTACCTGATCAGTGAACGATTAAAGTCAAACTTCAACAATCTTGGACATGATGGGCACTACTTCTGGCGCACCTATGACCAACAAGAAATAGACCTTGTCATTGACCGGGACGGAAGCATTGGGGCATACGAATTCAAATGGGGCAAAAAGACGCCCAAAATGCCTCGCGCATTTGCTAAGGGCTATCCAGATGCTACTTATCAGGTCATTAGCCCAGAGAACTATTTAGAGTTCATCTAAATCTGTGTCGCAGCCCTCGTTTTTTGTGTGAGTGAGAGATGTAGTTTAATTTTCGTGATTCCGATTGGAAAAATTGTTTTCGGAAACCATTGTTTTTGTGTTCAATTTTCTTTACATTTGCGGGTGAATAACCATCTTTAATTTTAACCTTTAATTTTGAATCAAGTTATGAAGCGAACAATTACTCTTATTGCACTGGTTGCTGCGCTGCTCATCCCGAGCATGGCCAGCGCCCAACGCATGCCCGCCAAGAGCGGCATGAGATTGTCACAGTTCAAGGCTCCAGCGGCTGCTCCCATGCGCGTCGATGAAGAGCCCATCATGGACGTGCCAGAGGGCATCCTGCACGACAACATGTATGCCAGTTCATCGGCCTACGGCTTGGGTTGGGGTGATATCTATACCCAAGAGGTGGATGGTGGCATCGGCAAGGTCGTGGAGGGAGCCGACGGTAACCTCTACATCTACAACCCCATCTCACAGGGCTACATCTGGTTCTCCATCCTGCCCTGGATCAAGGCTGAGCCCGCAGGCGATGGCAAGTATGTCGTGAAGTTGCCACAGCTTTACATTATTGACGCGGGTGACCCCTATTATGCTTACTGCATGCACTACGATGAGGATGAGGGTATGCCCGTCGTGGAAGAGGAAGGTGAAATTGAGTTCACCTGGCAGGACGGTGTGCTCACCCAGCAGGGCGACAAGTTCATCGGCCTGTGTGACGCCACCGCCGATTGGTTCTACATGGCCGACCAGCACATTGTCTATGCTCCCCAGACCGACGAAATCACCACCCTGCCCGAGGACATGTATGTACAGAGCTACACCATGACCTATCTGTCTGACCCCACCGACCTGTCCAAGACCAGGGAGACTGTCGTCAGCGTCGCTATCGATGGTGAGGACATCTACATGGGTAACCTTAACAACAATAACCCTGACTCTTACATCAAGGGCAAGCTCGTGGATGGCAAGGCTACCTTCGCAACCCGTCAGTATCTGGGTCCCGATCCTTACTACAACGGTCACATCTACATGCTCACTGGTGATGCCTATGTTGACGCCGAGACCTATAGCAGCCCCGTGTTCAACTACAACCTGAACGACGAGATTGTCTTCAATGTTGATGAGGATGCCCGCAACATCGTTGCCGAGTGGCCTGCATCCATGATCACCAACGTTGGCCCCAACACGCTGTCGATCCTCAACGACTATGTAGCTCCCAGTCTGGTCGCATTTGACGAAGTGCCTGCCGTGCCCGCCAATCCCATCTTCACCGTCGAGGACATCACGGTCAACATCACAACAGGATTCACGGTGCTTCACTTCACCATTCCCACGGTTGACGTTGATGGCAATAAGCTCAACGAGAACAAGTTGTTCTACAACATCCTCCTCGATGACGAGGTATTCACCTTCGATCCCGAGACCTACATCGGCTTGTCGAACGCAATGACCGATGTTCCCTACAAGTTTGAGGATAACATCAACTTTGACATCTACATGAGTGGCAATGGTCGCCACACGGTTTACATCTACACCACCGACTATGATATCATCGGCGTACAAAGCATCTACACTGCTGGTGACGAAGTGAACCGCTCCGAAATCATCTATGTCAACAATCCCACCCACTCTGGCATCAATGAGTCCACCACTGGTGCACAGGTTGTTGACACCCACTACTACGACCTCACTGGCCGCGAGCTTCCCACTGCTCCCGCTACAGGCTTGTACCTGCAACGCTCCACCTACAGTGACGGCACCACCGCCACTACCAAGGTAGTGAAATAAACATTAGATCATCCATACTCTTACTGGATTAACTTGGAGGGCTGCGGAACTTGAACCGCGCCCTCTGCGTTTTTCTTGTCCCAAGAAGTTGGATGATAAGAAAAATACAGTAACTTTGCATAATAAAACCAGATGAAGGCAAGATTATGATCAGTTATTGGAAATGCAAGGACGGATTTGCTCAAATCAATCAGTGGAAGTCGGGGTGCTGGATTAAGGTCACCAACCCCACAGAGGACGACTTGGCTATACTCAAGGAGCGCTTTGCCGTGCCCATGGACTTCACTCACGATGCCGAGGATATCGAGGAACGCCCACGCGTCGATCATGAGGAAAACTGGATGCTGGTGTATGTGCGCGTGCCCAACAAGAGCATTGACCCAGACGGCGAAACAGTGTTCTCGACCGCTCCTATGGCATTCCTGATACGCGACGACGTGTTCATCACCGTCAACTACTTTGACACCGAGGTACCCGACGACTTCATCCGCTGGAGCGGACGCCGACACATTAACAACTGCAAGGGCTATGACCTGTTGCTGTCACTGATGCTATCCACATCGGTGTGGTACTTGAAGTACCTCAAGCAGATGAATGGAATGATGAACGCTGCCGAGGATCGCATGGAACGCAAGATGGACAATGACGAACTGATGCGCACGATGGGTTTGGGGAAATACTTGATTTACTTCATCACCTCACTCAAGGGCAATGCCACAGTACTGGCACGCCTCAAGATGCGGCTCCGCGCATTACCCCATGACGAGGATTTGCTCGAAGACGTTGAAATTGAGACCCAACAAGCACTTGACACCGCAAGCATCTATAGCGACATTCTCAAACGGCAGCAAGAGGCTTACTCGTCAGTCATCGGCAACAACCTGAACCGCATCATGAAGACCTTGACCGTGGTCACCATCCTGCTGATGATCCCAACCGTGATTGCAGGATACTACGGCATGAACGTGCCTAATGGCATGGAGGCCAACCCCTGGGGATTCCCGCTGGCTCTCGCCATCTCGGTCGTGCTGATGGCGCTATGCTACTTTTTCATCCGTCACAGCAAGTTCTTCAAGTGACCTCAAGAACACCGTGATTTCCCTCATCACCTGGAGCCAAGCAGGAGTGAAATGAGCGTGGTCACATCATGGATGTTGACCGCACCGTCATCGTCAACATCGGCAGCATCAAGATCCAGGCCCGTACCATCACGGTCGAGCAGGTAATCGATGATCACCGTCACATCGTTGATGGTCAATGCACCATCGCCATCGATATCACCAGGGACGGCATAGGCCACTGCCAGCATCTGGCAGAAAGCATTAGCCCGATTGCGCAGCCACTGTGAGGCAAGGTTCGCCTGGTTGCCATAATTATAGTAATGGGAAGTCCATAGCTGAGAATTGTGGGCAATCGAAGGAGCCGCATAGCTATAGTAATCCCGGCAGAACTCACACAGTTCGTCAAGCCCCTGTTCCACAAATTCCTTAAAGATCTTGTAGGACCGCCGCCCCAGTTGCCGATTCTCATTCAAAGCCGAAAAGAAGCGCCAGCCCGACTTGTTAACGACACTCTGGTAATAATCATCATTAACGTCGGCATAGAAATAGGAAATCAGGTTGTCTGGGTTGAAGGCGTAATCGAGATCCCACACTGGGCCAAAGATAAACTTACTGGTATCCTCAAGCAGGTTGACATTATAGAGATAGGCGCTCTTGGGCCACAGCAATTCCCGATTGAAGATATACTCATTCAACACCTTGTAACGCGCCAGGGCATCCATGTCGAAGTAACGGTCGATGCTTCCACGATGATAGACACACTGCTCCAGCTCATTAAAGCGCTGCTTGACCATGTCGAGGGTGACAAGGGTCTCATCGCTGCCAAAATCGGGATACTTGACAACGACTGGAAGGTAAAAGAGCGGGCTTGCATACTTCTGGCTCTCGGGGTCGTCAAAATAACGGTCCAAGTCGAGCAACACAGCTCTGGTCTCGTCGTCCAGGTCAATGCTGTTGTTGTGCATTCCCACCTTCTCGGTGAGATTATAGCTGCCACGGTACTCGCCATTGATATACAATTCCACGGGAATTATGTGATTGACATTGGAGGTACCCATGAGACTTGCTGCCTTCATGCCTATCGCATTGGTCAACATCGAGCCCCGCATCTTATTGGCAAGCAACACCCAGTTCTTACCCTTGGTCAAGCCTAACGGCTTCTGCTTGGTGGAAAACTTGAGGCGGTAAGGATTCTTGGACATGCTATCGGTGGACCAACTGCTGTTGCCATGTCCCTTGACCTGTACCGAGTCTCTCATTGAGGGGAAAACGCCAGCACCATCAATGATGATCTCTGCATCGACATAGTAGTCTTTGGAACTGATCATGCGGCCATCAACCGTATTAATGTCGATGCGTGGCACCGTAGTCGCGTCATCAGTGAGGAAATGAACGTGTACCCGATAGTCACGACCATACGGCTCCATCGAGTAGCTTCCGTCACCATTATCCACCAGAACCTTGTCACCAGGGTAGCCCACCGTGTAGGTCACGTCATCTTGAAAACGCTGTCGGCTCACTGTGCTATGCTGCACTCTTCCATCGACCCAAGCCACGGCGTCGCTATCAGACAGGCTGAATGACGACGTGAGGCGCTTGCCGATGCCTGCCACCTCAACGTTGACAAGCGATCCGTCAATCACACCATAGGCATCAGTTACTACTTGATAATTATACTTATTGTCGATCTTGAATGACTCCATCGAGGGAAGGGTTCGAGGCTCTTGCTGGCTAAACGACGCTACACGGCTCATCGAATAAGTGTAACACGAGCCATCGAGTGCTACCATTGTGATCGAGGCATCGTCATGGGAGCACTGTGACAGATGGGCCTGCGGAAAGACATGCAGTTGGCCTCCAGTAAGCAACACATAATAATTCTCTTGGGCTTCAACCGAATTCAGCCCCATGAAAACAACAATACAAAGCAGAGCAACGAAATTTCTCATCAATGGTGAACGGGGGGAAGCTGAATCAATAAAAAGCAATGTGTGCGGGCAGGACAATCACTGCTTGCCTCACCCGCACACATCACACGAGAAACTTTTTAAGGTTAACGCAGTGCAAATGCTATACCGCCTGCACCCACCAGTTGCTGATAAGCCAGCACGCCAGACTGTGAAAGTTCAACACGGGCATAGTTGCCATCACGGGTGAGGATGTCAACATGGGTGTCATCAACAAAGTTGAAGAGCTTCACCTGCTCACCATTGTTCTCAATGGACCATGAGTTGTCCTCGGCATCAAAGTTGAAGCGAGTCTCCTGCTTGGTGCTCAGATTGGTAATCACATAGCCATTCTCGTTGCTGGCTACCAAATATTTGGCGTCTTTTCCGTCAATCACCTGGGTCTTGTTCTGAGCCAAAGCGGGGTTGGAACCCGACCAAAATTCAATGCTGTTGAGAATCAACAGGTCGGCGGCAAAACTAAGTTCATATACTGGAAGGATCCACATGGCGACAAAGATCAGTTCATTGACGAACTTATTATCTACCTGGTCATTCCATCGCTTCACCTTGTTAAACAGAGCGAAGCTGCCAATGCAGGACTGCATCATCATTGATGCTGAGAGTGCCACCACGGTGGCCATAATCAACTGTTTCTTTCTCATGACATTTACTTTTATTAATTGGTTACGATATTATTTCTTGTAGTTCTTCTTATAGCGCTCGTAGCAGTTTAGCACCTTGACAACATAGTCAACAGGTTCTGTGCCACGGCAATAGCCATTAGAGCACACCGAGTCGTTATAATACTCAGGATCCATCTTCCACAACATGGCCTGCTCTACATTCTCACTCCACACGCGGGGATTGAGCTCATACTTGCGCGCCAGAGCAATGGCATCAGTCACATGACCCGATCCGGCATTATAGGCGGCCAGTACAAACTTGATGCGGTCGGCTGGACCTGTCTTGCTGCGCATGATGCCATCCAGTTCCCGCAAAATCTTGGAAGCCACGCGGATGCTCACCTCCGGATTACCCAATTCGTTTTCCTGTGCTCCAAAGGATTGTGCCGTGCGTGGCATGACCTGCATCAAGCCACGAGCACCCATCCATGAAGTCGCATTGGGGTCAAATCCCGATTCAGAGTAGGCAATGGCTGCCAGCAGTCGCCAGTCCCAACCCATCTCCTGGGCATACTGCTTGAAGATGGGATCATAGGGCGAAATGGCACCTGGTGGCGTGATCGCCAAGGTATCGACCTTGACCGAGTCGGGCTTGGGACCACGATTCATCTCGAAGTAGTGCTTCAAGGCCTGCTTGGAATATTCGCGGGCGTTGCTGCTGGCCGCCCACAGGTTGATGCTGTCGGCCAGCCATTGGTCATGCGGTGATACGGCCCACGACGAGCGTTGCTCAAATCCCACCCGCAACTGGATGTTGATGCTGTCATAGTAAGTGAGGTTCATCTGCGCAATATCGCTATCGACGATAGTAAAGTCTATCTCTCGCCGCGACACGCGCTGGATCAGTTCGGTGGGAAGAGCTTCCTCTCCCTCTACCGCATGGATGTTAATTCCTCCACCCACCTCGTTATCGAGGTTGCGCAAGCGTGACTCATACTTGGAACCCTTCTCGACATAGACCTCACGGCCGATCAGCTCGGTCACGTCGTGAATCAAGCCCGTTCCGCTGTGCTGCACCAGCACCTGGTGGGTCTCATTGACAGCACCGCAATGCAACACACGTGACTTATATTCGGCAGTGACGGGAATCTCACAGGCCAGCACATCGACTATCTTCTTGTCGAGCATCTTCAGCAGGTCGGGCATGCTGCGCGCGACCTTGAAGCGCAGTACAATGCCATTGGAACGCGCAAAGTCACAGATGCGGTCATAGTCATAGCCCATCGTGTCCCCCTTGAGGATAAAGAAGCCCGTCGGGCTATAGAGAGTTCCCACGGTGAGTGTGTCGGGCAATTGATGCTCTGGTGCGACCGGTTGCTTGTTGCCACCACACGATAGGGTCAGTGACAATAATATCACTATAATCAGTGATGGAATAATGCCACGCATGATACTTTACTGGATATTGGGAACGATAAGAAGCAAATAGATAAGCACCGCTGGAGAGACGAGCAGCAAGCTGTCGATGCGGTCCAGAATGCCACCATGACCCGGCAGAATGCTACCCGAGTCCTTGACGCCGACAGTGCGCTTGATGAGGGACTCCACCAAGTCGCCAAAGGTGGCAAACACAGCCACTATCAAGCTCAGGCCCACCCATATGGTCAATTCAGGCACCTGGAAGAACTCATCAAACCAGTTGTGGGTAATATAAGCGCCGGCGACACAGGCAAGAACACCACCGATGACACCTTCCCAAGATTTCTTAGGCGAGATGCGCTCGAACAGGCGATGACGGCCAAGCATCATGCCAAAGCAATAAGCTCCCGTGTCATAGAGCCAGATGAAGATGAACATGCCCAGCAACAGGCGCGGCGCTGTGATACTCATGATGCAGTTGAGCAATGACATGGGCAATGCAACATACCCTAAAGCAAAGAAAGATCGCTCCAAACTGTGAACGGCGTTCTGCTGCGGGCGGTATAACTGCACGATGGTGCGCACCAGCAGATAGGCTGCGATGGGAAGCAGCCACATGGCACGAGTTTGAGCGGCTGAGCCCTCATAGTGCATATATAATGACACGAACAGCCCCACACCACCCAGCATGTCAACGATTGTCAAGAGCCATGACTGGGAGGCATCATCCTTTGCCATGGTCACCATCTCACCCATTCCCAACACAATCAGGAGCGGGAACACCAGCAGATACATCACTGGTGAATTATCAAGCAACAGTATTGCTCCAACAATCAGGGCGATATAGACAGCTCCCGAAATGATGCGTTTAATCACATTTATCATGAGTATATTCTTTATTGGGTGCAAATGTACAATTTTATCATGAATTGAGCAACAACACGACATGGTGTCGAGAAAAAATCGTCTTAGCACGATAGCGCCGTCATTCATTTAAACGAACAAGTCTCCCGGCTGCTGTGACAGGGAGACTTGATTTTCATTTCAACAAGGAGAGGGGATATCGTTATCTGTTAATTCAGAATCATTGATTCCAGACCTCTCGGGAGTTCAACGTTATACTGATAAGCTCTTGCAAACTGCTTCAGCAATTCAATAGTAGCCTTCTTAAGGCCTTTTGCCGGCTTCATAACGTCATTTTCTTTGTTAGGTAGAGTAGTCATTTTGTGCATAGGCAGTCCTGTTTTTTAATTGTTTCATTTTTATAACGCAACGATAATATCCAATATTATATCAATATTACGTTTTAAGGTTTTTTTTGTTTTAGCAAACAATCGGCAACGACTCAACCTCACGCCAAGTCGCCAAGACACTATAACGATAACTGTAGCAAGCCACAGGTCTGCACAAGGCTGACAGCCTTGACCTGCATTTATACCATGGTGTGAGGGTCACAGGTCCATGTGGCTTGGCATAAAAGAAAAGCCTTGCTACTAACCCATAGCGGCAAGACTCCAAAAAAACTATGAAAACAAATTTACTATTACTTATTCAGTCAATCGGTCGAGAACGGTTTTCACCAGATCCTCGACTGCTGTCTTGTAGTTGGGATTGACATCGGTAGCGACACGGTTAGCGATAATGGAACAAACAGTCATAGCACGATGGCCAAGCATGGCAGCCATACCCTGCAGGGCGCTGCTCTCCATTTCATAGTTGGTGATGTGACCACCATTGTACTCAAACTGCTCGATGCGGCTGTTCAACTCAGGCTCCGCAAGGTCGAGGCGCACACGACGCCCTTGAGGACCATAAAAGCCCACTGCCGAGATCGTATAGCCGCGCACCATGTCATCACGACCGATCTTCTCGACCAGCCACGGATCGGCATCGACAACATAGGGCTTGGCAAAGAGCTCATTCCACTTCACAAACTCACAGAACTGCTTCTCGAAGTCGAGGTCTGCGACCTTGTTACGGTCAGCATAATAATTAATCACGCCATCAAAGCCGATAGCCTTGGAAGCGATAACGGGTGTACCCACCGGGACATAGGGCTGGAGACCGCCCGATGTGCCGATGCGCACAATATTGAGCGTGCGGTGCTCAACACGCGGGGTACGTGTCTCAAAGTCGATATTGGCCAACCCGTCGAGCTCGGTCATCACGATATCGATGTTGTCGGGACCGATGCCATGGGACAGAGCCATGATGGGTTTACCCTTGTAGGTACCGCCTATGCCATGAAACTCGCGGCTGGAAGTTTCCCAATCACGGGTATCAAAATGGGATGCGATCATGGTCACGCGACCAGGGTCACCACACACGATGATATTGTCTGTCAACTGTTCGGGTTTCACATGGATGTGAAATGCAGAGCCATCATCATTGATGATAAACTCTGAATCGGGGATTCTATCTGTGTTCATATCGTTGTGCAATTTAAAGTTCAATTTTGAATAAAAAAGAAAATGTAAAGATACGGCAATTATTTCAAACGACCGCCACCCTATTCCTTAAAAAATCCAAAAATACAATTTTGGACGATAACCGTCCCTGTCCTCAGAACCTAAATGACGGTGTAACGGCAGCCTGGCAAGGTTGCAATCACGTTCTTGCAGTCAAGTTCGACGAGCGTGCTCATGAGTTTATAGACAGGAAGACGCAAGGTATCGGCCAGGGTATTGAGATGTATCTCACCATGCTGGCGTATGACATCCACGACGGCCTGTTCCTCGTCTGTCAAGTCGGAGAAAAGGTCAAGCGGCTTGGGATCCCGGCCAGCGCCTTCCCAGCGCATAGCAGCCATTAAGTCATCGGCTCCAGTAATCAAGGCGGCCTTATTAGTGGAAATCAGCTTATTACACCCCGTCGAAAACTCATCACCGCATCGACCTGGCACAGCCATCACATCACGATTATAGCTCATGGCCAACGACGCTGTTACAAGAGCGCCACCCGAACCGGCCGACTCAACAATCACCGTGCAGTCGCTCAATGCCGCCACGATGCGGTTACGCGCCAGGAAATTACTCTTCTGCACCATGTCCTGACTGGTATAGTCAGTCAAGAGCATTCCACCGCCCTTGACAATAGCGATGGCATCAGGCCGATGCATGGCAGGATAGATGCGGTTGAGCCCCCGGGGCAACACCGCCACCGTGGTCACACCATGTTTGAGGGCAGCCCGGTGGGCAGCGATGTCGATGCCATAGGCCAAGCCGCTCACCACAACCAGATCGGGCAAGCGCTGGGCCAGTTCACCGATGAGCGTGTCACAGAAACGGGTGCCATACTGTGTTGCATGACGCGTGCCCACAACGCTGATGACATGGGGGCTCTCGAGGTTGCATTTCCCGAGGGTATAAATCAGGGCAGGCGCATCGGGGGCTTCGAGCAAGCGGCGAGGGTAAGCGTCGTCAGTATAATAGGTGGCACTGATACCATGCTCTTGGACAAATGCCTCCTCGGCTACTGCCCGTTGCAGGCAGTCACGACGGTAATCGTCACGGTAGATCTTGCTTCGACCACGAGTCAACATCCGCAGTTCCTTCTCATTCATGTCAAAGAAGCGTTGCTCGCTGCCCACAACATCAAGCAGCTTGCGTGCCAAATCCACCCCCATACCCTGCAGGTTAGCAAAGGCAATGCGGTAGGTCAACGTCGTGTATCGGCCACTCTCACTCATGTCGCTCAAAGTATTTAGCCAATCTTGCCGCCAGGTCGTCACCACGGTTGATGCGATCATTCTTCTCCATGCACACGATGGTGACGTCCGCACTCACGACACGCTCACCACTCCCTTGCTTGAAGATGTCCTGATGGAAAATGAAGCGAGCGCCCTCACGCTCAATCCATAGCTTGCTGAGCATCACGTCGCCACTGCGTAGGGGCGTGTAGTAATCGATGGTCATGCGCCTGACCACAGGCACAAGACCCTCGCTCGTCAGACTGCCGAAGGGGATGCCTTCCTGCTTGACAAAGGCGTGACGCGTGTGCTCCAGATAGTGCAGGTAGATGGCGTTGTTGACGATGCCCTCGCTATCGAGTTCATAGTCACGCACCGCTATCTCAAGCGAGAAGAAGTATTTGTCCTGATTCATCATTGCTTCATCTTATATTTAGATGTCACAAAGGTAAAGAAAAAGCCTGAAAACGCCAAGCCAGCCACCGCAATAAAGAAAGCCTGCCCGCAACATTGTAATAACATGCGGGCAGACGATTATATTGTTGAATTAGCGTCGGTTGATTACTTCAGCCAGTCCTGTACCTTGTCGTTGGGGACCATGCGCTCCTCAAACACGTAAGCGCCAGTCTTCTCGGAGCGGACCATCTTGATCACCTTGCTCCATGAGCGTCCTTCACCAGTTTGAAGGGTTGCAACTACTTTCTTTGCCATACTGTTATATAGTCGTTTAAAGGGTTGTTATTACTTGATTTCCTTATGAACGGTCATGCGTTTCAGATAAGGGTTGTATTTCTTGAGCTCCAAACGCTCGGTGGTGTTCTTGCGGTTCTTGGTCGTGATGTAACGGCTGATGCCGGGAACGCCAGTGCCCTTCTGCTCGGTGCACTCGAGGATGACTTGCACGCGATCGCCTTTTGCTTTCTTTGCCATAATACTGTTACTCCTTTTTTACTTGTTGATAACCTGGATTTCGGTGAGGTGACCCTCCTCGGCAGCCTTCTTGAGCGCTGCGTCGAGACCCATCTTGTTAATGTTGCGCAAGCCTGATGCCGATACGGTCAAGCGAATCCACTGTCCCTGCTCGGGCCAGAAGAACTTGCGGTTGAAGACGTTAACGTTGAATTTACGTTTCGTCCTGCGCTTGGAGTGCGATACGTTGTTGCCCGTGATCGCCTTCTTTCCGGTGATTTGACAAACTTTTGACATAGTTTCTCTTGTTTTTGTTTAGTTATTGTTCTTGTTTTACATTCTTGAATCTGTCATCTCGCGCTACATGCCTGCCTGTACATAGAAAAACACAGGCGCAGCACAATATTCCGGGTGTGGACATCCCAGCATGGAGAGGGCGCTCTCCCCCACCGGTGTGAGAAGCCCACCGGCATCACAGGGTCGAACAACTGTTGGGTGTCTCGCTCGTTTCAATATCGTCCTACGCTTGACTGCCAGGCACTTAGCATCATAGCCTTGACATCGAAGTTTCAACGATCAAGTGTCACACTCTTGACTTGACTAACGCATGAGCATCAACGCCAGCAAGACATGTGCCGCGAAATCGGCTGCAAAGATAGACACATTTTTTGAACTACACAACACATTTCCAACACTTTTTCAGGTTTTTTTCATCACTACACGATCCTGGCTCTCAATTTAAAAATGAGGATCAGGCATGCCCTATTTACAGAACGAAATAATTTTTTTTTGAAAATTTTCTCGTTTTGTTTTGTAAATCCAAAAAATGTGCTTACCTTTGTGCACTCAAGCAAATTCATGAGCTATGGAATGTAAAATTGTTTATCGCAAGCTGTGAAGCCGCGAATGACTTTAAGTGCTTAGTAATGGTTTGTTTTACAGAACGATAACCCAGGCCTACGAGCCTGGGTTTTTCGATTTCCTCCTGCCGCTGACACTTGCATCACACAAAAGTACAAATCATCTATGGATATTGATGAAGACAATGATGGCGTGGAGCTGTTCCACGCCATCATTGTCTTCATAGGTGGGGATAGATTGATTTCTTTTATAAAATCATCTGGACTGTCCAGTGGGGTTATCGCAACGATACCTCGATGTCTTCGTTACCCTCGGCAAAGTTGAGCTTGCCTTCCTTAGCGAGCCAACCCAGGGCACAATGCATCTCATTCACTTTGAGTTTAGTTGCCTTGCGCAGCTCCTTCAGGGTAAGAGCCTTCTGCGCATCGTTCAGGGCGTTCCACACGAGACCAGCCCAAGTTCCAATGTTCTCTACGTTCATAAAATTAAACCTTTAAAAAACAATCAATAATTAAATAATTAAGATTTATAAAATCGCAACAAAGGTAAGTGTTTTTTGAATTACGACACAAGAAATCATGCAAAAAGTCATGCAAATACCCGAAAATAGTTATGCAACAGTTGCATAACACTTCGATTATAGGGTACCACCCAGCAGCCGATACAGGGCCAGCATGTGGGCAAAATCGTCCCGCTGCCCGTCGGTGAGCATCTTCACATGACTGATGCCACTCTCCCCCTTGAGCTTGATCACTCCCCAGTGGCTGTGGGCAAGGGCATAAACCAAATCCTTGTGCGCTGGGCGCAACTCGTCATCACTCATCTCCCAATAGAGATTCTTGTCCAACTGTCCACGTTGCGGGTCGGCGGGATAGAACACGTAATCAAAGCCATCGATGTTAAAGGTCAACTCGTCATAGCAGAGAGGATCGTCGGCGCAATACTGAACGCACAGGCGTAACGGCCCGGGCACACTGTCCTGCAATTCAAAGATGAAATAGACCTCATTGCTACCCTTTTCGCGGTTGACATACTTGGAGAGGCACTCGGCGCCATCGGTTGTGATGTAGGGCATCAGTTCGTCGATGGTTGCTGTCACGGGCTCGTCATGCCACACCATGCGACGGAGTCCCATGCCGTACTCCTTGATGGAATAATCGGTGTTGAGCAGTTCATCGACCTGGGCCTGCTCTTCGGCGGTCTTGGTGGTCACATTCAGGCGATGCCCCTCGACAGCGCCTTCGTCCTTGATCATGGCAGGCGGCACGTCAACAGTTCCCCACACCTCGTCGCTGGTGTCCCATGGATCGGCCTTGGGCTTCGCCTTGCGCGACATCTGTTCTTGTAGCTTCTTCATCGCCTTGATGCGTTCACGCTCGGGATAGAGGCGACGGATGCCGGGCTTGACGCTCGGATCCTTGTCGTCGTCATCCCCCACCCTGCCTGCCATGCCCACGGGAATGACAAGCAACGTCAACAATAGCGACAATAGGTATTTCTTTAATGTCATCATGATGATTCCATGGCTTTAAAGCCAATAAATTACTTCTGGTTAATCAAGGAAAGCAGCAACAGTTGGGCCTCGAGTGTGGCACGGGTGATGACTCGGTCTCGATCACCGGGCAATTGCTTGACCTGGGCCACAACGCGGTCACCACACTTGGCAGCCATCCACACGGTTCCCACGGGCTTGGCTGGCGTTCCACCACCTGGACCGGCAATGCCGCTGGTGGCAATGGCACAGTCGGTACCGAGGACACGGCAGGCGCCCTCCACCATCTGGCGAACGACGGGTTCGCTCACCACGCCATGGTCCATGATGTCTTGCTCGCTGACCCCGAGAATAGACGTCTTCACCTCGTTGGCATAGCTCACGACAGCGCCCTTGAAGTAGTCGCTGCTGCCCGCAATGCTGGTGATCTCGTGGGCGATATTGCCGCCGGTGCAACTCTCGGCCGTGGAGAGGGTCAGCCCCTTCTCGCGCAAGCAGTCACCCAGAATCTCGGGCAAGCGCTTGTCACCATCGGCGATAATGTGGCCGCCCAGGATGTCGTGCAACTGGCGCGAGAGGCGGTCCATGTCGGCATTGATCTGGTCACGGTCGGTCGAAGTTCCCGTCAGGCGCAGGCGTATGATGCCGCCCTCTGGCAGATAGGCCAAGTGGATGCCATGAGGCATCTGGCGCTCGAACTCGTCGAGTTGCATCGCCAGGGCCGACTCGATGATACCCGTGACGACAAAGGTGCGGAACTCGATGTCCTCGCCGTCATTGTAGCGGGCGAGCAACTGCGGGATGACGGCACGCTCCATCATCGCCTTGAGTTCAAAGGGCACGCCTGGCATGCTCACCAGCACCTTATCGTCACGCTCAAACCACATGAGCGGCGCCGTACCCACCTCGTTCTGGATGACACGGCACGACGAGGGCACCATCGCCTGCAGGCGGGTGTACTCGTTGAGCTTGAGATGGCGGCGTTCCATCACCTGGCGCACATTGGCCTCGACAGTCTCGTCGAGCACCAACTCGCCGCCGAAATAGCGGCACAGGGTCGGCTTGGTGATGTCGTCCTTGGTGGGTCCCAGGCCACCGGTCATGAGCACGACGTCGGTCTGGGCAAAAGCGCGGTCGATGGCACGCGTGATCTGGTCGGGGTCGTCGGGGACGACCTGGATGGTGTCAACGTCCCAGCCGCGGGGCGTCATGTGACGGGCTATCCAGCCCGAGTTAGTGTCGGTGACTTGCCCGATAAGCAGCTCGTCACCGATGACAATGATGCTGTATTTCATTGTTTAGTTTTAAGTTGTAAGTTGTAAGTTTTAAGTTGTAAGTATGGTTGCTATCGCCTGAAACCCACTGTTTATTCATCATTCAGGAGCGCTTACAGGGCGGGGATTTCTTTGGCGGGCCAGCCGTAGTCCTGGTAGTACTTGACGGGCAATTCATGGGCCTTGACGTAGTCAGCGATCTGGGCGGCTCGGAACTCCTCGCGCTTCTCGGCGTTGCTGTAGATGGCCTGGAAGGCATCATACTTGTCGCCAAAGATGCGCTGGGCGCTGGGCAGGTAATTTGAGCCGTCGCCCACCCGGTCAAAGGCAGTCACGACAAGGCCACCCTCGGTCGAGGGCTTAATGGTCATCTTGCCAGGATGGGCTCCGCCCGAAACCATCTTGAGGGTGTCGCCCACCACATTATAATTAAACACCCAGAAGTCACCCCACACCACCATGCTGTCCTGGGGGTGCGACTCGTCGAGTTCCACCACCTGAATGCACGGTATGCTCACCTCGCCGGGGGAGTACTGTGAGGCTATCGAGTCGGTCAAGTAGGCTGCGACGACGTCCTCGCAGTCACCCGGACGGGTCTCGTCGGTGATCGCGGCGAGTTGTTCATTGCTGTTCCCACCATGACAAGAAGTCAAACTACCAATGCTGCAAAACAGGATGGCAGCCGTCATCCAAAATTTCATCGTCTTCATCATCTTTATTATATATAATTGTGTAATAGTTGTGCAAATATACTTCTAATTCTCGAGATTGGGTGTATATTTGTGGTAAGAAAAAGAAATAGCATTATGGCACAGACGTTATTACTGTTGATTATCGCATTTGTCACGCTGGATTTTGTCCTGAGCAGCGTGCTCTCGTGGCTCAATACACGGTGGATGACCCATCCCGTGCCACCCGAATTGGAGGGCCTGTATGACGAGGAAAAGTACCGCAAGCAGCAGGACTACATGCGAACCAACAAGCGCGTGTCGCTCGTGGCCCGCTGCGTGTCGTTCGCGTTGACGCTGGTGATCCTGGGCTGCGGCCTGCTGGGCTGGCTCGATAACCAGTGCAAGGCGTGGACCGATGTGCCCGTGCTGCAGGTGATCCTGTTCCTGGTCATCTACAACCTGTTCAACACCGTGATTGCGCTGCCGTTCAGCTATTACTCGACCTTTGTCATCGAGGAGCGATTCGGCTTCAACCGCACGACGCACAAGACCTTCTGGCTCGATGCCGTGAAGTCGTTTGTGGTCTCGACCGTGATCAGTGCTGTGCTGCTGGGCGTGGTCTATTGGCTGTACCAGACCTTCGGGCAACAGTTCTGGATCTGGGCTACTCTGGTCGTTGCCGTGTTCATTGTGTTCTTCTCGATGTTCTATAGCAACCTGATTGTGCCCCTATTCAACAAGCAGACGCCCCTGCCCGAGGGCGAGTTGCGCGACGCCATCACCGCTGCGGTCGAGAGTTTCGGTTCAAAGTTCAAGGACATCTACATCATCGACGGCAGCAAGCACTCGACCAAGGCCAATGCCTATTTCACGGGCTTTGGCCCCAAGAAGCGCATCGTGCTCTATGACACGCTGCAAGACCAGATGACCACCGACGAGATCGTGGCCGTGCTGGCCCACGAGTTCGGCCACTACAAGCACCGCGACACGTTCAAGAACATGTTCATCTCGATTGCGATGGTGGCCGTCAACCTATTCATCTTCTCGCTGCTGGTGAGCAACCCCGACCTGCCCGCCGCCTTAGGTGGCACCGCCCCGTCGTTCATCCTGGCGATGATCGCCTTCTCGCTGCTGCTGTCACCCATCGACATCCTGCTCAACCCCGCCAGCAACGCCATCTCGCGCCGTGCCGAGTACCGTGCCGACGCCTATGCCGCCGAGCACGGCCACGGCGAGACGCTGATCAGTGGCCTCAAGAAACTGGCCAGCCACGGCCTGAGCAACCTCACGCCCCACCCGCTGGTCGTCTGGTTCAGCTACAGCCACCCCACCCTGGCCCAACGCATCCGTGCCATCCGCTCATCAAACAACACATACAACCCTAACGACAACTAAAACAACCTTTACTATATAGGGAAAACAAGCCCTATGTTTGCACCGTCAAAGTCAAACATAGGGCTTGTTGGCT
>CAMVBJ010000047.1 GCA_947165675.1 uncultured Prevotellaceae bacterium
TCAGAAAGTTAAAAATGTTAATTCTCTTGGTGTGCAACATAGAAACAAATACAATAAAAACAATACTGTCCATCCGTTCAAGTGTGTGTTTGTAAAAACAAATCTTCTTTATTTTGCAATTCACTCGACTTGTACTACATAAGTTTCGCCAAAATCCGCAGATGTTAAGCTGCGTCTCGGAAATGCTCAAATAAATTTGGCATTTCAATTGACTTGCATTAACTTTGCGGGGAGAATCGGGGGAGAAATCCCGAGGACAATAACAAGCATTCGCTATTATTTCGCGCATAGCCAAAAGCGTCGGAAACTTATTGGAATAACAAGTCGCAGAATAATATGTGATTAGTGGCTCGTATGGGTCTCTAATTCCCCACTATAGTGATGCTCACGCTATAGGCGTGATGCACACCTATTGGGGAACAGGGGCTCCACCGACGCTGCCTCTTGCTATGCGCAATAAAGAGCATCTCGCCTTTATTGCGTCTTGGCGTGATTGATAGTTGATTGCTGACTAATGACTATCAACCGCCTATGGCCAACAAAAACCTAAATGCCGCTAAGACGGCCAAGAAAGACGAGTTTTACACGCAAATGAGTGATATCGAGCGGGAGTTGCAGCACTACTGGCAACACTTTCGCGGAAAGACTATCCTGTGCAACTGTGACGACCCCTACGAGAGCAATTTTTTCAAGTATTTTGCCCTTCGCTTCAACCAGTTGGGGCTGAAAAAGCTGATTTGCACATGCTATAACGGCTCTCCTGTGCAGGGCAACGAATTGATGATTGACTGGGGCGACTTTACTGAGGAACCTAAGAAGATTGCCTATAAGGTCGAGATTACCGAGGTGCGCGACATGAATGGCGACGGAGCTGTTGACCTGAGCGATGTGCAGTACCTCTTGCAAAATGACAAAAACGTACTTTCTATTCTCAAGACAGGCGACTTTCGTAGTTCGGAATGTATCGAACTGCTTAAAGAGGCCGATGTAGTAGTGACTAACCCACCATTCTCATTGTTCAGGGAATACATCGCGCAACTTATAGAACATGAGAAAAGATTTCTAATTGTCGGTCATCAAAACGCCATTCATTATAAAGAAATATTCCCTAGAATTCAAAATGGTGAGGTCTGGCTTGGTTATGGATTTAAAGGCGGTGCAGCACATTTTTTCTCACCCTATGAAGACGTGGCAACCGCAGGTGAACATAAAAAGGATATGATAAGGGTATCTGGAGTTACCTGGTTTACCAATCTTGATCACAATAAACGTCACGAAAAACTGGATCTTGTCTCTAGATATTCTCCTGAAGAATATCCAACTTACGTTAATTATGATGCTATAGAAGTAAGTAAAGTAACGGATATTCCATGTGATTATATTGGAGTCATGGGAGTGCCAACAACATTCCTTGATAAATACAACCCAGAACAATTCGAAATAATAGGATTAGCTGAAGGAGAATTAGGAAAACTATTAGGATTAAAACCATTTGACAGAGAATTAAAGAAAATAAACAAAAGCCTAAGGGATGGACAATTATTCTATATGAAAAACGGCTATCCTCTAAAGCCCTATAGTAGAATTCTTATCCGCAACAAACATCCGAAGAAGTTATGATGACGATAAAACAGATTAGTGTGACCGTGGGAGAGATTACCCAAGGTTATGTGAATAACGAGGAGCAGGGTGTGAGGGGCTATAATGGACTGCTTGACATCCGCCCGCCCTATCAGCGCGAGTTTATCTATAACGACAAGGAACAACAGGCCGTTATCAACACGGTGCTGAAAGGCTACCCGTTGAATGTGATGTACTGGGTAAAGCGTAGTGACGATGCCGAATGCCCTTACGAGGTGATGGACGGCCAACAAAGAACACTGTCACTGTGTGAGTATGTGGCTGGGAAGTTCAGTTTTGAGTTCAAGAATTTCTTTAACCAACCTGCTGACATCCAGAAGCGCATTCTGGACTATGAGTTGACGGTGTATGTCTGCGAGGGCGAGCAGAGCGAGAAACTCGAGTGGTTCAAGACCATCAACATCGCGGGCAAGCCCCTGAACGAGCAGGAAATCCTCAATGCCATATATGCGGGCCCGTTTGTGAGTGATGCCAAGCGCCACTTCTCCAAGAGCAACTGTGGTGCCTATAAATTGGGGAAAGACCTGGTCAACGGCACACCTATCCGTCAAGACTTCTTGAAAAAAGCGTTGGAGTGGATGGCCGACCACGAGAAGCGTGAAGGCAAGGCGCAAAGCCCGGTAGGCTACATGGCAAAACACCAGCATGATCCTAATGCCAACAACCTGTGGACTTATTTCCAAAACGTTTTGAATTGGGCGATTACCAACTTCGAGATGAAGAAGTTCAAGAAAATCATGAAGGGGCTGGACTGGGCGCTATACTATGATACATTCCATGACAAGACGCTCGACACCGTGGCGATGGCCAAGCAAATATCGGCCTTGATGCGTGACAGCGAGATTGAGAAGAAAATAGGCATCATTCCTTATGTTCTGACGGGCGATGAACGCCTCCTTGATCTACGGGCGTTCCCCGAGGACATCAAGATGGAAGTGTGGGAAAAGCAAGGTCACATCTGCCCTCTGTGCGGCAAGGAGTTTGATTTTGAGTTCATGGAGGGCGACCACATCAAGCCTTGGCGCGAGGGTGGCCGCACCGTTATTGAGAACTGCCAGATGTTGTGCCGCGATTGCAACCGCAAGAAAGGAGCAAAATAACGGCCTATATCACAGCAGATAGCATCACATGGAGATGTATCCATCCATTCGTCCAAACACGTATTAATGAGGTGAAAGGGAGGATTTTGTTGATATTCTTCCTCCCCCACGTCCGTAGCTTGTCTGTTCGTCCATTCGTCTATTTTATATATATAAATAGACAAATAGATGAATAGACAGGTTGTGTCATCGACAGTTTTGACACAATCCTATTCTATTTCTACAGTAAAATCACATCAAAAGAACTGTCCCATTTTTACCCTCGTCCATTTGTCCATTCGTCCAAATGCATGGTCTTTCCTCTATTCTCTTACATCATGGATAAGTAGATGAATAGATGGAAATAAATACGTACTTTCTCGTTGAGGAATGAAATCGATTGTTTAGATGATGACGCGCTGGAAGGGGGGCGCGGTGATGTCGCAGAAGTCGCCAACGAGGTACTTGTAGTGGCCGGCGATGGCGATCATGGCGGCGTTGTCGGTGGTGAAGACGCGCTTGGGGATGAACGCCTTGAGGCGGTGACGGCGGGCGTAGTCCTCGACGGCAGCACGGACACCGCTGTTGGCCGACACGCCGCCGCCGATGGCGATGGTCTTGATGCCCGTAGCCTTGATGGCCTTGCCGAACTTGTCCATCAGTATCTCAATAATGGTGCGTTGCAACGAGGCGGCTAAATCGGCCTTGTTCTCCTCGATGAAGTTAGGATTCTCCTTCAGGGCATCGCGCAGGGTGTAGAGGAACGACGTCTTCAGGCCGCTGAAACTGTAGTTGTAGCCATCCACATGGGGTTTGGCAAACTTGAAGGCCTTATCGTTGCCCTCACTGGCCAAGCGGTCGATAACAGGGCCACCGGGATAAGGCAGGCCCATGACCTTGGCACACTTGTCGAAGGCCTCGCCCGCGGCATCGTCGATGGTCTGCCCCAGCACCTCCATGTCGCGGGGAGAGTTCACCTTGATGATCTGGCTGTTACCGCCACTGATGAGCAGGCACAGGTAAGGGAACTCAGGCACCTCGGCATTGGGCTCCTCCTTGACAAAATGGGAGAGCACGTGGCCATGCAGGTGGTTGACATCGACCAGCGGAATGTCGAGCGCGAGGGCGAGCCCCTTGGCAAACGAGGTGCCCACATGCAGCGACCCCGGCAAGCCAGGGCCACGCGTGAAGGCGATGGCATCGATGTCCTTGCGGTCGATGCCCGCTTGACGGATGGCCTCGCTCACGACGGGCACGATGTTCTGCTGGTGAGCACGCGACGCCAACTCGGGCACCACGCCACCATAGGCCTCATGCACCCGCTGGCTGGCAATGACGTTGCTCAATAACACGGTGTCACGCAGCACCGCTGCCGATGTATCGTCGCACGACGACTCTATTCCTAATATAGTTATGTTCATTTTCAGTTTTCAGTTTTCAGTTTTCAGTTTTTAGTTTTCAGTTGTGGCTCTACAGGTTCATTAAAAGCGGAAGCCTGCTGTCAGTTCCAGGTTGTTGTAGCTGTTGTAGAAACTGTGCAGCTTGCTCTGGTACCAGTGACCCTCATGGTTGAAGGTAAGGGCATAGAAGAAGTTGCCGGCCGTACGCACCAGTGCCATGCGTCCGTTCAGGTTGGTTGACAGGAGCGAGCGTTTACCCTCAATGGAATTGGGGAAGCTGTGACGGTAGCCGATGCTGGGCACCACCGTGATGTTGTAGAGCCAGCCGTGGTGGAACACCCAGCTGTAGCCATAACCCACCATCACTCCAATGTCGCGATAACGGAAACGGTAGTCAGACATCTCGTCGGGCAGGTACTTAATCATCTCGTTGGGGAGCTTGCTCATGTCCATGACAATATCCTGATGGCTCAGGTAGATGCCGCCAAGCAGGGAGCCCGAGCTGCGCTTCTGATACTTGGAGAAGCTGTAGGCTGCAGCCTGGCTATAATGGGTGTGGTTAAAGATGTAGTAGGCATCCAGGCCGTAACTCTCTCTCTTAAGGCCAGAGAAGATTTGGTCGCCCTCCCAGGGGCCGAGTCGATAAATGTGGACGGTGCTCTCGTCGTTCTTGCGGTAATAGCCCTCGAGGAAAAAGCGTGATGTGGTCATCGAGAACTGCAGGCGGCGGTTATGAATAAACTTGCCAGCCAGCAGGTCCCGCACGTTGAACATATAGGAGACACTGAGGCCCATGCCGCATATCTGGAAACCGAACAACGACGTGACATCGCTGTTGAGTTGCACATAGGTGCGCCACTCGCTCAGGTGCCCTGAATAGAAATCCAGCCAGTTGTTGTTCTTGAGCATGATCTTCCACTTCTTGCCACTGGTCTTGCCTGGGTTGACGACATAGGCCGTATCATAGTAGTTGAGGGCATGGTTGAGCCAACGGTAGGCCTTGAAGCCAAAATTCAACACTGGCGGATACTTGATGGTCGTGTCGTTGATGCTCCAGCCACGGCGCAGGATGACCTTTTTCCAGTAATTCTTGTCGCGCTTGGCACTATCGGCTGCTATAGTCTGGTTGACAAGGCTGTCACCAGTCAATGCAGTAACGGGCTGCTCGGTCGGTGCTATAGCTATTGAGTCATCAAGAGCGATATGAAACTCTTGAGCTCGCAGCATCACCATGCCGAGCATGATCATTGCCATCAATATCAGAATTCTTCTCATCATTGCGTACTCAGTATTGAAGGATTGGATGCCGAGCGGACGATAACCATGGGAACTGGCTGACGAACGTTATCGGTCGAGTCATAGACATCACCTGGCGTGGCGACGCGTCGTGGGATGGAATCACCGGCAGGCTTGGGCGTGATTTTCTTGTTCTTGCGGAAGAACTTGTCAAAGTCATGCTTCCACACGATGCCCACGCCCTGGGTTGTGAGAGCATTGCGCAGGTAGTAATTCTGGTCGTTAAAGTGGTTATAGGCCTTGAGGCGCAATGTGCCCTTGTTGTTGAGCAGATACTCGATATCAAAGTCACCAATGAAGTTGGTGTTGCTCATGTTGTAAGTATTGTCTCGGTAGCCAAAGTTGCCATTGAGGTACAACCTGTTGTTGAGCAACTGGCTCCTCAACATGACATCCACCTCAACATCACTGAAGTCACCCTTGTTGGAACGGAAGTTGGGCGCAATTGACAGGTTGTCGGTCATCTTGCCCAAGATGGAGCTCAACTGGGCCGAAATCGTCGAGGAAGCCACTGACGAGATGAGCTGCTCATTCTGGTTAGCGCCACTACCCATGTATTCAGGCGTGTAGAAGCGGTTAAGCGCTAACAGATAGATGATCTGGCGGTTCATCATTTCATCGGTACTGATGATACTCTTGACCTTACTGTAGGCATCGGTCGTGAGCGAGGGGAAAGCCAAGTCAAACGAGATCTCGGGCTGACTGATGATACCCTTGGCACGCAGGAGGGCATGCACTGGCACACTGGTACGGTTCAAGTCGGGATCGGCGGCAAAGGACTCGTCCAGGTCGCGGATGTTGGCATTGAGGGCATAAACCGCCTCCAGGTCCAGCACAGCGGCATAGGGGTCACCCTGGAAACTGATGCTGCTGCCGTTCTGAATCGTGAAATCCTTGAGAATCAGATCCTGGAGGGTGAAATTGTAGGTACCCTTGTCGAGTGTATATTTTCCGTAGGTTTCCAGTTCACCGTTATTGTTGTAAGTGAGGCGCAGCGAGCCACTTCCCATCGCCTTGATCTGGTCTCCACCAACGGGGTCCATGACCACGGTGAGCGCCAAGTCGGGGGTAACGTCGCCCTGCAAATCAATGTTATAGGCACTTGGTTCGGAATTCTCCTGCGGATTCTCCTTCTTGACGAGCAGGCTCTTGATCAACGCCAGTGAATCCACCTCCTCGACAACAGGAGGTTCCTCAACAGCATTGCGGTCACGGAAAGTGATGAAATCATAGTGATCGGCTTGCTTGTTATTGCTCATCACAAAGGTGAACTTGCTGCGCGGAGCCGACGTCATGTTGACCCTGATATTGACAATGCCTGGACCACCATCGACAAAGCACGCTCCGTTGCCATAGATGGTGCCATACCAGTCAGGGTTAATCGACGGGTTGGTGTCATAGGACAGGAAATCATGAGCATCGGTGATGGCAAAGCTGAATTCCGGATTGTGGAAGGCATCGTGCTTGAGCCAGCCACCGAATTTAGCTTCATGACCCTCACGGTCATGGATCGGCACATCCTTGAACTCAATCAGGTCAGGAATGATGTGGATGGGCACATTGGAACAAGTATAATAACAGTTCACATAGTCAATCAGGAAGCGCAACGAGTCGGCCACCACATCACCCATGAGATTGATGGTATGGAAGTTACCAAACAATATGGCCTTGCCCGACATCTCGCCCTGGACATCGCCCGTGAAGGCCTCCATGTAGGGCTTGAGGAACTCGACATTGGCATGGTCAGTGTCAAACTCGATATAGAGTGAATCATCGGCGATATAGATGCCGCCATCGAGCAGGCTGTGACGGCCATTAGACTGAGATATATCACCTTGCACCATGATGCCACGTGACTCGTTGTCGAACGATGCCTTGATGTCAATGTCACCCATAACCGAGCCATTATAGGAGATGTTCTTGATGAACAAGCTGGGCGTGTACAGCCGTGGCGCATCAGACAACAGGTCGCTCGCATAGCACTTGCTCGTTGCTCTGCCACCAAAGTCCACGTGATCGATAGCTAAAGTCTCAAACACATAGTCGAGGTTGACATCTTGCAATTCGAGGCAAAGCTCATCGGACGGGTCATGCGAGATCTTGCCATTGATACGGATGTATTGATTGCCCCGGCCACCGGCAATGTTGTCCACGTCAACAACACCATTATCAATCTTGATGTGGCCCTTCTCCACGTTCCACACAGTGTCGTTAAATACCAGCTCTGAAGGGTTCAAGTCGATATCGGCCTTCATCATGCCGTTAGTGCCCTTGTCAAGCAAGGCATTCAAGTTGAGGTTGCCATGGAAGTCATGGTCGCCAGGCATGCGCCAAGCCAAGCTGGCGTCGATGCGATTATCCTGGCCACTGGCATCCAGATTGAGGTCAATCACGCCATTCTTGGACGGATAGCGGGATTGAGCATTCAGGACCACCCTGTTGGTCGCGCTATCGAGTTCGGCAATCAGGCGTGTCTGCTCAATCAATTTGTTTCCCTGGGTCAGCAAGGGGGCATCGACAACGAGGTTGAAGGTTGAGTCCACCTCGCTCAGGTTACCCTCAACAATCGTGCGATAGGCAAGGTTGACAGGGAGATTGAGCATCCGGTGCAAGTCATCATCGGGATTGATGACGAAGTTAAACCTCACGTCATTCAACATGCCCGAGTGCCGGTAGTCGGCAAAATCGCCAAAGTATTGCGGGAAAGCGCGCGCCAGCATGTGCTTTACCGTGGGAACTATCGTCTTGAAGTCATATTGGCCCGAGATAAAGCCACTGATGTGGTCGCTATCGATATTGATTACTTTTTCTTCTCCGTTGTTGTCGGCATTCAAGTCTAATAGACTGAAATGGAACCCTTTGCCCTGACTATCATCAAACTTGAAGTTCTCGACCTGCACGTGGCCAGTCGCATTGTCGAGTGAATTGCCCCAGAACGATGCCGTGGCATTCATGCTCAACTTGTGATTAGGATACTTGTCCATCACTCCCAGGTGAGCAAGATTCAGGCCCTCGGTCGAGACACTCACGTCGTAGGTCGAATTAGAGCCATCGAGCAAAGCATTTCCCTCGATGTTGACACGCCCGTTGGGATCGTTCATGGCAATGGTTCCCGTGAAATTGTTTCCCTGCTTGTCAACATTGGCTGTGATATCATGATAACGGCGTCCCTTGAAGTCCACAAAGGGGATCTGACCATCCAGATGGCCTGAAACGTCACCGCCGTGCAGGGTAGCGTCAATCTGGGCATCAAGGGCAATCTGATCGATCAAGTCCTGCTTGGCCAGCAGTGAGCCCAATTGTAACCCAGGGGTCTTGACGTAGCCCGTAAAACGGGTAGCACCTGGCTGGCGCGCAACTGCGCCATTGAGGTCGGCAGCGCCAAGCGAAGTGCCAACCTTGCCATTGAAAGTCAACTTACTGGAATTACCATGCAAGGCGCCATCAACGGTCACATGACCACACTTGGCAATGATGTCCTTGGCCTGAGGAGTCAGACCTGGTATCACGTTAGCTAACCTGGCCAACTCGGCGGATGAAACATCCAGGTCGATGCGGTCGAGATCAAACGAGACGTAGCCCCCCTGTGTAGGCATCGAGAAGCCTCCACGGGTATCCAGAGTGAGATCATCACCATGGGAGCGCACATTGAGCACGGGGAACTCAATGCGGTTGCCGTCACGCACCACAGTCGTTGTGATGGTCAAGGGATCAGTGAACTTGGATAACTGCTGGGCAAAAGGAGCAAAGTCGGCAGGAGTAATTGTGCTGCCAGGGGTGCTCACACGAAGGGGCATCCGAGCCAGTTCGTCACCTAAATTGTTGAGCGACGTGTACTCCAGATGCACATCATCCAGCACAATATTACTGCCAGGCAACTGCATTTTAATGTTTTTGACATCGAGGGCTTGATCGGTGATGTGAACATTCGATGAGAAACGTTTCAACGACAAGCCACTATGCTCATCAAACGACAAACGCTTAATGCGGATGTCAAAGTCATTACTCTTCAAGCGCGGCAAAGTCAAGTCGGCTCTCAGGTTGCTCACGGCCAAGTGGTTGATGTCAAAACGGTCTGTCTTTCGGGGCTGATCGAGCACATCATAGGTGAGATTGGAGTTTCGCACCACCACGGTCTTGACCTCAATGTCAAAAGGCTTGGAAGGCTTCTTGTCCTTGGGCTTTAAAGCATCGATAATGAACTGCATGTTGGTAGGACTGTCCTTATCTTGACGGGTCACATGCCCATTAAGCCCAACAATCTCGCCGTAGGTGATGACGATTCGCCGATCAGACAGCAGGTCCTTGAGACTAATGCCTGCGCCCAACTTACCTATCGTGAGGAGAGAATCTCCTTGCTGGTCATTGATCAGCACATCATTCAGCTCCAGCTGATTGAACGGAGTGATCGACACCGACCCGATATCAACCGTTGTGTTCAGATATTCGCCGATGGCTTTCTCGCCCTTGTCACACATCCATGCCTGAATGGATGGCGACAGCAACAGCAAGTAGAACAGTACCACGATAGAAATAACAGCGACCAGTGCGGTCACCACCACACTGCGCATCACGTTATATGTCCCCTTGGGGATATTCATTCTATCTCAACACTCAATTCTTGACACCCTGGTGCAAATTCAGTGCCACAGTATTTTATCAAAACTTAAATGATGTTATTTCACCTCAATCAGGCAGGTTGTCACACTGGGCGATCCACAGTCGCGACGAGGCATCACTGGGCATACGCCAATCACCGCGAGGCGAGAGCGACACGCTACCCACCTTGGGACCATCAGGCAGACACGAGCGCTTGAATTGCTGGGCAAAAAAGCGCTTGGTGAAGGTGCGGAGCCACTTCTTGATGGTCACGTTGTCATACACGTCCTTAAAGGCCTTGCGGGCCAGCAGATAAAGTTTGGCTGGCGTGTAGCCATATCGCAGCATGTTGAACAGGAAGAAGTCATGCAGTTCGTAAGGACCCACAATGTCTTCGGTCACCTGCAGAATGGTTCCATCGCCAGCGGCAGGCGTCAACTCTGGGCTGATGGGAGTATCCAGCACGTCAAGCAAGGTATCATGAATTGCCTGCCCAGCAGGAGTGCCGTCATTGAGCGAGGTTGCGAACCAACGCACGAGATGACGCACAAGCGTCTTGGGGATGCTCACGTTGACGTTATACATCGACATGTGGTCACCGTTATAGGTTGCCCAGCCCAATGCCAATTCCGACAAGTCACCCGTGCCCAGCACGAGACCGTTCACCTTGTTGGAGAAGTCCATCAGTATCTGGGTGCGCTCACGGGCCTGGCTGTTCTCGTAGGTCACGTCGTGGTTTTGCGGATCATGGTCTATGTCCTTGAAGTGCTGGGTGACAGCAGCAGCGATATTGATCTCATGCAGTGTCACGCCCAACGAACGCACCATCTCACAAGCATTGGTGTAGGTGCGATCGGTGGTGCCAAATCCTGGCATCGTGATGGCATGGATATCCTTGAGGTCACGCCCCATGCGGTTGAACGCGCGCACTGCAACCAGCAATGCCAGCGTCGAGTCCAGTCCGCCCGACACGCCCACGACGATGGCGGGAATACCCGTGAAATCCAAGCGGCGCATCAGTCCCTCGGTCTGGATAGCGATGATTTCTTCACATCGTGAGTTCAAGCGGTCATCCTCGGCGGGGACAAAGGGCAGTCGGCGCACGGGACGCATCAGTTCGGCCTGCTCATAGTCCAGCGGGGCGGCAACATTCATGCCGACGTGCTCAAACCGGGTGCCGAATTGCACCATGCTGTCGGCAAAGCTGCCATTGACACGGCGCTCGTTCTCAAGCGCAGCCACGTCGATATCGGCAATAGACATCTGGGGCTGGGTGGTGAAGCGCTGACCCTCGGCAAGCATCTTGCCATTCTCGGCAATGACAGCGTTACCACCAAACACGAGGTCAGTCGTCGACTCGCCATAGCCACACGAAGCATAGACATAGGCAGCGATACAATGGGCGCTCTGGTGCTTGATGAGGTCCATCAAGTAGTTGTGCTTGCCGATGAGCTCATTGCTGGCCGAGAGGTTCACGATTACATTGGCACCATTGATGGCGGCAATGCTGCTGGGAGGAGCAGGAACCCACAGGTCTTCACAAATCTCGACAGCCACTCGTGCCCGTCCAGCCTCAAAGATCATGTGCGTGCCGAAGGGTACTTCCTCGCCGCCCACCATGATGGTGTCCTTGCCGGCGATGGCAGTGATGTTGCTCGTGGTGAACCAGCGTTTTTCGTAGAACTCCTTGTAGTTGGGGATATAGGTCTTGGGGACTATCCACATCTCGCCATTATTGATCACCACCGCACAATTGAACAGATGTCCGCTGCAACGCAACGGAGCACCCACCACAATCATGGCAGGAGTGTCCTTGTAATGGCCACACAGCGTGAGTAATGCCTGTTCGGCCGCATCAAGCAGCAATTCGTTGCCAAACAAGTCGGCACACGTGTAACCCGTCACACACAACTCGGGCAGCACCACAATGTGTGCACCAGCCTCAATAGCTTTGTCAAGGCTCTCAACGATGTGCGTCAAGTTACCCTCCACATCTGCCACATTTACCTGTGGCACAACGGCTGCCACTCTCACCAGACCAAAATCGGTCACAACCTTGTTTTTATCTTTTGCCATACCCTCAATTACCATGATAAGCGTTTTAACTTGCAAAGTTACGCATTTTAGCTGGAAAGCACGCAATTTTTAGGCATTTTCACATCGATTTCTTGCACAATTCATTTCCATCACCTAACTTTGTAGCCTTGAGAAAAAGCTTAAAAGTAAATGATTATGAACAGGAAGCACATAGTATTATTCATGAAGCCATTTATCATTCTTCTCGTGATGGCAGCCTCGATGATCACCTTCAACTCGTGTGGCAACGATGAGGAGGAGGAGCAAGCTCTCATCGACTATTATCTGAACATCAGTTCAACCGAGAGCATCGGTGTCACCAGCGAGGACGAGGAGCAGGGCACTATGGGTCAACCCAGCGGCAACGTGCTTGCCAACACCATCTGGAAGATGAAGAAGGCTCTGCGGGACGTTTATCCTGAGGCCAATACCCAAGGCAATGATATTGACGTGGTTTATAGTATCGACAAAATCTATAAGCAGTATAAGGCAATGTATGGCCACCTTGAGCGCAATACGGTCTGTGTCGTCAAGCTCTACCGTGTCAAGAAAATTAACGGCAGAATCCGCAACAGCACTGCATTGCAAGTCTATCATTTCGGTGCCATTCCGCCAGCCCAGGAATAATTGAGGATAATTAATTATCAGTTCTTTCTTGCAAAATCAGTTTTCATCGATTTCTTTTGCAACAAGAAAACGACATTAATAACAATACTATAATTTAGCAATATGAAGAAAATCTTTACTTTACTGTTGTGTACTGCAGCTATGGCTTTCTCAGCCAGTGCCAATGAACTCGCAAGAGAGTGCATCAACGTGCTATTGAGCAACACGTCACACACCCAGCTCAGGGCATCTAACAACAACGCCCACCTGGATGCCAACCATGACGGTGTCATCACCATTCAAGACGTTACCACCATTATTGACCAGGCCCTCAAGCAGGATCAGGTCAACCGTGCTCCGGCCAAGGAAGTTGACGTCGATGCCATCATTGATGAGATTCTTGAGAGCGACCAACCCAAGGCCAACATCGGCAATGTCAACGAAGCCATCGACCGCAATCTGAGACAGAAATAACAACGCCCGTGTGCCACCCCCGACACCGGCACTCACACTTCTCCCATGACCGCACTATCGCACCAGCGGCACAGCTCCGAACACGATAGTGCTAGTGGTTGTCTGCGTGTGTATATATTTAGGCGATGATATAGATGTCCCCCCCTGCGGGACTAATGTGAATTACACGAACCTTTAGTTCGGCAAAAGCCAATTCAACTCATCGAATGCGAAATATTAATTATTTTCGTGTAATTTGCCCTATGAGCGAGATTCGCATTAAAAAAACCCTCTGGGTCAACGACTATATCGTTTTCTATTTTTAATTGTATTGTGCTTTTTGACAGCTATATACACAATTAACCCAACTTGACAATGAAACATATTACTCGAGAAACTGGCTTCTGGAAACTGATGGTACTCTCGGTGCTATTGCTCGGCATGATGAGTTCTCTGACCTCGTGCGGAAACGACGAGCCCGCAAACGGATTAACGGACTATTACCTGGAGATTGAAGAGCAATTCCTCGTGAATGGCTCGACCGATGGGACGTCACGTTATGAAAACCCTGTCAACCTGATGAAGGATGCCATCCAGAAAGCCTATCCCACCAAGACCGAAGGAGGTAATGACAAAGCGGTGATTGCCGCTTGTGACAAGGCATTTGAGGACTATGTGGCACTCTATGAGGGCGACCTGCGTGACGAGAATCTGACCGCCCTGGTCAACCTCAAGCGCGTCATTCGCCGTGATGGCATCATCCGCGAGAGTGAAACACTGAAGACCTACCAGTACAACATCAATTACCACGAGGAACAATAATCATCATTCCCCTGGCAAAACATGACACGAGAGGGTGTGTCATAATTCAACTGCTAGAACTATAACCGCCCTGCGGGCGGGAAATTAATCAAATTAATTATAAAATTTTTATTAATATGATAATAGTATCAATTTTAATTTAATAATTTGTTTAATTTCCCGTGCGATAGCACGGTTATATTACCGAGTCGCAATTATGACACAGCCTCTTTCTAACTACTGAATAAAGGCTAACATAATGACCCAGCACAAGGCCAGCAAGGCAAATAGCGACGAGAGCATGTAAAGCTGCCGGCGGATGTAACGGCGCTCAGGACGCTGGAAACTGCCGTGGGCAAACGTGAATGCTGCCATGAATACCATGAAGTCGTCCACATATCCCACAATGCCCTTGTGGTCAAAGTCGCCAGGCCAGATGATGTAACCGATGGCCGCAATGACCAATACGATACCCACCACGCGGCACACCTTCATGCCCACACTCAACTCGACTTGATTCTCTTTCTTTTCCATATCTATAAATCGCAAAATAACAGGAAACGCAACACTGCATTTTCAACGTAAAATTAGACACAAAACATTTATCCACCAAACAATTCGGTGCATTTTATCGGAATATAATCCAAAATAACGCCACTTCATCGCAATACACAATAAGGAATTATGTACAATATCTGGTCAAGGATTTGGCAGATTCAAGATAATGTTTTATATTTGTCCATTCAATGTTTAAAAAATTTGCTATGAAAAAAGTTTTTGTATTATCCATTATGCTGTTTGCGGTCATGGTTTCGGCCAGAGCCGAGCGGACCGTTATCTTTGAGGGCGATAGTTATGTCCATGTTACTGAGATACCTCTCACGATGTTTAAGGATGGCGTGCTGCTCTCGCTTTATGGCACTGTACACACTGATGGCCTGTTCATGTTTAGCGATCACCAGTCAAGCTTATCCACAGACATTGGCAGCATCACCAGCATTGTCTTTGAAGGGCAAGGCTCGGTGACATTTACCTTCTCTGAAGGCTCGTATGACACCATCGGCAACAATGGCTACTGGGGCGGTAACGCGGCTTCGGTAACCTTTGTTCCATCGGCAAACATTAAAGTCCATCGCATCATTGTCACTGTCGATGACAGTGACGGCATTAGCGACTTGTCCTTGTGTGACATGCAGTCTTTACAATCACAAAAGATATATCTGTCCAGTCGTGAATTGGTCGTACTGCATCAGGCGGGAAGCTACCTATTTGTCAAGGACAAGCTAACAGACTGCTATGGCCTCGTCAAAGATGATGTCGAGCAAACTTATGCCCTGGGCGACGTGATACCCGGCGGTTGGGGAGGAAAAATGATGACCTATGATAACGAGCCTTATTTGATTTACGCTTTTGGCTTCAAGCCCGCTGTAGAGAATATAGAAGTGATACCCGATGAAATCACGCCTGTAGATGTGGACCACGATTATTGGGCGCACTATGTGGTTCTCAGGAATGTCATGATCAGTGATGATGGAACTATATTGACTGACAAGGATGGCAATGAGGCCCCGATTTACAAATGGACTCACGGCGCTATGCCGCCTGAGCAGCCTGATGACCGTAGCGTGCCCTATGATGTCTATGGCATCGTGGAATCTTTCTTGGTTAGTAATGGCGGTTCATATGGGTATGCTTATAAGATACTTCCCATGCGCTACGAACGTGTGAATCAAGCAGAAACCGCTTGCTGCTTGGAAGACTTGATTGAATGGCACCCCCAGAATCAACCGGTTGAATTCTCCTGCCCGCTCATTGTCATTGATCAATGCGGGGATTATCTATATTTCAAGGATACGTGCAGACGGTTCGGAATGATGTATGGCAACTTGGCGGGTGGTCCGTTCGAGAATGGCGACTCTATCATCGGCACGGCATTCTGGACGACATACCAGCATACACCTCAACTTGGAGCCAATGATGAGTGGCGGCCAGTGGGGCGTGGCCCGGCGGTGCAGCCCCTTCCTGCAGTCATTGAAGAAATGACTGAGGATTATGTTCATTCCTATCTGTGCTTCAATGATGTGAAGATCATTGAAGAGGACAATCAATTCTACATTGAGGACAAGTGGGGCGACAGATTGCTGCTGTACAATCGTTTCCAGATTGATTTGCCCCCCGACTCTCCGCTGGACGATTATTCAGGATTCCCATACCCTGATGTCGATAACGAAATCACAATTGCGACTGTGAACACCGTGATTGACCAAATCTGTTCGGGCGACTTTGAGTATGTGACACGCTGGACCCCGCCTGCCGAATACAATGGAGTGCCGACCTATAACGTTACGGGGTTCCTGTCTATCTATAACGGAACGTTGGAACTTTTCCCCAATGAGGTGGGTTTCCATGGATGGACAGAGAAACGTGTATTGAAGTGGGATGTCAACATGGATGGCGAGGTCAACCTTGCTGACGTCAATTCCATCATCAACATCATTTTGAACCAATGACGAAAGGTTGACTCCAATCATTATTTTGTCTTTCAAGCATCGAGGAGGCTGTGCCATAATTGACCGCTGAAGTAAAATGGGGACGGCACCGCCACTTGCGGCGACTAATGCTGCAAACTTTGCCGCACTAAAGGGTCGTCACTCTCGATGAGGTCAATGATGTGGTACGGCATGTTGTTGTCCGCCCCCCAGGGGACGTAAGACAACGACTTGTCGATGATGGTGGGCACGATGTCCACGTCCTCCTTGAACACCTTGCCGCTGTCGGTCTTGAAAGCCGCCGATGCGTTGAGCACCGGGATGGTTTCAACTGAGTTGAATGTCAGCGGCGCCTCAGCATAGTCAAGCGAGCTTGCCTCTGCGTTCGGCTTGCTTGACATTTCCACACTATTAAAATTTAACTCCATAATCTTGCGCTATTAAGTTTCCGCAAAATTATGGAGTCTGTTCGATAGTCTAAAAGACATCAATTAAATGTCCATCATGTCGAAAAACATCAATCTTGTATATTCGTTCTCATCTTTCTCCTTTAATAACTTAAAACCATTCTTCTCATAAAATGGAATCGCCGAAATATACGCATCAACAGTTATGAATCTGAATGCCGAACTACTTTGTTCTTCAATTAATTGATCTTTCAAAAGATCCATGAGCAAAGATCCGATATCATGTCCTTGATAGTTTGATGACACAGCAAAACGGCCAATCTTTATGGACGGATAACTTCGAAAATGCTTACCGTCCGGAAATGTATCTTTGATTTCTCTCCAGCGACTATTGGTGATTTCCAAGCGGCTCACCTTATCATTCAGCAAACAGAAGTACGCTACAATCTTGCCCTCGTCTTCGAGAATAAAGGTATTAGCAATCCGCTTCTCGAAAAAATGCATCGCATCTTCAAGAAGAAAGCTATTCAGGTCACTGTCTCCACAATCAAAGCCCGCAACATTCACATTGGGCGTCAAAGGAATAACATTCATTCTCCTACCAACAGAAAGTAATCAGTTTTTTTGCTTCTTTAACCCGTTCCTTGAAAGCTTTACGGCGTGCCTCTCGCTCCTCAGGAGAGCGGGACTCAACCTCCTGCATCTGCCGAACAAAGCGTTCAGCGTCTTCACCCGTCAGAATCGGTGTTTCTCTAATTGGTCTTGCCATAGTTGTATCGTTTTAGTCAGTTTCGCAATGCAAAGATAATTGTTTTTTCTTAAATCATAGCAAGTATTGTGCCATTTTGACTTTTTTGACTAGCGCAAGGTATATCACTTCATGGCCATATCGTTATTTGAATCAGGCAAAGCTTTATCTTGCTTCACCAGGTACTTCGGCAGTACTGTTGGGTTGCAAGAGGCGAATGCAAGGGCGGCAATCAAAAGTAAGGGAAACTCTGCTTATTTCATCTTTCCTAAGATTTTATCCTGTTCTCGATCCATTCCCTTATCTCTTTTCCAAATATCTCTTCTGCATAATCCAAAAGGATGGCGGTAGAGGTTATTTCACGTTCAACCACTCCATGGATGAATTCGAAGAAATACGTTACACCGACTTTCTGCTCTAAATCATACAGAAGCAAGGCTCCTTTATTATACAGGGCATCGTAAGCTTCAGGAGCATCACGGTCAACTTCGTAGATAGGACAGGCATGTCGGGCATTCTCGCGGCAGGCTTCAAGATAACAATCGAAAACGTGCTTGTCGAAATGGCATTTAATGTACCATAGCTTACTGAACTCTGCAAAACCTTCGTTGAGCCAATCCTCCCAACTGAACGTTGGAGCCTTGTTCCACCAGAAGTGCCCCATTTCGTGACCAATGGCAGTCTTGAAGTGCTCGTTAAATCGTCTCGTTGCATAGGCAATGAAATTCTTACGACTGATTCCCCCACCACGACGTGGCACAACAAGAAATTTCATATAATCGTTGCTGGGATTGGTTTTGAATAACCGTGAATAGAATTGCAGAGCCTCGCTACAAGCGACCAGAGCTGAGTCTGCATCAGCATCTGCGAAGTCGGTATAGACTATTTCGAATGTGCGGCCATCAATGGTCATCTTCTTTGATTTGAGTATTGGCGAGGCTACAATTTGGAGGTCGAATCCTCCCCAAGGTTGCGTCATCTCCCACTTGTCACCCTTGCGCTCTACAATACCTGAGCCGCTGACCGTGTAGCCGTCGTTGATGGTAATGGAGACGTTAGCCTTGAAGTCACGACTTTCACTGTTGATTGGGAACCAAGCCATATAGTAACCCAATTGCACCCAGTCCTTTTCCATCGAACTCATCCAAGTGTCAAGACTGTCAAGGTTACAGGAATAGTCAAAGGTGATGTTGTAAATACCCTTCTTCTTTGGAGCAAAAAGGTGAAGCGGTGCTCCCTGTCGGATGTAGGTGTTTGATGATTTGGCATTAGCGTCAAACGAATATGCCAGTTCCTTATCCTTGCAGCGGATGTGGTTGATGGTCGAGTACTTCCAGAGTGTGAAATTGATGCCCTCTCTACCCTTGAAATCAATTTGTGCCGTCACTGTCACGATGAGCGTTTTTTTCTCCACGTCAATGTCAAGCAAAATGTCGTATCGCTTGACTGTCGGTGCATTGGTGTCCATCATGACCGCTTTCCTTGGATAAGAAATTACTCTCTTGTCTTCGGCCTCATGCTTGTAAGTACGAATAGAGTCCATGAATGCCGTCCACCGTGCATCATTGTGAAGTGTCCTATAGTCTTCTTCTGTTAAGAACGTTGTGTAAGCAAATGCATATTGCCTGCCGAATTTCTCCCTGAACAGATTGAGATAATAAAAAGTACTATCAGCATCACCAGCCGCAAGTGCCTTGTCCGCTGCTGACCAATAATCATTTGCCGTTTGTGCCGATGCAATTGCCATTGACGAAAGTAGGGTCAGCAGGAGCAGCAAGAAACCTTTGTAGTGCTTCATCTTTTTTGCATTCATTTTCGTTGGTGATTATGCGTTATTTTATATTTGTCAACACATTTACTAGCTTCACATCATAATAACACATAACCTCATCCCTTTTAAACAAAAGAAACGAAAATTCTTGAATAAAGAGAATTGAAGAGCTTCCATTTATATCATAGGTATGAATGTGATTAGACAAAGCAGGCCGAGGAACACTTCCAGGCCGTTGATCTCGAAGATGCAACAGATGCGTGCCTGGCGTATCTGGTGCGAGTCCAGCAGCTTGAACTGCTGGGTGCCCTGGTAGAAGTTGTAGCGCAGGGGGATGCAGTTGCGCCAGCACTGGATTTCCCCGCTCTTCGTCCAGAGCTTCAGGTCAACCGGGTCGCCTGCCTTGAGCATTCGGCGAAGGCGAAGTGCTTGAAGTCCTGGCACACGCCAAGGAAGTACGAGGGCATGGCGTTGTCGAGCAGGAAGTCCTCGACCTCCTGTTTGACACCCGCGCTGCACGAGTCGGTGTTGTACTGCAGGCCGCTGCCGTAGCACACCTCAGCATTGAACATCTGGCAGGTGGCGAGGGTCTCGTCACTCTCGATGAGGTCAATGATATGGTACGGCATATTGTTATCGCTTCCCCATGGGATGTAGGACAGCGATTTGTCGATAATCGTCGGCACGATGTCCACGTCTTCCTTGAACACCTTGCCGCTGTCAGTCTTGAAAGCGGCCGATGCGTTGAGCACCGGGATGGTTTCCATACTATTAAAATTTAACTCCATAATTTCGCGGTTTAAGTTTCCGCAAAATTATGGAGTT
>CAMVBJ010000048.1 GCA_947165675.1 uncultured Prevotellaceae bacterium
GCCCGCGAGATGAGCGGTGAGAAGCGTATGGGCTTCACCAACGCTGACGTGCTCTACATGCTGATGCCTGACCGCTTTGCCGACGGCAATCCCGCCAACAACCAGATTGCAGGCATGGAGGCCTACAAGAATGACAGGACGAAGCCGAGCCTGCGCCACGGTGGTGACATCGAGGGCATTAGACAGCACTTAGACTACTTCACTCAACTGGGCGTGACCGCCTTGTGGTTCACTCCCGTGCTGGAGAACAACTCGCCCGACAGCCACAATGGTTTCTCGACCTATCACGGCTATGCCACGACCAATTACTACAAGGTGGATCCGCGCTTTGGCACCAATGAGGAATACCGACGACTGATTAACGAAGCCCATAGCCGTGGCCTGAAAGTAGTGATGGACATGATCTTTAACCACTGCGGCGATTACCATCCCTGGCTCAAGGATATGCCCAGCCACGACTGGTTCAACCAGCCTGACTACAAGAACAACTACTTGCAGACAAGCTACAAACTCACACCCGTGATGGACCCCTACGCGAGCGAGATCGATCTCAAAGAGACCGTTGAGGGCTGGTTTGTCCCCTCAATGCCCGACTTGAACCATCACAACGTACACGTGATGAACTACCTGATACAAAATAGTATCTGGTGGATTGAGAGCGTGGGCATCGACGGTATCAGGATGGACACCTATCCATACGCCTATGCCGACGCCATGGCCCGCTGGATGAAACGTCTGGACACCGAGTACCCCAATTTCAACACCGTGGGTGAGACCTGGGTCGAAAATCCGGCCTATACCGCTGCTTGGCAGCGGGGTAACAAGATGGGCAAACCCGAGAGCTACCTCAAGACGGTGATGGACTTCTCCTTCTATGAGAAAATGGACAGTGCCCGCCATGAGGAGACCGACGGCTGGTGGCGAGGCTACAACCGCGTGTATAACAGCCTGTGCCTGGACTACCTCTATCCCAAGCCCGAAAACGTGATGGCATTTATCGAGAACCACGACACCGACCGCTACCTGCACGACGGCCAAGATGTTGATGCATTGAAACAGGCCTTGGCACTGCTACTCACCATCAAGCGCATCCCCCAGCTGTACTACGGCACTGAGGTGCTCATGAATGGCACCAAGCGCATCACCGACGGCAACGTGCGCAAGGACTTCCCGGGTGGATTTCCCGGTGACGCACAGAATGCCTTTACCGCTGAGGAACGCACCCCAGCCCAGAACGATATGTTCAACTGGTTGAGCGCCTTGCTGCACTGGCGCCAAGGTAATGACGTGATCATCAAGGGTAAGATGATCCAGTTCATCCCCAAGGATGGCATCTATGTCATCGCCCGCAGCTACAAGGGCCGTCATGCCGTTACCATCATCAACGGCACAACAGAGCCCAAACAGATGAAACTCGACCGCTATAGCGAGGTATTTGGCAACGTCGCAGTAGCTCGTGACGTGCCCACTGGCAAGAGTGTGAATCTTGCCGATGGCGAACTCCAGTTACCCGCACGGGGCACACTCGTGCTTGACTTCTAAGTTCACAGGCACGTGATGTCATTCACCCAAGCCAAGGTCAAGTAACAACATAGGCATTTACTGTTTTCGGCTATTGCACGTTTACTCTAAACAGAGTAACTTTGCAATCGTCAATTCCAACGGTATATATATGGGCAAGATTCATAGATTTTATCGACGTGGCAGACACCCGAGAGGATTCTGGGGCAGACGGGCGCTCATTGCCATGAACGGCAAGAAGCACGAGGCATTACCTGAATGGGTATTTGGCCAACTGCCCCTGGAAGACGGACTGCGCATCCTGGACATAGGGTGTGGCGGAGGTGGCAACATCAGACGTCTGCTTGAGCGTTGCCCTAAAGGCCATGTGACAGGACTTGACATCTCAAAACTTGCCGTCGAGATGACCACCGACGAGAATTATCCAGCCGTTAAAGACGGATTATGTCTGGTCGTGGGCGGCAATGCGGTACAGATGCCGCTGGCCAAGGACATCTTTGACATCGCATTTGCCTTTGAGACCATCTATTACTGGTCAACGATTGATGGTGGATTTGCCGAGGCCTACCGTGTGCTCAAGCCAGGAGGCACATTGGTTATCGCCAATGAGCTTGACGGCCTTTGCCCTGATGACGAGATTCTGGCCCGTAGAGTGGGTGCCATGCGCATCTATACCCCCGATGAAATAGAAATGAGCTTGAGAGAGGCTGGCTTTACCGATATCACTATCGACCGTGACGAGAAACGTCACTTCTTGTACGCCACAGCCAAGAAATCATAGTCAAAGTGTTTATTGTTAAATCACCTAACCAACAACACAGCTCACGCCATCAAAGCCGATGACGTGAGCTGCTTTTCTTGCTGAATGGCAATTGCCTTACCCTACTGAACGAAATTCTTGAGTTCGTAAAGAGCCGGTGTTGCCCTACCCGTCTCATGGTCCCACAGGCCAGCGTTATACCAGGCATCGTTGACGTGCAAGGTATTCCACAAGCTACCGCCCAGGCCATACTCGTTAGCCTCGGGGAACCACCAGAAGAGTCCCTTGACCTTGCTGTAGGGCTTTATGCGTGAGATCAAGTCGGCAGTGAACTGCCTCTGGCCCTCGTAGGTCAAGGGCCAAGTTGACGAGAAGTCCTGATCCCCCACCTTGTAGTGGTAACTATAGCCTGTCTCGACAATCATGACATCCTTGTCCTGGTAATTGTTGTTCAGGTTGTTCAAGGCATTGGTCAATACCGACAACGCACCATGGAAATAGGGATAATAGCTCAAGCCAATGATGTCATAGTCCACCCCCTTGTCCCGCATCTGGTTATAGAAATTGAGCATGATGCTAATCTTGGCAACCCGCTCAGTGTGCAGGATAATCTTGGCACGAGGACACTCCTCACGGCAAGCACGACCAGCCGCCTTGAGCAGATTGGTGAAGCGCACCCAGTTGGTTTCATCTCCACTATAACACTTCAACAAGTTGGCAGCAGGTGTACCCACGGGTCCCCAGCACATACCGTAGCTGATCTCATTACCCGTCTGGATATAGTCGGGGGTGACGCCAGCAGCTTTGAGAGCACGCAAGCAATCCCGGGTGTACTCATAGATCTTCTGGGTCAACGCCTCATCGTTGAGGCCAGCCCACTCGGCAGGCGTATATTGCTTGACGGGGTCAGCCCAGCTATCGCTGTAATGGAAGTCGAGCATGAACTTGAGGCCAGCAGCCTTGATGCGACGACCGAGCACCTTGACGGTGTCCAAATTCTGAATGACGCCTTGCCCCTTGTCGGTCGCCGAGGCATTGGCAGGATTGACAAACAAGCGCACACGAGCGGCATTCCAGCCCTGTTGCTTGGCCCAAGTGATCACGTCGTCAATCACCTGCCCGTTCCTATCGTAATAATGAGCCGTCCTGACGCCATAGTTCAGCGCCATGTGTTGATGGGCCTCATACTTGGTCAACATCGAGATGTCACCGCCCACTAACGGGCCATTGTACTCCTGTTCCCCTCCATTGAGGATCAAATCAATAACGGCATTGACATCACTGATGCCCACCTCGCCGTCACCATCGACATCACCAGCCACCTCGGGATTGGCCGTCAGAATCATGTCAATGATGGCGTTAACGTCGCTGATGCCGACCTCACCGTCACTGTTCACATCACCCCTCACAGCAGCATTGGCGCTGAGAGAAGTCAGCGCCAGTGCCATTGCTAATAAAAAGCTTTTATATAGATTATTCATAGAAATGCTTATGAATTCAAGATGATGTCAATCACAGCATTCACGTCACTAATGCCCACCTCGCCGTCTTCATCGACATCACCTACCAACTCAACATTGCCAGACAGAATCATGTCGATCAAGGCATTCACATCAGCGATATTCACCTCACTATCATTGTTAACGTCACCCTTGACAACAGAGATATAGGGCAGGTATTGATCGGTAACATCCTTAACCGTGTATTTGTTGGTCTGACTGGTTACTTCAAAGAAGGAGGTCTTGTTGACGTAGGTCACATCCTCGGTCTGGACATTACTTGGGCCCTGATTGAAGACGAAGTTCATGTAGTAGTCCTTACCAGTGATTTGGTATTTCTTGTAATAGAACTTGACACCGTTCACCACCTGGGTGTCGGTTGCAGGCTGACCAGGCCAGTTACCATTGAACTGATTATTGGAGCTGTCCCATGTATAGTAATTGACAGTGCTCCAGTTGTTGGGAGCCACAGTGGGATCCTTGAGATAAACGGTGATCTCGTAGGGCTCAAACACCGAATTGTCGATGGTGTACTTGCGAGTGATAACGCCACTCACTGCGCCATTGATCAGCAAGCCGACCTTAAGGGTTGTGGTATTGCTAATGTTCACGTTGGCTCCGTTTGCCACCCTGGTGCCATTGCTGGCAGAGGGTTGACTGCCGTCGAGGGTATAGACGAGCTGTGCCCCGTCGGTCTGGCTCACAGCAGTGAGCGTCACATTGAAGGCGCCCTCATATTCACCACTGGGCTTGCTGGCCCAAGCGGTCTCGGTGGTCTTGCTCAACGCCAAGCGATAGTTGGGGCCACTGGCCACGACAACAAACGTGGCGGGAATCGTATAGGCTGTGCTACCCATTGCTGCAAGCACAGATCCACGGGTGCCGACGGTGCGCTGCACGTAGTAGTTGCTCGATGAGTTAGACGCCATGTTACCGGTTTGACTGGTATTGGTGATACCAGCAAGCTGACGAACATAAATCATCTGCTTGATGCTCTCCTTGTAGGCCAGCCAGTGCTTGAGGAAGATGCAGGGAGTGCCAGGCATAGCAAGCATGTAGGCATTACCGGCCTCGATATTGTTGCGGATGGGATCCTGCTGCTCTGCTGCACTGCGGTACTCAGTATCATGGTTCTCGATAAAGGTAACCGAGTAACGACGATAGTTGGCCTCCATACACAGGCCCTTGTTGCTACCGCCCAAGTTAGTCCAATTGCTATTGTTGACCGCGTCACGGATGGTGTAGCGGAAGGGGAAGTCGAACGCTGCGCTCTGCACGGCGCCACCGACCTTGGTTCCATCAATCCAGTTCTTGACAGCGCTCAGGTTGCCATCCCAGTACTCACCCACTGAATACTCGGGGTTAGCATAGGAATTGTAGGTACCCGTGAACATGGAAGCATAACCCTTGACCATATCGTAGCGGAAGCCAGCATAGCCCAGGTCATTGAGCAGCATGTTCAAGTAGGCCTTGACATTGTTCTGCACATTCTCGCTGCGGTGATCCAGGTCACGCATGCCACCCCAGTCCTCACCCGTGTCAACATTGTTGCTCAGGGTCTTGCCATTCTGGCTTGCCCAGGTCTGGGTTGCACCACCATCGTCATCACGGCAGATGTCGCTGGGCAGCAGCTTATAGGTCACGCCCTTATAGACCTCGGTGGGGAAAGTCACCCAGTCATTGATAGTGGCGCGGTGATTGATCACGACGTCGGCAATGGTACCGATGCCCTTGCCCTTGAAGGTGTTGATTAACGAGCGCAGCTGCGACTCATTACCGAACGAGCAATTATAGTTGGTGAACCAGTACAGGTCATCATATCCCATCGAGGTGCTGTTGCTGCATTGAGCGCTCTGGGGAATCCACACGAGCTTGAAGAACTCAGCCAGTTCATCGGCCTGCTCCTCCAGCTTGGGCCAACGAGAATCACTATAGGAATTCCAGTAGAAACCCTGCAACATCACGCCATCATACTGTGACGGCCATCCCTGTGCCATCATGAGCAATGGCAACATCAAGACAAGTGCTGTAGTAAAAAACTTTTTCATAGTCTGTATTGTTTTAATCGGTTATATTTTCCACAAATATAGCAAATTATCCTCAAACCAAGTAATTATCATACAATATCTCTACAAAAAATCACTGTGCAATCGTTTGCAGGGACATATACGAGCCGAAAACAGTTGGCGGGGCCGCACCACCACGGTAGTGCGCCCCCGCCAAATCAATTTATCACAACGGCAAGTGTTTACTTAGCAATAAAGTAGTACTCGCCCAGGATGTCGTTGAAGATCACGTCATAGGTACCAGCAGCAACGGGGATATTGGGGCCATTCTGCTCACCGATACCCAGGGGGAATGCGGCACCACCCCAGTTGATGTCCCAACTACCGTTAGCAGCGAACTTGAGCTCGGTTGCATCATAGGTTGCGCCCTTGATGTACCAGTCGTGGTTCTCGTGGGTGGTGCTCATGCCAGTCATCAGCGTAGCGCCCGGATCCCAGCCCTGATAAGCGCCAGGCATACCTATCATGTCGTAAACACTGACTGCGCCAGCATACTTGGTGATGGTCAGCACGTCCATCTGCATGTCGTAGGTAATCTGGTAGTAACCATCCTCGGGCACGGTGATGTCACTGCTACCGCCGTCGTTCTTCACGAGAACGCCATCCTTCTGACCCCACTGCTCGTCCCAGCTGCCAGGAGTGTGGATGAGCTTGAAGCCCTGTCCAGCGGGGAAGTAACCCACGTAGGTGTTGATCGAGTAGTTATCGGTCTGAGGATACATGGGAATCAAGCCCACGCCCTCGTTGCCAGCCGAGTTGCCCCACGAGCCGTCACCGATGCAGCTACCCACGAGATACCACAAGTCGGGAGTGCCCAGATCCTTGAGGGGCTCGAAGGTGAAGGTGCGGTTCATCATGTCGAAGGTCAAGCGATACTTGTCAGCATCAGCGCTTGCGGGAATCTTGAACGAGAATGCCACCTGATCGTTGACACCCTCAACAAAGGTTCCGCTCATCTCGTTCTCACCATTCACAGGGTAACCAATGAAGTTAGATGCCCAGAAGTCGCCCTCGGCAACGTCCATGGTCTCCTGAGGATAGATCTTGAACCAGTTATCCTCGCCCGTAGCTGGAATAATCACTGTGAACACGGGATTGGCATAAACATCACCACCGCCATTGTCCAGCTTGTAGGTAGCGTCAAACGGAGTCCAGCCATTGCTGGTACCGATGTAGTAGTAAGCACTCGAGATCACGGGAGCATCGGGAATGACACTCACGTTGAACTCATCGCTCCAGATTGTGGTGGCAGTAGTTCCGTCGGTCATGACACTCTTCACCTTGGCAGTGAGGGTGCGCACCTCAGGAGCCTGTCCAAACACCGATACGACATAAGACTCCAGTTCCTGAGCATTCATGTAGCCTTCCAGGTCGAGAACAAATTCTTGGCCATTCAGGTAGATGTAGTACTCGGGAGTATAGGAATCATAGTTGGTGGAGGGAGCAGTGATGTCACACACCTTGACTTTCTCGACGCTGTCGGGAATCTGTGCAAAGTCAATCACGTCAACGCTGGCCACCGAACCCGTGCCAAAGCTCACCACCTCGGCCTGAGGATTGCTCTGGGGATCGGCCCAGTCCTTGAAATCCTCGGTACAGCTTGTCAGCAACAAGGCGGTTGCAGCAATATATAAAAACTTCTTCATCGTTTTAAGTTGTTAGTTTTTAGTTATTAATTACTCTACCGCAACAAAGTTGTAGGTACCCAAGATATCGTTGAAGAACACATTGTAGGTGCCAGCGGCAATAGGAATGTTAGGACCATTCTGAGAACCAATGCCATAGGGGAAGTCATTTCCACCCCAGTTCACATCCCAAGCATTGTCGGCAGCAAACTTGAGTGCAGTGTCCTCATAGGTCACACTCATCAAGTACCAGTCATGGTTCTCGACGTTGGTGCTCATGGCGTTCATCAGGTTAGCGCCAGTATCCCAGCCTTGATAGTCGCCAGGCATACCCATCATGGTGTGAACACCGACAGTGCCATCAAACGGCTCGATAACGAGCTCGTCGGTTGCGGTGTTGAGGCGGATGCGATAGTAACCATCGGCGTCAACAGTGATGTTACCACTGCCACCGTCGTTCTTCACGAAGTCATCACCATTCTTGCCCCACTGGTCATCCCACTTGCCAGGTATCTTGACGAGCTTGAAGCCCTTACCTGCCTGGAAGTAGCCAGCATATTCAATCTCACCTTGACCGGTGCGCTTATCATACTCGTTACCAGCGATAGGATACATCGGGATCAAGCCACCAGTTGCGACGCTACCAGCGCCGTTGTCCCAGTCAGCCGAACCGATGCCTTCACCCACGAGATACCACAACTCGATGGGAGCGTCGGCAAGCTCGATGTAGTAAGGATTAACCTCGAGGCTAACCACATTGGAGTAAACCTTGGTTGCACCAGGGGTCACAGCACTGCAGCGCACATAGACGGTCTGCTTCTCGGGAACTGAATTCTCATCCCACTGGCAGATCTGCACCAGCGCCTTGGCCAGCTCATCGGCCAGCATCACGCCCTTGCAAGATGCATAGAACGAGGGAAGGATCGCATAGTCGGCAACAGTCGCACCAGTCTCGTCGGCAGCGGCTTCATCGGTCGAAACCTTCCAACTATTCTCATCATTGGTGGGAGACACCTCAAGCTGATACTCTACAGCAGCGGGCCAGCCACCGTAATCGGGCTGAGACCACTCAAAGGGGATTCCCGTTGACGCTGCCAGGTCCACCAGGGTATTCACGGGATTGTTGAGCGTGAAGGTGGCGGGCTGCACCAGCGTGGGATTGGAATCGCGGTCATCGTTGCAAGCCGTGAACACGAGAGTCATGCTCAGCAGCATCAGTGATGATAATAATATCTTTTTCATGTTCTTATTGTCATTTAGTTAGTTTTCAGTTTTCAGATTTCAGTTTTCAGTTGAGCGCGGATGCGGCTGACAACTTAGGACTGACAACTGAAAGCTTTTAATTATTAGACATTAATAACCCGGATTCTGCTTAAGATTGGGGTTAGCGATAATATCATCGGTGGGAATGGCAAACACGTTGCGGAATGCCTCGAAGTCACGACCAGCATAGACGCCACCCTTCCATTGCCACTGATAATCGGTATTGCCACCGAACTTGCCAAAGCGGATCAGGTCGGTGCGACGACGACCCTCGAAGTAGAACTCGCGGCTCCACTCATCCAGAATCTGGTTGAGCGTATAGCTGTTGCGCTGAGTTGCATGGGCGCGGGCACGCAGTGCGTTGATAGCAGCGACAGCCTCGGCTGGAGCAGTACCACCATTCAGGCGGGTAAGAGCCTCGGCATAGTTCAGGTAAGCCTCAGCCACACGCATGTAGAGCAGATGGCTGTCGGGGAAGGTGTTGTCACTACCCTTGCTGCCGTCACACTTGAAGTTGGTGAACTTGGCAACAGCATAGCCATACTTGAAGTTAGACTCATCTTCCACATTGAGGAAGCGGCCGTCGGTCTCAAACAGGGCGCGATCGTCGCCAGCAGCAAACGTCACATCATAGGCATGGCCTACAGGTGCGTCATCGTTGGGGAAGAACAGGCGAACCAGCTCGGGACGTGCACGGTTACCACCCCAAGTGTTGTTATTATACAGGCCATTGACCTCGGTTGCATCATAGATGTAGGGGTGCATATCGCTGTCGAAGGTCGAAGCGATCAAGAAGTTGGTACCACCATAGGAAGTGGTGCGCAGACCATCTTGGATAACGGGGAAGACTGCCTCGTAGGCAGCATCGGTCGTACCATTGTCACCCATGAACAGCATCTGATAAGGAGTGAACTCGCGGTAAACGCCGTCGATACCCGTGCCGGCGTAGCCGGTGGTGAGCAGCTTGTAGTTGGAGTCCATCACCTTCTTGGCATAGTCACGAGCCTCGGCCCAGCGGGCAGTGCCGGTATAAACCTCGGAGTTGAGGTATAGACGCGAGAGCAGCAGCCATGCGGCAGCCTTGTCGATGCGGCCATAACCCTGCTGACCGTACTTCTTGGGAGTGGGGTCATTGAGGATATAAGCGTTATCGTCGGGATTCTCACCGATGATGGCCTTGAGCTCGCTCTCGATGAACTGGCACACCTCGGGACGAGTGCGCTGCTCGGGATTCTCGGTAGTAACCGTCGTCAAGAAGGGAACATTGCCAAAGGCATCGGTCAACAGATAGAACTGGAAGGCACGCAGGAAGCGAACCTCGGCAGTCATTGTGGCATCGTGGTCTGAATACTCATCAAGATAATGGTTGCAGAAGGTGATGCCGATGCACAGGCCATAGTAGTAACCACGCAGCATCGGGTGGCTGGCATCATAGCTATTGTGGCAATAGGAGGGGATACCCTCATCGCCCCAACCACAGATGGCTTCATCGGTTGTCAACTCATTGGAGTTCCACAACTGGCGATACTTGTGCTGGAAACCGCCATCCAAGCCATCCACGTCAACATTATCGTCACCACCGTTGTTACCGGAGGTAGCGAAGACAGAATAGCACTTGTTGAACAACTGCTCGGGAGTGACATCGCTCTGCAATGAGGGGTCGATGGGAGTCACATCCAGGTCGTTGATACAGGAGGTCAGACCACCAGCGATCAACAGAGCCGCAGCTGCACATTGCATATATTTAAAAATCTTATTCATTGTTATCAATTTAATGAAATATTATAATAATGTGTCAACTCTATTAGAAGTTCAGGCTCAGACCAAGGATGAACGAAATGGGACGGGGGAAGATGTCGCCACCGATGCCACCGAATACCTCGGGATCGATGCCATCATACTTGGTGATGCAGAACACGTTGCTGGCAGTAGCATAAACACGGCCACCGATGCCGTTGTAGCTGCCACCCTTGAACAGGTTGTTGAAGCTGTAACCCAGAGTGATATTGTCACACTTGAGGAAGGAAGCATTCTGTACCCAGTAGTCACTGAAGATAGCGTGGTTGTTATAGGTCTGCCAACCCATCTCGGCCGAAGCCACAGGACGGTTGTTCAGATAGAAACCGCTGACTTCCTCAAACACGGATGCGCCACTCACGTTGTGGTAGCCCTGCATCACGTTGTTGAACAAGTAGTTGCCGATGCTGGCACGCAGGCTGAAGCCGAAGTCCCAGTTCTTCCAGTCCAGACGTGAGGACAAGCCCATGGTCACGGGAGCAGTAGCAGACTTATAGAAATACTTGTCGGCGTCGTTGATCACGCCATCACCATTGCGGTCAACCACCTGACCCTCGATAGCCTTACCATTCTGGTCATAGACCTGCTGGTAAACATAGAAGGTGTTCATGGGATGTCCAACGGCGTGTGCAGCGGCATTACCATTAACGCCGATGCTGCCAGTGGGAACGATGTTGGTGGGATCATCATTGATGAGCTCAGTGATCTTATTGCTGTTGTAGGTCAAGTTATAGTCAATATTCCACAACAGATCACTGGTCGAGATGGCCTTCCAGTTGATGGCAAACTCGATACCGGTGTTACGCATAGAACCGATATTCTGATAGTAAGCATTCCTGAAGTTGGTCATCGCGGGGAGCGGAGCCCAGTTCAACAGGTCGGTGGTCTTGCGGTAGTACCAGTCGATGGTACCGCTCAGACGCTGGTTCATCACGCCCCAGTCAAGACCGATGTTGGTCGTGGTAGTGGTTTCCCAAGTGAGGTCACGGTTGTAAACACTGGGTCTTGCCTTGCTACCGTTGCCAGCGATATCATAATAGGAACCCTGGCTACCGTTACTCATCACGTAGGTAGCAAAGTAGTTGTAGTCGCCGATACCATCCTGCTGACCGGTCTTACCCCAACCCAGACGAAGCTTCAAGTCACTGAAAGCGCCATCCTTCATGAAGGCCTCTTCACTGATCTTCCAAGCAAATGCTGCCGAGGGGAACATAGCCCAGTGCTTCCTGAAGCGAGACGAACCGTCCTCACGCATGGTGAAGGTGAACAGATAACGGTTAGCATAGGAGTAGTTCATACGGCCAAAGAACGAGATCAGATAGTTCTCGGTGCGATAACCGAGGCCGTTATTCTGGCGGTAAACGCCAGTGGCACGGATGGCACCAGCCATCGAGTCGCCCACCTTATAGGTAGCGCCGGGGATCCAGCGACCGGGCTCAACAACCAGAGCGCCGTTGTCGGCATCGGTCTGGGTGAAGAACAGAGCCGAGTTCATAGGATAGGTTCCCCATGACTCGTTGAACTCCTTGCGCCAATAGTGGCTCCACTCGTAACCAGCCATGATGTCGAAGTGATGCTTCTCGTTGAAGTCCTTGTAGTACTGAGCGTAGGTACTCAACTGCAGGTTCTCCTTGCTCTGGGTGTAATAGCTTGTGCTGCCCCAGTAGTTGGCCGTGTTAGAGTAACAGGTGCTGATGTTGTGACCATGACCGCCGGTGAAGTCACCACCCAGGGTCAAGTGCAGTCTCAAGTCCTCAAAACCGTGAATCTTATAGTCGATGTCGGCACTACCGATAAACGAGTGAGTCTTACCGGTGTTATCATGATTGTCGAGCATAGCCACGGGGTTGTAGGGGGCATTGGTGTTCTTGGTGTAGGGCCAAGCGGGATCAGCATTATTGATCTGCAGCCACTCAAAGTAGCCACCCACGCCATCATACTTCGGGTCATTGCTGCGGACGGGCTGCGTCGGGTCCATGCGCACGGCATTACCCACGGCACCACCATCGGCCCAAGTGGACTTGGTCCAAGCCAGCTTACCATTCAGGTTCAGGGTCAAGTGGTCATCGAGCAACGAGGGATTCAAGTTCAGAGCCACGGTGTAGCGCTTGAAGTCTGAGGTCTTGAGGATACCCTGCTGGTCGGTGAAACCCAGCGACACACGATAGGGCAGGATCTGGCCAACCGAACCAGCAACGGTCAAGTTGTGATCGTGGCTGAAAGCGGTACGATAGATCTCGTTCTGCCAGTCGGTGTTGGCATCACCCAGCAGGGGATCAACAACACCCGAGTGATTGTCGCCTTCAGCCCAAGTGTAACCGTCGGGCAGGACAACATCACCGGGGGCCACGCGGACCACCTTACCATTGACAACTGAGTTGCGGAGTCTCACGGGAGTCAGCTTGCCATCAGCATCATAGGCATCGCGCCAGGCATAACCCAGCACGTTGTCACCACGGGTATTGCCCTCAAAGATCTTGGCAGCAAACTCACGGAACTGGTCACCGTCCATTACATCGATGGTCTTCTTCTTCATGCTCCAGGTCACATTACCATTGTAGGAAACGCTGGGGCGCTGACCACGGCGACCCTTCTTGGTCGTGATGATGATGACACCGTTAGAACCACGGCTACCATAGATGGCGGTTGCCGAAGCGTCCTTCAACACGTTGAAGCTCTCGATGTCCTGGGGGTTCACCAGTGACAGAGGGTTGGAAATACCACTCACTCCATTGTTATCCATGGCGATACCATCGATAACGATAAGGGGGTTATTGCTGGCCGTCAGTGACGAACCACCACGGATGCGGATGGTTGCACCGCCACCAGGCTCACCACTGTTGCTCGTGACGTTCACACCGGCAATCTTACCGCCGAGCATGTCCTGGGCACTAACAACGACACCCTTGTTCTTGGCATCGGGCTTGAGGGCCGTTACCGAACCCGTCAAGTCGGTTTTCTTAACGACGCCATAACCGATGACCACCAGATTTTCAAGCATCTGGGTGCTCTCGGCAAGGGTTACTACCATGTCGCTGGCTGCGGTCACCTCCTGGGTGTCATAGCCAATCGACGAAATCTGGAGCTTGGCGTCCTGAGGCACGCCTTCGAGGGTGAAGAGACCGTCAAAGTCGGTCACCGTACCCTGTTGGGTGCCAACGACACGAACACTCGCGCCGATGACAGGCTCGCCGGTAGCATCCTTAACAATGCCATTCACAGTAATCTGTGCATAGGCTCCCAATGACAGGAAAAGTCCCATCACGAGGGTGAGAATCCTAAACGGAATTCTGATGTTTACCTGCTTCATTTTTTAATTTTTAAAGTTAATATTATGTTGGTAATCAATAATTTGAATTCAACCTTAAACACTTTATCCAGGAGTACCGTTTTCTCCTGATGGTCTTTAATGGCCATTTTAAGGCAATTAAAACAGGGCAAAAATAGAAATTTTGACGTTATTTTTCTTTTTTTATAATGTTAAATTTTTGACTAAATAAATGCAATCGTTTGCGCAATCCATTTTTTTGTGCTAATTTCGCAGCTGTGACAAGTCAAAATGCTTCACACTAATTCATTAACCAACTCAAGTAAAAACTAACCATCAGATGGATGACAAAAGACACATGACAATGAAGGATATCGCCCGTGAATTGGGTGTATCGGTAGCTACTGTTTCTCGCGCCCTGAGCGACAGCCCCAGCATCTCGCGCGAGCGCCGTCAAGTCATACAGCAGTATGCGCGAGAGCACAATTATTTTCCCAACGTCATAGCTGAGCAGCTGCGTCACAGTCGCCGCAATCCCTCTCACGCCATCGGCGTGATAGTGCCAGAGCTTGTGCACTACTATTTCTCGTCGATACTTGACGGCATTGAGGGTGAAGCATCGGCCCGTGGCTACCAGATCATAGTGGCCAAGAGCAATGAGAGCTATGAACGCGAGGTGCAGATCTGTGAGGCAATGCTCAAGAACAAGGTGTGTGGCATCATCGTGTCCCAAGCCAAAGACACAGAGCATTACGAACACTTCAAGCATCTGGAAGCAGCGGGCGTGCCGCTGGTGTTCTATGACCGCATCTGTCCCGCCCTGAATGCCAGTCGTGTGGTGGTAGATGACTACATGGGGACGCTCAATGCCGTTTCCCACTTGATCACAACGGGTTGCAAGCGGATCGCCTTCTATGGCGCCCCGATGAGCATGCAGATTGCCAAAAACCGTTTTAATGGTTACCGCGACGCCTTGTACAAGTATGGGCTGGCACTTGACGAGTCGCTGGTGCGCATCTGCGACAACCGCGCCGACGCCGAGCGCATCACCCCTGCCATGATGCGCATGGAGCAACGGCCTGACGCCTTCTTTGCCGTCAACGACGAAACCGCCATTGGCATCCTGTCGGTTGTGAAGCGGTTGGGCTTCTCGGTGCCCGATGAGGTGAGCATCTGTGGCTTCACTAACGGTTTCCGTGCCACGGTGTGTGACCCGATGTTGACGACGGTTGAGCAGCGTGGCACCCAGGTGGGCAAGGAAGCTGCCGACATCCTCATCGGCCTGGTCGAGGGCACTCTCCCTGCCGACCACGCCGAGAAACGCATTGTCAAGACCCGCCTCGTCGTGCGCGGCACCACCCGCCACCCTTAACCCTTAGTTTTTAAAAACAAGAAATACAAAAAATACAATTAATAAATCAATGACTGACAATGATTGACATACACCAGTTGAAAGGTCACATCTATGATGTCGTGGGGGCACTCTATGAAGTTCACAAGGAGTTGGGCGCCGGTCTCAACGAGTTCTGCTATCAAGAAGGATTTCAGATTCAGCTCGAGGAATCAGGCATCCATTATGAGAAAGAACTCACTTTTTACCCTACTTACCACGGTAAGGCCATGAATACCCACTATCGGGTGGATTTTCTCTGTAAGGGGGACATAGTGGTGGAGTGCAAATCGGTCGATGCTTTGAGCCCCAATCACCGTGCCCAACTATTCAATTACATGAGACTACTCAACCTACCATGTGGAATTTTAGTGAATTTTGCGCCTAAAAACGTTGACATTCAACGATATTTCTATGACAGAGAGGATAGAGACATCCTTGATGTTTACGGTCGACTCGTACACAAATACAGGAGTTAACCCTATTGCCGATTTCAACCTATTGCCGATTTCAAATAATTGTACTTCTTGTACTTCTTGTTTTCAATTTTATCACATTAATCGTTGTTTTAGAGATATGAAGAGATTTATTGTTGTATTGATGGCTGCGGTGGCGTTGTGTGTCAGCGCGCAGCCCAGTAGGCCCAAGCTCGTTGTGGGCCTGGTTGTGGACCAGATGAGGTGGGACTACCTCTATAATTACCAGTGGGGCGAAGGCGGCTTCAAGACCTTGCTCCAGGACGGTTACCTGTGTAACAACACGATCATCGATTACGTGCCCACAGTGACTGCTGCGGGGCATTCCTCTATCTACACGGGCACGACGCCCGCCTTTCACGGGATTGCAGGCAACAACTTCATGCTTAACGGCAAGAACGTGACCAGTGTGCAGGACGACAGCGAGCGTGGCGTGGGCGGTAACGACAAGACCCGAGGCAAGTCGCCCCGCAACCTCATCACCACCACCATCGGCGACCAGCTACAGCTGGCCACGAACTTCAAGAGCCGCGTTGTGGGCATCGCCCTCAAGGACCGTGCCGCCATCCTCCCGGCAGGGCACCACCCCACGGGAGCCTACTGGTTTGACAAGGGCAGCAAGTCGTTTGTCACCAGCACCTACTATCGCGACAAGTTACCCAAGTGGGTGAGCGACTTCAACAAGAAGCACCGTGACGAACTCTCACTGGACCTAAACAATCTGCCCATGGGCACCATCATGACCTTTGCCATGGCCGAGCAGGCTCTCATCAACGAGGGGCTGGGTCAGGGCGAAACCACCGACATGCTGGCCATCAGCGTATCTAACACCGACATGTGTGCCCACTACTTTGGCAACCACTCGCCCAAGGTCGATTCCATCTACTACCAACTGGACCGCGAAATTGCCCATTTCATCGACCTGCTGGACCAACGCATCGGCCGTGGCAACTACCTGCTATTCCTGAGTGCTGACCATGGTGGCACCCACAGCTACCCCCGCATGGCAGCCCATGGCTTGCCGAGTGCATGCTGGCATAACCCTGACGCCCTGGTGGCCGCCAACGCGTTGCTGGAAAAGCAATTCGGCGTGAAACGGCTGCTCAAGGAGGAGATGGAATACACCTTCTACCTCAACCACGAAGCCATCGACAGTGCCCGCCTTGATTACGACAAGGTGATGCGGGCCGCGTGCCAAGCGCTTGAAGCCCCTGAGGAAATCCAGTGGGCCATCGATGTCGCCAACATTGACTCCTACCCCATCCCCACCATCCTCAAGGAACGCATCAAGCTGGGCTATTTCCCTGGACGCAGCGGAGAGATCTATATCGTGCCCCGCACGGGTGTGTATGCAGGTAAAACCGAGTGGGACGGTTCTAATCATGGCACCTGGAGCCAGAGCGATTCCCACATTCCTCTCATCTTCATGGGTTGGCACATCAACCCGGGCGAGACGGCACGCCTGACCCACATGACCGATATCGCCGCCACAGTGTGCGCTATGTTGCATATTCAGGCACCCAATGGATGCATAGGCATACCGATTATTGAGTAAAACCGCATTTTCTCTAAAAAAATATTACCCATAATAGCTATTATTAAAAAAAATTGTATTACGCTTGGTTATCGGAGAGCAGCAGGCTGGACATTTTTTTGTTCATGTCTTTCCGTTTTTACACCTTTTCAAATGGCCACGAAGATAGTATACATCGGGCTTTGAGGCAAGTCTCAGCCTGCAATTTGACCCATAGAGCGATTTCAAACGACGATTTTGCATCTGAAACGCTTGAAATCCCCTTCAGCCCAATAGCCATCGGGCCTCAAGGCTTGTCACAGCCTGCAAAATGACCTATAGGTCTGGAAAGACACCCTCGTTCGCCACACCTATGAGGACGGTGGCAACTTCCTGACCACGCTGGCAGTAACCATCAGGCCCGATGAAAAGAACGAGTGGCGCTATATGATCCCCACCCGCGAGACCGACTACAACAAGGCCGTTCGCGACGGTGTCATCACCCCCGCCGAGTAACACTCTTTCTTCAGACAACAGCAACAACCTGCTGACAACTGAAACAACCTAAATCAATTAGTGCCGACGCCTCACCGCGCCGGCACTACTGTTTTAATCAGTGCCCTTACTTAAGCACCAAACCTTACATACGCAAGGCTAAAAAAAATAGTATTTCAAAAAATTCAGAACACGACTCCAAATCTCAAATTGCAGGAACCTAATGTGATGCCAGAAATAGACTGGCGTTCATAACCAATCTGGAATTGGAATTTCCGGTATTGGAGGCCAACAGCAGGCGAGAACACAAAGCCACCTTCACCGCTGATGCTTTGGGTCACCCCAAAGCCATAACCGAGATCCAATGAGATGAATGGTGAGAGTGAATCTTTAACAGGATAGTAGCCCTTCAAGTTAAGAAAAACAGGCACCACGACCTCCGAATCATCACCACTACTTCCTTCATCAAAGAAATACCAGTCGGCGCCAAATCCGAGTCCCGCAAACAAATAATCACCTACTCTTGCACCATGAATAGTGCGGAAATTAGCCACGGGACGACCAGTCTGGTAGCCGTCGGTTGTGATTGAAGCGCCCAGGTCTACTTCTCCTTGATACCTGATCTCTTGCGCGCTCATTGTAATCAATGAAGCCAGAGAAACCACTAATGTAAAAAAGTACTTTTTCATAGTTATTTGAAAAACGTGATTGATGTGCATCAATTTACTATTCTGTATTCTTGATTTAACTCTTCAAGATACTATTACTATTGATTACTGATTGTACTCAATTCTCTTGACGGTCAACTTCTGTTTGCTGATGGTATAGAAACCAATACCACAATAAGATAAAGGCATATACCTGATGCGTATGATTTCCTGTCCATCAACCATGAACGCCAATTCATCGGCCTCCTTGACCAAAGTCCACTCCTGCTCAAGTTTCTTATTCTTTTTCCACTTGATTCCCTGGTGATAGCTTCCTACCTCCTGATTGTTTTCAAAACGCCTGAAGCTCACAGCATACTCATTGAATGAAAAGCAATAGAAATTGCCATCATCACGATAATTGAAAATGAACCCCACTTGTTTTTCATCCTTGAGTTTGTCGATCAACACATGAGCCGTGACCCTGAAATCTTTTTCCACATTGATTGGGGCATAGCAGTGGGTCTTGAGTGCCACTTCTTCATGCTTGGACTTGATATCCAGCTGACCATTAATAATCGCTATGGAGCCGATATCGCCATCAATTTCTCCTTCATTCCAACCGTAAATGTTGGCACTGAAGTCGTCAACAATCACGTTGGCATTGGCCATCATGGCCAGTGTGGCCATCAACAACAAAATGATAACATTAGCTTTCTTCATCTTGACTTATTTTATTATTGATTATTGATTAAAAACTATACAATTTACCAACTCGGGTCTGCAACTCCTGGATAAGGGGCTCTAATTCCCTGGGGATGCGATCAATCTCGA
>CAMVBJ010000049.1 GCA_947165675.1 uncultured Prevotellaceae bacterium
TTCATGTTCGTGATTGCTCATAATTGCTTGATATTATTTATTGGTTAGTAATTTTTAGTTTCGACAGTTGTTAACTTTCTCACTGGTTAATGTTTAATGAATTGTCGCTTGAAAATCTAAAAAAGAATCCAGCAAGAGCCTACATCATCATACATTTCAAAAGGCATCTTTAACCATTAACCTTTAACCTCAAGTTTATAAAGTGGCATAGCTACTTTATAAACTTGAATTAGTAAGTTTCTCGTTGTCCAAGTGACGGTGGCTGTCGCGGCGGGTCTTCTTGTCAAAGTTGCGCTCCAGGGCGGCATCCAGGTCGATGCCCGTCTGGTTGGCCAGGCACATGACCACCCACATCACGTCGGCCAACTCGTCGGCCAGGTCCAGGTCATCGCCCGGCTTGCTCGACTGGTCACCGTAGCGGCGCGCGATGACACGCGCCACCTCGCCCACTTCCTCGGTGAGCACCGCCATGTTGGTCAACTCACTGAAGTAGCGCACTCCATACTGTTTAATCCAAGCGTCAACACGCGCTTGAGCCTCTTGTATCGTCATAGTGTCGCAAAGGTAGTGATTTTTTGGTTTATAATCCATAGTTTTATAGAGTTTCAGTCAGTTTTCATATTTTTTGTATTTTTTATCACTATTATGGCAGGAAAAAGAAAAAATGCAGATTTTCTTATTTTTTTTTGGCTATGTCCCCGAAAATGATTAATATTGCTACCTCAATTCATTAACCTCTCAATACAATTATGAACAACGAATACAATCCCCAAGCTATCGCACAGACGATTAACATCGAGGAGCTCTATGACCTCGATATCACTATTGCACGCTTCATCCTGCCCCGACTCATGGTGTTTAAGGAGCATTGTGAGCGCACGCCACGCTTGACAATGCCTCATGAAGAATGGATCGAGATACTGGACAAGATGATCTATGCCTTTGAGCGCATCGCATGTCAGACCGAGGAGGACACTCCCGAGTACAAGGCCTACATCAAGGCCATCTGGAACAACGAGGAAGACCTCGCCCACCTCAAGCATGATGCCAAGGCATCACTCAAGCCCATCAGCGAGGGCCTGTCGCTCTACCACAAGTATTACCGCAGCCTGTGGTGGTGATTCTATAATCAGGAGCCAGCAATCCTACAGCCTACAGCCTATAACCTACAGCCTATAGCCTACAACCTACAGCCTACAACCTACAGCCTATAACCTACAGCCTAAAATGCAATTTCAAGGCTCCTTGTCCGTTATTATATAGTAAACTCAAGTAGAAATGCGATGAAACGGACGATTTTGATACTTCTTGCGATATTGACCCTGGTTCCTGCCACCCTGCGTGCCCAGGAGGGTGAGTCGTTGTACAATAGCTGGGGCATCGGCTTCCAGGTGGGTGTGGGCGGAATGCTGCCCACGGGATCACTGAGCGACGACCTCAAGGGATGCGCCCTGTTCACGGGCGGCCTTAACGCCGAGTTGAACCGATTCAGGATCAAGGCCGACGTCGCCTATGGCCAGCCCTCGTTCAAGAACGATAACCCCTATGCCATCGTTGATGACCAGGGGCGCGACTTGCAGCTCAATGCCACGGCCAATCCCACCCTGCTGGGCATCGGCCTGCAAGTGGGCTACACGGTGTGGCGTCACGGCAAGGTGTCGGTAACCCCCATGGTGGGCATGAGCTGGAAACGCCTGTCCTGGGATCTCAACGACATCAAGTATGAGCCCGATGATGAGGGCGTCGAGCGCCCTGTGATTGAACATGTGAACGCCACCCACGAGAACTCCCTGGGCTGGATGGCGAGTGTGGACATCGACATCAAGTTGCATGGCAAGCTGGTGGACAACCCCTTCGGCGACAATCAGGCCCATTACACGTCATCGGTGCGCGTGAGCCCCTTTGTCACCTATGCCAAGTGCAGCGACTTCTCTCCGGCTGTCAAGGGTGCCTGCATTGGTGCCACGGTGACCTATGCCGGTTTCCTCCGCCTCTTCAAGTAACACCGATGATACAATAAAGACTATTTAACATCAAAATCTTGCTGGGATTCATTTCTTTGTCCTACTTTTGCCGCCAGGAAATGAAACACTTACTCCTCATATTAGCTATTGCCGTGACCATGACGGCACTGACGGGGGCCAAGGTGCACGCTGCTCCTGCCGTGAATGATCCGCTCGACAACATTGAGTTACCCTCGGTGTTGCAGAAGACCTTTGCTGGCTATTACCACTTCATCGAGCCATCGACGGGCGACACGCTGGCCATGATCGTCTTCAACCCCATCACCATCTACCCTCGCGAACGCTTCCGCAACAAGGCCGAGGAGAAGTTCTACTGGAAGACCGTGCGCGACATCAAGAAGACGCTACCCTATGCCAAGCTCATCAGCAGCACGCTGCTGGAAACCTATGAGTACATCGATACTTACCAGAACCAGAAGCAGAAGCAGGCCTATCTCAAGCGGTTTGAGAAAGAGCTCTTTGCACAATACAAACCTCAGATGAAGAAATTGACCAAGAATCAGGGCAAGATGCTCATCAAGCTCATCAACCGCGAGACTAACCAGAGCAGCTACAGCATCCTGAAAGCCTTCCTGGGCACCTTCAGAGCCGGTTTCTGGCAGACCTTCAGCAAATTCTTTGGTGCGAGCCTCAAGGCGGGCTACCACCCGAACAAGAACAAGCAAGACGCCATGATCGAGCGCATCTGCGTCCGCATCGAGCAAGGCGCCTTGTAATACCCTCCCCTTGACAACCGTAACAACCTTTTAAACAACAATTACAACCTTATTTTTTTGCATCCGCACAGATTGCGAGCCCTTTGCGAGCAATCAACTTTAAAAAAACTTTGCGGCTTCGCGACTTAGCGTGAGCCCCAGAGAGCGCGGATGCCTCCAGACCTTTCAGAATATTCAGTTGTTTTTTAAAAAAGTTGTTGTGGTTGTTTGAACCGTTGGGAGGGAGTCTTTACTTGCGGTAGGTCTGGTCCTGGAAGGTGATGACCTGCATCATCTCGTTGAAGCGGTCGGCGATGCGGTTGCCATACTTGGCGCGTATCTCCTGCGGGGTCAGGTTAGTCGTGATGGCCGTGAACAACTGGTTGTGGTAACGGTATTCCAGTATCTCGACCACAGGCGAGATCACGGTGCCATAGTTCATCTGCTCGATAGGCTCCTTGCCCATGTCCTCGATGATGACGTGCTCGGCCTGCTTGAACTCGTTGTAGGGGCGCTGGTCGCGGGCGGTATAGAGCTTGGCGATGTCACGGGCATCCTCGATGCGGATGCCCACCCGGCGTTCGTTGAACTCCCCGCAACGGTTGAGCAGATTTGTCGCCGAGCGCAGGGCATACATCAGCGTGGTCTTGCCGTTGCCATAGGTGCCACACAGCATCAGCCCAAATCGGGAGGTGTCGCTGGTGAGGAAATCGGCGAGCCGGGCGATGTGTGATGCCGTGTACTCATCGGCGATGAACTGGCGGCGGCGAAATGCCACCTCGGCCTTGTAGGCTGCCGTGAGCAAGTCGATGGCCTGCTCCCGCGTGCAGGGAAATTTAAAACGGTCCCTCGTAGTCTTTTGAGCTAACAGCCGCTGTGTCAGTGATGTCACGTCGAGTTTTAAGTCTTGTTTCATGATATTGATGTTTAGATGGTTGTTGTTTGTGTTGACGCGCCTTGATGCGCAGTGAGTTTAACAGATGCTTGTAACTGCGGTCACCCTCCTCGGTAAAGTCCCACTCGTTGAGCACTGCCCGCGCCATCTGCCGGTACTCGTCGGGCGTGATGCCGAGCGACATGCAAGCCTGCTCCACCTTGAGGTCATTGTTGAAGATCTCTTGTTCCAGTTCCTCGCGGGTGCGCGGTTCAGCAACAACAACAGGAGAATTATTTTTTTTATTTTTTTCTTCTATAGGGGGTGCGGGGGGAAGGTCTTCTTTTTTGCTTTTTTTTGTGGGTTCGGCCTCGGTTACGGCACTTGCAGCGACCTGCACGGGCAACGGCTGCTTGCGCGGGCGCCCGCCCTTGGCCCCATTGGCACGGTTGGTGGCCAGGCGTTCCAGGCTCTCGTCGATGGCGGGGCCTAACAATGCAAAGGCGAGACGGAGCGCCGAGTTGGTGAGGTGCTGCCCAGCGTCTTCGCCCGCCATGTGTGCGGCAAGGGCGCGGAACAGGCGACCCAGCTCGGCAGCCTTGAGATGGGCGCCCACCAGCATCATCATGGCGGGGTCAAACTCTATGTTGAGTGTTTTCTTCATGGTAAAAAAACGGGTTTTGTATCGGTTTTTGAGTTTTTCTTGGCGGCAAATGTACAACGGGGAACCGCAAGTCCACCATGTCAAAAAGCACAAAAGCAAAAAATTTTCCATTTTTTTTGTTTAAAAAGGGTATCTTTGTGTGTTATTAGGGTGTAAACAACAATTTGACACATTAATGACGACAGACGCATTTAACCGACAAGCGACACAGTTCAGACGGCTGGCATTGCAGGCATCGACGGCAGCGGGGGCCGATGCCGACACCGCCGAAGACGTTGCCCAGGAGACCCTCCTGCGCTTGTGGCAGATGCGTGACGATCCCCGGCTCTACAATCCCGAGGGCTATGCCACGGTGATTGCACGCCACTTGACGCAGAACGAGTTGCGCCACAAGCCTCCGTTACCGCTCGACGAGCGCCAGGCCACCGACCTCACGGTCCCCTCCCCGCTGGACCTGATGCTGCAAGCCGAGGACGAGCGATGGCTCAAGCAGCACATCCGCAACCTGCCCTACACCCAGCACGCCATTCTCAGGCTGCGAGAGGTGGAGCACCGCTCCAATCAGGAGATTGCCTCCATCCTGGGCATCCAGCCATCGAGCGTGAACACCCTGCTGGCCAGGGCACGCCGACAGTTACTCAACGAGATACAACAATCAAGAAGGACCTGAAACCCGATGAAACAGTTATCACAACAACAAGCGGGCGCATTGCTCGACAGATACATGGACGGCCTCACCACCCTGGAGGAGGAAGCCGCGCTGCGAGGGTACTTCAGCACCCATGACGATATCCCCGACGAGTGGCAGGACTACAAGGTGATGTTCACCTATCTGGACAGCGGCATGGAGGACAGCAACCTGCCCGCCATGGAGGAACCCCAGCCCGCACCATTGATCACCCTGATGGGCCGCCGCTGGTGGGGCATCGCCGCAGCAGCCGTCATCACCGCCGCCATCGTGGTGACCGCCGTGCTCCATCAGCCGTCATCCTCCACCCTGCCCGAGACGCCCGCCGTCACCGCCCAGGTGGATGACGACACCGTTCCCGCCACGCCCCCTGTTGTGGAAACCGTGCCCCAGCAGCTGGCATCGGCCACGCCGGCAAGTCCTGTGGGTCGAGGCTCGGCCTCGGTCCCCCGTCCAGCCCGTCCAGTTAATCCAGCCTCCAGCTCCCGCCGCTTGCAGGCCGAGAATGCCAAACTCGCCCGCGAGAACGAGCGCTTGCAGCGCGAACTGGCCGACCTGAAGCGCCGCGCCTTTATCATCGACCTGGAGGCCAACGGTTTCCGTGCCGTGCAGGACGAGGACGGCAGCATCGTGCTCATCGACCTCGAGCAAGAGTTAGAGAACGAATTGAACAACCACTTGAACAATCAACCATCAGCCAATATTCCAGCATTATGAAAACAACTAATCATATCACCATCATCGCGGCACTCATCGCCCTGCTCGTGCCAGCAACGGCCAGCGCCAACGTCTATGAGGACCGCCTGAAGCAAGCATTCGACAACATCGTCAACGCCGTGCCGCTTGAGGACCTCAGCCAGATGCACACCACCTATACCGACCCCGAGACCAGAGTCAAGGAAGGTCAACTCGACGTGTACAAGTTCACCATCGGCAGCGAGAACATGAACCTGCTCAACGACGCCAAACGGGTCTATGAGCAACTCGGTGACGACATGGAAAACAACTTGGCTTTGAGGGGCGAAATCTACACCCTGTGGTGGACCAACCATGATGATACCTTCCAGGGCTATCGCCTCTACTACAACCCCGAGAATACCATCATCGTGGGCTTAGCGTGTGACTATTGCTATACCGTGGGTCTTATCTCTCCCGATAACGTGAAGCACCGCACGACCTACACCATCGAGTGGGACGATGCAGCACATGGCGACAGCATCACGGGCCGCCTGATCACCACCTATGCCCCCACAAAACCCAAGAAAGTTTTTATCGACGTCGACGACTACGACAAGTATATGGAGCAATTCCAGGCAGGCATGGAGAAATACCAGGAGGGCATGGAGAAGTACCGGAGCGCCATGGAAAAAGCCCAAGGAAGTCTGGAAAAGGCCCAGGGAGCGCTCTCGGGTTTTTCGGACGGTCAAAGCCATGTGTACTCTTTCTCCACCTCAAGCAAGACCGATGGCGAGTCGTGGATGAAGAAACTGCTCTTCTACGTCAACAAGGTGCAGGAGAACGGCAACCGCTACCTCTACTTGTCCAAGCTCTACGAGCTGTGCAAGGACACCGAGGGTCTGGACCAGACCGACCTGAAAATCGGCATGCAGCAACTGGCCTCGATCTATAAGCAACTGCAACTCAAGGGCGCGAACAGACTCAAGGAGAACGAACTCCTCTTCCTCGAGAGCATGGTCGATCTGCTCCAGAGCAAAATCAAGAAGTAAAAGCCACTGAACCCTGCAGGGCTAATGCGAATTTTACTAATTCAAGAGGAGGAAGTGCCATCATTCAAATGCTGCAATAATAACCGCCCTGCGGGCGGGAAATTAATCAAATTTTTAAATTAAAATTAATAATTGATATTAATGATAATTTTAAATATAATTTGAATAATTTCCCGTGCGATAGCACGGTTATATTACCGAGTCACAATGATGACAAAGCCTCAGCGAAATTCGCATTAATGATTTTCAGGGTCAACACCTATTCCATCCCATAAGTTTAACCATTGTTTCATGTGAAACAACACATGAAACGGCCACCACTACACCCTATTATGAAATACTTTATTATAACTATCTTGCTATTTTTCAGCACTTTGTTTGCCCAGGCTGACATCATTACTGGGCGCGTTATCGATGCCGACACACGGGAGACCTTGCCAGGGGCAACGGTGAAGTACATGCAGCAAATCGGCGAAACCAGTTATTCGGGCAGCACCGTGATTGCCGACTCGCTTGGGCGCTTCTCGTTCAACTGCAATGGACGCGTTGAGTTGACGGTGTCGATGCTGGGCTACTACTACAAGAAGAAAAACGTCATGGCGCTGTCCGACAGCCGCAAGGACACACTCGACATCGGCGCCATCGAACTGAAGATGTCCTCCCAAATGCTGCAGATGGTCGAGGTCACGGGCCATGCAAAACGGTTCACGATGCGCGGCGACACCATCGTGTTCAACCCGTCGGCCTTCAGGCTGCAACAGGGCGCCCGCCTGGACGAACTCATCAAGCAACTGCCGGGCGTGGAGGTCGATGACAAGGGCAAACTGTGGTGGAACGGCAAGCCCATCCGCCTGACGATGGACGGCGAGAGCCTCTTTGGCGGCAACGACCTGGTGAGCCAACTGCCCGCCGAGGCCGTGCAGAACATCAAGGCCTACAACAAGGCATCGGAACTCAAGGAGCACACCGGCAACGACGACGGCAGCGAGGACATGGTGCTGGACCTGACCGTCAAGCCGGGCTTCCTCGACCGCTGGTATGGCGACGCCATGGCGGCCTATAGAACATGCGACCACTATGAGGCCGAGGTGACGATGAACCGCCTCTCCAAGTCGGATCCTGTCATGGTGTTCGGTGACGCCAATAATGTGGCCAAGCGGCACAGGCGGTACCAGAACCAATACTCGCTCAATTCGGGTAACGGGCTGGGCCAGGAGCAAGGCATCTCGGGCGGATACCAGCACAACTGGGGCCGCGAGCAGGGCGATAAGACCCTGAAGAGCTTCTACAGCTTCAGCGGCGGACTGGCACATGACGACCGATGGAAGAGTTCGGGCAGCGAAACCGAGAATTACTTCCCCGGCGAGGCACGGAGCCGTAACAAGGTGGAGGGCTTTGACCGCAGCCACCAGCTCAACCCGACGATCTTAGGCATGATGCACTGGAGGCCCGACACGGCCAACACCATCTTCCTGTGGGCGCAGGCCGATTACGACTACAACCGCTCCATCAGCCGACGGGAGACCGAGCAGATGGTGGATTCAGGCTACGGCTACGCGCCCACGATCAACCAGCACGTGGGCACCCTCACCCGCGGGCACGAGACCCGCATCCGCACCTCGGGCAGTTGGACACACTTCATCAAGGACGGCTCCTTCAAGATTGGAGGGGGACTGAACTATACCGACGGCAATAACAAGCGCTGGGCCGACCGCACCATTACCGACCATCACAGTGGCCTCTCATCCACCCTGAGCCAGCAGGCCATCGAGCCCTACTCACGGCTCAATCTGATGTCAAACATGACCTTTGAGCGCTGGCTGACCAAGGCCTGGCTGCTCACTGCGGAGTATATATTGGGCCACGATAACAACAAGATGGACTGCGACTTCACCACCGACGGCATGGCCGATGCCGCCAACTCGTTCAACAACCGCTACCGCAACACCAGCCATACCCTCATTGCGGGCTCGACAGTCAACATCGGCCAGGTGCAACTGCAACCCAAGGCGTCCATGACATGGAACCATGAGCACCAGGACTACCGCCGAGCCCTGCTTGACACCGCCGCCGTGAGGAACCGCTTCAAGGTCGAGCCGTCGCTCAAGGCCTCATGGAAAATGAACCGCAGCATGAGCGTGGAGTTGACCTACAATTACAGGACCACCCGTCCCGAACTGCTCCAGACCATCGGCTACCGTGACTTGAGCGACCCGCTGTTCATCACCGAGGGCAACCCCCTGTTGAAGGACAGCCACTCCCACCAGATTCAGTTGGCTTACAAGGCCATCGTCCCGAGCAGGCAGTTGTCGATAGGCTTCAATGCCAAATATACCACAGCCGACCACAACAACGTCACGGCGCTCAGTTATGACCCGGCGACCAACGTCTATACCAGCCGTCCCGAGACCGTGGCGGGCAACCGCGTGTGGGAAGTGAACCTCAACTATGACCACGGCCTGGGCAACTACTTCCGCCTGCAGAACGACCTCAAGGTCATGGGCGGACGGTACTACGGTTACCTGACCATGCTGCCCACCCACAGTGAGCGCATCCTCAACCGCCAGACGAGTGTTCACCCCAAGGACAAACTGACCGTGTCGTTTGACCACAACTGGATCAAGGCCTCGGCCTTTGCCGAGGTGAATGCCGACCAATTGCGCTTCTCGCAGTCGCCCATCCAGAACACCACGCTGTGGAACAACAACTTCGGCATCGAGTTTGAGGCCAACTACCGCAACTTTGTCTTTTCGTCCAGCCTCACCGAGTCCATGCGGCACGGCTACGCCTCCAGCGGCATGAACCGCAACCGCCTGCTCTGGGATGCCTCCGTCGCATGGAAAGTCCTAAAAAACAAGGGCACAGTCCGTCTCTACGTCGATGACATCCTCAACCAGGACGACTACCGCTGGAGCAGCCAGACGGCTTATCAGCAGACCAGCGAGTGGCAGGACACACTGCACCACTACATCGGCATCTCGTTCACCTACCACCTCGACGCCAAGAAGAAAGAAGGTCAATAACCGCAACCCGCCGGTCGCGATGGGGGTGCTGTCTCGTGGTCCGAGGCAATGCCTCGGATTACGGGACAATACCGACGCTCCAAACAAAGGGCGCAGCAATGATGCTGCGCCCTCAATCGTAATCATTATGAATGATTGGAGAAGATTATCTCACGCTCACCTTGTAGGCCTGCTTGCCCACGGTCACAATGTAGATGCCGGGAGACATCGACAGGGTGCGGTTGCCATCGGCAACGAAGGCGTCAACCTGACGGCCATCGACGGTGAAGACGCGCACTGGCTGGCCCTCAAAGCCCTCGATGCTGATTCCGCCCTTGACAGCAGCAACCTGCTGCTGAACGTCGAGCTCCTTCACGCCAGTGTGAATATCCTCGCTGGTGATGCTGATGTTATCGAGCCAGATGCGCTCGCTCATCGTGCTCATGTAGCCACGGAAACTTACCTTAGCAAAGTTGGCCATCTCGGTACCTGTCAGGGGCACTTCAAACTTAACCCACTCGCCATTGCCCTCGGTCACATTGATTGTCATCAACTCCTCGTAGGGGTTGTCATCAATGCTCTGTGAAACCACCAGGGTGGGCATTACGGCAGCACTCGAGCTGTAACCCATGTAGGCCCAGAACGAGAGGGTATAAGCCTTGTTGGGTTCTACCCTTACCTTGGGCATTACCAGGTCTGACCAGTGGTAACTGTTATAGTAGTTGCCATTGTAGCACATGGCGAAGCCGTTGTCACCATCCTGTGACGTCATCTCGTTGTTGTCGGCCAGAACATACCAGACGGTGCCGTAGTTGGCCACATCGGCATCAACAATCCAACCCGTGCTGTAGAGGTAGCCATCGGCAAAGGACTCGGTGAAGGGAATCTCCTTCAACTTGCCCAGGACGATGTCGTCGAGGACAGCCTGTCCAACGCCTGCCGTGGTCGATGCGATCACAGCATAGTAGTGCATCTCCATCTCATCGGTCGGCTCGCGATCGACGGTGAAGGTGGTCTCGGTAGTCGTGCCGATAATGACCATCTGCTCCTCGGGAGTGGCACCGTCGGGGAAGTACTCGACAATGGTATAGATGAGTGAACCGTCAACTACGCCACCGTTGACGCCCACCTCGCTGGGAGCGTCCCAGGTGAGGACGGCCTTCTGGTTGTCCTCGTTACCGCGGATCCAGAAGTTCTCAACTGCTGCGGGAACGTCAACACCGGCAAAGACGGTAGCCTCGCTCACCTTGCCACGGCCATGCTCGTTCTCGGCCACGATGATGTAAGAATTGCTGCCATGCAGGGGCTGCTCGTCAACCCACTCCAGGGCCTCGCCAGGCTGTACGTTCTCAAACGTCTTCAAGGGGATAGCCGAACCGCTGCGGTAGATATAGACGGTCAGGGGACCCTCAAGCGGACGCTGGGCATAGTCCACACTGGGAGCATTGAAGGCAAAGTTGACCTTCAACAAGCCCGTCTTGTCGTTCTCGACATTCAGGTTCTCAACGCTGTAGGGGGCAAAGGCCGAGCCCACGAGCGTGATGGTGATGTCGTCGATGCTGGGCGAGATGTAGCTGCTTGCCACATCGGCAACCATCAGGATTGAGGGATAATACTTGCCGGTCTCGCTTGCAATCACCTCATTCTGGATCAGCACCTTCTCGCCATAGTTGGTGAACGGTAACTGGTCGGGATAGAGGGTCTGGGCCGTGGAGTCGGCAGCCATGCCGATGCCGGCATAGCCGGGGCAAGTCTGGTTGTAGGAGCTATAGGTCCAGTTGAAGGCGTAGTTGTAAACCATGTCCTTCTCGAGCTTGATAGCGGGCATGTAGAGCCAGATCTTCTCAACCGGGTGCTGAACGAAGTAGCCGTAGCCACCCAGGGCCAGGTTCTGGTTGTAGGAGGACCAGATCCAGCGGTACTCGTTGCCACTGTAGATCGACGAGTCGTTGACAGTGATGAAGTCGCGGGTGTCGGCCTCGGTGTCAAATGCGTTGGTGTAGGGGGCTGTGTAAACGCCGATAAAGGCCTCGGCACTCACGCGCTTGCCCTCGCCAGCCTCGTTGCTGACCGAGACGGTATAGGTGTGGACGCCCACGCCCTCGACCGTATTGTCGGTCCAGGTGATGTTGCCTCCTGCGGTGACGGGGATCTGAGCCACCGTCTGCTCGGTGCCGTCACGATAGATGTTGGCGGTCAGGGCACTGCTGGTCAATGCACTGCCGTCGAGCGTGGTGGTGGGAGCGGTAAAGGCTACATCGGCAACCATCTCACCATCGGCATCGGGAATGATGGTCAGGTTGGTCACCTCGGCGGGAGCCTCGTTCTTGCCCAACTGGTTCACTGCCATCGAGTAAACAAAGATACCCGAAGCATTATCCTCCTTCAACGTATAAACGCGCACGGCAAAGTAGTAGGTGCCTGTCTCGGGCATCTGGAAGTCAACTTCCCACGGTGTGGTGTTTCCACCCACGTCATAGGCATCATCCTCGGCAAGAACCTGGAAGGTTGAGAGGTCGGTCGGATCGGTACCCACGAGCAGGCTGACGCGCTCCTTGTAGTTGGCAAAGGTGTTGCGCATGTTCACGATCAGAGCGTAGGAAATGCCCTGCTCGATGTTGATACCCGGCGAAATCAGATAATCGTCGGCACCATCCACATCAGCGCCCATGTTGTAGGGGCCAGTGTAGATGCCCCAGCAAGAGCTGTAGTCGTTGAATTGCCACGTATAGACGCTGCCGTAGTCACTCTGGTCATTGTTGGCATTGACGATGGTCCACAGGTCACGGGTGGTCACGTCGCTGAAGTCGTCAAAGTAGGGAGCCTCAAAGGCGTTACCCGTCAAGATGGCATTGGACATCGCGTCATCGCCACGCTTGCCGTCGGCATTGAACGGGGCGACGATGTAGTAGTAGCGCTCCATCTTGGTGGGCAGGGTCTCGCTGAAGCTGCATTCGGTCAATCCCTGGCCAACCAACTCACTGCCAGGCATGCGCACGACGTTGTAGGTCACGTTCTCGAGGTAACCACCGTTGACGCCACCTGCGGGAGCATCCCACGTGAGGTGGCTCACGCCGTTCTCGACAGTGAAAGTCACATTGGTCACGGGCAGCGGGGTGTCATAGCCGGCATAGGTGTACAGGCTGTTGACAGGCGAGTAACCAGCCTCGTTCTCGAACAGCACATACACATAGTGGTTATCGTTGCTCACCGTCTGGTTGTAAGACTGCTTGCTGCCAGGAGCGACGCTCACATAGTCGGCAATCTTCTCGCCATCGAGCCACATGGTCATCCTCACGTTGCCGTTCAGGGCACTGCCGTTGTAGGTTGTCGTGGGGACGGTGAAGCTGATGGTGCCACTGGTCGATGAGCCTTCAAAGTTGAATGCCAGGTCGGTAGCGGCTGCGGGAGCCATGTCGGGAGCCTGGTTGTCCTTGAAGAACACCGTCGGGGCCTGCTCGTTGTTGTCGAGCTCCTCGACGAGCGACATCGTGCCTTCATAGGGGTTGATGGCATAGATGCCCGAGCCCTGCTGGGTGACTGCCATCCACAGGAAGCAACCACTGTGAGGCTCATAACCCATACCCTGCACATACATCGTGGGAGCGACATCAAGGGTGAACAGCTGGCGGGCATTGCCGTCGTTCTTGTCCAGCAAGTAGAACTCACCGTCGCTGCCCACGCAATACATTTCACCATTGGGAGTGAAACCCAAGGTCAGCGGCTGGAACTGATTGGGCCACGGAGCCACCGTCTCAAACATGCGGATAATGGGGTTCCACTTGGCCAAATTCAAGCCCGAGAGGTCGCTGTTGTACTGAATCGAATAGATGACATCGCTGGTCACATCATAGGCCATTGCCGAGGGGATGAAGCTGTAATCGATCTGGTCATAGACCTGAGCCCACAGTTCACTGAAGTCCTCACGGCTCAAGCCGTTGTACTCAACACCGTTGAGCGCGCCGAAAAGCTCCATCGGCCTTGCGCCCACAAGCTGGTCACGACCCATCGCACTGGCCATGAAGTTGTAACGCAGGTCGGTTGCCAATGCCTGGAAACCGCTGTTGTCACCGATGGTGTAGCTGTAGATACCATAGGGTACCGAGCCGATACCATAGCCAGCCCACTCATTGGAGTTGGTCAAGTTGACATACATCGTCAATCCTTGGAACTGGTCGGCACTCGGAGCCTTCTTCATTGATGAGGACTCATGCTTGGGGAGCATCTTGGCCCTCTGCTGCGACTTCACAACCTGCTTGACAGACTTGGGGGCTGCATTGTAGGTCGTGGATTGCTCGGCTGCCGGAGACATGAGTGCCACCAGCGCCAGCATCGTGAGTAAGGTTCTAATTCTTCTCATTGATTGATCCTGATAATTAATGGTGATTAATGATGGCTGTGTCAGCTCTGGGTGAAATGGCACAGCGCAGTTAGTTACACATCGCAAAAATACAAAATATAAAAACCCGAAACCGTATATTAACCGTTTCAAATTGTACGGATTTCGGCAATTTACACAAAACAGCACCCTTTTTGAGCCAACCTAATGGTGATTTTTGCTCGATTTCATCGACTTTTTCAACATTTTGCCTCGCGTTGTGCCAGATGCTGATACTGCGACGGTGTCAACCCCGTAATGCGCTTGAACGACGAGACAAACGTCGAACGTGACTTGAAGCCCACGCTCTCGCTGATGGCCTCAATGGTGTAGTTGCCATAATTCTTGACATCGCCCATGCGCTTACAGGCCTCCTTGATCCGGTAGGAGTTCAAGAAGGTATTGAAGTTCTGCTGATAATGCTCGTTGATGACTTGGGACACATACTTGTACCGCGAGCCCAGCAGGGTCGCCAAGCGCTCGAGTGTGAAGTCGGGCGTGAAGATCTCGGGATTGGAGTCCATCACTTCCTGGATGCGTGCCAGCAGTTGCTGCTTGTCCTCGTCGCTCAAGTGGCTGCCCTTGTACTTGACATCGGCAACCGGCTGGTTGTCGCCTGCGCCATCGGGGCATGGCGGTTCCTTGTCCTGTAACTGGCGGCGCATGCGGCGCTCTTCCTCCTCGGCTCGCAGCATTTCCACGTTCTTCTGGTACAACGACTGGTTGGAGCGGGTCAATTGGCGGTTTTTCTTATATACGAGATAGAGTAACACCAGTAACACGAGCAGGAAAGCTAATGAAACCAGGGTGACAATGCTCATCACCTCGCGGTGCTGTTTCATCGCGGTCATCTCCTGCTCCATGCCCTTGAGCTCGTTGCGGAATTCCATCTCGCTCACGCTGGCCAACTGCTGGTAGTTGGTCAACGTGTCCTTGAGCAGGGTGTACTGGTTGTAGTAATGTTCGCGCGACTGGTGATCACCGAGTTGCTGGTAGTATTGCGTCATCAAGCCATAGACCTCCAGCTTGCAGTCCTTCATCTCCAGGTCATGGGCTATCTTCTCGGATCGCTTCAATGTGGCAACGGCACTGCGGTAATTGCCCTGCATGGCGTGAACCTTGGCTTGCTCGACGTGGGTGAAATAGATGAGGCGTGAATACTGGGTCGTGTCGATGAGCTGCAACTGCTTGTCATAGATTGAAATGGCATCGTCCAGACGATGCTGCTCGATGCTCTGAAATGCCTGGTATAGCATCTTGTTGTAACGGCGCAGGATCCAGGTCTCATTGTCCTCAGGCAACCGCAGGTAGTTGTTCCAGGATCTATCGATCTGAGTCAGGCCTCCCTGGGTGTGAGCCATCGCCAGAACGTCGGTGCACGCCATGTCGGTGTGCTTGTCGTCATGGGTCTTGAGGCCCACTGCGAGCGCCTGCTGGTAATACTTCAGAGCCGTGGTGCCCAGCTCATAGTTGCTGCACTCCTCCGAGATGGTCTGGTACATGCAGCCAAATCCCAAGTAGATGTTGGCATCCTCAATCTGAGCGTCGTCAGCAATCTCGAGAGCACGCGTCAGACAGTCAAAGCACTTGGGATAGTCGTAGAAGTCATAGAAGTAGATCGACCACAGCCTCATGTTGGCATCCTTGCACTGGACCTTCTGGTCCCGCGACATTGAGGTCTCGTAGCGGTTGGCCACGATGGTGTAGCACATCAACGCGGTGTCCTTCTTGTTACCGTCATTGAAGTCCTTGTCGGCCATGTCGAGCAATTGCTCCACGGGCAGGTTGAGCCACTTGCTGTATTCGCGGGAAGCCGTGAGAGCATGTCCTGGCAACAACGTCATCAGGGCAAGGTAACACGCTATGGCTCGAATCCATCTATCCATCATGGAACAATTGAGCCACAAAAATAATAAAAATTTCTCAAGTCCGAAAGACTTAACAAAAATCAAGAACGGCGGAGTGTGTACCCCGCCGTCACTTCTGATTAGTTAATGGTATTGAGTTTTATTGATATTTAGCCCAGTCGTTTGAGCTTCACTGTGAAGTGGCGCATCAGGGGAGCTTCCCACTCGATGGCGACGCCACGAGTGATCTCGTTGCGACGGTCATAGACGTTCTTCAGTGCGGCGGCAATCACGTTCATGTGGTTGTCGGTATAGACGCGGCGGGCGATGCACAGGCGCAGCAGGTCCAGGCCACCGAAGCGGTTCTCGCGGGTAACGGGGTCACGGTCGGCCAGGATGTAACCGATCTCGCAACCGCGGATGCCTGCCTCAAGATAGAGCTCGCAGGTCAGGGTCTGAGCGGGGAACTCTTCCTTGGGAACGTTGCACAGCACCTTGTCGGCGTCGATAAACAGGGCGTGACCACCCACGGGACGCTGATAAGGAATGCCATACTCGTCGAGCTTCTTGGCCAGGTACTGAACCTGATGGATGCGGGTCTCCAGCATCTCAAACTCGGTGTTCTCGTCCAGACCGACTGCCAGAGCGTTGAGGTCACGGCCGTTCAAGCCACCGTAGGTGAGGAATCCCTCGAAGGGGATGCAGAAGAGCTTAGCGCCCTCGTACCAGTCCTCGCGGTTGGTAGCGATGAAGCCACCCATGTTCACGAGGCCGTCCTTCTTGGCACTCATGGTCATGCCGTCAACATAGGAGTACATCTCGCGGGCAATCTCCTTGATGGTCTTGTCGGCATAGCCCTCCTCACGGGTCTTGATGAAGTAGGAGTTCTCGGCAAAGCGGGCGCTGTCCATCACCACGGGCACGCCATACTTGTGGCACAGCTCGCAGGTGTCCTTGATGTTCTGCATCGACACGGGCTGACCACCGACGGTGTTGTTGGTCACGGTCAATACCATGAAGGGGACGTTACCGGGGTTCTCCTTGAGCACCTTCTCCAGCTTCTCGAGCGATACGTTGCCCTTGAAGGGGATTTCGAGCTGGGTGTCCTTGGCCTCGTCGATGGTGACGTCGAT
>CAMVBJ010000050.1 GCA_947165675.1 uncultured Prevotellaceae bacterium
TTGCTCGTCGAAATTGCAAAATCTTAATTTGGGTGTCTCATTGCGGAAAACAGGACAACAAACGGATGTGCAATTTCGGCATGAGGACTCAAAAACAAGTGCGGGAGCACCTCTGTACCCCCGCACTGTGTTGAGATTGCTTAAAGGCTGTGGTTTAGTTATTCCAGGCACCGCTCAGCAGGAAGTCGATGAGTGACGTCACATCATCAATCTTGATGTCTCCACTCATGTTGCAGTCAGCATTGATCCAGATGATATTACTGTCATTGCCACTCAACAGATAATCGATTAGAGCTGTTACATCGTCAATCTTGACGTCACCGCTATTGTTGACGTCGCCACGCAGGTGGCTCACGCTGAGGTTCTCGATGGTTAGTTTCATGTTCTCGAGACTCAACGTCAGCTTGTACTCACCGCCCATCACGCGGAAGGCCTGGGCGTTCTCATAAGTTAGACCCAAAGGCCAGCCTGACATGTTGTTGCTGAACCAGAAGTCGCCCTCGCTAACGGCGCCAAAGCGGAATGGCTGAATATAGGCCCAGCCACCATCGTCATTGTCGTTGGCCAGTTCGGTGGTGAAGCTGAAGTAGTTCTCGCCACTCTCTCCACGTCCGTCAAGGGTGACGGTAGCTGTGTAAACATTGTTCTCGGCATCATAGTCCATGAGCACGCCGTCGTTGGCTGCCCAGCCCTTGTCATTCACCTCGCCCAGGATGTAAACGTTGGTTGCTGTTGACTCCTCCTTGGTCAGGCGGTAAACAGAGATTTGTCCACCGGGCACATACTGGTAGATGGTGATGCCGTCTGCATCTGCCTCGGCGTTAAGCCAGTTGCACTGGATGCCGTTGGGGTTAGCGCTCACAGTTGCTGGAACGGTAACAATGGGAGTGGCAGGCTCGTCGACCGTACCTGCCTCGGACACTGCCCAGCCATCAAAGTAGTTGGGCAAGGTGGGATAAATGTAGAGTTCCTTGCCGTCCCACACAATGGGGTACACACCGTTGCAGGAGCCCTTATTGGGCAGTACCAGTGCCTTGCGGGTGAAGTCGTCGCCATCGGCCAGCAACTTGCTGGGGTGACCACTGCGATAAGCAAACAGCAAGGCGTCCTCGCCATTGATGTCGCTGTAATAGTTAATTACGGTTGACGTGTTGGTGTTCAGACCGTCGCAGGTAGCCAGATAGCAGTTGTCGATATTCACCTCGCCTCCGGTAATGAGGATGCGGGCAATGCCATCAGTGAAGATGGAGTTGTCGGGCGTGCCTGCCGTGAGGTACAACTCCCCGTCCTCGAGCAAGTTGCCCTTGGCAAAACCGAAGAAGTCGCAGCGGCCTGTCAAGCCTGACTCCTCAGGAACGGTGTAAAGGTTCACCTCGCCGGTCTGGGGGTTGATTACCTTGAATGTCGCCTCAATCCATGCGGTGCTGCCGAAGCCCGCGTTGCTCACGATGATATTGCCTGCCTCGTCGCGCGAGATGCCGCAGTTGGTGCCGCCCTCAAAAGTCACTCCAGTCAAGCCGTTTTCATCGATCTCATACACCAGTTGGTCGGCCTTGTTGTGGATGTAAAACTTGCCATTCATGCCGAATCCCTGACGGACATCATTGGTAGTAGTGAAAATGCTCGGTGCGTTCAGTGTCCACACCTTTTCAATCTTGTAGCCTTCGGCGCTTGCTCCGAGGGTCAGTGCTGCCATAGCAGCAATTAGTAATAATTTTTTCATCATGTAGATAGTTTAAAAAGAGTTGATATAAAGTGGAAATATGAATTGCGCTCTTTTCAGTTTAAAATTAAAAGGTGGCCTTTTAGTACGTGGCAAATATATGTAAAATGTGACATATTTCCAAGAAACAATGAAGATTATCTAAAATTTAATGTTTTCCAGTAGTGTTGTGTGGTAGATTTTAACAATCCGCGATGGGGCAGCATCGCTGGTTAAGAAAAATATTCCTCATCGCTTTGTGAGACGATAAAAAACACTTACCTTTGCAGCAGATATACATGTTTTTTCCAATTTTATTTTAAAAACAGTTATGGTAAATTACAAGGATTTAGGTCTCGTGAATACCCGCGAGATGTTTGCTAAGGCAGTCGATGGCGGCTATGCCATCCCCGCATTCAACTTCAACAACATGGAGCAGTTACAGGCTATCATCAAGGCTTGCGCCGAGACAAAGTCGCCCGTAATCCTGCAGGTTTCCAGTGGTGCCCGCAAGTATGCTAACCAGACGCTGCTGCGTTACATGGCCGAGGGTGCTGTCGAGTATGCCAAGGAGTTGGGTTGGGAACATCCCCAGATTTGCCTGCATCTGGACCATGGTGACACCTTTGAATTGTGCAAGTCATGCGTTGACTTCGGTTTCTCATCCGTCATGATCGACGGCTCCTCGCTCCCCTATGAGGAGAACATTGCCTTGACCAAGAAGGTTGTGGAGTATGCCCACCAGTATGACGTGACTGTCGAGGCTGAGCTCGGTGTGCTCGCTGGCGTTGAGGACGACGTGGTTGCTGAGGAATCGCACTACACCAAGCCCGAGGAGGTCATCGACTTTGCTACCCGCAGCGGTTGTGATTCGCTGGCAATCAGTATAGGTACCAGCCACGGCGCTTACAAGTTCAAACCCGAGCAGTGCACCCGTGACCCGCAGACTGGTCGCCTCGTGCCTCCCCCTCTGGCATTTGACGTGCTCGCCGAGATTGAGAAGAAACTTCCCGGCTTCCCCATTGTCCTGCATGGCTCGTCGAGTGTTCCCCAAGAGTATGTTGACATCATCAACGCCAACGGTGGCAACATGCCCGATGCCGTAGGTGTCCCCGAGGATCAGCTGCGCAAGGCCGCCAAGAGTGCCGTTTGCAAGATCAATATCGACAGCGACAGCCGCTTGGCTTTCACCGCTGCCGTGCGCAAGGTGCTGGCCGAGAAGCCCGGAGAATTTGATCCCCGCAAGTACTGCGGTCCCGCCCGTGATGAGATGGTCAAGCTCTATAAGCACAAGATCATTGAAGTGCTGGGTAGCGACGGCAAAGCCGAGTAATTCGACAAACGCTAACTGAATCCCTGCAAGGTCACTTGGCCAATAGTGTCAAGTGGCCTTGCTCGATTATGGTGTACCACAGTAGTTTTTTTGATATTGTGCAAAATATTGATATACAGCATATAATGCTATTCTATTGAAAATTTGATTAAAAAAAGTGGCAAAAAAATTTGGTCAGTTCCAAAATCAGTATTACCTTTGCACCGCTTTACGAAACAAATGCGTTTCGGCAAGTGCGTTCGGGGTGTAGCTCAGTCCGGTTAGAGTACGCGTCTGGGGGGCGTGGGGTCGCTTGTTCGAATCAAGTCACCCCGACAACGCAAAGGGTTAACAAGTTGGGAAACAACGAGTTAACCCTTATTTTTTTAATTTATCGGGACAAAAACGGGACAAAGGGACGGTTCTTTTGTCCCAAAATCTGGAAAAAATGATGAAACGTGTGCTCATAATGCTGATGATGGCGGTGGCATTGCCTTCGCTGGCCCACACGTGGCTGGGTGGCGATATCTCGATGATGACATCCAATGCCCGCAATGGCGTAATTTACAAGGATTCATGCGGTGTGACTGTGGATCCATACGAACTTTTCAAGCAGCAGGGATGGAACATGATGCGCGTTCGCCTGTTTGTCGATCCACAGAATGCCCCTGGTCGCCATCATGACGAGGGGGTGTGCCAGGACCTGAACTATGTTATCGACTTGTGTAAGACCATCAGGGCACGTGGCTTTGAGGTCATGCTCGATTTTCATTATAGTGACACCTGGGCCGACCCAGCCAAGCAGTACATACCCAAGCGCTGGGAGAACCTTAATGCCAACGCTCTGGCCGACAGCATCTACAACTATACACGCTATTGCCTGAAAGCGTTAAAGGCTGCGGGTGTTGATCCCGTGACAATTCAGGTGGGTAATGAAATCACCTTCGGCATGGATTGGCCAGTAGGGCGTGTGGACCCGATGAGCGCTGACAATTGGGACGTGTTCACACGATTGCTCAAGGCCGGTTGCAGGGCTTGTCGCGAGGTGTGCCCCAAGACTGGAATCATCATTCACACCGAGAAAGCCGGCGTGTGGGAAATGACCCGCAACTACTATAGCCGCTTGCAACAGGCAGGGGTGGACTATGACATCATCGGGTTGAGTTATTATCCCATGTGGCATGGCACAATTCCTAACTTGGGCGTCACGCTTGACTCGCTGGCTGTCCGTTTCCCCGACAAGCCTGTGATGATTGTAGAGGCAGCCTATTACTATCTGCATGACGGTGTGAACCGTGGCGAGGAGGATTTCTCTCATTGTCCTCCCGGCACCATCGAGGGTCAGAGCGAGTTCACTGCCCGATTGGTGAGGGAGTTAAATAGCCACGGCAACGTGACGGGCCTCTTCTGGTGGTATCCCGAGGAAAACCGTTACGGCACCCGCTATGAGAAGAGTGAGTGGGGGTTGAACCGTGGCCTGTTCAATAGCGCTAACGGCCAGGCCCTGCCTGCTCTCTATGAAATGAGTCAATTCAAGCAATAATCGACTATCTGCATCAACACACCCACGATTATGACAAATAAATCAAAGTATGTCGGCATCTTGTGTGCCGTCTTGTCAGCTGTGTGTTACGGCACAAACCCCTTTGGGGCTTTACCCTTGTATGAGCAAGGCGTTAACACGGCTACAGTATTGGCCCATCGATTTGGACTGGCTGTCATTTTGCTGGCTGTTATTATGGTAATCAAGCATATTGATTTCAGGGTAACGCGCCGCGAGTTCAAGGTGTTGTTTTCGCTCGGAATCCTCTTTGCAGCTTCCAGCATTACCTATTACCAGAGTTTCCATTTCATGGATGCAGGCATCGCCTCGACCATCCTGTTTGTCTATCCTGTGATGGTAGCGGTGATAATGGCGACGTTTTTCAAGGAAAAAGTCACAACGATGACGGTTGTCGCTATTGTGATGTCACTTGTGGGCATCGGCTTGCTCTACAAGGGTGGGGCAGGGGGCTCGTTGAGCGTGATAGGCATTGTCCTGTGTATTCTTTCCTCGTTGGCCTATGCGATTTATATTATCGTGCTCAATCAGTCGAACATCAAGATGTCGTCGTTCAAGGTCACCTTCTATGCCATGCTGGTGTGTGAAATCACATTAATACTATATTCCTTTACGTCGCCCGAATTGTATCTGCATGCCTTGCCCTCGACTCGTGCGTGGAGTTTTGCTGTGTGGTTGAGCATTGTTCCCACCATCCTCTCGCTGGTATTTATGACCGTCGCTGTACAACATGTGGGCGCTACACCCACAGCTATCCTTGGTGCTCTCGAGCCCATGACGGCTGTTGCAATCGGCGTGCTGGTGTTCGATGAGGCCCTGACCCCACGCCTCATGGTCGGTATCCTCTTCATCCTCACGGCTGTGATGCTGGTGGTCTTAGGCAAAGACCTGCACCTGCGCACCATTACCCATGCCGTTTCCCGCCTCTGGCACTGGCGGTAACCTGATAATCAGGGACACAGGGATTGACCCCGTGTCCCCTGCTGTCGATCAATCGTTCTCCTCAAGGAGGAAGATTTCGTTGACGGGCTTGTTGAAAACGGCTGACATTTTTAAGGCTAATACCGTCGATGGGACATATTTGCCGCTCTCGATGGCATTGATGGTCTGACGGCTCACTCCGATTAGCTCGGCCAGTTGGGCCTGGGTCATGTGGTGTATGGCGCGTTCCACTCTGACATTATTCTTCATGAGGAGCCTCCTTTCTAAACTTTTCAAGTTCATAATAGAATTTGATAATAAACAGAAAGAATACCAGGTAGATCGATAGCAGCATGATATACAGCCAGTTGGTGCCGTAGACAAACAGCGTTGCTATCATGATGATGAGTCCATAGCCCTTGACAGCCCAAGTCATTGATTTCATCCTTAGGTTGATAGTAAACTCGTCTTCTTGCTTGAGACGGGCAAATGTGATAAAAAGCAGCGATAAGATCATGCCAACAATGCATATCTCATCGGTCCAGTCGTCATTAGTTGTGATAAATTTGCCATCATCTGGCCAGATGCTGAAAACTTTGCACTGAGGTAGTATCCCTTCGATATCACCTGTCATCCACAATACATTCAGCACTGCGAAGATCACAAACAAAATCCAACCGACCTTCTTGAACACAGGTGGGAACAAATAACTGTAATTCATAATTGAAACCTCTTTAAATTGTTGAACATAGTTGTCTTTGTAATCGATTACGGCGACAAAGGTAAAGTAAACTTTTCATAATGACAAGTAAACTTTACAAAAAGTTGTGAAAACTTCACAAAAAGGAGATGTTCAGGTGTTTTGGGGGGCTTGTCTAAAGGCCGAGGTGGTCGCGCAGGATGTCGAGCGCTGCGGTTACATCGTCTGGGGTGACAGTCTGGTCGATACGATAGTCACCGATAGTGGCGAGCAGGGTGCACGTGATCTCGCCGTCACGGCTTTTCTTGTCGTGGTGCATCAGTGCTAACAGGTCATCGTAGTCGTCGCAGGTGAAGGGGAAGCCACGGTAGTTGTCGCGCACGAAGTTGCCTAACCGGTGCACATCTTCGCTGGGAAATTTCAGTATAATATGTGAGAGGATGGCTTCGGTGACCAATCCCCATGCTACGGCATAGCCGTGAGGGACGGGCTTGCCACGTTGCATTGCCAAGCTCTCCAGTGCGTGCCCGACGGTATGACCCAGGTTGAGTGCTTTGCGCTCACCTTGCTCATGCGGGTCACGGGCAACAATATCCACCTTGACCTGCACCGAGTGGCGCAGGTGCTCGAGTAGGTTGTCATGGTTGATTGGGGCGTTGAAATCGTGTTCCAGTAGGCGCAGGAATTCGTCGCGGTCGTCCAGCATGGCGTGCTTGATGACCTCGGCATATCCCGATTTCAATTCCTGAATGGGTAAGGTGTCGAAGTAACGTGTCGATATAATCACGTCGCTGGCTGGCGAAAAGGCACCAATCTCATTTTTCAGGCCATTGTAGTTAAATCCTGTCTTGCCACCCACGGCTGCATCAACGGCACCCAGCAGGGTCGTAGGCACATTGATGAACCTCATGCCACGCTTGAACGTTGCGGCGGCAAATCCACCCAGGTCGGTCACCATGCCGCCACCCAGGTTGATGACGAGCGAATGACGGGTGGCTCCGAACTCCTCAAGAGCGTCCCACACGCGGCACACAGTAGCAAGTGACTTGCCTGTATCACCATCGGGGATAACGATGAGTCGTTCCTTGCCCAGGGCAAAGCGGGCCGTGTTGACGTCGGCGATGCACACGGTCATGTTGTGATTACTGTCGGCTATCAAGTGGCTGATAGCGTTCTCGACATCGTTTGTGAAAATGAGGTTCTGTTTCATAACACAAAACCACGAATTACACGGATTATACAGTGGAAGTTAATTCGTATAATTCGTGTAATTCGTGGTTAATAATGTTTAGGCTTTAACGATAGTCAGTGCCACAAGCAGGGCGGGCAGAGCGGCTGCAAGCTCGTCCATGTTCTTATATACGAGGTCGGCGCCAGCCTTGTACAAGTCCTTCTCGGGGATGGGTCCAGTAGTTACGGCGATGGTAAAGCAGCCGGCGGCATGGGCGGCTTGAACGCCCAGGGGAGCGTTCTCGATAACGATACATTCATTGGACTTCTTCTCGGCCTTGGCCATGCCCTTCAGGTAGGGTTCAGGATTGGGCTTACCCCTGCGCACATCGTGACCAGTGACCTTGGCGTCACTAAACAGGCCAGGAAAGTCCTTTTCAATGCGCTCCAGCAGGGTGTCCTGCTGTGAACCGGTGACCAGCACATTCTCGATGCCTGCTTCCTTGAGGGTCTGTAGCACGCGTACGGCTCCAGGCATCACTGGGGCTTCGCCCAGTTCACGGAAGTAGCGTGTCTTCACGCCATAGAGTGCATGGGCCTCGTCGTCGGTAATGTTCTTGCCGGCACCTGTCTTAAATTTCATCTTGATGATTTCGCTACCGGTCATGCCCTCGAGTTCATAGAACTCGTCGCGGGTACACTTGATGCCGTTCTTCTTCATGAGTTTCACCCAAGCCTGGGTGTGCAACTTCATCGAGTCATAGAGAACACCGTCGCAATCAATGAGTGCGGCGCTGATGTCAAAGCCTTTGTGACCTGTATATTTCAGGTACTCGGCTATCGTCTGTTGTAAAGTCATTGGAATAATTATTTATGTTGAAATTACATTTTGTTTTTATCTCACAGTGATGTGCAGGCATCCCGACTTGCGCTCAAAGATGGCGTAACACCGTCCCTGGCGTCTGAAATCTTGAACCACCTCGGCGAGAATATTTTTCAAGTCCTCGAGTGAGATGACCATGCTCGTGTCCAAACAGTCAAACTTCACCCAACTGATGTCGAATGTCGTGCCGTAGCGGTGGCATGAGTTCTCGGTGGCGGCTCGGTTGCGCTTCATGAGCTTGCCCACGCTATAGACCGTGCGGGTCACGCTGGTGACCTTGATGCGGTAATCCTTGCCGCCGCGCTTGTGGATGCTGTCCTGAAAGGCGTAGCCGATTTCCTTGAGCAGTTGGGCGGCTTTAGGAACAAGGTAGGGCACCGATGCGCTGAGGTCGTCGAGCATATAGGCATCACAGGAGAAAATCCTGATCAATGGTCGGTCGATGTTGTAGGCATCGCGCATACTTGTGACGGGCTTAAAACCGTTTTTCTCGGCTGCCACAAGCTGCAATGCGTTAGTATCGTTAAAGATTTCCTTGAGCGGGCGTTGTTCGATGTAGGTGGGCAGCCGGTGAATCTCAGCATTGGCAACCAGGCCCATGCTGTCACCAGTGATGCTGCGGTTGATGGGCATGGGGGGCGGTGCCTTGTAATCCCATGCCGTGGTATCTTGTTGCTGTACTTCACCGCCATTGCCACACGACGTGACACTTGCCAGGACCATGCCCGTCAGCAATAACAATGACAATAGGTGCAAGATGTTCAGGTTCATTTTCTATTAGTGGTAGTTTCTCGTTTCAAGTAGCAAAGTTACACATAAATAATGAAAAAACCATCCTCAATCACATCAAAATTGCTACTTTTTTTGTAATATTGCACCTTCAAAATGACGGAACCCTTGAAATACAACATCCTTTTTGTGTGTCTGGGCAATATTTGCCGGTCGCCGGCAGCCCAGGCGGTGATGCAACGCATGGTCGATGAGCGGGGCTTGACAGACCGCTTCTATATCGACTCGGCTGGCACGGGTGGTTACCACATCGGTGACCTTCCTGACAAGCGCATGCGTGTGCATGCACGCCCTCGTGGCTATGAGTTGACCCACCGCGCCCGCAGGGTGCAGAGTAGTGATTTTGAGGACTTTGACCTCATTGTGGGTATGGATGCTGCCAATGTGGATGATCTGCGTTACAAGGCTGCTACTATCGAGCAGCAGGACAAGGTGGTGATGATGGGTGACTACATTCGCCAGTTTCCGCACTACGATTATGTTCCCGATCCCTATTACGAGGGTAGTGAGGGCTTTGAACTCGTGCTTGACCTGCTGGAAGATGCTTGTGGCAACCTGCTTGATAGAATAATAGAACAAAACAATATAGCAAGATGAAGAAATTCAAGTTATTAACCATTCTGTCATGTGCCCTTGCGGCACTGTCATTGAGCGCCCAATCGCCCATTGCAGTGGACTGGCACATGGGACAGAACAACACTGCGGCTGGCAATTACAGTTCGCGCTTTGTTATTAAGAATGTCTCCAAGCAGCCACTTGCTGGCGACTGGCAGTTTTTTTTCAACCAGTTCTCCCGCTCGGTGAGCCTGCCTGCCGGTTGCCCCGTTGACATCGATGAGGTTTCAACGACCTATTATCGTGTGAGACCCAATTCCAATTACAAGTCTCTTGCAGTGGGCGATTCGCTCGTGGTTGAGATGGTAATGGGTGGAGCAATGGTCAACAAGTGCTATATGCCCGCTGGTGGCCATGTGGTGCTTGGTGGTGACATGACTCGTCCCGTGGCAGTCAACATCAACTGTTCGCCCCTCGACAAACCTGGGCAGTGGCGTGACCACAAGGCTTATCCCGATGGCAATTACATGTATGGCTTCAACGAGGCTATCAACGGCTTCGGCGACGGTTATACGGGAAACGACTATGACATCTTTCCTGCTCCCAAGCAGGTTGATATCGAGGACGGCTTCACCCAGGTGGGCAGTATTGTCACCATCAAGACAGGTAAATTCCTTCAGTGGGGAGGTTACAGCCGTGCCAAGAAATTGCTCACCAACGAATTAAAGAAGCGTGGCATCTATGTTTCAAGTGGCCAGAACACAGTTATCGAGTTGCTGCTCGACAAGAAGATGAGCACTAACCGCGAGTATTACAGCCTGCGTGTTCACGATGGCCGCATTACCATTCATGGTGTGACCAGTGCTGCGTTGCTCAATGGCGTCAAGACGCTCATTGCCGCTCTGGACCACAGCAAGGGGCACCGCTTGCAGAATTGCTTCGTCATCGACTGGCCCGACTTCAAGTATCGTGGATTCCACCTCGACATTGCCCGCAATTTTATTGGCGGTCTCGCCGAACTGAAACGATTTGTCGATCTGTTGGCCTACTACAAGATCAACACGTGGCAATTCCACTTTACCGACGATGAGGCTTGGCGTCTGGAAATCCCCGGATTCCCCGAGTTGACCCAGGTGGCTTCACGTCGTGGCGCTACCCTTGACGAGAAAGGCTACTTGGCACAGATCTTTGACGGTAATGGCAATCCCGATGACCTCACCCAGAGTGCAAATGGCTACCTCACCCGCGACGAGTTCATTGACCTGCTTCGTTATGCCTGGCAGCGTGGTGTGAACATTATCCCTGAGATCGAAACGCCTGGCCATGCCCGTGCTGCCATCGTGGCCATGAAGAACCGTGCCATGAGCAATCCCACTGCCGAGCAGTTCCGCTTGTGGGACGAAAAGAACGAGAGCGTCTATACCTCGGCCCAGAGCTATCATGACAACGTGCTCAATGTGGCCAGCGATGACGTTTACCGCTTCATCGACCGCGTGGTTGAAGAGTTGCAGAAGATGTACAAGGAGGCAGGCCTCAAGCTCCAGGTCGTTCACCTGGGAGGCGACGAGGTGGCCCATGGTGCATGGGACAAGAGCCCAGATGTACAGGCGCTCATGCAGCGTGAAGGTCTCAAGACCCAACACGATGTGCACGCCTATTTCCTGAAACGCATCAGCGCTATGCTCGAGGCACGCAAAATCCGCATTGAGGGTTGGCAGGAAATCGGTCTTGACAACACAGCAGAGTACAATGCGACAATGACTCAGCGTGTAGCTGGCGTGAATGCTTGGAGCACTGTGGGCTCACGTGCCGATGTGCCCTATCGCCTGGCTAACGATGGCTATCCCGTTATCTTGTCGAATGTGACCAACTTCTACATGGACATGGGTTACAGTTGGCATCAGAATGAGCCAGGATTGCATTGGGGTGGTAAGGTCGATGAGTTTGACGCTTGGAGCGCACTGCCCGCCAATGTCTATGCCAGCGCCCGTACTGCCGTTGACGGCACTCCCCTCAACATCACCACTGCTGCCGATGGCAAGACCAAGCTCGAGAAACCCGAGAACATCATCGGCATACAGGCTCAGTTGTGGGGTGAGACCCTGCGTAACTTTGACCAGGTGCAGTACATGATGCTGCCCAAGATGATGGGCGTCAGTGAGCGTGCGTGGAATGCGATTCCCGATTGGAGCAAGGATTTGTCCGATGTCAAGGCTTACAATGAGGCCCGCCACCAGTATAACCTCAAGATTGGAACTCGAGAGCTGCCCTTGCTAAATGGCATGGGTTACAACTTCCGTGTGGGGCCTCCGGGTATCAAGTTGGTTGATGGCAAATTGCTCATCAATACCCAGTATCCCGACGAGCTGGTGACCTATACCCTTGATGGTAGTGAGCCCACCCTCGAGTCTCCACGCTGGACTGCTCCTGTCACGATCAAGAACCAGCCCCAAGTAATCAAGGCCAAAGCCTTCTATCTGGGCAAGGAAAGTGTGACCACCTATTTGTTCAAGTAGAGAAGATCCACAATTTTTATGTTCTCTGAGTTCTCGAAATCCATCATCAGGATTTCGAGAACTTATTGTAAAATATCATGAAAAAGTGTTGCTAAGTCTAAAATTTTGATTTTTTCAATGTTAAAATGAGGGTAAATGGTTTAATATTTGAAAAATAATGCCTATGTTTGTAGTTCAATCAATAACCAACTTTCAGATATTAATTATTACCTAACAATAAAACCTATCAAGAATGAGAAAACAATTACTATTGCTACTCTGCCTGAGCCTCTTGTCACTGCCGGGACTGGCCCGTGTGGTGACAGGTGTGGTCACGCAGTCGAGCGACGGCGAGCCCATCATCGGGGCGTCGGTCAAGGTGCATGGCACGAGCCGCGGCACTGCGACCGACTTTGAAGGCCGTTTCTCGATCGAGGCCAGCGACGGCGATGTGCTCGACGTGAGCTACGTGGGCATGAATCCCAAGAGCGTCAAGATTGCCCCGGGACAGACCGAGGTCAATATCGCGCTTGACGAGAATTCCCAAGTGCTGGGCGAGGTCGTGGTGACCGCCATGGGCCAGACCCAGGAGAAAAAGAAACTGAACTTTGCTGTTCAGACCCTTGACGAGGAGGCGGTTACCGCAGGCGGTTCCACCAACTTTGCCAACACCCTTCAGGGCAAGGTCGCTGGCTTGCAGGTGAGCACCGGCGGTAGTTCGCCCAACTCCTCGACGCAGATCATCATTCGTGCCATCTCGTCGATGAACAACTCGATGGGTAATGAGCCATTGATCATCATTGATGGCATGGCCATACGCGGTGGAGCCACCACACTGGCCGACATGAACCCCAACGACATCGACAACATCACTGTGCTGAAGGGTGCTGCCGCATCGGCCCTCTATGGCCAGGAAGCCGCAAACGGTGTCATCATGGTCACCACCAAGAGCGGTGGCAAGGGTGGTGAGATCAACGTCTCGGCATCGGCAACCATCGAGTTGAACACACCCTATCGTCTTCCCAAGATCCAGAGCACGTTTATCCCTGGAGCCAAGGGCATGTACAAGGAGAACATGGGCAGTGGCGGCTGGGGACCCTATATGGGCGTGAATGACCGTTACTACAACAACTTGAAAGAATTCCTCAAGACAGGTGTCCTGCAGAAGTATGATGTGAGCGTGAGCGGTGGTTCGGAGAAATTCTCCTCCTATGCCTCGGCATCCTATACCAATAATCAAGGTATAGTACCCAAGGATTACCGCAAGCAGGTGAATGTGTTGCTCAAGGGTATCTATAAGCCCAGCGACAAGGTAACCATCCAGCTGAGCGCCAACTTCATGAATCGCAAGTCGCGCGGGTTTGGCAACTCAATGTCCACTATCTACAACTGGGGTATCAACAAGGACATGAGCGACTACCGCACCCTGGAGGGTCACGTGAACTGGTGGGCCTACTATGACCACTGGGAAAACCTGCTCGACACCGAGCGCATCAACGGCGCCGTGTCACCCTACTTTGGCCGCTATATGGACTGGAGCCAAACCGAGAGCAACCGTTTCATCATCAACGGCGCCGTGTCACCCTACTTTGGCCGCTATATGGACTGGAGCCAAACCGAGAGCAACCGTTTCATCATCAACGGGCAAATCAGCTATGAGCCCATCAAGAACCTGGTGTTTACTGGCAAGATGGGCTATGACAAGAGCTACTCCATGTACGATTCCTATACCGTGCCTCGCATCTATGAGGGCGACCTCGTCGATCCCACAGCCGAGGATGTCCAGACCAAGCTCTCGGACATGCAGTCCAAATTCGGTTCCTACAGTTTCCAGCCCAGTCGTGGCTCGCTGCTCAACATGCAGCTGTTGGCAACCTATGCCCACACCTTTGCCCAGGACTATACGGTGAGTGCCCTGTATGGACTTGAGTACAAGGAGAACCGTGGCGTTGAAGCATCGATCTACAATGAGCACTTCCAGTTGGGTGGTGAGTTCTATAGTTTCAATAACACCGATTTCACCAATGGTGACCTTCTCATCAGCAACCATCCCACGCTGTATCACAGCAAGAGGAACATCTATGGCCACTTTGGCGAGTTGCGCTTTGACTACAAGGGCATGGCACAGATTTCTGCAACCGCCCGAATGGACGGTTCATCGACCTTGAGGCAGTCCACGCAGACGACTTTCTTCTATCCGTCGGTCACCGCCGGTGTCATATTCAGCGAATTGTTTAACCTGAGCAACGACTGGTTCAGCTACGGCAAGTTGCGAGGCAACTGGGCCAAGGTGGGTAAGGACTGCCAAGCCTTCTTGTTTACCGACACCTACAAGCAATGGACCCTCTTCCCCGACGGCGGTTATGGTGTTGATCCCACCACATCACGAGCCGTTGACTTGATTCCAGAGATGACCAAGTCGTGGGAGATTGGTGCCGACCTGCGCTTCTTCCGCAACTGGACACGGCTCGACATTGCCTACTACTCAACTACGGTCGATAACCAGATTGTGACCGTGCGCGTGTCGCCGGCTTCGGGTGTGATTCTCCAGACCCGCAACGAGGGTAGCCTGAAGAACCATGGTATGGAAATTTCGCTCAACCAGGATATCATCAAGGCCAATGACTTCTCGTGGACCGCGCTGGCCAACTTCTCGTTCAACCGCAGCAAGGTGCTCTATCTGCCCAACGAGTTGACCGAGATTCAGGGTACCCAGTATGGCGACATCTTCCCTGTTGCACGCCTGCATGAGTCCTCGACGGGTATCTCGGGTAAGGACTACGTGCGTGACCCTGAAGGCCGCGTCGTGTGTGACGAGAACGGTTATCCCATCATCGATGCCGCCAAGGGTCTTTACATTGGTAACCGTGAGCCTGACTGGCTGTTAGGTATCGGCAGCACGCTGCGTTACAAGAACGCAACGCTGTCCTTCCTGTTTGACGGTCGCAAGGGCGGTGACGTGGTCAACGTGACGGGCCGCAGCCAGATCACCAACGGCATGAGTAGCCTCTATGACAAGTACCGCAACCGTGAGTACATAATCGACGGTGTGCAGGCGGTGGCCGCTCCTGACGGCACAACGACCTACGTCAAGAACACCACGCCTATCGTGCTTGATTCTTACTTTATCAATACCTATTACTCGACCGTCTCTTCTAACTTCATCGAGGACGGCTCCTACATCCGCTTGAGCTATGTGACGCTGAGTTATGACATCGGCAAGCACTTCAAGCGCACTTGGCCCGTCAAGGGCTTGTCGCTCACCGCTACAGCTCGCAACCTGTTCCTGTTGACCAAGTACCGCGGTAACGATCCCGCCGTGCTGGCAGGCACTGGCGGTGGTACGGGTAGTGCGGGCATCGATAATTACAATGTGCCCAGCACGCGCAGTTTCAATTTCACGCTTAAAGCAACATTCTAAAACTGGAGGCCAACGACTATGAAAAAGATCAAATTAATTGCATTATTGATGCTGGCCCTCCTGTTGTCGACGGGTTGCAACGATGTGCTTGACGATAACGTCAACCCCGACAGGGCCCATGTGATTGATGCCAAGGACGGTCTGCCTGTGATTATTTACTATGCCCAGCAGATCGTGTATGACCACAGCGAGTATTACGCCTACTTCTCCCAGATGCTCACCACCGGTGGCAAGAGTTCGGTGGGAGCCTATAGCTACAAGTGCGAGTGGGAGATGCTGACGATGAACCGTCACCCGATGTGGCGTCGCCACTTCTATGACATCGGCAAGAACACCGACAACCTGGTGAAGAACTCCCAAGCCATCAACTCTCCCAACTATGAGTTGATAGGCCGCACGATTATGCTGATGTCCACTCAGTTGACGA
>CAMVBJ010000051.1 GCA_947165675.1 uncultured Prevotellaceae bacterium
CCATATGTGAGAAAGCCTCGTCGCATATGGCCCGACGTAATTTCATCGGCAATCTGTACGCCAAAGTTCAGGATCCTGCCATCATCTCCTCGATGACTGGGCACAAACCTGGTAGCCGAGCATTCGAGAGATACCGAGCGATCCAAGACGACATCAAGAAACCACTGCTTAAGATTTTTTACTGATATGAACCAGGGTAAATCATCTGTTCAACACACAGCTATTTACCCTGAACTATTTTCCGAAAAATAAGGTCCTTTGCAGCGGTTTTTGGGATAACCCTTCCATCAGCTATGTCTTTAGGGCAAAACGCCCTCTCAAGATGGAAAAAATCACCCCAGAATGGTAAAACTCGCAGTAGTAATTTTGCACCGCAATGAGAGACGACTTCAACATAGCAGACGAGTTCGCAGCTTTGGTAGCAGCCAAGGTTGTCGACATCCTTGAGGAAAGAGGCCTGGTTATGGCAGCAGCACCTGATCCGAAGAAAGTTGTTGCGCAGGATTCACCCCTGTATACAATTGATGAGGTGTGCACTCGGCTTAAAATCAGCAAACCGACCCTCAAGGTGCACCGCCGCAAGGGGCTCATATCCCCTTCTGGTGGCTATGTTGGTCGATCACCGAGATTTACCGAAGAGGACATCGCAAAGTATCTGTCCCGCTACAAAGACGGCTGATGGGTAAGACCTTTGCAATGATCTCACGGCCTGGTGCCGTCACCGTCGGGTTGTCGCTCCCCGGACCCAAAGTAGCGGCAGCATGATACGGTGCTCAGCAAATGGCGTCGCGTATCCTCCGACGCCACAAATATATTAAATAATAAGTTTTCTGAACTAATTATGAAATTACAATTAAAATCATTAAAAACCATTGCGCCCGGGCAGTTTAAGGGCAGGGACGATATCACATCGGTGATTATCCCCAACACGGTTACCAGCATTGGTGACGAAGCGTTCAGCTTCTGTCGCAATCTAGACAATGTTAGCATGCCCAACACGGTCACCAGCATTGGCGACGAAGCGTTCTTTAGCTGCTGGAATTTAGCCAACGTAAATATTCCAGGGTCAGTTACCAGCATCGGTCACAATGCGTTTTGTGCCTGCTATCGGCTAACCGAAGTCGATATTCCGTCGTCGGTTACCAGTATGGGGGATTATCTGTTCAATGATTGCCAAAACTTGACTAGAGCAATCATTAACGCATCGGTTTACCATATAGGTCATGGAACCTTTAATCGATGCTTCAGGTTGCAGGAAGTGAGAATCCCCGATACGGTACAAACTATCGGCGTAATGGCTTTCTGTGATTGCTCTGAACTGAAGAACATAACCATTCCTTCCTCGGTGAGCTGGATTGAAGATTCTGCTTTCGAGGGCTGTGGGTTGACCAGTTTGGACATGCCTATCTCAGTAACGCGCATCGGTGCACAGGCTTTCATGAAATGCAGAAGTTTGGCCGAAGTGAATCTTTCCCTGTGGCTTAAAATCATCGATTCCCATGCATTCTATCGGTGCAAAAGTTTGACTGACATCGACATCCCCGAATCGGTTCATTACATCGCCGACCACGCGTTCCAGGGATGTGACAGTTTGCAGACCATCACTTTTCGCGGCTTGACCAAAATGGATGAAGATGCGGGAGTTTTTGAAGATTGCACCTCGTTAAATGCCATCAGTGTACCAATCAGGTACTTGGACATCTATGAGAACATGCTACCCGATGCGCTGCGTGGAATATTGATTGGCAACTACTATTAAGCGCACGGCCTCAGCGCCGTCCACTAACGGGATAGTCGCTCCCCGTATCCGAAGTAGCGGCTGCACGATGCGGTGCAACACCAATAACGGGGAAGTCGCGCATCCGACAACCCCAAGAATTACAAATGATATGAAATGGATTACATTAATAAATCTCGAGTTAATTTATGACTAAGAATTTGAGTGGAAATGTTAGTGGGGCTCAGTCCCCGTCTCGTGGTTCGGCTGCCGTGGTGGCTGGTGCGAACCATGCAACCCCTATCTATGATGAGTTGCAGGCGAACGCCAAGTACCCTTTGAGCGTCGCAAAACGCAAGTGCATCGAGGACACTGTGAAGCAGTTACTCGATAATGGATCTCACGCCGAGGATCCTGGCCTGTTGCTGGGATATGTCCAAGGCGGAAAAACTGACACGTTCGAGCACATCATAGGCTTGTGCTGTGACCGTGGCATCGATGTTGCGGTGCTGTTCACCAAGGGTACCAACGCCCTCGCCAAGCAGACGCTCAGCAGGCTTCAGCAGGACTTCGCTCCTCTTAAGCCTTCGAGTAATCTCAATCAAGCAGCTACCGTGGAAATCCACGATATCATGGCATTACGCAAAACCGGGCTTATTGAGGCGAACGTCAACAAGAGCAAGTTGATTATCGTTTGCAAAAAAGAGGTCAACAATCTGAAGGCTCTCATCAAGTTGTTCAAGACGGATTGTCCATTCATGAAGGACAAGAAAGTGCTTATCATTGACGATGAGGCGGATTACGCCTCACGCAGTTACAAGGTTGGCAAGAGCAAGACCACTCCTAAAGGTAAGGTGCCCAAATGCGTGACACAGGTGGCAACAATCGGCAAGCAGATCAACGATTTCCGCAAGTTGCTCAAGTACCACAGGGTGCTGTTGGTAACAGCCACACCATACAACCTGTTCCTGCAGCCTGATGGGGAACTCGTCCTGGACAACAAGCACATCAAGAGCATTCGCCCCCGATTTGTGAGCCTCGTTCCTGTGCACAATGCTTATATTGGCGGCAAGCAATATTTTGATGAGTCGAGTGACCCCAACTCTATGTTTAGTCACTTGTATCGTCCTCTCGGCCAAGACTCCATCAACCTGCTGGCTGGCGGTCAAGGCAACGACGAAGAACTCATCTTCGCTATCGGGCAGTATCTGGCCGGCACTGCTATCCGACGCATCCAGCAGCGCGCCAAAGGCCTGGACTTCAAGTCGAGCATGATCGTCCATACCCAGATAAAGAAGGTCTACCACAATGGGCAAGCCAATCTTGTGAATACTATTATGGGCTTTCTCACAAAGCCCTTTGCAACCGGCTCATTGCCCCAAGATGTGGAGGAGATGCTGAAGCAGGGTTATGATGACTTTGCTGCGTCGAGCCAGAAAGCCCGCAACCAGCAGCTCATCACCGTCCCGTTCCCGACATTTGATGATGTACTTGATGAGATACAGGACATCTTTATCTCGAGCAACTATTGCGTCAGAGTAGTCAACAGCGACAACGACGTATATGCACTGCTTGACCAGAGCACCGGTGAGCTCCGACTTGATGCTGCCGTCAACATTTTCATCGGCGGCAACATCCCCGATAGAGGCGTAACCATAAGGAACCTGCTGAGTTTCGTTTATGGCCGTTGTCCCTTGACATTCCAGCAGGACACGGTAACGCAGCATCAACGCATGTTCGGTGCGCGCCCCTTGGAGGACATGGCGGTTACACGCTTCTACACGTCCTCCTATATTTACCAGCAACTCAAAAATATCTATTTCCTGGACGAGTACTTGAGGAATCAGTTGATGTGTGTCGGTGCTGGCAAGCCCTTCAAGGTGCAGATGCTCGGAGTCAGCGGCAATATTCGTCCATGCGCCGGTAACAAGGTCATGATCTCGGACCTCGTCGCCGTCAAGCCCCAGATGCGCTACTTTGCCAGGGGCATCCAAACGGGCTCCCAGCGCACGATAGGGAACATCATCAGGGACATTGATGCACAACTTGACGCTGCTTTTCAGGCTGGCACGCCCGATGCCAATGGCTTCATCGAGATGGCGGTTGATGACGTCCTGGTTCTTCTGGAGAAGATCAAGTCCACCTATGTGTATGGCTCCAAATATGGAAACGCAGGATATCGGCTCGAGCCTGAAGCGCAGATGGCCATATTAGAGCACTGCAGCAAATCGTCCAAGGGCAAGGTCTGGGTGGCCAGACGCACTGGTCGTAACACCAGCCGTACCAAGCAAAACGGCGTCTTCACCAATGCGCCCGACAATGGTACTAGTGATCTGGGACCGGCACGTGCCAAGGCCATCGACAAGCCTGTGGTGTTGATGATTCGTCAGGAGGGCAAGCAAGCCAACGGCTGGAGGGATGTGCCCTTCTATTGGCCTGTGCTGCTCACACAGATGACGACCCCTGGCGCACTGTTCGCAACCAGGGTCAAGGAGAACCTGCCGTGATGGCAGCCTAGATAACAACTTTTGGTTTCATATATCAACGGAAAGGATGTTAGTGTTATATTTCCAACGGCATTATTAACAATTTAAAGAAAGGACATCTATAAGAGAAGACGAAATCGAGAGAGAATTTATTGATTTTGAGGTGAAAGAGGTGGAGCGGCATGGGGTCGCTCCTTTTTTTGTGCCCATACGTGGCTGCTATGGGCATTTAATAGATCGACTGGGCGTCGCTATCGCCTGGGGGTGGTAACGGGAGCCCACGGCCATCTACGCCGGTCAGGGCGATATAGCCTTCGCGCAGCGGGTTGAAAAACTCATCAAGGCCATAGAAGTAGTGCCCCTGACGACACTCATCAAGGGCGAGAAGGGGCCAATTGTTGTTGACGTCCTAAGTGTTATAGGATTTCGTGAGCATCTCATAGGCACCAAGGCGGTTTACTTCACGATCTCGGTCTTGATGTCCATGTTGAATTTCTGTGAATAGGCAAAGATGGTTTTGCGTTTCTCCTTTGCATCACCGGCCCCGAGAACAAACCATTGTTCATTTACCGTGCTGTAAAACTTTTCTTTGCCGTGGGGAATATGCCGTGTCACGATGGGCATTCCCATGAAGTGGAAGCGAGCGGATTCAGCACGCTCAAACCCTATCCTGCCAATAACAAACACGAGGGCATCGATTGGAGACAGAGTCACATCAACAATGCCCATATCCATTGTGAGGTGGATCTTGTAGTGCCTCATGCCTGTTTTGGATTTGGGCTTCTCAGTGGCCTTTAACCAGACCTTGGCAATCAGACCGCTCCAATCTGAAGGACTCATCTGCGGAAACTGTTGGCCGTAGAATCTATTGATAGCCTTCATACAGAAATCGGTAGTAGCGGTATAATGAAGATGTATGATGGCATAGAGCAAGGAGATAAGCCTTGGGTTGGTAATCAGCGACAGTTTACCGTCCTCCTTAATGTATGGCTGTTCTATTTCTGAGATTGGGACTTCGGTGATATTACTCAAGTTCATATCATCAGGCTGTATCACAGCTCCGCCAGTCTGGATGCGTTTGTTCTCTTTGGCCTCAAGGGCTTGCAGGAAGATTCCATACTGCCTATATACCTTGGGCATGTCGCTATACTTGGCGTTGATGTGGTTTGCCCATTTGACGGTGAAAATTTCATCCAACGTGGACATCATCGCCTCGACGGTATCAATTTCTCTAAGCCTGATAACATCGGGGATGCCCTTCAGGCGGTCAATATAGACCTTGAACTTGGTCATCGTGTCTTGCGCCTTGGCTGGGGACATTCCTTGGGCTGGCAACCATTCGTGCTTGAACAGATTGCGCAATTTGATGTCACAGTATGCTTCCCAAACAGTCATAACTCAAAAATATCTTGAGAACTAAAAACAGTCAACGGTGTGTAATTCTCGTGCCACGGCCAGGAACTTGTCGAAGTTCTCACCCCACTGGTTATAGACAACGACCTTGATGCCGTCGGATAGCGTGAGCACCTCATCGTCTTCCAAGAAAAACCGATTGCGCAGGTCGGGCTGGTCGGCTAAGCGAGCCATCACGCTGTCATACTTGCGCACTACTCCGTTCAGCGGGCTATGGCTGAGCGATGACGGGAAACGGTTCTCAAGGTCATAAAAAGTGATACCTGGATGGTCAGCGATGTACTGCTTGACAACGGTAAATACAAAGCGCCTCTTGTTCATGAACTCGCCACCGTCGATGGAGTATCGGGTGCGACGACCAGGAGACATGTTACGGGGTGCCTCGGTGCGACCCTCTACAAAATCAATGCACACCCCCGTCTCTGGCTGATAACTCACCTTGAGCTTGAAGCGATGCCTCAGTTGCGAAATAAATGGAGTCATCTCTCTTGTAACCTCGGGAATGATGTTTTCTTGCAGGTATTCCTTCTCAAGTCTGGCTATACCCTCAAGCTGCGCTTCGCTCACGGGCAGGTTTAGTGCCTTGAGCATCTCGATGGCCTCATGTGCTTTATTCAGTTCCTCAGTTCTCATCGCCAATAATGCTTACTTTTTCAACCTTCAATCCCAAGTCCAACTGACGGCTGATGGTCAATATTTGCTCATATTTAGCATTTGTGGAGGAGTGAGCATAGACATATAGTCCAGGTGCAACCTCCTTTTGAGCTGCACGGTAACGCTCAAGCTCGTGCAACTCACTTGAAACAAGATTGAGCCCAGCAACCATAATGCCTAACTGTTGCACCCTCTCGGGTCCTGCGTAACGTATCACGTCATTCATGGTCTTCCACACGATTCTATGGCACGATACCCGCCCACCGGGAAATGTGACCTTGAGGATATATCTTTTCTGCCGTGTCCTCTGTACGGCATCATCATCGAACAACACGGGTTGAGTCACGGGCTGTTCCACGACCGAAATAACAAGGCCACTCTCGGTATCGTAGGTTACCTCCATGTCAAAGTTGTTGATCATCTTCTCAACAAGGGGAAACATTTCTTGTTCAAGCAGTGGAATCACCTCGTCACGCAGATATTCTTTCTCAAGTTCAGCGATGATGTTACTTTGCTCTGCACTGATGGGCATATCGATAGACTTGAGCAGATCGACGGCTTGGTATGCAATTTTCAGTTTTTCCATTGTCATGTCATATTATGTGAGTGGTTTTGATCTTCTGCCAGTGACGGCCGATACCCAAGGCCATGTTGGTCGCATCCTTGGTGATGAGCTCACCGATGGTCAGTCCGGCAATGGCTTGCTTGAGTTCGTTCAGCGCTGCGCCCGTGACAGCGAACAGGTCCTTCAGCACAGCGTCGTTCTGCTGTTGTTGTTTCATAATCAGCGGGTACTGGGCGTTGGCGTAGAAGTCGAAGTACTTGCTCTTGAAGCTCTCCATGTTCTGAGTGGCAAGGATGATGCTCATGCCCTTGTTGCGTCCAACGGCAATGAGGTTCTGCAAGGGCTTATTCTCGAAGTTGAGCATATAGTGGGCCTCATCGATGATGGTGAAATGACGCAGTTCCACACGTTTCTCGTCGACGGCCTGCTTGGGAAGGCTCTCATAGATGTTATAGAGCTTCGAGATCACGAAATAGACGATGGCTTTGGCCAGGATGCCGTCTTTCTCAAAGCGTCCCAGGTCGATGATGTAGCAGTCATTGATGAGGTCGATCTTGTCCTTGTCGGCGAACAGGTTGGCACGCACGAGTTGCTTGAGCGCAGCCACGACGCTGTCGGCATCGTCCTGTTTCTTTTCAGGAAGTAACTGAGTGTAGTTGTCGAGCACGTCCTGGAAAGTCACGGGCTTGAAGTTATTGTCTCGGTACGCATTGATAATGGCCTCGGTCAATCGTTCCTCCATCTTGGCACTGATGGTGACACTGGTGATCGCCTTCAGAGCAGTGGCCATTGTGGTAGCGTACATGTTCAGTTCATTGATGTGTTTACCAGTGAAATCCTTGAACGGCGTGAACGGCAGTGGGCGCTCAACAGGTCTTAATATGGCACCACTATCAGTATCAAACTTCTCAAGCCATGAAGCGTTTGCCGGATCCGAGAACTCTCCTTTGTAATCAAACAGCAGAAAGTTGACCGGGTAGTGTGAATCTGACGAGTTGGTGCGTATCTGGTTGATCAGTACAGCCAGCAGATTCGATTTACCTGAGCCCGTAGTACCAGCCACAAGAATCTGTGTGTTGGCGATGGCACGGCTATTGATATCGAGCATGGCATCCATACCATTCTCATATTCACCAATCCTCAGGTTCAGTTCGGGGATAGCGGCAGCCATTCTGCCACCAGCCATCGAGGGTATGTGGCAGAGCCAGTCCTCGATGCCGCCTTCCCTCATCAATATCTCACGACCGCGCAGAATCTCACGGCCAATGGCCTTGCTGACATTCACGGGTTGGCTCCAATTTACGTCGACATTACTGTAACGTAACTTTAATAGTACCTCAAACAGGTCTCCAATATGGGATTTGGTAAAGAATGTCGAAGCGTATGGAGTTCGATCTATCTGCATCTTAAAGCCGTTGATATCATCCTCAGTGCGCGGAGTTTTATCACTCAAGCCAGCCAACAGACAAATGCGCAGCACGATACTGTTGTTCAGTGTGATAGGGCGAATATTTTCAACGTGATACTCCTTGAGGTTGATACATTGTTCCAATGCGGTTTTCACGTCCTGAATGCGGTCATGCATCCCGACGATAGCGGTGACGCCCTTTACTGTTAGGCAATCAATATTACTCATGGCTTAATCCTCCCTGGTTTTGCAGCCGAAGTAGTCCTCGGTGATAGTTGTACATTGGTTCTCCTTGTCACGGTGCAGTGTATAGGTGCGGGCGACGTAGGCTTGAATCTTCTCAAAGTCGCGCTCGGTGGTAATTTCGGTGTCAGTGCTGAGCAGGATGGTTTGATCAGCAAGGTCAGGGAAGTAGCTCTCCAGGATGACCTCACGGCTTTCCTTGTCAAGGACACCCATCACAGTATCAATCATCACGGGTGGGTCATAGTCCCCCAAGTGGTAAAGCACCTTGAGCAGCACCTGCATGACAGTTTGCTTGGCTCCCGCATTCAACTGACTCAAGAAAATTTCATTGCCGTTCTTGTGGTATATCTTGAAGGATGTCTCATCGCTGCCGGCATTAGACAGTTCTACGCGCCCAATCACACTGGCATAGACCACCAGATTCTTGTTTAACTGGTCACGCATCATGTTCTCGATACGGGATTTCTTGGAGCGCAGCAGCCGTTGTGACAGTTCCTTGAAGAAATCAGGCAGTTTGCATAACAGGTCATACTGCGGGTCGGGTATCTGTGGAATGTCATAGTCGTAGGTTGCTATCCGTTTCTGTAACTTCTCTATCTCATCTTTTATGCCGTCGATGTTGTCCTTGATTTCTTTAATACGTCTGTTATTGCTCTCATACAGTTCAATGATCGAGTAGTCCGAACTGTTAAGGGCTTTCCTGTAATCGTCTAACTGTTGTTGGCGACGGGGCAGTTCCTCGGCCTCGGCATTGATGCGGTCGCGCTGTTCTGCCAGGGCATTGAACGGATTCACCACAGCGGAATTAACAAGTTGCTCCAGCTGTTGCATATCCTGTTCGTTTAAGTGGGCGTAGGGGTCGCTGACAACAGATTCGTTCTCTTGCAGGTCTTTGAGTTCTCTCACAATTAGGTCCACGTCAATCCTGCCCGTTTCGATGTAGCGTTGTTCAATCAGTTCAACAACCTGGTGGGTGATACGGTTGAGTTGACTATCACTCAGGATGTTGCCTCTTGCGGTAGCGACTTGGCGCTTAGCATTGAGGATGACCTCTACTTCAGTGCGGATGATACTTGCCAATTTGGTGAACACCACGCGCGTTTCCAGTTCCCTCGCCAGCGTGTCGGCACTCTTTCGGTAATCGGTTTCACTCTGGTTAAATGCCCGAATCGACTCCTCAATCTGTCGCATTTTGTCGCGCGTCACGTCGTCGGCATCGCGTCCCTGCTTCACTTGCTCATACAGGGCTTTATTGTCGTTAGCGAAGTTGATTGCAGTGGTATATTCACTCTCGGCTTTTTCCTGTTCCTTTTCTTTTTCGATTTTCTGCTTGACAAGTTCTGAGTACTCCTTGCGCTGGTTCTCGTTCTCCAGTCGCTCGGCTTTCTTCTCGGCCAGCAATGCCTCAGCCCCCTCTTGTAGTTGGTGATACTTGTTGAAACCCATCACCATGTTGATGTTGTTCTGGATGAGTTTGTTAATGGACTCTTCCTTCACGAGGTCGCTGGTCTTCATCGCGTCAAACAAGAAGTAGTTGCTCAATGCGGCGGGCAGGTTGGCTGCGAGGATCTTGTTGACGATTTCCTCGTTGGCGGCGCGTTCCGAGGCTCGTGTCTCAGAACCATAATGATAAGTCGCGCCACCCATCTTGAGTGTTACCGATTCTCTCACGCGTTGGTCATACAGCAGGTAGGAGCGCTGTAGCGAGTACTGTTGCTCAGTGCCCAGAACCATTCCCGAGAAGTGGATCTCAAGCACAATTCTCTTGCCGTCCATGCCTGACTCCATCATCACACCGGCATTAAACAGTTCTTCAAATTCCTTGGCATTCTTGATTTTCAAACCATACAGTGCGTGATAGATGGCATCAAACAGGGTCGTTTTGCCACAGCCGTTGGCGCCTCCAATAAGGATGATGGGACGATCGGGCGCAACCTCCAGGTTCAAGTCCAAAGCCTTGTAGGTCTTGTAGTTCTCGGCTATAATTCGTTTTATCTTCATGACGGAATGTTTTTAAGGGCCTTTTTCAGGATTTTGTTCACCATTTTCTTCTCACGTTTCTCTTTCTCGTCGGCCTTTTCGTCCTTGACAGCGTTGTCGTCGTTGCGCTGGCTGTTGTAGGGCTTGAGAATCTGTTCCTTGAGCCATTCTGCATCGATGTCGTTATCACGGCAGGCCTGCTCAATGATCTGCATGTCGTCACTCTGGACTCCGTAATGCAGAAAGATGCTGTTTATCGTCTTATCCTTAGCCATATCGTTACTTGATTTTATTGTTATGCATGATGTGGATCAAAAATGCTCCAGCCAGTAGTATCACTGGCATCCTCAATCTTTAATGGACTGTAAATCCAGTTGCCGTATTGGTCATTTTTGATGATACCACCGTGCAGGTTATTTCCTTTAGTGTTCTGCTCGTTGATGTAGTCGATGAGGGCGTTATGCTTGTTCTCAACCTCAGGGTCTATGTCACCTGCGCCAGCATCACCCTTGGTATCAAACAAGAAGACTTTGCCATCCTTCATCCTGATCACGAAGTCCACGTAGAATAGCCCCTCGGTGCCGTCGCTGGTCTTGTAGCGGATTGCATAGTGTTGTTTGCCGTTGTCACCGTTCTTGTACCACCAGTCCAGATCTTGCTGGTTTTGCTCAAGGAAGGCAGCAAATTTCACCTCTGGATTTGATGCTTGATTCAGTTCATAAAATGGATCCAAAGCATGAATATCGCAGGGCACCTTGTGATGGGTGTCGTTATCATAGATGCGCTCCTCGGGGACAGTCCAGTCATAGTCGGTGAACACTCGCGCTGGCTTACCAGCCTGGGCACTCGCGCGCTTCTTGGCATAACGGTCAAGGGCCGTATCGAGCAGACGGTCAAACTTGGGCCTGTTATCGTGATAGAGGATGACCTTCTTGGCATCGGTCTCAAAGATACCAAAGAAATCGGCCATCAACTCCAGCAGGTAACTGGCGATCTTATCTGATCGACCCTTACTTTCAAACTGTCCTCCCCTGCCGTTGATGTAGGTAATGAAAACACGGTCTATCTCGCCCATCGTGCGTGCATACTTGATCTGGTTGACCTCGATGATCTGCTCCTCATTCTGGAAATGCACATCGACGGGTATTTCGGCATTGATATTCTTCACGTCAAGGCGGATGCTAGTCTTGACCTTCAGGCGGTTCTCGTTGATGTGGTCGTCGTCACTCTTGGGCAACGGGGCAGAAATATCGGCCTCATCACTCATGGCTGCCAACTGCTCAAATGTGAACAGGCTGGCGTTGGCGCGTTCAATATTGAAGAACTCCTCAGCGGTTTTGTAGAGTGTCTGCCTGAAGTCAGGTCCCAAATAGTTGCGACCGGCATTGGGGCGCTCGCTGTAGGTACTGGGCAGCATCACTTCGTTCAGGTCCTTGCGCTTGTAGGCGATGGCTGCGTTATTGTGGATGTAACTGGCATCCTGGGCGACAATCTGGATTTTGTCCTTGGCAATGTCGGTATAGACATAACCCACGTTAAGTCGTCCATCAGGATAGTGGCGCTGCTGAGGCATACGCAGGATGCGTCCCACGGTCTGGATGGTGAACGTGTCACTCTCCAGTTTCCTGAAGATGAGCAGCACGGCAGCACGAGGGCAGTCCCAGCCAAGGGCAATGGCTTCTTTGAACAAGAGCACTTCAGCCAAGTTGTCCGGCTCCTCTATGCCTGGAAGGTTGCATTTCTCCCCGGCGAGCCAGACGGCCAGTCGTCCGTTTTCGGGCGTGATATTCCATTTGGGGTTGGCGCTCAGGTAGGCTTTGACGGTTTCGGCTATCTTGTTGTCCTCAACGGTCATGCTCTCTTTAGTGTCATTTGGCAATTGTATGAGTAGCAGCGGATTGATGTTCACTCCAAGCGATTTATAGGCATCAGCCAGTTGCTGTCGCTTGGTCAGGGCTGTCTCTATCAGATGCTGGTTGAGGGTACGCTCATCACTGATGTTCACGTCAATATCAGGGTTAAGCACCACCTCACGCTTGATCATTTCAGCATCAATCACAGCATTTCGCTCGACCACCACATTATACAAGGTATGGGTCTTGGGCGTGGCACTGATACGGATTTCCACGTTGGGATTGATGCGGTCAAGTACCTGACTGCTCTTGTCGGCAGTTTTGCTCCAGAACATGTGTTCCTCGTCAATGATAGCCACAATAGGCAAACCCAGTTCCTCGCGGGTGCGACGGGCGACCTCATAGATGCTGGCTCCTGCCTCACTGTCCCGCGCCATGATATTGGTGTCCTTGTTGACGCTTTCCCAGTTGACAAACAGGATCTCACCAGGCTGAATACCCTCGCTCTGGTCCAACTCATCAAACATCACTGGAGACAATCGGTTATTTTCCTCGTAGGCCAGTCGCAACTTGCCATAACTCTGCAAGTGTAGTTTGCGGGGAGCAAACCAGATGAAGGCAACTTCCTGGTATCGGCTGTCGCCACGGTCTTGAAGTTGCTCAACGATGTGGGCAAGCGCTTCACAGGCCATCACGGTCTTGCCACTGCCCGTGGGTGCCTGGAACACGATTTTGCGACGCTTCTCGCCGGTATTGAGCAAGGTAATCACCTTGTCGGTGAGTTCGGCGATGGCTTTCTGTTGATATTGCAATTCTTTCATTGGGCACCTCCTTCCTCGTTCATGTCAAACAATGTGGGTTCCGATGCTGGCACCTCGGGCTTCTTGGATGTCTCTTGATCGACGTAGATGACTTGCTCGCGACGCTTGGGCAGCACGCGACGGTATGCATTGAGAATAGCCATCGGCAGGGCGCACAGGATGATTTTGTCTTCCACCAGTTCAAACTCTCCAGCCCAGGGATCCTCGCTGGGTGAGAATACATACACCTTGACACGTTTGCCATCGGGCAGGTCAAGCCGATTGATGAGGTTCACCAGGTCGGGTACATATTCCTCACGATAGATGATGAGCATTCGCTTGCTATCCTGCTCATAGTAGCGGAAGAACTGCTTGCGGGTCTTGACTCCAGCGAACTCATGGCACTCGGTATAGAGACCCTCCTTGATGCAGAGCATATCAGTTGAAAGTTCGACTAAGCGACGTAGGTTTTGGGGAGAACGATTGCGCCCAACGTAAGCCGTGCGATAGTAGCGCAGGTTATTGGCATGAAGACCCTCCACATGGTCTCCATTGGGTTTGGTATAACCGTTAATGACGCGCTTGTTGCGCTCGTAGGTCACATTCTCACAGATGCCGTTCTCGTTATTGGTCACGAGGATACACTGACGATGCCCTCCGTCCTCAGCATTTAACTGCATCACAGCGTGAAGAGTCGTTCCGCTGCCAGCGAAGAAGTCGAGAATGGTAGAGTTATTTTCGCTGGATATTTTTGTGATAAATGATATCAATGAAGATGGTTTAGGGTAAGAAAAAATGGATTGTTGAATAATGTTTGTCAGTTCTGTTTTAGCTGTTCGAGTACTACCAACTCTGTCGAACGTCCATACTGTATTCACTGGAACTGGCTTTAGGGCATCAGCATAAATTCGGAAATTTGCAGACCATCCCTTTTTCCCCTTTATCCATTCTATTCGTTCAATCTCTTCAAGATATTTATTATTACTCCATCTCCAACAGCCCTTATCCCCATTCTTTTCTGTTGGGTAAACGATAGATCCATCTGGAGCTTCGATACCATAGTACAAACTATCACTTTTGTGCCCACCCATTAAACGTAATGGTTTAAGATAATATCGTCGGCCCTTTTCATCAATTTTGTTATAATGCTCTGGAATATCATTTGGCTCAATACGATTTAGAATAAATCCAGCTTTTTGGTATACTAAAATATAGTCATGCCTTACGGTAAAGCTCTTAACATCCATTCTTGGGCTATCAGTTTTTTCCCAAATCACATTCCCTGTAAAATTATCGTATCCGAATATTTCATCACACAATAATTTTAATTGTGCTTGCTCGTTGTCGTCGATGGAAATGAAGATAACGCCACGGTCGCTGAGAAGTTTTTTGGCGATACGAAGGCGCTTGGACATGAATGAGAGCCATTTGCTATGACGATAAGCGTCCTCGCTATCTACGAATGCGTCATTATAGACAAAATCTTTATTACCTGTATTGTAGGGTGGATCGATATAGATAACGTCAATCTTGCCTGCATGGGTATATGCCAATGTGGTGAGTGCCTCCAGGTTGTCGCCCTCTATCAAGACGTGGTTGGGGGCATCGGGGCTGTCGCTGATGATGCGCTTTGCCTCGTCCTCGACCAACACAGGCAGTTCATCGCGCAGCCGTTCCTCAACGTCCTCGGGCTTGTTTTCCCACACAAGTCCATACGCCTTCTCGGTGCGCAACAATTCAAGCAAAGCACTGCGCTCATCATTAGTCAGGCCTTCCAGCGACTTAACACGCTCTATCAATCGAGCCTTGGTCTCGGCATTCATGGTCTTTTCATAACATTCATCACTCGGCCTCTTGAGTGACGTTTTGCTAATGGTACAAAAAAAGCGAGAGGCCCTAATATTGTCACCCGTCCCGCTCTTTGAGGCTTAGCTACACGCCCGAATCAACCAAGACGAGCAACGAAGACCCCACGCTAGATATGCACAAACACCCCATGCAAGAAGCATGAGGTCGATGTGTAACACACCTGGTGAGCATCTATCGCTGCGTTGCCTTTGGGTTGTTCTTTAAGAGTAGCTAATTCCAAAGAGCCAAAGAACAAAGCGCAATAAACGCTTTTTGTTAATTATTATGTCATCATTGCATCAGCCACCGCTGTGACCCGCAATGAATTGTCGCAAAGTTACAGAAAATTTTGCACACACATATTCAAAATTTCAGTTTTTTCAAATATAAAACGATTCACTACATGTCAGAAACGTGAAAAACGCGCGCTATTTCCATCCCAAGCCTTATTCATGAAATCGAAAAAAGGCGGTCAGTACCCTTGGTCGCCCTATAACAGAAAGATAAGATAATATGATGCAATTATTACAGGCTATGTTCTCGTCAATGGCGGAGACATGGCATGGGTCGAAGTGGGACGTGCGCTCGCCCATCAAGGCTCAAGATGAAAAAAGTATTAGTAGTGCAACACCTGTGAGGGATGATGATCCATACGCTGGTGACATTGACAAACTCCAGAATGCCCTGTTCAATGGACATCCATTGGAGAATGGGACCTGCATCGAGATTGCATTGCAGGACCTACTACAGATAATTCCGAAGAAGCGCAGACGTATTGACGCTTATCGGGGCTTAGTAAGCAGGCTCAATAGGATGGGCGTGACACTCACGATTAACTCACAAAAAACCAAACGACATGATTCAGAACTTAAGAAACGGTGACTTGTACAGTAACCGGAAAGAGGCAAAGATGCGACTTGGGGGGC
>CAMVBJ010000052.1 GCA_947165675.1 uncultured Prevotellaceae bacterium
AGAGCACGTCAGCGTTGGTGAAGCCCATACGCTTCTCACCGCTCATCTCGCGGGCAAGCAACTGGTATGGCACTTTCTTCTTGCTGCGACCCTGCTTGAAGGTGATATCCATCGTGCCGGGCTGTGCATTGCGGGTATTCAGGTAAAGCAGCAGATAATTCGGTGAATCCAGGCGCACCAGACTATCGAGCGCCACGCCTGCATAGTCGATGCTCACCTCGGCGTCACGGATTCCTTCGCCATAGACCATGAGCTGAACACTGGGATCCTTCATCCCCACATACCAGTTAGTGGGCTCGATGCGGTCCACCTTGACCGCCGCATGGGAAGTAAATACTCCCATAGCGGCAACAAGAATCAATAATATCTTTTTCATTTTGGTTTTTTGTTTTACTTTTTGTTTTTCTTTCTTCTTTTATAGCAGTTCGGGCAGTTGGAACAGGCGGTTGCCGTTGGAGCCCTTGATGAGGATGTAGTGACCCTCGGGACGATGCTCAGCGATGGCAGCTTTGACTTGCTCAACGTCGGCAAATTTGCGGTAGGGACAGTCGATGTCCTTGAACTCGTCGCCCACGAGCCACACCTCGTCAAACGGGCAGCTCTTCAGCTTCTCGACCATGCGCTCGTGCTCCTCACGGCTGCTGGCGCCCAGTTCGCGCATCTCGCCCAGAATAGCCATCTTGGGGGAAACTTCCATCAGGCAGAAGTTGTCCAGGGCTGCGGCCATCGACGTCGGGTTGGCATTGTAGGCATCCACAACAAGGTGGTTGTGCTCGGTCTCGGTGAGCTGTGAGCGGTTATTGGACGGCACGTAGTTCTCAATGGCATGACAGATCTGCTCGGGTGTTACCTCAAAGTGCAACCCCACGGTCACCGCGGCTAACACATTATCAAGGTTGTAACTGCCGATGAGGTGAGTCGCCATTTCATGCCAGTCGCCGTCGCTCTTCCCTTCGCGCCACTTCAAGCGCAGGAAGGGGTCGCACGCAATCATCTGGCCATACACACAGGCGCCTTGTTTCTTTTCGTCGCAGGTGTAACGCTCGGTCTTAACGCCCTGGGGCAAAATGTTCATCAGGTAGTCGTTGTCGGCGTTGACAAAGATGACGCTGTCGGGCCGTTTTGCCAGATTGTCATACAATTCGCCCTTGGTGCGGATCACGCCTTCCAGTGAGCCGAAGCCTTGCAAGTGGGCCTTGCCCACGTTGGTAATCAAGCCGCAGGTGGGCTCGGCGGTCTCGGCCAGTGTCTTGATGTCACCAGGATGGCTGGCGCCCATCTCGACAACGGCAATCTCTGTCATGACATTGAGGCGGAACAAGGTCTTGGGAACGCCCACATCGTTATTGTAGTTGCCCTCGGTGGCCATTCCGTCATATCGTTCATTTAGGACGGCATACACAAGCTCCTTGGTTGTCGTCTTGCCGTTGGTGCCAGTGATGCCCACAACGGGGATGTCAAAGCGGCGGCGGTGTTCGCGTGCCATGTCCTTGAAGGCTTGAAGCGTGTCGGGAACGAGTACCATTTGTTTGTTCCCATGATAGCCGTTATACACCTGCTCATCGCTCACGATGGCTACGGCGCAGCCTTTGTCCAGCGCCTGGGTGGCAAACTGGTTGCCGTCAAACGATTCGCCTTTCAAGGCAATGAAGATACTGCCTTCGGGGCAGTTGCGGCTGTCGGTGGTGATGACAGGATGTTGCTGATAGATTGAGTAAAGTTCCTTGCTGTCCATATTCTTGTCTTTATTTTGTGGCAAAAGTACATAAAAAGCACAAATTTTTATGTACTTTTGCACCCGATTTTTAATGTGTGCGCGATAATAAATCAATAAGATAATGAGTAATACAATTACCAAGAGGACCATTGCCATCGTTTGTGGTGGCGACTCATCAGAATATGAAGTTTCACTGCGTTCAGCCGAGGGTCTCGATTCGGCCTTTGACCATGACCGCTACAATGTTTATATTGTCATGCTGCGTGGCCAGGACTGGCATGTGAATCTGCCTGATGGTACTCAACCCATCATTGACCGCAATGATTTCTCTTTTGAGAAGGATGGCGAGAGAATCCATTTCGACTATGCCTACATCACCATCCACGGCACCCCTGGCGAGAACGGCATCCTGCAGGGATATTTTGACCTCATCAATCTGCCTTACTCGACTTGCAATGTCCTGGTCGAGGCGTTGACTTTCCACAAGTTTGCCCTGAACAACTACCTCAAGGCTTTTGGCTGCTCGGTGGCCGACAGTATTCTGGTGCGTCGTGGTGTGCCTCATGGCTGGACTGCCCAGAAGGTCAAGGACTATCTGGGTATGCCTTGCTTTGTCAAGCCTGCTGCCGATGGGTCGAGTTTCGGTGTTACCAAGGTGAAGACCTGCGACCAGCTTGACGAAGCCATGGAGTTTGCCTTCAAGCAGTGTGACAACGTGATGATTGAGCGCTTCCTCGATGGTACCGAGGTCACTGTGGGTTGCTACAAGACTAAGGAGAAATCAGTCGTGTTCCCTGTTACCGAGGTCGTGACCGATAACGAGTTCTTTGACTACGATGCCAAGTACAACGGCCAGGTTGATGAAATCACGCCTGCCCGCATCAGCGACGAGCTGACGGCTGCCCTGCAAGCCGAGACGTCGCGCATCTACGACATCCTGCACTGCAACGGCATCATCCGCATCGACTACATCATCACCAAGAATCCCGACGGCACCGACCACATCAACCTGCTGGAGATCAACACCACCCCTGGCATGACCGTCACCAGCTTTATTCCCCAGCAAGTCCGAGCCGCCGGCCTCAACCTCACCGATGTCCTCACCGACATCGTCGAGAACCAGTTCTAACGGATAAAACAGATAAAACGGAGGTGACGGCATCGCCCATCACCTCCGTTTTCCGTTATCTCCGTTGCCTCCGTTCTCCTTTAGTTGTGGATGATGAGGGCGCTCTGCGCGGGGATGGTGACCTTGCCGTCCTTGGTCGTGACGGTGGTGATGCCTGCTTGGTCGCACTTGATGTTGCGGCACACCACGGTGTACTCGCCATCGAGGACTTCAATGGTGCGGGCTCGCTTGTGGGCGTTGAAGGCGACGTAGATGTCACCCCACTGTTCTCCGGGCACGTCACGGCCGTTGATGTGATAGGCCACGAGGCAGTTATCGGTGGGAAGGAAATCAAGGTTACGGCGCACCATGTCAGCACTGCCCATGTGGAATGCAGGATGAGCCTTGCGCATAGCAATCAGCCCCTTGTAGTAGTCCATTACCTGCGGGTAACGCTCCAGGTTGTTCCAGTCGAGGTGGTTGATGCTGTCAGGACTCTCAAAGCTATTGTGCACACCCTTCTTGTCGCGCAGCATCTCCTCACCATTGAGCATGAACGGTACACCTTGTGAAGTCATCACAACAGTCTGGGCCAGCAGGTCCAGACGGATGAGTTCGTCCATGGTGATGCCCTTGACACTCGCCTTGAGGCGGTCCACCAGGCACATGTCGTCATGACAGCTCACATAGGCAATCATCTGCGTCGGCTCCAGCGCATAGGGCGCCTTGCTGTAATTCACCTTGCTATAATCCACGCCAGGATGTTGGATTGCTCCTACGATGCCAAACTTGATGCTCTCCTCGTTGCCCTTGACACCACCCAGGAACGCCGCCTTGCTGTTGCTGTCCCACGGGCCGCGCAATGCATCACGCATCTCGTCGCTGAAGGCGGCAATGCCTGGCATCTGGCTGATGTTCGCCTTCATGGCCAGTTCACCAGAGTAGGCGCAACTGCCTGCGCTCCAGCCTTCGCCATAGATGAAGATGTCCTGAGGCACGGCTTTGCGGATGGCGTTCATCGTCTCAATGTCGTGTACACCCATTAGGTCGAAACGGAAACCGTCAATGTGGTACTCTTCGACCCAATACTTCACGCTCTCAATCATGAATCGGCGCATGCCCTCGCGCTCACTGGCCGTCTCGTTGCCACAACCGCTGCCGTTGCTGTAAGAGCCGTCAGCGTTTTTGCGGTAGAAGTAGTCAGGGCGTGTGCGCTGGAAGTTGCTGCCGTCAATGTTCCAGGTGTGGTTATACACCACGTCGAGGATCACCTTGATGCCAGCCTTGTGAAGTGCCTGAACCATCTGCTTGAACTCTCGGATGCGCACTTCGGGCTTGTAGGGGTCGGTCGAGTAACCGCCCTCGGGCACGTTGTAGTTCACGGGATCATAGCCCCAGTTGTACTGTGGCTCATCGAGGCGGGTCTCATCGACCGAGGCATAGTCAAACGATGGCAGGATGTGCACTGCGTTGACACCCAACTCCTTCAGGTGTTGGATGGCGTGAGGCTCAGTCAGCGCGAGGAACTTGCCCTTGTGCTCGATGCCGCTCGACGGGTCGATCGAGAAGTCACGGTGGTGCATCTCATAAATAATCAAGTCCTTGGCATCGATAGCAGGGCGCTTATCGTTATTCCAACCGACGGGAGCGGTACTTGGCATATCGATGATAGCGCCACGCTTGCCATTCACGCCCACAGAGGTTGCCCAGATACCTGGGCACTCGCCCACGAACTTACCATTATACTTCACGTCAAAGGTGTAGAACTTACCCTTCAAGTCACCCTTAATGGTGGCTTGCCACAGTGTTTTGCTGGCAGGGTCCCGTTTCATGTTGATCGTTTTAACCGCTTTGCCACCCAGTCCATCCCTGTAGATGCGCAATTTCACTTGTTGGGCATCGCTGTTAGTCTCAACACTGAATGCGCTCGCGCTGGGGCCATAGTTGACCCCGGTGCGAGCGTTAATAGATTGTGGTACGAGTAATGCCATGATTATCGCTACCAGTTGAATAATACGTTTCATGAGCGTCCGTTCTGTGAAATCAATTCCTTCACGTGGTTGTTGAATTCGACCGCCTTCATCAGTTGCTCAATGGTCATGTGCATGCGGTAACGCCAGTAGTGACGGGGATTGGCAGGGATGTTGATGCGTTCTGCATCGGCATCATCGAGGCGTAACTTCTCATCAATTGCCAGCCAGTCCTGTAACGAGAGCAGGCACAGCATCGACGGACTTGCCAGGTGGGCGCGCACGATCTCGTCGGCGAGCCAGCCAGGCAGCGGGTGGGGGGCTGCGTCACTGTGCCACAGGGCGGTGTTGTAGAACTCCTGGGTGAGGTCCCAATCTTCGTCCCACCATTGCCTCAAGGTGGGCATGTCGTGGGTCGAAATGGTAGCCACACTGCGATAGGGGTTAGTGTTCAGGTTGCCGAACTTGATGTGGTTGTCCTTGGGCATCGACTGGATCTCCAGACTCAGGATGCGCAACTCGTTCATCACCCATGCCACGCAATCAGGCACCATGCCCAGATCCTCGGCACACACGAGCATACGGGTAGCCTGTACCAGCTTGGGCAACTTCTTCATGGCCTCGTGGTACCAGAAGTCGTTGTTGCGGTGGTAGAAGTACTCGTTATAGAGCTTGTTGAAGGCGGCCTTGTCGTTGTCATAGAGTGCCTCGTAGATGAAGTCGAACTGCACCGAGATGCGCGGGTGGTACAAGGCTGGATTCTTGCGGTCACGCACGAACAGCACGTCGCTGATGAGGGCGTACAGGCCGTCGCGCAACCAGATGTCCTCCTCGCTGTTCTTGCCTGCAAAGGCCGCTTCGACCTTGCGCTGCGTGTCATACTCGGGCTTCATGCGGTAGATGTCGTCATGCACGCGCTCGACATATTTCTCGCGAACGGTATCGGCCAGCTTGCCGAAGATGCGGTCCAGCACCCAGTCGGCGATAAATGGCTCAGTCATCAACTTCTCTTGGAAGTTGAGCCCGTAGCTGCGGATTTCCTCGGCGCTCATGCCCTGAGAAGGTGAGAACTGCCCCAACAAGCCATGAACGGCATGAATGGGAATTTCCCAGATGCGGAAGAAACCCAGCACGTGGTCGATGCGATAAGCGTCGAAGTATTGAGCCATCTTGCGGAAGCGCTTCACCCACCACTGGCAACCATCAGCGAGCATCACGTCCCAGTTGTAGGTCGGGAAACCCCAGTTCTGACCATTGGTCGAGAACGCATCGGGTGGCGCACCAGCCTGGCCGTTGAGGTTGAAGTACTTGGGCTCTACCCATGCCTCAACGCTGTCACGGCTGATGCCAATGGGGATGTCCCCCTTGAGGATAACGTGCTTGCTCTGGGCATAATCGTGAGCTCCATGCATCTGCTTGTCCAGATAGTACTGGATATAGTACCACAGGGCAACCTCCTTAAAGGCCTTGGTGCGCGGGTTGGACATTGCTGCACGCTCCTCGTCACCGAAGGTGTGGTTCGACGGCCATTTCGAGAACGTGGATGTGCCGTACAGGTCACGGTAGTGGCAGAAGGCTGCGTACGGTACCAGCCAATCCTGGTTGGCGGCAAAGAATGCCTTGAACTCAGCGCTCTTGAGCACTTGGGATCCCTCCTGCTCAAACAGAAGCTTCATGTATTCGTTCTTGGCATTGTTAACGCGCTCGTAGTCGATTTGGGGTAGGGCATTCAGCTCCTTGCGCAGCTTCTCAAATTCGGCGGCACGTTTCTTGTCGGCGAGTTTAGGCAGTTGGCGCAGGTCCATGTATTGCGGGTGCAGGGCATAGATGCTGATGCTGTTATAGGGATAGCTGTCGCTCCAGGTGTGAGTAATGGTTGTATCGTTGATGGGTAACACCTGCAAGGCGCGCTGGCCTGTGCTGGCCACCCAGTCCACCATCAGCTTGAGGTCGCCAAAGTCGCCCACGCCATAGCTTCCCTCGCTCCTGAGCGAAAAGATGGGCACCACTGTACCAGCCAATTTGGCAGGGTAGAGTGGGAAATAAGCCTGTTGCAATTCATACACGATGTGCTCCCCTTCCTTGAGGACAGGCAACAGTACTGTGCGGTTGTCACCGGTTTCCCAGATGGCCTTCTTGCCCTTGCCGCCCATGATGACAAACTTGAACTCGACAAAAGCCTTCTTGAAGGCCGCACCATCAAGCGAGATGACCCATTCGTTGTGGTTGTGTTCGGTCATCTTCAAGGCCTTGGCCTCATTCCAGTCACCCAGTGTGGGCTCGTTACCCACCACGCCAAGTACCTCGCCCGAGCGCAGTTGCGGTGCGCGCACCTTCAACTGCACAATGGTCGTGAACTTACTCTTACCAGGGACTTGTTGCTTGCGCAGTGACACGCAGTCGGTAAATGCCGAACTGTACAGGTAACTGTCATCAGGCATGTCGTTCCAGTGGTCATAGGTGATATATCGTGTGGCCTTAGCGGCGTTCAAGTCCAGGCGGTGAGGAATGACCATCCACTCGTGGCGCATTTCTTTGCCGTTGCATTCCACACTATAGTAATAATCTATTTGTCCTGCCTTGGCGGGTAAGTCCAGGTCACATTTCCACATCTTGTCGCTGGCGGGCTTCATGATGTGCTTGAAGACTTGCTCGCCTTCCTGGTTGTCTATGATATTGAGTACCAGATTTTCACCGTAAATGGTGCCGTACTCGATGTTGAATCTAACTTTCATGTTTATGTGTTTTTAAAGTCTGTAGTAGTTTAGTTTTTAGCTCTTGTGTTTCTTGTCCTCGATAATGAATACACAGGCGGCACCCACGATGAGCAGGATGCCTGCCAGCAACAGCATGTTACCCTGCACGCTGCCCATGGCTGCCAGCAGCACGCCACCCAGTGCGGCAGCGACAATCTGCGGAATGCAGATGGTGCAGTTGAACAGTCCCAATGCGGTGCCCATGCGACTGCTACCTTCAAAGGCATTGGTCACCATCGTGAATGGCATGGCCAGCATGGCTGCCCAGGCAAAGCCGATGAGGAAGTAGGGTACAAACAGCATGTACTGGTTGTGGATGTAGGGTACCATGGCAAAGCCAATGCCTCCGATAATCAGACTCAAAGCATAGGCCACCTTGATGTTCTTGAACTGAGGCAGAACCACGGCCCACAGCACGCTGCCGATAGCCTGAACGGCAAACAGGATGCCCACCCAGTTGCCTGCTGTCTGATAACCCTCGCTGGCAGTGTCAGTGGTGCCCCAGACGGTATCGGCAATGGTGCCGTTGGTATAAGTCCACATGTACATGAACGCAGCCCAGCAGAAGAATTGAACGAGTCCCACCTCAAAGAAGACCCGTACGGCGTGCTTCTTCTGTCCAGCGCTCATCTCAGTAGAGGATGCGGTTTCCTTACCGTCGGCATTGGCAGCAGCGTTAAACTCTGCCATCTCCTGTGGCGTGTATTCCTTCACGTGGCTGATGGTGTAGATGACGCACAGAATCAGGATGGCGGCACCCACATAGAAAGACCACTTCACGCTGTCAGGCACAACACCCTCGGGTGCCACATTGGCGATGCCGATGGCGGTGAACAGGAATGGGAAGATGTAGCCCACCAGCGAGCCGGCATTGCACAGGAAAGACTGAATCGAGTAGGCCTTGGCCTTCTGCTTCTCGTTGACCATGTCGCCCACCATCATCTTGAAGGGCTGCATCGCCATGTTGATGCTCGTGTCCAGGAACATCAGGGCAATCAAGCCGAAAATCATAGCGCCGGCAATCGTCAAGCCGAAGGAGCCCGCATTAGGTAGCAGGCACATCACGATGACTGCGGCAGCGGCACCAATCAGCAGGTAAGGTATGCGGCGGCCCCAACGGCCCAGCCATGTCTTGTCGCTGAAGTAGCCCACCAGAGGTTGTACTACCATGCCCATCAACGGGGGTAGAATCCAGAAATAACTTAGGTTGTGAGGATCAGCGCCCAAGGTCGCAAAGATGCGGCTGATGTTAGCGCTCTGTAGTGCGTACGCAATCTGCACCCCAAAGAATCCAAAGCTGATGTTCCACAGCTGGTTGAATTTCAAATCCGGTTTTGTCTTCATAATGATCGATTTTTTATGTCAATGTTATAATTTTATTTCTCTATGGGTTAAGCACCTACAAATATAACACTTTCTCCTTTGTTTTTATTTTAATTAATGTGCTGCAAGTATAAAAAATCAATGCAACCGATTGCACGATAGCCAAAGTTTGGCAGTATTGAGGGAATTGTGTACCTTTGCAGGCTGGAACAATATAAAAACGAGATATAGACTATGTCATTACAATGTGGAATCGTGGGGTTGCCCAATGTGGGAAAATCAACCCTGTTCAACTGCCTGTCGAATGCCAAGGCGCAATCGGCCAATTTCCCTTTCTGCACCATCGAGCCCAACGTGGGTGTTATCACGGTGCCCGATGAGCGCCTCAATGAGTTGGCCAAGCTGGTCAATCCAGCGCGTATAGTGCCCACCACGGTCGAGATCGTCGATATCGCTGGTCTTGTCAAGGGCGCGAGTCGTGGCGAAGGCTTGGGTAACAAGTTCTTGGGCAACATCCGTGAGACCGATGCCATCATCCATGTGCTGCGTTGCTTTGATGACGACAACGTGACTCATGTCGATGGTACTGTTGACCCCGTTCGTGACAAGGAAGTGATCGACCTGGAATTGCAGTTGCGTGATTTGGAAACCATCGAGAGCCGCATCAGTCGCGTGCAGAAGCAAGCCCAGACGGGTGGAGACCGCGAAGCTAAGGCGCAATATGAAGTCCTCAAGCGCTATAAGGATGCCTTGGAGCAGGGACGCAGTGCCCGCACTGTGGAATTACTCAATAAGGATGAGGAGAAAATCGCTCACGAGCTCTTCCTGTTGACCAACAAGCCCGTGCTCTATGTCTGCAACGTGGACGACAAGAGCGCCGTGAATGGCAACGCTTATGTGGACGCCGTGCGAGAGGCTGTCAAGGACGAGAATGCACAGATTCTGGTCGTCGCTGCTCAAACCGAGAGCGAGATTGCCGAACTTGAGGACTACGAGGAACGTCAGATGTTTCTTCAGGAAATTGGTCTGGAAGAGAGTGGCGTGAACCGCATCATCAAGTCGGCTTATGCGTTGCTCAATCTTGAGACCTTCCTCACCGCTGGTCCCAAGGAAGTGCGTGCCTGGACATTCCGTCGCGGTAGCAAGGCTCCTCAATGCGCTGGCGTGATTCACAGTGACTTTGAGCGTGGCTTTATCCGTGCCGAGATTATCAAGTACGAGGACTACATCCACTATGGTAGCGAGGCCGCCGTCAAGGAGGCTGGTAAGCTGCACATCGAGGGCAAGGAATACATCATGCAAGACGGTGATATCGTTGTATTCCGTTTCAATGTGTAGTTTCGGCTTTGGGTTCGTAATTGACAACTATCTATGGCAAATCGGGTACTGCTCGTCAACAAGTTCTATTATCCGCGAGGCGGTGATTGTATCGTCGTGCTTAATACCGAGGCACTGCTCCGTGACAACGGAGTGGAAGCCGAGGTGTTTGCCATGAAGTACCCCGAGAATCTCACAGCGCGTTATCAAGACCTGTTTGCAAGTGAGGTGAGCTTTGGCGGTGGTGTGGGCAATATGGTGGATGCCATGAAGCGCACACTGGGCATGGGTGATGTGAGGGCTCAGTTCGAGGCTGTGCTTGATGAGTACAAGCCCCAGGTGGTGCACCTGCACAACATTCACAGCTATCTCTCGCCTGTAGTGGGTAAGTTGGCTCATCAACGTGGCATCCGCGTGGTGTGGACGCTGCACGACTACAAGTTGCTGTGCCCGCGTTATGACTGTTTACTCGCTGGGGAGCCATGTGAGCGTTGTTTCAAGAGCGCAAAACACAATGTCCTGCTCCACAAGTGCATGAAGGGCTCTTTGCCCGCAAGTGCCGTGGCATGGATTGAGGCATTGAAGTGGAACCGACGCACTTTAGAGCGGAACACCGATGTTTTCTTGTGTCCCAGTGAGTTTATGGCCCGGAAAATGCTTGCGGGAGGCTTTGATCCGTCCAGGGTCAAGGTCCTCAACAATTTTCTTGATCCCGTCAAGCTCGAACGATACAAGACCATCGACAATACAGCAGCGCGTGAGGACTATTATTGCTACGTGGGGCGCCTCTCGCCCGAGAAGGGCGTGGCTGACTTGCTTGAAGTGGCTTCGCAACTGCCTTATCGCCTTAAGGTCGCTGGCGGCGGACCGCTCGAAGCCGAGTTGCGTGTGAAGTATGCTTCATGTGGCAACATCGAGTTCTTGGGTATGCTGGACGCTGCAGGTGTGGTCAAGGTGCTCTCTGGTGCCAAGTTGAGCGTGGTTCCATCGCAGTGGTACGAGAACAACCCCTTGAGTGTGGTCGAGGCACTGTGTGCAGGCACACCAGTTGCAGGTTCAAACATTGGAGGCATCCCCGAGCTCATCGACAATAGTAATGGAGTGGTGTTCCAGCCGTTTGAACAAGAGGCTTTATCTACCGCTATATCTATGTCGATGACCCGTGAATGGAACCATTCCGAGATTGCCCGTAAGGCCCTTGAACGATTTGGCTCAGCATCCCATCTGCACACGTTGTTGAATGATATTTATGGTTTTTGATATCTCTGTTTCGTTTTTTTATTAACTTTGCACAATATTTTACGACAATAATAGTTAAATAAGTGTAAAAAGCTTATTGACGATAGCAATGAAGAATGTGATTCAGGGTAGTCTGATCACTACTTTCAGGTGCAATGCACAATGTAACATGTGCAATATCTGGAAGTTTCAGACTAACCCCAATGAAGAAATAGACGCCTCTTATTATGAGAAACTGCCCGCGGGGTTGCGCATCAACATCACGGGTGGTGAACCCACATTGCGTCGTGACATCGATAAGATTTTTGAGATACTATACCCGAAATCCCGTTTGCTGGAACTCAGCACCAACGGTTACAACACTGCCAAGATTGTTGAGCTGGCCAACAAATATCCCAACATCCTTATCCGTGTGAGTGTCGAGGGATTGCCCAAGATCAATGATGCCAAGCGTGGAATCAAGGATGGTTTTGACCACGCCTTGCGCACGATGTTGGAACTCAAGAAGACCAAGTGCAAGAATATCGGCTTCTCGGTAGTGATTTCGCCCGATAACTACGAGGATTTACTCTATCTCTATGACCTGTGTGTGGCTCTTGACGTGGAATTGGGTAACAGCGCGGTGCACAACTCGTGGTATTTTCATAAAGAGGACAACCAGATCGAGAGTGAGAAAGCCCTGGAGCAGCACGAGAAGTTTGTTAAGGCCTTGCTCACCAGCAAGCGTCGTCACCTCAAGGACCGCTTGAAGGATTACGGCCGTGCCTACTTCAACCGCTCGATTCACCGCCGCCTGCGTGGCGATACCGACGAGTACCGTCCGCCCTGTGGTGCCTTGACCGACTTCTTCTTCATCGATCCGTGGGGCAATGTGACCCCGTGTAACGGCAGTGGTGAGGAATGGAAGTTAGGCAACATCAAGGAGGACTCCCTTGAGAATATCTTGGCCAGTGACAAGGCTCGTGAGGCGATGGAGAAGGTGCGTAACTGCAAGCGCAACTGCACCTTTATCGTTACCGAGCGTCATGACATGGTGCGTCGCCCCTGGGTGCCCATCATGTGGATCCTCAAGAACAAGTGGCGCATCCGTAAGGGGCAAGACTTGTGCTGGGATTGAGGATTTGTGGTTAATAGTTGGTTATCCTCATTCAACTTTATCCCTTAAACTTTGACATGAAATGAAGACGATAGCGGTGATCGGCACGCGCGGGTTCCCTGGCATTCAGGGTGGCGTTGAGTCTCATAGCTATCATTTATATACCCACATGGCTGATGCTCATGTCAGGGTCTATCGGCGTCGGGCTTACCTCACCAGGCAATCGGCTCAGTCTTTCCCAAACATCAGTTATGTTGACTTGCCTTCGACTCGCATCAAGGGGTTTGAGGCCGTTTGGCACACGTTCTTGAGTGTGGTGCACATTCTGTTTCACCGCCCCGACGTGGTGCACATCCACAACATAGGGCCAGGCATGTTCGCCCCGATTCTTCGCTTGATGGGTCTGCCCGTGGTACTGACCTACCACAGTCCCAACTACGAGCACGCCAAGTGGAGCGCCCCGGCGCGTTGGTTGTTGCGGCAGTGTGAGCGCATTTCCCTCCGCTTCAGCAATCGCGTCATCTTTGTCAACAAGTACCAGATGGAGAAGTGCGGAGCACTCGACAAGAGCGTCTTTATCCCTAATGGCATTGATCCCGTCACCCGCAGCGAGTCCACCTCGTTCCTCAACAAGCATGGCATCCGCCAGGGTGAATACCTGCTTGCGGTGGGGCGCCTCACGCCCGAGAAGGGACTGGAATATCTCGTTGAGGCAGCAGGTCGTTTGCCCCAAGTGCAGCAGGTGGTGATTGCAGGAGCCAGCGACCACGATAGTGCTTATCGTGAGTTGTTGGAGTCGTTGGATAGTAATCATAAAGTGGTTTTCACTGGCTATACCACTGGCGAGGACTTGCGCCAGCTCTATAGTCATGCCCGCGCCTTTGTCTTGCCATCGGTCAACGAGGGTTTCCCGATGGTGCTGCTCGAAGCCATGGCCTATGGCCTCCCCATCGTGTGCAGCGATATCCCTGGCACCCGACAGGTCGATTTGCCAGAAGACGACTATTTTGTCGTGCGTGATATGGACTCCTTGTGCGACGCTATCACCCGCTTGTTAGACACCCCAAACAAGGTTCGGCAATATGACCTGCTACAATACGACTGGCAGTCCATTGCCCGCCAGGTGCAGCAGCAATACAACTTAGCAATAGGTTAAGGAATTATTTCATTTCCAATTATTTTTTCTATATCTTTGTTGCATTAATCAATTAATTCAACTGCGATGAAGAGACATTTCGGATCATTATATAGAATCTTAATGTTGCTCGCCTGCTTTGTTGTGTCAACTTTTAGCGCGAGTGCTTATACATTTCAGCAAGATGGAATCTATTATTTCCTTGCGGGCGAAATGGCAGTTGTGACCCATGGCGACGACTTTAATTCCTATCATGGTCATGTGTCGATTCCCGCACGTGTGACCTATAATGGCACGACTTATCCTGTCGCTGCAATCGGCAGTCAAGCCTTTGAGGGCTGTGTTGACTTAACGTCAATCGCTATACCGTCAACGGTGACCATCATCGGGCAGTCTGCATTCTACAATTGCTCGTCGTTGAAGTCAATCACATTACCCAATTCGGTCACGCAAATCGATGGTTACGCATTTTCCTACTGTGGCGCCCTCACGTCGATTGATTTAGGCAGTGGACTCACTACGCTTGGCGACTATGCGTTTATGTCTTGCACCTCGCTTAGTCATATCGTTATTCCTCGGTCGGTCAGCAGTATTGGAATCAATCCCTTGTACCGTTGCGTGTCGTTGAGCGATGTCCAGGTCGAGGATGGCAATCAGGCCTATGACTCGCGCGACAACTGTAATGCCATCATCGAGACCGCGACAGCTACATTGATTTCGGGATGTAATGCGACCCATATCCCAGAAGGGGTCATGACTATCGGCATGGGTGCATTTAGATCATTGACGGGCATTTCGAGTATCAGCATTCCCAACTCGGTGAGCGTTATTGAGGCCAATGCGTTCTATGATTGTACTGGCTTGAAAGAGGTGGCCTTTGGCTCGGGACTCAAGTCTATTGGCCGTTCTGCCTTCTGGGGCTGCACATCGTTAAGGCAACTGGATTTGCCAGACAGCTTGAGCGAGATAGGCGCGTCCGCCTTCAGTGACTGTATGTCATTGACAAGGGTCAGCACGGGTGACGGGGTGACCCTCATTGGTAAGGAAGCATTTAAGAACTGTGTTGCACTCGACAGCGTGGCCTTCGGCAAGTCAATCAAGGAGATTGCCTCCTATGCTTTCT
>CAMVBJ010000053.1 GCA_947165675.1 uncultured Prevotellaceae bacterium
ATAGCCAACAAGCCCTATGTTTGACTTTGACGGTGCAAACATAGGGCTTGTATTTATTGTCTTCCTTTTTTTGGTGAGTGGTGCGGATGCCAACTAGAAACTATACACTTTTTTGTCTTTTTCTTTTATTTTAATCAAATCTTTACTAAATTTGCGACAAATAACATTATTAACCGAATAAAACCTATCAATTATGAAAAAAGCGCTACTTTTCAGACTCGCCGTCCTGGTGACGGCCATGATGTGCGCCCTCGGCGCCAGCGCCCACGACTTCGTGTATGGGGGCTATTACTACACTATCTTGACTGACAGCACTGTAGCCATCACTCACCCGACTGACCAATATGGCGTTTACAGCGGCAATGTGATCATCCCCGAAGGTGTTAGGAATACCAGCACTTACAAATACTATACCGTTACGCAAATCTACTTCAGAGCGTTCGAAGAATGCACAGGTTTGATAAGCGTGACAATCCCTAACACGGTCACCCAGATAGAGCCACGTGCTTTTAAAGGCTGTACTTCGCTGCAAACCGTCGTAATGGGCAAGAATTGCTCGTTTTTTGACCCAGGAACTAATGGATATGCGACCCAGGTCTTTGAGAATTGTCCGAATCTTACTTCCATCACTTGCTGGATGTTTAATCCAGATAACTCTGCTGAACAGGATGGTTACTATAATTTTGACCTGTCGGTGTGTGACAACGCAACCTTGTATGTGCCCCGCGGTGCCGTCCCCAACTATCAGGCTACAGAGGGCTGGAGGCTCTTCGCCCATATCCAGGAAGCCCCAGGTGACTACAACTATGATTTCTATCAGGACGGCGTCTTCTATAAAATCAGGGGGAGTGGTCAAGTGAAGGTCACCTACAGGGACGAGGATTACAACAGCTACAGTGGCACGGTTACTGTCCCTGGGTCGGTGCTTTACAAGAATACCGGCTACGACGTGAAGGGCATCGACGATTATGCCTTTAGGGAGTGTGTCAACCTGACAGGAGTGAATGTGCCGGAAGGGCTAGATTCCATCGGTACTTATGCCTTTATGAACTGTTACGTACTCCCCAAGATTGACATTCCCCACGGAGTGACATATATCGGCAATGGCGCATTCCAGGGCTGCCGCACATTCAAATCCATCATCTTCCCGGCTGGCGTGACTAAGATCTACGGCAGCACATGCAACGGTTGTTATGCGCTTGAAACCGTCGTGTTCCCCGTTGATCTCACCAATATCTATGCCGGCTCGTTCTCGTACTGTAACGCTATAAAGACTATCATCAGCCTGAACGAGATTGCACCAAGCCTGTACAACTCGTATATTTTCAGCAGTACAGTCTATGAAAACGCAACGCTTTATATCCCCGAGGATGCCTACGCCAACACCTACACATCAACAAATGGCTACTGGAAGAATTTCGCTACTCAGAAGCCCTACGACCAGTATCTGTCCGATGCCATCAACGCTGCTGGCACCAACATCACGTTCTCCTCGCCATCAATCGGCAACTACCCCTGGTTGGTCAAGACCAACGCAGGCCGCACTTGTGCCCAGTCGGGCAATACGGGCATCCACAATAGCTCATCGACGATGACAGCCACGATCACGGGTCCCGGCAGCCTGTCGTTTGACTTCAAGGCCTGGGGCCAGGGCTCATCATCGGCACTGGACTATTGCCTCTTCATGGTCGATGGCGTGACGAAGTTCCGTTATGGCGCCCGCGACAACGATTGGGAGACTTACACGGTGGAACTGGATGAGGGTACCCACACGCTCACCTGGAGTTACACCAAAAACAACATCATCAATAGAACAGGCGACTACTTCGCCATCAGCAATGTCCGCTTCACATCCTATGCCCCCGAGGCCTATGCCTGCTACACGTCCTCGAACACGACGCTGACGTTCTACTACGACAAGCAGCGCGCTTCCCGCACGGGCACGACCTACGACCTGAACACGGGATATGGCGTTCCCCTTTGGTACAGTGACGAAATCACTGGAGATGTGACCAAGGTAGTCTTTGACCCCTCGTTTGCTGGCGCCCGCCCGACGACCACCTACGCATGGTTCTTTGACATGAACTATCTTCAAGCCATCACGGGCATGGAGTACTTGAACACCAGTGAAGTGACCAATATGATGGGAATGTTCTTGAACTGTATAAATCTGACGAGCCTTGACTTGAGCCACTTCAATACGTCCAAGGTGACCGATATGGAGATGATGTTTGGTGCATGCTGGGGACTGGCAAGCCTTGACTTAAGCAGTTTCAACACGTCCCGGGTGACCTACATGACAAAGATGTTCACAAACTGCTATAATCTGAACTACATCCGTGTGGGCAGTGGTTGGAGCACTGCTGCCGTAACAAGCTCCACAGAGATGTTCAAGGCCTGCAATGTGCTGGTGGGCGGCCAGGGCACGACCTGGAACGAATCCAACCCGACGGACAAGACCTACGCCCACATCGACGGCGGCACGAGCAACCCGGGCTACTTCACCGAGAAGGGGCCCGAGGCCTATGCCTGCTACACGTCGTCGAACACGACGCTGACGTTCTACTACGACAACCAGCGCAGCAGCCGCACGGGCACGACCTACGACCTGAACACGGGCACCACCGATGTCGCTTGGGACACTGACGACACCAATGCCAATGTGACCAAGGTGGTCTTTGATCCCTCGTTCGCCAATGCCCGCCCGACGACCACCTACGATTGGTTCTATGACATGGTGAATCTTGAGTCCATCACGGGCATGAGTTACCTGAACACCAGCGAGGTGACCAATATGGCTTACATGTTCTTGGACTGTGTCAAATTGACAAGCCTTGATGTGAGCCACTTCAACACGTCCAAGGTGACCGATATGACTCAAATGTTCTATTGCACTGGCTTAACGAATCTTGACTTGAGCAATTTCAACACGTCCAAGGTGACCAAGATGAGATACATGTTCTATGGCAGCTCCAATCTGCGGACCATCTATGTGGGCAATGACTGGAGCACTGTGGCTGTGGAAGAATCCTATGATATGTTCACGAACTGCTTCAGCTTGGTGGGCGGTCAGGGCACGACCTACGATGCCAACCATGTGGACAAGACCTATGCCCACATCGACGGCGGCCCCAGCAACCCGGGCTACTTCACCGCGAAGAACGCAGCCCTGCGCGGCGACGTGAACGGCGACGGCAGCGTGACTATCAGCGACGTGACGGCTCTGATCGACCTGTTGTTGGGCGGAGGCACCATCAGCAATCCCGCTGCCGATTGCAACGGTGACTCCAACGTAACCATCAGCGACGTGACCGCCCTGATCGACTACCTGCTCGGTGGCAGTTGGTAATGCTCGCTTTGCTCGCAGCTTAAAGTTTAGAGTTTAGAGAGGCATCCGCGTTCAAATTGGGGCGCGGATGCTTTCGTTTAGGCAATGATATAGATGTTGGCCCATTGGTGGTATTAACCGCCCTGACCGGCGGGAAATTAAGCAAATTAATTTTAAAATTTAATTTTCTTTTTATTCCCCGTCAGGGCAACCGCACCAAATTAACAAAATTTGATGTAGAACACCCGGAGGGTGGTCTCTGAGTAACCCCTGGTAAGGCAATCCACTGAGCGATAGCGCAGTGGGGTGCCTCACCAGGGGAAAACGCTCCATCAACCCAAGTCGCCGGAGGCGGCCCCATGTGCTAAAAGCCGAAATGGGGTCGCCTCCAGCGACAAGCTATTCCGTACCATCACCCCCAGTGAATCAGACTCCCTCGTTAACACTCGGCAGCCTGATTTACTGGGGGTTACTCAGATAGCCGCCCTTCGGGCGTCTTCCCGTGCGTTAGCACGGTTTGATGCAGAGACGTTTCAACGCAGGGTCAACTGCTATATCGTTACCTTCGTTTAATTCGTTTCATTCGCCGACCAAAAAATCTTAGCGGCTTAGCGTCTTAGCGTGAGGCCAAAGAGCGCGGAAGCTAATCATTTTAATCCTTATAATTCGCCGACCAAAAAATCTTAGCGGCTTAGCGGCTTAGCGGCTTAGCGGCTTAGCGGCTTGGCGTGGGGCAATGAGGGCGCGGAAGCCATAGTATTTGTTGTATTTATTCCTTTTGGGGGGCGTGGGGTCGTGCGGACGAAACGGACGAAACGAAAACAAGCGCCGGGACGGTGAACCTCGGCGCTTGCTATTGATATGTCATACTCCTCCGCCCTTGCGGGCACCTCCCTTAGCTTAGGGGAGGAGTTGTGGGGGTTACTCGTCGTCGCGACGGTCGTCACGGCGGGGACGACGCGGGCCGTTGGGACGGGGACCGCGGTTGCCACCCTGGCCACCAGGACGAGGACCATTGGGGCGAGGACCACGGTTGCCACCGTTGCCGTTGCCACCCTGACGGGGACCACGGTCGCGGTTGCCACCCTGCTTGCGGTCGTCATAGCCCTCGGGCTTGTCCTGCAGGGCACGCATCGACAGGCGGTACTTGCCGGTCTTCTTGTCAATCTCGATGAGCTTGACGGTGACCTCGTCGCCCTCGTGCAGGCCGCTGGCCTCCATGTTCTCGAGGCGGTCCCAACTGATCTCGCTGATGTGCAGCAGACCGTCACGGCCAGGCATGAACTCAACGAAGGCACCGAACTCGAGGATGCTGACCACCTTACCAGTATAGACCTGACCCTCCTCGGGCACAGCGATGATGGCCTCGATGCGGGCCACAGCAGCCTCGATGCTCTCCTTGTTGGCAGCAGCGATCTCGACGATTCCCTTGCCATCGATTTCCTCGATACTGATGGTCGTGCCAGTCTCTTCCTGCAAGCCCTGGATGACCTCGCCACCCTTGCCAATCACGGCACCGATGAATTCCTTGTCGATCGTCATGGTGACAATGCGAGGAACGTGAGGCTTGTAATCCTCGCGCGGTGCGGGAATGGCCTCGTTGATGAGCTTGAGGATGTGGAGGCGGCCTTCCTTGGCCTGGCGCAATGCCTGCTCGAGGATCTCGTAGGGCAGACCGTCGCACTTGATGTCCATCTGGGTAGCGGTGATACCGTCAACGGTACCCGTCACCTTGAAGTCCATGTCGCCCAGGTGGTCCTCATCGCCCAGGATGTCGCTCAGCACGGCGTGCTTCACGTTACCCTCGTCGGTGATCAGACCCATAGCGATACCGGCAACGGGCTTCTTGAGCTTGATACCGGCGTCGAGCAGTGCCATGCAACCGGCGCAGACGGTGGCCATCGATGACGAACCGTTACTGCTGAGGATGTCGCTCACGATGCGGATGCAATAGGGGTTGTCCTCGGGGATCATGCGCTTGAGGGCGCGGTGTGCCAGGTTGCCGTGGCCAATCTCGCGGCGGCTCACGCCACGCGGTGCGCGGGCCTCACCAGTCGAGAAGGCGGGGAAGTTATAGTGCAACAGGAAGCGCTCGTTCTCGTGACGCAGCACGTCGTCGATGAGCTTCTCGTCGTCCTTGGTGCCCAGGGTTACGGTAGCCAGGGCCTGGGTCTCGCCACGCTTGAACAGGGCCGAGCCGTGGGGATAAGGCAGGTAGTCGGGCTCACAGGTGATGGGGCGGATCTCGTCGGTCTTGCGGCCATCCAGACGGATGTGCTCGTCGAGGATGCAACGGCGAACGGCGTCGCGCTGCACTTCCTCGTAGTAGCGCTTGATCATCGGCTCCTTCTCCTCACGCTCCTCCTCGGGGATGGTCTCCATGAAGTCGTCATAGGCCTTCTGGAAGGTCTCGTTGCGCCACTGCTTGTCGGCCTTACCAGCCTGGGCAACGGCATAGCACTTGGGATAAATCTCCTTGCGGACGCGCTCGTGGAGCTCCTCGTCGTCGGTCTCGTGGCAGTACTCACGCTTGGCAACACCCAACTCACGGGCCCACTCCTTCTGGATCAGGCACATGGGTTTGATGGCCTCGTGGGCAGCCTTCAAGGCGGCAATCAGGTCATCCTCGCTCACTTCGTCCATCTCGCCCTCGACCATCATAATATTATCGTAAGTCGCACCTACCATCAATTCCATGTCAGCTTTCTCAATCTGCTCAAACGTCGGGTCGATAACGAATTCACCGTCGATGCGTGCAACACGCACCTCGGCAATGGGCTCTTCAAAGGGCACATCGCTCACAGCGATGGCTGCCGATGCGGCAAGACCTGCCAGGGCATCGGGAGCGTCAACACCGTCGCTCGAGAACATCAAGATGTGAACGATAGTGTTGGCATGATAGTTAGAGGGGAACAAGGGCCTCAACACGCGATCGACCAGGCGGGCGGTCAAGATCTCGTAGTCGCTGGCGCGGCCCTCGCGGCGGGTAAAGCCACCAGGGAAGCGGCCATAGGCCGAGAATTTCTCCTTGTATTCAACAGTCAGGGGCATGAAGTCCACGCCCTCGTCGGCCTCCTTGGCCGAACATACGGTGGCCAACAACACGGTGTTGTTCAGCCTCAATTCAACAGCTCCATCGGCTTGCTCAGCAAGCTTTCCAGTCTGCAGAGTGATCTCACGTCCGTCACTCAGTACGATGGTTTTAGTAGTAGGTGTCATAAAAATTTACTATAATATTGTAAAAAAATCGCGCAAAGGTACACATTATTTTCCAATTACCCACCACATCACCCCTTTCTTTTAAGCATAATTCACAACATGAGACGGATTTATAACTGTTTCAGCAAAGCCCAGTGAGGGAATAATCAGTGAAACGGGTAGTTTTTCAACTTTCCACTCATCTCTAATCACCCATCTCTAATCAGTTTCATTTTTTTTAGTATCTTTGTCGATTGAAAACTTGTGGCGACCATCACGTGACATCACCATTGCGCCATGTTATCGCTCGCCCAGGTTGATATGCTAGGAGTAAATTGACATGTTCAACTTAAACGATTTTACGAGATGAAAAAGCTTTTCTTATTTCTGTTGCTCATGGTAACGGCAATTACCGCCATGAGAGCCCAAGACGAACCGTCGGAACAGACGGCAGCACCCGACTTGACTATTCAACAATGCGACACGTATGTTTTAGTTTCATTCACCAATACAGATGATCGTCCTGATGCAACAATCTACTGCATGATCAATGATTATGGCTTCATGGTGTATGACGAGCAACCTATCGTACTTCAAGAGGCAGGAGAGTACACTGTTTCAGCTTATGCTCAGGCACCAGGCAAGTCACCAAGCGACGTGAAGATTTGGAATATCCATGTTCCTCAATTTTTAATCACCACTCCTGCCCACGACTTTATTGTGGATGGAATATATTATCTCATAAAAAGCGATTCCACAGTATGGGTATCAACCAAGGAGCTTGTGGAATGTACCAATGACTATAATTATCAGCCGCATTCCACAGGTCCATGTTATTCAGGCAACGTCATGATTCCTGACCATGTTGAAAATGATGGAAAGTCTTACACGGTTACCGGCATCTCACGCAATGCCTTCCAGGATTGTGATCTGAGCAATGTGTCCATGCCCAATACCATCGAGTCAATCGACGACATGGCATTCCATAGCTGTACCGAACTGAGAACCATCATCATCCCTGAATCCGTCACCAGGATCGGCCAAAATGTATTCTCTGGGTGCAGCAATCTGACCCGTGTGATCTCAAAATCAACCACCCCACCCCATGCGTTTTGGACGGCTTTCGGATACAACTACAGCCAGTACACACTTTTTGTGCCTGCCGAATCGATAGAGACCTACCGCGCTGATCAAGTGTGGGGCAAATTCATACACATCGTGCCATTTATCGGGGCTGGACCTGGCGATACCAATGGTGACGGCGCCATCAATATCACCGATGTGACCCATCTGATTGACCAGCTGCTATCTGGCGAGGAAATGCCGGCCTACATCGACGTGAACGGCAACGGAGATGTCAACATCGCTGACGTCACCGCCCTAATCGACCTCCTGCTCGGCGGCAACTGGTGATGCTCGCTGCGCTCGCAGATTAAAGATTAAAGATTAAAGATTAGAGATTAGTGAGGCATCCGCGTTCGGTCTGGAGCGCGGATGCTTCTTGAGTGCCCCAAACTGCGAGCATGAGCCCACTTGAAAAAGCGATGATATAGCAGTTGGTCCGGCCCCTGCGGAGCTAACGCCAATTTCGCCAATTTTAGCGAATTGACGCGAAACGTGGTAAAAATCCGATTAATTCGTAGGCAGAATTAGTTTGCGGGATTATTTCAAGTGGACAAGCAGAAATTTGCAAGCAGATAATAACAATTCATAAATAATGATGTAACTTTGCACTAATTAATTCATGCTATTATGAAAAAAATAAGATCAATTTTCACTTTACTCGTTTTTGCTTCAATGATGTCGGTGGTGGGCCACGCCAATGCCCAAGCACAGACCCGCGAAGCACCGGACTGGAGAAAACTTCACTACCTGTCCGAAGAAGAAATGCGTACTCCCGTGAGGAACAGTATCAGATTCACGGAGACCCCCGCGCCAACCGAAGCACCCCGCTTCGTGGCAGAGTTTGAACCCATGCAGGGCGTGATGATTCGCTATCCGTTGGGCATACCTGTAGCCTTGGTTAAATCGTTGGCCGAGAATTGTCAGGTGTACTGCATCGTGCAGCAGTCCCAACAGTCAACGGCACGGTCGAGTTTTGTCAACGCCGGGGTGAACATTGATCGTGTCACCTTTGTGAACGCGAGATCAGATTCCTACTGGGTGCGCGACTACGGTCCCTGGTACATCTTTGCCGGCAAGAATCCTGCCATCGTCGATAACGTGTATAATCGCCCGCGACTGAACGACGATGCGATACCGTCGGCCTTTGCCACCTTCTGGAACATTCCCCTCTACAGCATGAACCTGACCCACACTGGAGGCAACATGATGGAGGACGGACGCGGACACGGCGTCAGCGACAACCTGGTCATTACCGAGAACGACAATGATGAGGCCACCGTGCGCAAGAAGATGCTCGACTACCTGGGCATCGACAACTACCACATCACCATCGACCCTCAGGGCGACTACATTGCCCATGTCGATTGCTGGGGAAAATACCTGGCTCCTGATAAAATCCTGATAGCGAAACTGCCGAAGACCGACAGCCGCTATGAGAACTATGAGTCCGTGGCCAACTACTTCGCCACAACCAACTGCTGCTGGGGCTATCCCTACAAGGTCTATCGCGTCGAGGAGCCCGGAGGCAGCACCGTCGCCCCCTATACCAACAGCCTGATCCTCAACAAGACCGTCTATGTGCCGATGGGCAGCAACAGCTCCTACAACGAGCGTGCGCTCCAGGTCTATCGGGATGCCATGCCGGGCTATGAGGTGATGGGCGTGTACAACACTTCGGGCAGCATCCAGTGGCTCAATACTGACGCCCTGCACTGCCGCACGCGCGGAGTGATGGACTTCGATATGCTATTTGTCGATCACCGTGACGTGCTCCATGGCACGCAGGAGTGCGGAGATTCCATCGCCGTTACGAGCAAGTTCATCGCCTATAGCGGAAAGCCCCTGAAAGAGGACTCGCTGCTGGTCTATTACAGCATTGATGGCGGTCCCTACCAGACGGCACACATGAGAGCCACCGGCGTTACCGATGAGTATGTGGGCTACATCAAGGGCTATCACCAGGCATCAGAGGTTGACTACTACGTCTATGGTGCCGACGAGTCAGGACACCGCTATCAGCAACCGGTGTTCGGCGAGCTGGACCCCCACCACTTCACGGTCAACATTACATTCATCCGCGGTGACGTGAACGGCGATGGCAATGTGGATATTCAAGACGTGACAGCCCTGATCGACCTGCTGCTGGGTGGCGCGGCACTCCCTGCCGCAGCCGACTGCAACGAGGACGGCAGCATCAACATCAGCGACGTGACAGCCCTGATTGATATGCTTTTAGCGTCGAACTGACCCATGTAACGAAACAGGTCTGATTATTGAATCAATCGAGAGGGGGCAAAGCATTACGGCTTTGCCCCCTCTCGATTAGATGTTATCAGTCTCCTTGACATGTATTCCAGCCCACAATAGCAAAAAACACATCAGAAAGAGCCGTCCCCCTCCCCTTTATTTTACCCTTTTTCAGTCATCGGTGCCGAAGAGGGGGTCTTCGGGCATGACCATGACGGGCTTGGTCTCGGCGGCCTTGAGGATGTGTTGTGGCACGTATTTCTTGTCCACTACCAGACGGAAGGAGTACTCGTTGAACCACTCATTGGTCATGATGATGTATCCCTGGTGTCCGCTCTCGGCTCCCCAAGAGTTCTCTACTTTCCACTTGATGGGCTTGCCATTGGCGTCGAGATCGACGGCACAGAGCGTCATGGCGTGGGTCGAACCGCTGTCAAAGGTGGCGATGCGCTGAGCCTTGTCCATGGGGAATGTGGTGCCAAACAGGGTGGCGTAATCAAAGTTGTCGAGGGCGAGGTAGCCACTGTTGCGGTTGAGCTGCTTGCCCACGTCAAAGCTGGCATAGAGCTTGGTGGAATCCTTGAGCGAGGCGATGGCCATGGCTGCGATGTCCTCCATGGGGAGGTTGATGTAGCGCCAGTTGTGGCCGTCGTAGGTGTGTCGGTCCCATTCCACCTCATAGGTCTTGTAGTATTCCCTGCGGGGGTCGTTCATTGCCATGATAAACGTGCCGTTGATGGGTCCGCCCACTGTCTCGCGGTAGAATTCCAGCGGAGTGTAGGTGCGAGCGGGGCCAGTGGCCTTACCGTTCTTGTCGCGAAAGGCGTAGGTGAACTGCTTGATGGGCTCGCCCAGCGTGAGCGAGAGCATGGAGTAGATGGTGCCCAGCATCTGGGTCTTGCGCTGGTTGATGGCTTTTTTGCTCTTTTTGTCAGCGACCATCTGACGCAGTTCCAGTCCATATTCACGCAGCTTGGATGCGACAAGTTGGCTCATGCGTGAGGTGCGTTCGGCAGAGTAGGTCTCGGGCTGTGCCTCCACGGGCACGAGGCCATATTTCTCGGCGAGGTCAGCCACGCCACAGAAGGTGCCACCATCGTTCATGGGATGGTGGAAGAAGAACTGCACGCGCGTGTCGTCGATGGGCTTGTCGGCGCAATCGATCACGCCTTGCAGCATGAGGTTGGCCTTCTCGAGCTGGTCATAGAAGAAGAGGTAGTCGTGGGAGAACTCCACGTTGATGGAGTCGCCGTGACGACGGGCAAAGTTGGCACGCAGCACGTTGAAACTGGAGTACATCCAGCATCGCCCGCTCTGTCGCTGGTTGTGAATCGACTGCTTGGGCGTCTCGATGCTGAAGTAAGAGTCTGTGACCTTGGTGTTGCGGTAGTTCTGGGCAAGATCGTCGATGGAATTGGCCGCCATGGCGTTGCTCAGCGCCTTGTTTTGGCCCACCTGTGAGGAGGCTACGATCTGGCGCATCATGTCAGGGCTGATGCCTCCCTGGGCGCGGTCTTGTGCCGAGCCGGCAAGGGCGAGGCCCATTGCCAGGGCAAGTGTAGTGAATCTGTTCATATTCAAGTGTTATGATCTGGTTTTTGGGTGCGCGGCACTGGGCCTGAACGCATGGTTAATAGATACTGTGACCGCAAATTTAGTAATATTTCCTGATTTATCAGCCATTCGGGTCCTTCAATCTGCTTTTTGACGGATTTCTCACCATCGTCATCATGCGCATCGGCCTAAAGGGTGACTTAAACTTGAAAAAACTCGTGTGTTAGACAAAAAATCGCTACCTTTGCCCCTACAAGATATATTGTCACTTGAATAAATATGAAGACAAAACGATTTCTTACTTTCCTCGTGGCAGCACTCGCCCTGGCAGTTGCTCCGTCATGGGCGTGTACCAACCTGATCGTGGGTAAGGCAGCCTCGGCAGATGGCTCTGTGATTTGCACCTACAATTGTGACGGCTATGGTTTTGCAGGCTCCCTGTCACACACTCCTGGCGGCAGGCATGAGAAAGGCGAGAAAATTGCCATCCGCGAATGGGGCCGTGGAGCCGTGAGGGGCTATGTGCCTCAAGTGGAATACACCTATAACGTCATCGGCCATATCAACGAGAAGCAGGTGAGCATCGTGGAAACCACCTTTGACGGGCGGCTGGAGTTGCAGAACCCTGACGGGCTCATCGACTATTTCACCATGATGTACCTGGGCCTGGAGCGTGCCGCCACCGCCCGCGAGGCCATCGTCGTCATGACCGACCTGTTGCAGCAGTATGGTTACCGGAGCACGGGAGAGTCGATCACCGTGTGTGACAAGAATGAGGCTTGGATTCTTGAAATCATCGGCAAGGGACCGGGCGTGAAAGGTGCCGTGTGGGTAGCCGTGCGCATCCCTGACGACTGCATCAGTGCCCATGCCAACCTGTCCCGCATACGCCAGTTCCCGTTGCATGACCCCAAAAACTGCATGTACTCCAAGGACGTGATTTCCTTTGCGCGCGAGAAAGGCTACTTCAGCGGCAAGGATGAGGACTTCAGCTTCCGCGATGCCTATTGCCCGATTTCCTTCGACAAGGTGCGCTATGCCGATGCCCGCGTGTGGAGTTTCTTCCGCCACCACTATGACCATGCCGAGATGGACAAGTACCTGCCCTACATCAACGGCCAGTATGACGTGTGCGACCACCTGCCCCTCTACATCAAGCCCGACGGGAAACTCACCGTGCGCGACATCATGAATGACATGCGCGACCACTATGAGGGCACGCCACTCGACATGACAGCCGACATGAGTGCCGGCCCCTGGAGTTCGCCTTACCGTCCGCTGCCCATGAACTGGGAAGTCGATGGAAAGAGCTACTTCCGTGAGCGTGCCATCGGCACCCCGCAGTCGGGCTTCACGCTGGTGTCGCAACTGCGCAACTGGCTGCCCGATGAGGTGGGTGGCATCATGTACTTCAACTGCGACGACGCCAACATGATAGCCTATGTGCCCGTGTATTGCTGCGTGAACGAGGTGCCCGTGGCCTTCCGCCGCGAGAACAACCAGAGCAACGAGTTCAGTGAGCACAGCGCTTTCTGGATGAACAATCTGGTGGCCAACATGATTTATCCGCGCTACAGCGCCATGATAGGCGACCTGCGCGATGCCCAGCAGGAGTTGGAGGACTTCTACGCTGCCGACCAGGCACAGGTCGTGAAAGACGTGGAGCCCCTCACCAAGCGTGAGCGCATCGCCTACCTCACCAGCAAGAGTGCGGACTATACCGCCCGGATGATGCAGCGCTGGGACAAGCTCTTCCGCCTCATCGCCGTCAAGCACAACGACCAGATCATGAAGCCATCACAGGACGGTGTCGTCGTGCCAGGGCGCTACACCACTCCCGGCTATGACCAGCAGTACCGTGAACAGATCAGCAAGGACACCGGCACCCGTTACCTGATGCCCGAGAGCTCAGGCGACATCAAGTCGCTGTAGTTTAGGCTGTAGGTTGTAGGCTGTAGGTTATAGGCTATAGGTTGTAGGCTGTAGGCTGTAGGCTGTAGGCTGTAGGTTATAGGTTATAGGTTATAGGCTATAGGCTGTAGGCTGTAGGCTGTAGGTTATAGGTTATAGGTTATAGGCTATAACTGAAAACTGAAAACTAATCAACAAAAACATACACAACGAAATGAATGTTATCAAAGAGATTGAGGTCAAGACCGTGCTGTCCAAGTCCAACCTGCCCGTGTCGGACTATGCCGTGAATCCATATGTGGGTTGCCTTCATGCCTGCAAGTATTGCTATGCGTCGTTCATGAAGCGCTTCACCAATCATCCCGAGCCGTGGGGCACCTTCCTGGACGTGAAGCACTGGCCTGAAATCAAGAACCCCGAGAAATACAGGGGCAAGGAACTGTTCCTGAGTTCGGTGACCGACCCCTACCAGCCGCACGAGGCCAAGTACAAGCGCACCCGCGCCATCCTGGAGCAGATGCAGGGCAGTGGCGCCAAAATCAGCATCTCGACCAAGAGTGACCTGATACTGAGGGACCTCGACTTGATCAAGACCTTCCCTGGTGCCCGCGTGTCGTGGAGCATCAACACCCTCGACGACTCGTTCCGCCAGGAGATGGACAAGGGCGTGAGCATCGAGCGTCGCCTGGAGGCCATGCGGCAGTTCTATGAGGCCGGCGTGCAGACCACCTGCTTCATCTCCCCGATATTCCCCGGCATCACCGATGTCGAGGCCATCATCGAGCGGGCCAAGGGCCAGTGCAACTTAGTGTGGCTGGAGAACCTAAACCTGCGAGGCGACTACCGTCCCGTCATCCTGGAGTGGATACACGCCCACCATCCCGAACTCGACAGCCTCTATCACGAGATCTATTCCA
>CAMVBJ010000054.1 GCA_947165675.1 uncultured Prevotellaceae bacterium
GCGAGCTGGGTTCAGAACGTCGTGAGACAGTTCGGTCTCTATCTGTTGTGGGCGCTGGAGATTTGCGGGGACCTGACACTAGTACGAGAGGACCGTGTTGGACCGACCTCCGGCCAGCCGGTTGTCCCGCCAGGGGCACGGCCGGGTAGCCGCGTCGGGTACGGATAAGTGCTGAAAGCATCTAAGCACGAAGCCAACCTCAAGATAAGATCTCCCTGTAGGGTCGTTGCAGACGACGACGTAGATAGGCGGCAGGTGCACGGGCGGCAACGTCCTCAGCCGAGCCGTACTAATCACCCGAGAGCTTTCTTGGCGCGAGCCGCGCTTCCGCGAAGAGCGGACAGGAGTCGGCATGCGCGTGGAACACAAGTAAGCTGAACGGGCTTGTTCGAGAAAGTACGATGAGTACCGCGAGAAGTTGAACCGCGCGAGAGGTTTTCCCGCGAGGCGTTCCCCCGATGGTTTCTTTTTTAAGACAACACAGCCGCGGAGCAGGGCAATGCTCCGAGAGCGCTGAAAAAGGCAAAAGACAAGGTGGTCATAGCGTGAGGGTCCCACCTCTTCCCATTCCGAACAGAGAAGTTAAGCCTCACCACGCCGATGGTACTGCGAAAGTGGGAGAGTAGGTAACCGCCCCTTAAGAGAGGTGATGTCAGCAATGATGTCGCCTCTCGTTTTTTTTTGTGTTTTGGTCAAGGGTCATGACCTGCCGTGTCCCGGAACCTGCCACACTTTGACCGTGGCAGAGCCACGGCCCACGAGACAAGATACGGGCTTGCGCTTCCTGGTCCTGTAATAGGTGATGGAATGGATGAGTAACCGCCCCCTAAGAGAGGTGATGTCAGCAATGATGTCGCTTCTGGTTTTTTTGTGTCATGGTGGAGGCGCAGCCACGTTGTCCACATGGTAGGATGAAGTTCCCGCCTCCTTCCCGACTCTGGTCTCTGGCCCACAATAGAATAATGATGGGCGGTACCGCATTAGGTACCGCCCATCATGGGTATTTGGATGGTTGTCTTGTCCTGTCCTGTTACTTGACTTCCTGGCCCTGGAGGAAGGTCCTCGCGATGATGGGCGTGGTGTAAGAGTAGGGTATGAAGTCGATCGATGGGATCTCGTCGGTGATAAAGAAATTGGCTACCTTACCAGCAGCAATACTGCCGTAGTCCTTGCTCAGGTCCATTGCGGCTGCAGTGTTGATGGTTGCGGCATTAATAGCCTCGGCTGGTAAAAGGCGCATCTTGATGCAGGCAAGCGACACGACAAACTTCATGTCTCCGCTGGGCGTTGAGCCTGGATTGTAGTCACTGGCTGTGGCGACAGGCAGACCTGCCTCGATCATCTTGCGCGCGGGAGCAAAGGGCATGTTCAGGAAGAACGATGTGCCAGGTAGTCCCGTGGGGATGGTGTCGGTGCCCTTGAGCATCTCGATGTCCTCGTCGGTCATGCTCTCAAGATGATCGACCGAGACAGCATTGTGCTTCACGCCTACCTCCACACCGCCCGACGGTGCCAGTTCCTGAACATGGATTTTAGGCCTCATGCCCCACTTGGCGCCAGCCTCAAGGATGCGGGATGTCTCATCGGGGGTGAAGAACCCCTCATCACAGAAGACGTCGATAAACTCGGCCAGTCCTTGTTTGCCCACTTCGGGAATCATTTCGCGGATGAGCATATCGACATACTCGCCCTGTCGGCCTGCATATTCACGCCCCACGGCGTGAGCACCCAGGAAAGTGGATACGACCTTGATGGGGCTTGTCTCGCTGATGCGGCGGATGACGCGCAGCATCTTCAACTCGTCCTCGGTATTCAGTCCGTAACCGCTCTTGATCTCGACAGCACCGGTACCCTTGGCGATGATTTCGCTCACGCGGTCCATTGCCTGAACGTAGAGCTCGTCCTCGCTGAGCAGATGCAGACGGTCGGCCGAATTGAGGATGCCCCCACCACGGCGTGCAATCTCGGCATATGAGAGTCCGCGAATCTTGTCCACAAACTCGCCCTCACGGCTGCCTGCATACACGATGTGGGTGTGGCTGTCGCACCACGAGGGCAATACTGTGCCGTTAAGGGCATCGACGATGTCCCAGTCATCCTCGGGCGTAGGCATAGAGGCCATCTCGCCCCAAGAGTCAAAACGGTCGCCGTCAATAAGCAGCCAGGCGTCGTTAAGGCTGTTAAGTGTAGCCATCTCGCTGCCTCGCAGGCAATGCTTCCTGTCGGAATCAATGCCTGCCAGACATGCGATATTTTTGATCAATCTTTTCATCAGTCAATCTTGTTGTTCTGCAAGAACTCTACAGACTTGGCGATGTGCGGATACATGGGCTGATCCTCATTGATAAACGGAACCACCTTGCGATAGTCGGCGATGACGTGCTCAAGCACGGGCGACGACTTCAACGGGCGGCGGAACTCCAGCGCTTGGGCAGCGTTGAAGAGCTCGATAGCCAGTACACGCTCGGTGTTCTCAACCACCTTGCACAGCTTGACACCAGCATTGGCACCCATGCTCACGTGGTCTTCCTGACCTTGAGAGGTGGGAATGGTGTCGGCCGATGAAGGCATACACAGCGTCTTGCTCTGGCTGGCGATTGCGGCAGCTGTGTACTGTGGAATCATGAAACCGCTGTTTACGCCGGGATGAGCCACGAGGAAGCTGGGCAGGTCGCGGGTGCCGGACACGAGCTTGTAGGTGCGGCGCTCTGAGATGTTGCTCAGTTCTGCCATAGCGATGCACAGGAAGTCCATGGGCATGGCGATGGGTTCACCGTGGAAGTTACCAGCCGAGATGATAAGATCATCGTCGGGGCATACGGTGGGATTGTCGGTTGCCGAGTTGATCTCGGTGTCGATGACCGAGCCGACGTAGCGTATGGTGTCCTTGACCGAACCGTGTACCTGAGGAATGCAGCGGAACGAGTAGGGATCCTGCACGTTGACCTTGGGTTGCTTGATGAGTTCGCTACCGTCGAGCAACTCGCGCATGCGTGCTGCCGTGTCGATCTGACCCTGATGGGGACGAACAGCGTGAACGGCATGGGTGAACGGCTCAATGCGACCATCATAGGCCTCCAGTGAAATGGCGGCAATGACGTCTGCCCAGTGGCTCAGGCGCTCGGCCTTGATGAGAGCCCACACGGCGTGAGCGCTCATGTTCTGGGTTCCGTTAAGCAGGGCCAAGCCTTCCTTGGATGCGAGCTTGATGGGTTCCCAACCCATCTTCTTGCACAGGTCAGCGCCACTCATGCGCTCGCCCTTGTACTCAACCTCGCCCAGGCCCACGATAGGCAAGCACAGGTGAGCAAGAGGTACAAGGTCGCCAGAAGCACCTACCGAACCCTGTTTGTAAACAACGGGATATACATCGTTATTGAAAAGGTCGATGAGTCGCTCCACGGTGTCGAGCTTCACGCCCGAGTAACCGTAAGAGAGGGACTGCACTTTCAATAGAATCATGATCTTGACGATGTCGTTGGGCACACGCTCGCCCACGCCACAGGCGTGAGACATCATCAGGTTGATCTGCAGTTGCGACAGTTGGTCATTACTGATGGAAATCTTGCACAACGAGCCAAAACCCGTGGTAACGCCATAGATGGGCTTGTCGCTCTCGGCAATCTTCTTGTCAAGGTATTCACGGCAGTGGGTGATGCGCTTGATGGCATCGGCACTGAGTTTAAGTGTATGATGGCCTTCGATAATCTCGGCAATCTTTTGGACTGTGAGATGTTCGGCACTGATTTGATGTGTCATATCTGTTTTTTGTATGGATAATATTTCAGGTTGATGTCAGTTGATTCAGAAGATGGTTACAGCATTGTCGATAATGTCATCGTCCACCAGGTTGGGCATGGTGACGGTCAACTCGGGTGTACGTTCCATTTCACGACGGATGGCATCCATCGAGCCCTTGTTGCGGGCCCAGCTGCGACGAGCGATACCGTTGTTCACATCCCAGAAGAGCATCTCGCGGATGTGACGGGCAGAATCCTCGCTACCGTCGATAGCCATGCCGAAGCCACCATTGATGACCTCTCCCCAGCCGACACCACCACCATTGTGGATGCTAACCCACGTGGCACCGCGGAAGGAGTCGCCGATGACGTTCTGAACAGCCATGTCGGCGCAGAATTGCGAACCGTCATAGATGTTGCTTGTCTCACGGAATGGGGAGTCGGTGCCAGATACGTCGTGGTGGTCGCGGCCAAGTACGACGGGAGCACTTAACTCACCGCTGCGGATGGCATCGTTGAATGCCAGGGCGATCTTGGTTCGACCCTCGGCATCGGCATACAAGATGCGGGCCTGGGAGCCTACAACAAGGTGGTTGGGACCAGCTTCCTTGATCCAGTGGATGTTGTCATCCATTTGACCCTGGATGTCTTCGGGAGCATTCTTACGGATTTCTTCGAGCACTTGAGCGGCCAGGCGGTCGGTGGTCTCCAGATCCTTGGGGTCGCCAGAGGTGCAAACCCAGCGGAAGGGACCGAAGCCGTAGTCAAAGAACATCGGGCCCATGATATCCTGGACGTAGGACGGATAACGGAACTTGCCGTCGGCAGTCATGATGTCGGCACCAGCGCGGCTCGACTCCAGCAGGAAGGCGTTACCATAGTCAAAGAAATACATGCCCTTGTCGGCCAACTTGTTGATGGCGGCACACTGGCGACGCAGTGATTCGCGCACGCACTCTTTGAACTTCTCGGGCTCCTCGGCCATCATCTGCTTGCTCTCCTCGAGGGTCAAGCCCACGGGATAGTAACCACCTGCCCAGGGATTGTGTAGTGAGGTCTGGTCGCTACCCAGGTCAACGTGCATGTCCTCGGCTGCAAGACGCTCCCACAGGTCAACAACGTTGCCAACATAGGCCATCGAGACGGTCCTCTTGTCGGCCACGGCCTTGCGGATAGCAGGAATCAACTCATCCAGATTGTCGTGTAACTCATCGACCCAACCCTGGTCGTAGCGCTTCTGGGCTGCGAGGGGGTTAATCTCGGCGGTGACGCTGACAACGCCGGCGATGTTACCAGCTTTGGGCTGTGCACCGGACATGCCACCCAGACCGGCTGTCACGAACAACATGCCATGGATGTCGCCACCCTTCTGGCCACGCTTGACGAGCTGCTTGCGGGCTGCGTTGAGCACTGTGATGGTCGTGCCATGTACGATACCTTGCGGTCCGATGTACATATACGAACCAGCGGTCATCTGGCCATACTGGCTCACGCCCAGAGCGTTGTCACGCTCCCAGTCGTCGGGTTTGCTATAGTTGGGGATGACCATACCGTTGGTTACCACCACGCGGGGGGCGTTCTTGTGAGAGGGGAACAGGCCCAGGGGGTGGCCGGAATACATGACGAGTGTCTGCTCGTCGGTCATCTCACTCAAGTACTTCATCACCAAGCGATACTGTGCCCAGTTCTGGAAGATGGCACCGTTGCCGCCGTAGATAATCAGCTCGTGAGGATGCTGGGCAACACGTGGATCCAGGTTGTTCTGGATCATCAGCATGATAGCGGCAGCCTGGCGTGAGCGTGCAGGATACTCGTCAATGGGGCGGGCGTACATCTCATACTTGGGACGATAGCGGTACATGTAGATGCGGCCATACTTCTTTAATTCCTCGGCAAATTCAGGAGCCAAGGCGGCATGGAGATGCTTGGGGAAGTAACGCAGAGCGTTCCTCAAGGCGAGTTTCTTCTGCTCCGGAGTGAGGATGTCCTTGCGTTTGGGCGCATGGTTAATCTCGTTGTCGTAGGCTTGCAATTCGGGCAGTTCCTCGGGAATACCACCACGGATGTCGGCAATGAATTCTTCTTTGGTCATTTGTTATTTAGTTTTTAGTTCTTAGTTCTGGATTTACTTGATTTTTTCTTCAACCATTGCGGTGATCTCTGCCTCTTCGGCGTTAGCCTTGGCAACGAGCTCATTGGCTTCGGCGATGAGTTTCTCGGCAACGGTGCGGTCGGTCAAGCTCGATGCGTTGATTTTCACATTCATGCCGGCTCCGATGACGGCAGCACGTGCGGCCAGAGCACCCACTCCAGCGTCGGTCACGCTATTGGGGTTACCGGTCTCGACCATAGCGCGGCAGATCTCGAATGCCTTGAATGAGGCTTTCATGGTGCGCAGGGGCACTTGGGTGGCATACAGGGTGGCATCTTGAATGGCAGCCGTGCGAGCCGCCTTGTCCTCCTCGGTCTTCTTGGGCATACCAAAGGCGGCCATGATGCGGTTAAAGGCGTCGGTGTCCTCATCAACGAGGTGCAGCAGCTCGACCTTGATCGCCTGACCCTTGTCGGCCCACTGGCTGAACTCGTTCCAGCAGTCATCCCATCCGGGCTTGTGGCTCGACAGGTTGGCAACCATCGTTCCTAACGATGCGGCCAGAGCGCCCATGTAGGCGCTGATGGAACCACCGCCAGGGGCGGGAGATTCACGTGAAGTCTCGTCGGCAAATCCAGTTACAGTGAGGTCAACCAGGCGGTTGCCAGTCTTGTTATCGGCTTCGAGCATGAACTCAATGACTTTCTCGTTGGGGTCAAAGGGCTTCAAGTCGTCCAGACCCATTGAGTGGATGGCAATGTTGATGATATCCTCCTCGGGGATACCTGTCGATCGCTGCTGCTTTTTCAGGAAGTACTTGCCAGCTTCGATCAAGCAACGCTTGGGCATGAGACCCACGATCTCGGTACCCGTGACGCGGATGCCACGGTTCTGGGCGCAGCGGCACACCTCATCAAAGGCGACGTGCAACGGCGTCACGTTGATATTGGTGATGTTCATCGACACCTGAGCAATCTTGTACTCGTCGATGTACCAGCCGATGGCCTTGGTGCCCTTGAGGGTACCGGGCTTCATCACGTTATTGCCGTTCTCGTCCTTGACGATCTTGCCAGTGATGGGGTTGCCCTCGCGCACGGGACGGCCCTTCTCGCGCACGTCGAACGCGATGGCGTTGGCTCGGCGGGTCGAGGTGGTATTAAGATTGTAGTTCACAGCGATGAGGAAGTCGCGTGCGCCGACAGCGGTGCAGCCCGTACGTGCCACGCCCTCGTCGAAGGGACGATCACCGAAGTCGGGTCCCTTGTCGGTATTCATCTTCTCGGGCAGAGCCTCGTATTCGCCAGCGCGGCAGACAGCCAGATTCTGACGTCCAGGCTTCATTGCGGCAGCCTCATAGCAGTAGCAGGGAATATTGTGTTCGCGGGCAATGCGTTCGGCCAGTTTGTGAGCAAGCTCGGCGCACTCCTCCAGGGTGATGCCGGCCACGGGGATAAGCGGGCACACGTCGGTGGCACCCATGCGGGGGTGTGCACCATGATGATTGCGCATGTCGATGAGTTGACCGGCCTTGCCTACAGCCTGGAAGGCAGCTTCGAGCACTGCATCTGGTTCGCCGACAAAGGTTACCACTGTGCGGTTGGTAGCCTCACCCGGGTCAACGTCGAGCAGCTTCACGCCCTTGACACGTTCAATCTCGTCAGTGATTTGCTTGATAATGGCCATATTGCGTCCCTCGCTGAAGTTAGGCACGCATTCCACGATTTTTTTCTCCATACTCATTTGATAGTTAGATGTTTAATTAGTTGTTTTATGTTCAAAGGTTAATTTACCCTACAAAATTACTTCAAGTCGGGCGTAGTGCCAAATAAAAATTAATTTTTATTTGAACAATCCAGCGCTATTGCCTTAAATAACTGATAGCGATAACTGATTTAATGAAAACAAAATTATCAATCAAAATAAAAAATAAAGAAAAATGGCGTTTTTGTGGATGGCATGTTGTTTTTTTTATTAAATTTGGCGTCGGAATTAAGTATCTTTATGTTTTATCTTTAAAATGGTAATGCAATGAAACAGTTATTACTTTTAGCAATCATCTTATTTACAGTGTCATCATTAAGCGCTCAACTTCAGCGCTCAGCAACAGTTTTGAAACCAGTTCAACCTCAGCTCCAGCTGACAAAGCACGAGGTGCGTGAGGCACAGATGCGCACTCCTGGAACACATCTTGCCAAAGCTCCATCTAAAGCCGATAACGTTGTGGTTTGGTACAATCGCCCTGCTGGGGCATTCCCTGCATTTTTAGTCGTAGAAGATGGTGCATACGCAGGTTTTTACCAAGCACCCTATTATTCCATTACTCCCTACATTGACTACACTTTTCATGGTCATGCTATCGGCTTGAGCGATGATGTGACTTATGTGTGGGATTATGAGCATAAAATCCCTACTGAGGATGGAGCCAGTACTGAGAAGGTTTGGGACACCTTTTATGGGCAGAATCTGACCATTCATTATGGTGATGAGGTTGATGAGGTGCCAGCTTTCTCAGCCGTTGGGTCCTCTGGATATACTTATACTTTTGACTTGCGCTTTAGTGGTGATAAAGTATCCAGCATTTTATCGGTGCCGAGCACGATGGCGAAGTGGAACAGAGATTTTTTGAAATCCAGTAAAAGTTTTAGTGCGACAGGCCGCAATGGTGACCAACGCGTCGCGATGGTTTACTACAGGGGTGCTAAGCCTTATGACCCCAGTAGTGAAGAAGGTTCGGGCTACTGGTTCGGTAAGAATGGTGGTACCAACGGTGGTACCCGTATTGACGGTATCGGTCAGGCCTTTGAGAAGCCAACTTATCCCTATTTGCTTAAACAGGTGGTGGTTGACTGTGGTGTACTTGACGTGGTCGCTCCTGTCGAAATGACATGTAAGGTTTACAAGCTTGATGAGATTCCCGCTTACCTGGACGGCGACGAAGCTATTCTGCCCGAGGTGCCTGGTGAACTCATCGCCACGGGGCGTGCATCTCTGACCCCCGAGACCGCTACCGAGACTGGCAACCTTATTTTCTTCACCCTCTACGGTGAGGAGGATGGCTTGGAATATGACTTTACTCCGACTATCGATTGCCCTATCCTCGTGGTCGTTGATGGTTACAATGAGCCCGAGATGGCTAACTTGACTGATTTCACTGCTATGATCAGCAGTGATATCCATATTGATGAGGGTTATGGTGAGCTCGCCTACCTCAAACTTGGTATCAACGATGAGAATGGAAACTTTGACCATTATGTGTGGGCTGGCCTTAACAACTTCTTCACGAGTGGTGAGATGAAGACAGGACTGACCATCTTCCTGAGCACCGAGAATCCCTATCTTACCTTTAGCAACGATGAAGAAGATGGTGAGTATCTTTTTCCTGCTGAGGGTGGATTGATGGAAAAGCAGCTTGGTGACCACACCTGCCGTAGCATTGAATTCAGGTCATGGACTCCCAGTGCCGATGACTCATGGTACGTTTCTTGTAATGATGAGGACGTTCCCGGCTGGCTGAATATTGAGCTGGCCGACGAGATGCAGGACGATCAGTTTACTGGCCTGGTTAACGCCGAGGTTACTGCCGATCCTCTGCCCACAGGCGTCAATTATCGTGAGGCTATCGTTCGCTTTGGGTACCCTGGCGCCTATGTTGACTACAAGTTCATGCAGGGCGTGAAATATGACGGTATCGATGAAGTTGCCACTTCCAGTGGACATGTGGTGCCTGTTGGCTACTATGACATCATGGGTCGTCAATACAATAGCTTGCAGAATGGTGTGAACATTGTGAAGATGAGCGATGGCAGCGCCAAGAAGATTCTCAAGATGTAATCACCACCTGCGGTAATAACGAGGGTGTTTTGCGTGCTTAGGGTGTGTGGTCTCAAGTAGCGATTTTCGTTCATTTCGTTCACTTGAACATGCAACACACCCTCACTGATTGTTTTTTCGATGGAATCTTGCTGGGTTACTTCTCGAGGAGCCAGAGGGAATTGACCTTCTGGCGGATGGCGTGGATGTTGCCAGCAGTAATGGCCCCCATGATGAGGATGCCTACGAGAATAGAAACCCAGATGCCTGCACCGCTGATGCCGAAGGCGTGTATCATGTCCATATAGGCCATGCGGCCAATGAGCATCAAAATAATGGCGAGCACGAGGACTGCGGCATTGAGAGCAACCACGAGCAGGATGTAGTGGCGTGAAACCTGGTTCGGCGAATAACCTAACAGCAACAGGTCTTGGAGTTTACGAGTATTCTTCTGTAACAACAGGTAGATGCTGAGCATGAGCACAAAGAAGGACAACAGACTGATAATTACACCCACGGCAATAACGATACCGCTGATAACCGTGAGGAAGTAGTTGGCTTTGCTCGACGACATTTTATCGCCTGCCACCTCATAGTTGTGCTGGTCCATGTATTCCTCAATCTTGACATCTCCAGGCTTGTTGACCTCGACGATGAGACGCTGGGGATGCTGTGTGGCGCCCGAGCCGAAGTAACCGTTTGCCCACTCCATAAACTCCTGTGGAACGATGACAGTGTTCAGACGGTTGGAGAAACCCACAATGTGGCCAGACATGACCTTGCGCTGTCCGTTACCACTCAGGGTAAATTCCAGTGGCAGCATCTCGGCTTGTCCCTCACTGATCTTGGGCATACCCTGTGTGGCTGCGAAGCCAAAGTTGTAGAGTGACAGGTAGTCACGAGAGATGACAACTGGCACTTCAGGTTTTTCAAGTGAGAATCCCCAGGCGTTAGGGTCGATGTCGATAAACTCGTCGGGGATGGCCTCAAAGAAGAATTGCGTGTGCATCGCATGACCACTGCCCACACCCAGTTGGGCATCAATGGCAAAGTCGCTGTTCAAGAATCGGCCCACTTGGCGGCACCAAGGTTGATTTTCCAGGTCTTGGATATCGGCGTCGCTAAACTCGCCGTTGTTACCCATCATTGCACCAGCCCCTGTCACGGCGCGGGTGATGATGAGGTAATCCTTGCTGATGAAGCTCTCCTCGTCGTTGAACACAGGACGCACGTCGCGGTAGAACTGCACGGCAAGCAGCACAATGGTCAAGCCGATGAGGTTGGCGATGGCAAAGCCAATGAGCTGGCTCTTGCTGATGTGCTGCCGCAGCAGTTTCCAGATAATATCTTTCATTGCTTGGTCTTCAGTTTACGGTTTTCAGATGTTAGAGGTTGAAGGTGTTGTCCACATCCATCTTCAAGTGGTTTCCCACCGAGGTGGCGATAACGCCCGCTCCTTGTCGCTGTGCTTCATCGGTAATGAGGCGAGCAACAATGCGGTTGTTTTCCTCGTCAAGATGGCTTACCGGCTCATCGAGCAGGATGAAGTCAAAGGGTTGACACAGAGTGCGGATGATGGCCACGCGCTGTTGCTGTCCAATGGATAGCTTCGAGGCCAGGCTGTCCAACTTGTCGGCTATGCCTAAGGTATCGAACAATCTCTTGATGTCTTCGCTGGTCTTGAACCCGGTGAGGCGGTTCTTCAGTTCCACATTCTCCATGGCAGTGAGTTCGCCAAACAAGCGCATGTCCTGTGGCAAGTAGGCGATGTGACGCTGGCGGATGTCGCACCACTGGTCAATCGACAATGAATGGATGTCCTTACCGTCAAAAGCAATGGAGCCACTATAGTCCTGGCGATAACCGTAGATGTAACTGCACATCGACGACTTGCCGGTGCCGCTCTCGGCACTGATGAGGTAGCGCTTGCCACGTTCCAGTCTGACGTCCTGCAGCCACACATCGCTGTGGATGCCGTTGTGACCGGCAAACACGCGTGGCAATGTATTATTTAATGTGATGAGTTCCAAATGAAGTTTCTTTTTGACATTAAAGTGTTACTATGAATTGTTTTTCTCACAGTGGTTGTGCCCGTGGTAGGGCTCGACGTGGATGTTGGTCATCACATCACCCAGAGCATCGCTCAGTTGCTGCTCGATGGCACGGGTGATGTCGTGAGACTGGGTGACACTCAGCTCCCCGTCAACCTTGATGTGCATGTCCACTACCCGTAGGTTGCCATTGCGTCGCGTGCGCAGGTTGTGGAATGCTTTCACCCCATCTGTGCCATTGACGATGTCGGCAATCTTGTTCTGCTCCTCTTGAGGCAACGACACTTCGAGTAGTTCCTCGACCGCCGGACGCCCCATGCGGTAGGCCAGTACCAGGATGAGAAGACTCACGGCAACGGCTGCTAATGGATCTAAAATGCGCCAAGTCTCACCGAGGAACATCGCACCAGCCACGCCCATCAGGGTTGCGGCTGTCGAGAGCGCATCGGCACGGTGGTGCCAGGCATAGGCTTTTAGCGCAGGACTGCCCGTCTTGCGCCCTGTGAAGCGGGTGTATTGATAAAGCCCTTCCTTGACGATTATGGCGATGATGCCCACGACGAGGGCAATGTTGTGAGGCCTTTCCAGAGTGTTGCCATGTAACGCAGACCAGACGTCTTGGAGTCCCTCGGTCATCAGCCCGATGGCGACAACAACCAGGATGATGCTAATCAGAAAAGCCGCTAATGTCTCATACTTGCCCCGTCCATACCGGTACCGCTCATCTACACCTTTTCCTGACAAGCGCACCATGGCATAGACCAGAGCGTCCGTCACCGTGTCGCTGATGGAATGGATTCCGTCGGCCAGGATAGCGCTGGAATGGCCGATGATGCCTGTCGCAATTTTCAGTACCGACAGGCTAACATCGCTGGTCATTCCCACGAGAGTGCATTGCTTCTCCTGGTGATTCCTGCTATTATGTAGGTCGTTGTTCATCATCAATACAGTCTGCGGTGCAAATTTACTCAAAACTGCGCATAGCTGCATGGTAATTAACTAAATTTTATAATATGGATTGATTATTCAGCCAACAGCGATATTTTTTAAGCAAATCCATAATTATCAGTAAGTAATGTTTTGCACAATTCATCGTGTGAATAATTTTTTTGTAATAAATTCTAAGAAATATTTGGATTATTGCTATTATTTATCGTATATTTGCCGTTGTAAAACGTGAACCTTGAACGTGAGGGGTTATATGTGAATTGTATACCAATTACTTATGAAAACGATTCTATTGCATGCGATCACCATGGTGGCTGTAATTTCACTCGATCGCTATTGCAAAGCATTAGAAAAGTTGCGTAAATAAAAGGCTCAAGTAATTTGAAATCATTTTTGTGACTTAATCACCATACATGATTATGTTTTAATAATTTCTTAATTAACTTAGTTATGAAAAAAATCTTATTACTTTTAGCCGTCGCCATGGCGACGCTACAAATGTCGGCAGCAGATGTGTCCTTATCAAGGGCACAGGCCGCCGCCAGCGCGTTTCTTACCAAACAGGTAAAGGCTGGACGTCTCCAGGCCTCTGCGGCTTCCAACCTTCAGTTAGCAAAGGCTGAAGCATCGGTAGCCAAGCCCGCAGCAGTTGACTACTACATCTTCAACTCAGCCAAGTCCTATGTCGTGGTTGCCGGTGATGACTTGGCACCCCAAATCCTGATGTACGGTG
>CAMVBJ010000055.1 GCA_947165675.1 uncultured Prevotellaceae bacterium
TTGTATAGCGCACCGAACCATAGAACTCGCCGTTCTTGCAGAATTGCCAGCGGGCCTGGGCATAGGCACTCATGGACTGGCTACGTGTGGATGGATTGAGGTAGCCATCAATTCGGTCAAATTTGGTGTGGAACAGATAGCCGCTCAATGACGCATTGACGCTTACTTTTCCGAAAGTGTGCGAGTAATCAGCATACAAAGCCCATGTGTTGCTATAGCGGCAGTTGACGGGAAAGTCAATGATGGAATAATCGTCGCCGTAGGGCAAAATTGCCGTGAAAATGTCATGCAGGGTACAAGCAAATGAGGCCTGCACGCTGAAGTCCTTGAGGTTAGCGCTCAGGCTGGCATAGTGCCAGGTGTACTGCTTTAGGTCAGGATTCCCCTTGCTGTAGTGAAACATGGATTCATAGGCGGTAGCAGGATTAAGTTGAGACATCGACGGGAAGCCGCCCGATACGCTGTATTGTGCCTTCAACTGATAGTTGTCGCTGATGGTGTAGAGCAGTGACGCATGGGGCCGCAACGAGGTGCGTTTTTCCTGTTTGTCATCAGTGTTGTCATCCTGCCTGAGCCTCGTGTCATTATAGACGACTCGCAGGCCTACCTCTGGTTTCCAGTTGCCATAGGCGCGCTTCCACGAGCCATACCAAGCGCCAGTGAAATCGTCTCGTTGGCTGGGCTGAACCGCGTCATTGTAGATGTAACTGTATTTGTTGCTGATCCAACTCAGGTTGGTGCCTACTTCAATTTCGCTTCCCAAGACAGGAAAGGCATAATTGGCCTCACCGTCCCACAGGTTGTAGCGGTTCTGGGTGTGAGTCGTGTTGATCGTCTCGTCACCGTTGGCGGGTGTGATGGTGATAGTTCGCATGTTGTCCGATGTTCGCCTCGAGTAACTTACCGTGAGGGTGAGCGTCTTATCGTCTGAGGGCTTGTAGGTCAGTCCCGCAGTGGCATTGTGGTTGTGCCTATTCCCATTGGGTTCATGTTGTAATTCGTTAACAACGCTATCCACACCCAGATAAAGAAGGTCATGGAGAGAATAATGGGTAAGTCGTCCAGCGCTTGTGCTGCCCGAGTATTGGGCGATGAGTGTCAATTGCTGTGAGGCAAAGAAGTTAATGCCGGCATTCCAGAACCAGTTGTTGCGTCGATAGGTGAAACCGCCGTCTCTGGAATCGTCCAAAATAAGGTTGCCGTCATCAGGGTTGGTGATAGTCGTCCGGTTATAGTCATAGGACTTGCCGTTGCTGAAGGTGTAGCGCAACGAGCCATTAAGCGCCCATTTCCCGTATTTTGCATTGGCATTGGCCCATGTGCTCTCGCTCACACGGCGCTGGAATGCGGTGGTGCTGCCCACGCTCAGTCCCAGATAGTCTTTCAACCCCTTTTTGAGCGTGATCTTGATAGTTGGACCTGAATAGCGGGCACTCAAGTCGCGGATGATTTCCACCTTGCTCACCTGGTTAGACATGAGGGTGAGCAACAGATTGCGGTCGGTGACCTTGCGTTCGTCGATGTAGATCTCGCCCACGCTCTTGTTGTCGCCTGTTTTGATGTCGTTCTCGTCGTTGACAACGAGTCCGGGCGTCCAGCGCAGCATGTCGATAAGGCTTCCCGCATCGGCCAGGAAAGTGCCGCTCAGGTTGCTGATGGTGTAGTTCATGCCTTCGCGTCGTATAACGGCTTTAGGGGCTTCGACAGTTAGTTCTTGCAGTTCTACGCTCAGGCTGTCGTCAGCCGCAGTGGTGAGGCTGTCGGTCGGTACTGCTGCCTGAAGATGTATGCTCAATAGTGAGCATAGTGCAATAAGGTTAGTTGTGATGATGATTCTCATAATGATATTGATTTTAGTTTCTTTGCTGCAAAATTATTGGTAAGCGTAGGAGCCTGCAATACCCAAAAGGGTGTTTTTGCCAGATGGATTTCATCAGCACATACATGTCATTGATGACTCGTCATCGATGCTGTACTGCTACACACGAATAACACAAAAGCGCACATTTTTTAAACACCCAAAAGGGTGTTTTTTTGTGTATACGCAAAATAATGTGTACTTTTGCTCTATCAAAATATCACGATTATGGCACGGGTTGAGGATTTCTTTATCATGGATAATGCGGTGACGGGAATCACCGATGAGGATTACCGTAACATCCAGGACGTTGTGGACGCGGTGGATGCGTTCTCGCGCATGACCTACAAGAGTGTCTATATCATCGACTATTTCAAGAAAAATTTCCTCTATGTGAGTGAGAATCCGTTGTTCCTGTGCGGCCTGTCGGCCAGCGAGGTCAAGAAAATCGGCTATAATTTCTACATCGACAATGTGCCTGAGGAGGATCTCGAGCGGCTGTTGATAATCAATTCCTCAGGCTTCTATTTCTCCAAGGACATCCCTGCGGCCGAGAAGCGTTACTACACCTTGTCCTACAATTTCAGGGTCATCAACACGGTGTCCAAGAAGGTGCAGACCATCAATCATCAGTTGACGCCCCTCAAGATGAGACCCGACGGGCGCATCTGGCTCGCGCTGTGCGTGGCCTCCATCCCCACCAAGCAGGGCGATGACACCATCCTCATGTTCAACAACCGCACGCACGAGGGTTGGAACCTGGACCTGGAGAGCGGCACATGGCAGTCGGTCCCCTACATCTCCCTCACCGAGCAGGAGACGCAGGTTCTCAAGTATTCGGCCATGGGCTACACCACCCAGGAGATCGCCCAGTTGATGTTCAAATCGTTTGATACGGTGAAAGGCTACCGCAAAAGCATCCTGGAGAAATTCGACACCGACAGCATCACCGAGGCCATCAACTACGCCATGATCTACCGCCTCATCGACTGACGCCCTTCTAAAAAACAGCACTAAAAAACAAGACTAAAAAACAACAATAAGTACAATAAGTACAAAGTATTGTTAATCAGAAATTTGTATTTATTGTATTTTTTCCCTTTATAAAAAGAGGCGGTTGTCGTTTATTCCAGGCGACGCTTGACAAAATCGACGATGAATTGGGCTGTGCCCTCGATGCCCAGCAGGCTGGAGTCGATCGAGAGGTCGTAGCTCTCGGCATGGCCCCACAACTTGTCGGTGTAGAAGTTGTAGTACTCGGCGCGCAGCTTGTTGGCCTTGTCGGCGCGCTTCTCGGCGGCCTCACGGGTGTCGCAATCGCCGCGTGCCATGATGCGCTTCACGCGGTCCTCGATGGGTGCATGCAGGAACACGCTGATCACGGGGCAATGGTCGCGCAGCACATAATCGGCAGTGCGGCCCACGATGACGCACGACTTGCGGTCCACGAGGTCTTTCATCACTTGGCACTGTGCCTTGTAGATGCTGTCGTCGCTCATCGTCACGTCGCCCATGAAGGTCGATCCAGCCATCGCCAAGTTCAGTGGCCACAGGCTGGGGAAGAACTTGGGCGTGCGCTCGTCGGCCGCCTCAAACATCTCGGCATTGATGCCGCTTGCCTTGGAGGCTTCGAGCAACAACTGCTTGTCATAGTAATTGATGTCAAGCAACTGTGCCACACGCTGGCCCACTTCACGGCCACCGCTGCCAAACTGGCGTCCGATGGCAATCACATAATTCTGGTTGTTTTTAAGGTTCTCGTTCATTGTAATATCGTGTTATCTGTTGTTTTTTTAGTCTTGCAAGTGTGCGGGTAGTTCGGTGCCGCTGTCATTATTGATGGTGACCGTTTGCCAGGTGAGCCCCTTGCCAGCCGACCAGTGTCCGATCACCTCGGTGGGGTAGATGGGCGTCTTGAAGTCCACAAACTCAAACTCCTGTACAAATTTCACCTTGCCCTGTCGCTTGAAGGTCTGCTCCAGCAACTGGCCGTTGTCTTTGCCCGTGAGCACGACAAAGTGGTATCGACGGTGTTCCAGGGTGCCGTAGTAGATGGTGGCATCCTTACTGCCGCGGGTCACAATGTCATCGTTGTGGGTGGCAATGGCAACGCCACCATCGCCCCGTGGTTGCAGCAACAGCACGAAGGTGCGGTTCTGGTAGTCCTCCTGGGCTATGGTGTCCATCACCTGATTGATCGCATCGATCAAGCTGGCGTCAGCTTTCTTGGCGGGCACGAGCCGTTTCATCTCCACAGTGATGGTCTTCTCGGGCAGGGTGTTGCGCTGACTTGAGGTGAGCTGGCGGGTAACGATGATCTCGTCATCCTTGGCCCACAGGCTGCTTGCCAGCAACAAGCACATCATCGCAGTGGTAAACAATCTTTTCATTGTCATGTCTCTCAATATTTGGATTCGCTAAATTAATCATTTTTTTAGACAACCAAGCGATGGAAGGGTTTAATTTCTTCATGGCGCCGTGAAAATGGACCCCACTGGGCCGCTGATTGATAGTGACCACATAAAAAAACTTCAGACTCGCCATCCCGACGAATCTGAAGCAATCTCTTAAATCATTACCTTATGAAAAAAATTATTACCTAAAATCGTGGTGCAAAAGTACTGCCAAATTGCTTTATTGCCACTAACAAGTATGTTAAAAAAGACTAAAATGACAATAAAAATACATGATAAGACTAAAATGGACACTTTTGTTCTTATTTCGGCAGGGCTATCGGCACCCGATAGGCTACTTCAGGCACTCAAAAGTGCGTTTTCGCCATCAAGACAGGAGCATGTCGATGAGGGCGGTCACGTCGCCGATGGTCACCTCGCCATCGCCATTAACCTCGGCACGGCGCATCGTGTCGGCATCGGCACCTCCGCCCAGCAGCAGGTCGATCAGTGCCGTCACGTCACCGATGGAGACTTCTCCGTCGCCGTTGACGTCACCCGTGAGGAACGCATACTGGTCGGTAATGTCCTTGACCGTGTATTTGTTGGTCGTTGAGGTGACTTCGAGATAGATGTCCTTGTTGATACCCGTCACATCCTCGCTCTGGTGATTATTGTCACCCTGGCTGAGCACCACGTTGAAGATGTAGTCCTCGCTATCGACGTTAAACGTGCGGTAGTAGAACTTCTCGCCTTGCACGGTTGTTGTGTTGGTCACCTTGACACCTGGCCAACTGTCGCTGATGGCTCCAGTGGCATCCCAGGCATAGATATAGACACTTGACCAGTTGTTGGGTGCGGTGGTCGGGTCCTTGATATAGACGGTGGCAGTATAGGGCACAAAGCCGTGGAAGATGTATTCACGTTGCACGATGTTACGTACCTTGCCCTGATAGAGCACGCCGGCGGTCAGCACGGTGTTGTCGGTAAAGGTCAACTTCACGCTGCCTGTGGCGTGGGCGCTGCTGGCAGTGGGCGTGGTGCCGTCGGTGGTATAGACGATGACGGCGTCGTTCTCGCTGGCGGTGATGGTCACCGTCACGCTGCCTTCATATTGTCCGCTGGCCTTGTCAATCGATAGGGTGGGGGCGGGCGAGGTGTAGTTGGTCACCTCATGGTTCCATGTGCCGTCGATATAATAACCGTGGTTGCGATAGGTCAGGTCACTCGTCTGCTGCCCGTCGGTGACAAAGATGATGCCCGTGGGTTGGCTGGTGAGGGTGCCGCTGTAGGTCCACTTCCAGATTTTGCGGGTGCCGTCGGCAGTGGTACCCATCAGGGTCATGGCCTCGCCTGGCCAGTTGCCCCCCGTGAAGTTGCTGCTGCTGTTCCATATCCATGTCGTCACACTGCTCACGCCTGTGCCAGTCTCCAGGAACACGCTCATGTCGTCCTCTTCACAGCTGGGCTCATACGCGTCAACGGGAACCACGGGAGTAGTGCCGTTGCCCTCACCGTCGTTGCTCGACAATTCCTCCTCGGTACCGTCGTAGCTCAGCACTGTGCCGGCATTGGCGCTGCTGGTGTACAGGTATGGACCATCCTCACCGATCTTGCCCGGGGCAGGCGTGAGGCTTGTCGAGAGGACATAGATGCGCATATTGCCCTTGCCACTGCACGAGGTGGTGGTCAGGGTGCCATTAGTCACAGTCTTGACGTCACCGGTGATACAGTCGGTGTAGGTGCCATTAAGGATGCCCGTGAACGTGGCGGGACCGTTGATGGTCACCAGCACGTAGCTGTCGGTGGTGCCGTCGGTGTAACGGCGCTTGAAGGCGTAGCCACCGCTCGACGCGCAGCCCGTGGTGCTGTACTGACCCTTGCGCAGGGCGGGTACGGCTTGACGGATGCGGTTCAGGCGTTGCAAGTGCTTGACCAAGGGCTTGGACAGTGTGGCTGCCAGGTTGCCTGTAGCACCGCTGGCTTGCCCAAAGTCGCTCACGTTGACATCGCCCTTGATGTAACCGCCATAGTAGGCACGGCCACTGTCCTTGAGCGAGCCGTTGCCACCCGGATCGATAGTCTTGCCAGCCTTGAACTCGATCTCACTGCCGTAATACAGGCACGGGATGCCACGGAAGGTGAACATCAGGCTCAAGTTCTCGGCCCACTGAGCGGCGCCCTCGTTGAAGCGGATGTTGTCGTTGGGGCCGGGGCTGTAGTCGTGACTATCGACATACACCACATTGTAGGTCGCGTCGTTATAATACTTGTCACCGCTGATGGCGAGATTCCACACGCTGCCGATGTTGTGGAATGAGTAGTGGACAGGGAAGTCGATGACGCTCAGTCCCGAGGCTCGGCTCACGTCGGGCGAGTGATAGTCGTTGCCGTTGAGCACAGCATTGCTCGACGTGGGCATGGCGCTGCTGGTCTCGGTGCTGTTGTCGGCATACATCTGCTGGCAGGAACTGATGTTGTCAAGCGTGCTCAGGTCGGTGCTCTCATAGATGGCCTTGGTGTCCCAGTAGCTTGCATCATCATTCCAGCTATAGTTCTTGTTTTCGGCCCAAGTGTAGAAGTAGGGCGACAGTGCGGGCTGATTGCGGTAAGTGACGCTGCCCTGATAGCGGGCACATACCTCAGTGTACAAGAAGAAGTCGGCCCCATTCAGGCGCTTGCTCTTGTACTGCTCGCCCAGTGCCTTGAAGGCGGGAATGTATATCTTGTTGAACGTCAGTCGGGAAATGTGACCGCCCGTGTCGATGCGGAAACCGTCCACGCCCATCTTGATGAACGTGCCGTAGCAGTCAATCAGGTACTGGGCCACGGCGGGATTCTCGGTGTTCAGGTCAACGCAGTCACCGGCAATCTGAGCCCACCAGCGCGTGTTGTCGTCCCAGTTGAATTGGCCGAAGTGGTGCCAGTAGTTGTGTGTGTCGTGGTTCTGGTTGTCGGTGTTCTTCATCTGCTTCAGGCGGGCGTCATACTGCTGGCCTGAGGGCAGGTTGACATAGTTGGTGGGTAGCACGCCACCAGCCGAATCGGTGGTGTAGGGCTTCATGCACTCGTTGATCTTGAACTGGTTGGCGTTCCAGTCGCGGGTGAAGAGTTTGCACAGGTGCTCCTCGCCGAAGTTGCCCGTGTGGTTGAGCACGATGTCCAGGATCACCTTCATGCCACGGGCGTGAGCCTCGTCAACAAGGGTCTGGAAGGTCGTGTCGCCACTCTCGTACCGGTGGTCAACGCGTGAGAAGTTTCTTGCATGATAGCCGTGGTAGTCCAGGCCAGAGGCGTTCTCGACGATGGGAGTGACCCACACGGCGGTGAACCCTAATGCCTTGATGTAGTCCAGCTTGTCGATCAATCCCTTGAAATCGCCACGCCAGCACGGGTCGCCGTGGTTGGCCGCAGCGCCGTCCCAGCACTGGGCGTTGTTGCCAGGGTCTCCGTCATAGAAGCGAGTGGTAATGACAAAATAGATGCTCTCGTCGCGGAAGTCGCTACGCGGCCCCACAAAGGCCGCCCATGCCTGCTGCACCGCCATCACGGTCAACAGCAGCAACATAATACACTTGAATGTGGTAGTCTTGAATTTCATATTGCATGAGTTTTTAAAAGTAAAAAAATATTGCCTTCAAATATACTCATTATGAAGCAAATATCCCCTTCGGACTCACCATTTTCCATCAAATCCGCCCATGCAATCGTTTGCATGACACCGCCTAATACGTTATGGTCCCTAAGTTTTTTTAACGACCTCAGGGATCCGAACGTATCTAAGGGTTAAATCCTACTCTTGTGGCACGCTCACGGCGCGAACATAGCAGCCATCAATGCGGGGCCATCAGAATCTGCTGAGATATACCAAAAAACGTCTAATTCTTTTACAGTTGAGTTTTACATCAACCTCTCTTGTTTCCCTTTTTCTGCGTTGTTGTGGTCGGGATAAATGTAGAGGCGCAAGGTGGGTTTTCCTTGCGCCTCCGAGTTATTGGGCGGGCGTGCCGCTTTTACCTAAAGCCTAACGCCTAATATTAGTAGCCGAAGATCTCCTCGAGGGTCAAGCGGTGGATGGGAGCAATCTTCTCCAGACCCTTGATGTCGAGTTCCTTCTCGTCACCCAGGATCAGGTAACGGTAGGGCTTATTGGCCATCGACTGCTGCTCAAACTTGACGATGTCCTGTAGCTTGAGGCTGGGCAGGGCGTTATAGACCACCGAGTTGATGTCATAGTCCAGACCCAGGCGCTTGGCTGCTATGTAGCTGTTGAGCACGCCACCACGCACGGTGCGGCGACTGGCCAGCTTCTTCATCAGCGACTCCTTGGCCAGGGCAAAGGCGGCCTCGCTCTGGGGAATGGTGTCCACGATGTTGTTGAACTCGCGCACGCAGTCCATCATCTTGTCGTTCTGGGTGATGATGTAGGTCATCGCATACTCGGGATGTCCTTTCTCATAGGGCTGACGGTAGTAAGCGGCTGCCGAGTAGGCCAGACCGCGTGACTCGCGCAGCTCCTGGAAGACGATACCGTTCATGCCGCCGCCAAAGTACTCGTTGAACAAGTTGATCGTGGCGGCGTGCTCGGGAGCCCACTGGGTGCCCTTGTTGTGGTACTGCACCATGTAGATGTTCTTGGCCTCGTAGGGTGCCAGCAGGATCTCGGTGCGCGGCGTGGTCTGCTCCATGTAGGGGGTGCCAACGGGAATGGCGGCCAGGTGCTTGGGCGTCTTGTGCACCTTCTTGAGGCACTTGCTGAGCTCCTTCTCGGTCATGGGACCGTAATACATCACGGTGTGCTCCATGCCACGCAGGCCCTTAACGAGGGCGAGCAACTCGGCGGGCTTGGTGTCGCGCAGTTGCTGGGCGCTCATGATGTTGGTGTAGGAGTTGCGGGGACCGTACATGCCGTACTCGTTCAGGCGGTTGAAGCACTCCTCCTGGTTCTGCTTGGCATCGTTGCGGCTCTTGATGATGAGGTCAACCATGCTGCGGTAAGCCTCCTCATCGACCTGAGCGTTCTGCATCAGGTCCTCAACGAGCTTGAGAGCCTCGGGCATGTTCTCGCTCAGTCCGCTCAGGGTCAGGTAGGTCTCGTTGTCGCTGACGTTCATCGAGATGTTGCAGGCCAGCTTGTAGAGGCGCTGCTTGAACTCGGTGGCACTCATCTTCTTGGTGCCCAGGAAGTCCAGGTAGCCCAGTGCTGTCTCATAGCGGTTGTCGGCTGTGTTGCCGAAGTCATACTTGTAGGTCAGCGAGAACAGGTCGTCCAGGTCGTTGTGCTTGTAGAGCAGTGGCAGTTTCTTGCTGGTCTGGCCCACGGTCATCTCCTTGCTGTAATCTACAAACTGGGGCTGGATGGGCTCAACGATTTCGCTGAGGATGTTGCTCACAAAGTCGCTCTTCATGTCGCGGTTGGTGGGAATCGGGGTGATCTGGGGCTTGTCGATCTTCTTGGCGGTGGTGTCCTCGCCCATGCGCTTATACACGCACACGAAGTTGTTGTCCAGCAGGTGACGGTTAGCAAAGGCAACGATCTGCTCCTTGGTCATGCCGGCCATGCGGTCGAGCTTGCCGACCTCCTGTGCCCAATCCACGTGGTTGATATAGGCGTTGACCAGTTGGCGCGTGCGGGCACCGTTGTTGTCCAGGGCGCGCAGGTAGTTCAACTTGTTGTTGTTGATCACGCTCACCAGCAGGTCATCGTCAAAGTCGCCCTTGCGCAACTTGTCCAGCTCGCCCAGCATCAGGGCGCGCACCTCCTCAAGGCTTTGACCCTCGTTGGGATAACCCATGAGCATGAGCATCGAGTAGTCGGTCATCTGGTCGCTGTAGGCGCCAGCACCCATGATCTTCATGGGCTGGTTCAGGTTCAGGTCTATCAGGCCTGCGGTGCCGTTGGACAGCATCTCGGCGATGATGTCAACGGTGTCGTTCTGCAGCGAGTTGCCGGCACCGAAGCGCCAGCCCAGGGCCACAAACTCGGCCTCCTGTCCCACGACGGTAGTGTCGATGGGGGCAGTGATGGGCTTCAGCGGAGCAAACTCGGGACGGGTCAGCTTGTTATTGGGCTTCCAGCTACCGAAGTGGCGCTCCAGGATCGTGATCACCTCGTCGGGGTCAAAGTCGCCCGCCATGCAGATGGCCACGTTGTTGGGGCAGTAGTAGTTGTTGAAGTAGTTCTTGATGTTGGTGATCGAGGGGTTCTTCAAGTGCTCCTGCGTGCCAATGGTCGTCTGTGTGCCATAGGGGTGGGTGGGGAACATCTTGGCGTTCATGGCCTCGAACAACTTCCACTGGTCGTTGGCAATGCCGATGTTGTACTCCTCATACACGGCCTCCAGCTCGGTGTGGAAACCGCGGATGACCATGTTCTGGAACCTGTCGGACTGGATGCGTGCCCAGCGGTCCACCTCGTTGGCGGGAATGTCCTCGGTGTAGCAGGTCACGTCGGTACTGGTATAGGCGTTGGTGCCGATGCCGCCGATGCCAGCCATCAACTTGTCATACTCGTTGGGGATGTTGTACTTGGCAGCCAACTGCGAGATGCTGTCAATCTCGTGGTAGAGAACGCGACGGCGCTCGGGGTCCTTTACCAGACGATAATGCTCATAGCGGGCCTCGATGGTGTCGAGCAAGGCGCGCTCGGCCTCATAATTGCTTGTGCCGAACTGCTTGGTGCCCTTGAACATCAAGTGCTCCAGATAGTGGGCCAGACCAGTGGTCTCGGCAGGATCGTTGCGAGAACCCGTGCGAACGGCGATGTGGGCCGAGATGCGCGGACTCTGGTGGTTAACGCTCAGGAACACCTTGAGACCGTTGCTCAGGGTGTAGCACTGTGTAGCCATGGGGTCACCAGGTACTGAGGTGGCCACCGGTGCCTTGGCCGCCATGCCCAGGCAGACCAGGCCGGCGAGCAATGACATCATGATTCTTGTCAATTTCATGCTAAACGGTTTTTATTAAGTTAGTATTTAGTTATTAATGGTTTCAGGTGGGCAAAGTTAAACAATATTTTCGTTGCCAGGACAATATGAGCTGAAAATTATACATCTTGCCTTCACCACTGGATGGGTGACATGCCATGCTGGATCAGGTAGTCATTGGCCCGCGAGAAATGGTGGGTGCCGAAGAAGCCCCCCCTGTTGGCCGATAGGGGAGAGGGATGGGACGCAGTCAGCACCAAGTGGCGAGTGCGGTCGATAAAAGCCCCTTTGCGCTTGGCGTATGCCCCCCATAGCATGAACACCAGGTGCTCACGTTCGTTGGCAAGATGGGCAATCACATGGTCCGTGAACTCTTCCCAGCCCTTGCCCTGGTGAGACAATGGCTGGTGAGCCTGTACCGTGAGAGTCGCATTCAGGAGTAACACACCCTGACGGGCCCAGCGCGACAAGTCACCGCTGGCAGGAATCGGAGCCCCCACGTCATCATGCACTTCCTTGAAGATGTTGATCAGTGACGGTGGCATCGGTACTCCATCATTCACACTGAAGCACAAGCCATTGGCTTGGCCCAAGCCATGGTATGGGTCCTGCCCGAGGATCACCACCTTCACCTGGTCAAACGGTGCAGCGTCAAATGCCGCAAATATCTGCCTGCCAGGCGGAAACACCTGACGAGTCTGGTATTCTTGCCGCACAAAATCGGTCAACTGTTTGAAATAAGGCGCTTCCCATTCGCTGGCAAGTACACGGTTCCATGATGGTTCGATACGTACAGTCATATTTCCTCTATTGGGTTTGATGAGTCGTGATACTAAGGTCTATAACGTCACGAGGCAAGGTGGCATGAAAAGACCAAATTGCCCCTAAATGTTGCAAAATTACAAAAATTGACGTAATTTTGCCCCGCAATTACACAAAAAACACCACGGACCCGTAGTTCAATGGATAGAATAAAGGATTCCGGTTCCTTCGATTGGGGTTCGACTCCCCACGGGTTCACGATATTTATCTTATAACTAACTGATTATCAATAAATAAATTAACGAGTGGTTGTAAAATTGACAACCATTTGACAACCGAAATTTTATATTATTTTAACTGATTTACCCATGACTAGAGAAGAATTCATCTCGAAACTGCCCGATTTAAACATGAAAGATGCGGTTATTCGGCTGGTTGACCAGGGTGTTGATATTTATGGTTTTCAAACCGAAGAGAAGATCGGAAAATGGTATGAAGATTGCTCAAATCTGTTGGCAGAATCATCAGGCTTCCTTCCGGTTTTCCAGCAAGCCCTCGCCAATAGATTAGACACTGCACGCTTTCTGTTATATACTCGTGTTATCGCTGATCGGAATGACTTTTTCATCATGCACAAGGCGGATCTTGTGCTTAAAAAGATAAATGATTTTCTTGATTCTGAAGATGCTCAAAAATTGAAACTAATGCAAATTACTGATAAACTCATTTTAAAAGCAATAGCTCTCAACTATTATTGGTTCTATGATCATAGAAAGGATTATTTGGATCAGATGGTAGCCGAATGTCGAGATGAGATAGATTTCCGGGAAGTGTTAGACCACCTAAGAGTTAATAATCCAAAAACAGGAAAACTAAATCATATAAATGGCATTCGAATTGATATCAACAAAGGTCGAGGTCATTATGCCGAGTTAAACAGCGATCGATCACTTAAATTATTTGAGGAAGTAATCTTACAACAGTTTTATGATCGGTTTAGCCAATCAGCTCTCACCATTGAAGAATTGAAAGAGCAGATTAAGGTTTACAAACTCGCCGATCA
>CAMVBJ010000056.1 GCA_947165675.1 uncultured Prevotellaceae bacterium
CTTCGTTGTTGTATCTCGTCTTTTTCTCTTTCAAGAATAATAATGAAAACGCAACGGCGATTCGTTCTGCGTGTCCCGGCCTCGCCGCCTGATTCCAGGCGGCCCTCGGATTTGCTGTGCTCGTATCTTTACCTGTCTGTGATCGGAATCTTGACGTGGACTCGGGATTTCCTTTTCCTTGTCTCTGCACTGTCAATTTCCTCATTGCAAACATTTCAATGATCTCGGCTTCCCGTCTCCTCGACCCTACTGATAAGGCGTCAAAAAAAACCGCTCACTCAATTCATGCATCTCGTGAGCCGAAAAGCGATGCAAAATTACAGCCGTCTGAGATTCCCACCAAATCTTTCGGATAAAAAATCTATTATTTAACCCACTTTAACAAAATACAGGTGGTAATTTATCGATGAACAATAAAATACACACCTGTGGAAATGTTTAGAGCCTTTTATCAAGCGTTGACCTGGACCTTGATGCCAGCGTCACGGAATCGCTGAGCGATTTTTTCCAATTCTTCCTTACTTACCTTCACCAGATTCTCGGCCGGCGTCTTGCGGTCGATGCTGTAGAGCATGACCTCGCGTGGCTTGATCTGTAGATAGGCGCTCAAGAGGGCATCCAACTCCTCGTCGGTCGTGTTGTCGAAATGCTTGCCCTCAAATTCACCTCGCAACATGATGGTCTGGACCACACACTGACCGTTGAAACGCTTGAGGTCGGCAATGACGCCCTCGGGGAGACAATTGGGCGAGACTGGGCGGTTGATCGCAATAAAAGTGTGGGGAATAGCACTGTCGAGCTTGAGGATGTTGTTGTCCACCTTGAGCAGTGCATCTATCACCTGGGGCTTGCTTGCCATGGTTGAATTGCTGAGAACCGACACCTTGGCATCAGGGAAGTACTCGGTGCGCAGTCGCAGCACGTCCTCAACCACCTTCTTGAACTCGGGATGCAATGTCGGTTCACCATTGCCCGAGAAAGTGATCACGTCGAGGCTTTGTCCAGCTTGCTTCATTTCCTCGAGCTTGCGCCTGAGTTGCCTCTTGACGGCATCGCGGGTGGGCACACCACCCTTACCAGGCCCCTGGGCATTAAACCCAGCTTCACAATAAAGGCAGTCAAACGAACAGATCTTGCCATCGTTGGGCATCAGGTTGATACCAAGTGACATTCCTAAACGGCGGCTATGGATGGGGCCGTATATCGTTGAATGAAAAAGAACAGTTTGCATATATCAGTTATTAGTAGTTAGTTTTAATTGGGGATTTCGAGGATTGTGTTTACACATTATATATAAAGACTAAATAATGTTCATCTGTTGAAGGATGTCAGAGACATCAATGTGAGAGAGGGTGCGACGCTGTTGCAGAGCGTCGGCAAAAGCATCCATCGCCTTCCTGACCTGGGAGTTGCTGAAGAGGCGCGTCATGTTATCGAAGGCCTCGTCAAAGATTGGTTCCACCTCGTCACGTTCCAGATGGCAGTAATCGCGACCGTCCTCGTAGGCCGCAGTGAACAATTCGTCACGCAACTTGTCATCCACCTTGTCATTGTCAAGGACCATCCGGCGACACAGTGCATTGGCCACTGCCAGTCCCACCGATATGCGGTAGTGCCCCAGGATATACTTCCAGGAGCCCCGTGGCGATAGGCGTGGATTGCCAGCAAAGAAGAACTCGGGGGTAAACTGGATACATCCTTGCCCCTCGGCATCAATCGTGATGGACGTAAACAGGTTGTCAGCTTCAAGCACCGACAAGCCAAGTGCCATGCCAGCTACGCCATAGCTCTTGTCAAGGTCGTCGCGATATTTCATTAATCGTTTTTCTGTCATTTCTTTATCTCATTTGCGACCAAAGTCGGCCGGAATCTCACCCCACTCGCTCGTCTGCCACTTGAGCACGGCATTACGCCACGTGTGCGTGGCCAGCCAACGCTCTGCGCGGCCAATGATGTCAAACAGTCGAGCATTGGCATCGGTGCGGTTGAGCTTGGTGCGGCACTGCCCTGCCCTGATCCAAGCCATAGCCGTCTTGCTGTCGCTGTAGATGGCGGTGTGGTCGTTACCCTGATTGCAGAATAGTGCCAAGGCGTGTACGATGGCAAGGAACTCACCGATGTTGTTAGTCGCGTCGGCAAATGGTCCCTGATGGAAAATCTCCACGCCAGTGGGCACATCCACTCCTCGATACTCCATCAAGCCAGGATTGCCGGAGCAGGCACCGTCCACAGCGATACTATCATGCACTATGCCAGGGATAGCGTCATAGTTAACAAACTCACGGGGGGCACGCGCAATAGCCCTGAGGATTTCCATCTCACCAGGATCGTTGCGGAAGGCCTCTACCGCCTCTTGCTGGGAGTTGAATGCCTTGTATCGTGCACCAGGGAATCCCTTTACCCGCAACTCACATTCAGCCCATGAGTCGCAAATGCCAGGTTCAGTACCCCGCCACACTACATACCACTTGCGCTTGTCACTTGCCATAAAGTTTCTCTCTCAATGAGCGACAAAATTACACTATTTTTCTGAAAGTGGCAAATCACGGGTCAACTCGTAGCCTCACACCACCTCATTCAGGAGCACTGCGAGACGACGGGCTGTATGCTCGGTTGCAGCAGCGGTTTCAATATCGGTAGAATCAAATTGTAGCATGCACTGGCTGTAGAACGGTGCGCGAACGCGAAGCTCACGTTGCACGAGTCGGAGGACTTCTCCATCTTCGAGACGAAGGATCTTGGGGCGCTTGGCCTTCTGATCGGGGAGGATGAGGCGGGCGGTGATGCGTTCAGGGCTCGTCGTGAGCCAGACGGTGATGCCGACCTCATTCATTAACGCCATATTGTCACCATGGCACGGCGTGCCCCCGCCACATGCGACAATGACATCGGTTAAGACGGCCACTTGACCAATGGCGGCCGTTTCAAGCTGTCTGAAACGTGGCTCACCCATGTCATCAAAGATTTGATTAATAGTTTTACCCTGCCAAGCCTCGATATAGTCATCAAGGTCGATGAATCGCAAACCCATCTGCCGCGCCAGGACCTCGCCGAGCGTGGTCTTGCCACAGCCCATATAGCCGATCAAAAAAACAGGCTTCATCACAACCACCCTGCTTCGCGGTACCACGCGATAGTTTCACGGATGCCTTCACGCAACGAGTACTTGGGCTTGAAATTAAAGTCGCATTGCGCTTCACTGGTATCACACAACCAGTTGCGCTGCTTCAGAATCTTGAATTTATCGCGATTCAAGGTGCTGGCCTTCATGGTCACTTTACCCAGCCACTCAGCGACATTGCACACCATCTTGACCAACCATAACGGACATGTCACTGGTATGACAAACTTTTTGCCTAATTCCTCACATACGATCTTACGGAACTCGCGCTGACTATAGGCCTTGTTCTCGCTAATAAAATAAGCCTTGCGCAGCGGACCCTTTTCCAGTGCATCCATCACGCCAGTGACAAGGTCCTTGACATAGATAAAAGTGAGCATCTGCTTGTCATAGCCCACGCTGAAGTCAAAACCTCGCTTGATGCTCTTGATCATCAAGTAGTAATCACGTTCATGAGGTCCATAAACGCCCGTGCAACGGAAGATGGTATAAGGAAATCCATCGACCGATTGCAGGTAGGTCTCGGCCTTGAGTTTTGACACGCCATAGAAAGTGTTGGGCAAGGGAACGTCTGTGGGCGCGAAGGGACGATAATCCTTCTCGTCGCCAGGTCCCATGACGCTCAAACTGCTCATCATCAGGAAAACGTCAGGCATCAGTTCGGTATTGCGCAGGCCATCCACAAGCGAACGCAGGTAGCCATAGTTCACCCGCTCAAAGTCCAGGTAGTTGGTACTTTTAGTGACACCCAGATTATGCACTATATAGTCCCAACGGCCCCACTCGCCAGCATGGTCCCGCAAGGTATCCTCCAGCCGGTCCTGGTCATCATAATCAAGTTCGATAAATTGTATGCGTTCATCTTGCAGGAAATCGCGGTTGGTTGTCGAGCGTACGGCAGCCCAGGTGTCATAACCACGCTTGAGCGCCGCCTCGACAAGGAAACCGCCGATAAAACCGCCTGCACCGGTAATGAGAATACTTTTTTTCATTCTTTCTTGTCGTGTGATACATTCAGTTTTTCATGTGCCATCGCCAGGCGGGTGGCCTTGGTGTTGTGCTGGGCGTTATACTCCACAGCCTCGATGACATGTTGAGCAATATACTCGGGCGTGATATTCTTCAAGCAACGGTAATCACCATACTTGCACGCCTTATCACCGGTAATTGAACACGGACGGCAACTCATATCAAGCTGGATGTCATCCTCTATCACCTGATTGTAACCTAAATAGCCACACGACGGCGATGTCGGGCCCCAGATTGTCATTGCCTGGAGATCCACCAGTGAAGCAAGGTGCATGTTAGCCGACTCCATTGTGAGCATCAGGTCACACTTGGCAAGCAATGCATACTCATCGATAAACTTGTGCTTGACCTCGGCCATCGAGACGACGTTCTTGTACTTGCGGGCGATGGGGCGTAAGGCTATTTTCTCGGCCTTGCCTCCGCCCATGAGGAATATCCAATAATTCTCGTTCTGAGTCAGTTTTTCAATGACTTGCTCCATCAAGTCCAGAGGGTAGGCCTTGTGAGGATGAGAGGAAAACGGTGAAACTGCAATCCATCGCTGACCAGGTTCCTTGTCAAGTACAATGGGGCTCAGCGGCATGTCACGACCCTCATACAAGCGAGTGAAGTTGTCGGGAGTTTCAAGCCCTAACTGCCTAAACACATTGCGGTAACGCTCGTGGATTGGGGTCACGGGATCATCAGTCTTGTGACGGACCAGCGCCCGGCGCTTGGATTTCTCCCTATCCAGGCGAGCAATCTTTGCACCACGGGCTCGCAGATAGGCATCGATTATCCACGTGCCAGACACGTTGTGCAAGTCGGCAACGCCATCGATGTCATACAGCTTGTATAGCTGGGCCGCAAGCTTCAACAGCCCGAACAAGCCGCTATGGTTTTCCTTCACGTCAAAGTCCACGACCTTGAGATTGGCGGGGCGATCATGGAACATCGATGCTGGCCACTTCTTGGTCAACATGATGAAACGCGTGTCTGGGTTGGCCTTACATATTGGGTAAAGTACCGGAATAGCCATCGCCACATTGCCTAATACAGACAATCGCATGACGAGAACATTGCGGAAAAGTTTCTTACTATTTGCCATATTGCACTATAAAATTTACAATCACCTCATATTGGTGCTCAATTACATGGCAAAGTTAAACCATAATCACGATATATGCAACAATTTATCGATATAATTAGCCTTCCACCGCAGCAATCACGTGCTGCACAACTTGCTCAGGCTTAATGCCCGTGAGGCAACGGTAATCCCCATAACGGCAATCACGCTCGCCATAGATTGAGCAGGGACGACAGTCCAGATTGAGCTGTATATCGTCACGGCCATCCTGACCGTACCCCAAAAATCCGCACTCGGGAGCTGTCGCTCCCCACACGGTGACAGCCTTGAGACCTACTAAGGATGCCAGGTGCATGTTAGCTGAATCCATTGTAAGCATTATGTCACACCTGGAAAGCAACGCATACTCATCAGTAAAACCGTGCTTGACCTCGGCCATGGAAATGACACGCTGGTTATCTCGAGCAATGGCACGCAGAGCTATTTTCTCGGTCTTTCCACCGCCCATGAGAAAAATCCAGTAGTTCTCTCGCTTGCTCAGCATAGCTATGACCTGCCTCATGAGTTCCAGCGGATAGACCTTACCCTCGTGGGCCGAAAACGGAGAAATAGCTATCCATCGCTGACCAGGCTCCTTGTCGAGCACAATGGGGCTCACAGGCAATGGTTCCCCGTCATAGAGGCGGGTAAAGTTATCGGGAACATCGAGGCCCAATTGTTGAAACACCTGTCGATAACGATCATGTGTAGGGGTGACTGGTTTGCTGGACTTGTGGGTAATGAGAGCCTTGCGACGTGAGCGCTGCTTATCCAGTCGAACTACGGGTAGCCCCCTCAGCTTCAACCATGCCCCGATGACCCATGTGCGCATCACACTGTGCAGATCGGCAACGCCATCAATGCCATACTCACGACGCAGGTGCGACGCAAGTTTGATCAGCCCCAAAACGCCCTTGTACTCCTTATTGACATCAATGCCCAGTACCATCAGGTTGTCAGGACGGTCATGAAACATCGAGGCTGGCCATGCCTTTGTGAGCATGACAAAACGCACCCCAGGGTTAGCACGGCACGCCGGATACAGCACGGGAATGGTCATAGCCACATCTCCCAGCGCCGACAAACGCATGACCAGTACATTACGCAATGGCTTTTCACTTCTTGCCATAGAGGACAGGATTGGTTTCGGGATCGTTGTACATCTTCATCTGCCGATAGACCTTCATGAACTTGCGACCAGCTGCAATGTCGTCGAGCAACTGGTCAATAGCCATGGTGAGGTCAACACGTTGTTCGAGCAGTACATCGAGTTTCGCCTGGCATTTGGCAATGTGGGAGGCATCAGCGTCGGTGCGCTCGGTCTGCTCACGCATGTGCCATATCTTGAGGGCAAGAATCGAAAGGCGGTCGATAGCCCATGCGGGACTCTCGGTGTTGATGGTAGCCTCGGGCAGAACTTCCACGCCTGCATACTGCTCGCGGAAGTAGGTATCAATCTCCTCAACAAGGTCTGTACGGTCCTGATTGCTGCGATCGATGCGGCGCTTCAACGCAAGTGCCTCGACTGGATCAATGTTCTCATCGCGAATGATATCCTCCAAATGCCACTGCACGGCATCAATCCAGTTCTTGTGGGCAAGACGGTTCTCGATAGAACCTTCCTCAAACGGGTTGTTGAACTCGGCATCCACGTTATCGGTGACGTGATACAACTTCACAATCTGGTCAAATAACTCGTTACTCTTTTGGGCAAAAGTCATATCTTGTGATATTAAGAATTCTTATTCAATTGATTGCACGATCCTCTGATTATTTATCAACTCGTTCCCCCTTGAGGGTCGCACTTGAAGCCGAGAGCACACGGCACATCACCTTGTCGCCAGGCTTCTCACCGTGGGCGGGAAAGACAATGACTTTGTTCTGCTGGGTACGCCCGAACATGTCATCGTGGCTGCGCTTGCTGTATCCCTCGACGAGCACCTCAAACGTTTGACCCACATCCTTGCGATTGCTGCACAACGAGAGTTCGTTCTGCAGGGCGATCATGCGATTCAGGCGGTCGATCTTCACGTCTTCGGGGACATTGTCAGGCAAGTTCTTGGCAGCAAAGGTACCAGGGCGCTCACTGTACTTGAACATAAAAGCAGAGTCAAAGCCCACTTCACGCATCAGTGACAATGTCTCCTGAAAGTCTTCCTCTGTCTCATTGTGGAAGCCTGTGAACATGTCGGTCGAGATGCCACAGTCAGGCATTGCGGCACGGATGCGGGCAATGCGGTCCAGATACCACTCACGTGTATATTTGCGATTCATCAGCTTCAGCACCTTGTTGCTACCACTCTGCACGGGCAAGTGGATGTGGTTGCAGATGTTTTCATGAGCAGCCATCGTCTCGATAATGGCATCACTCAAGTCCTCGGGATTGCTCGTGGTGAAACGGACGCGCATCTGGGGTGCGGCCTCGGCAACCAGCGCCAACAGTCGAGCCAGGTCAACGGGCTCCCCTCCATCCTTGGGTTTATATAAGTAAGAGTTGACATTCTGCCCAAGCAACGTCACCTCCTTGAAGCCACGTTCCTGCAAGTCATGCAACTCATTGAGGATGCTTTCAGGCTCACGGCTGCGCTCTCGGCCTCGAGTATAAGGCACAATGCAGTAGGTACAGAAGTTGTTACAGCCTCTCATGATACTGATGAAGCCGCTCACCTTGCTGCCAGCAACACGCGAGGGGATAATATCGCGATAAGTCTCGGTAGTGGACAGGTCGGTGTTAATCGCCTTCTCTCCCTGCTCAGCCAGGCCGATAAGCGCAGGCAATTCCAGATAGGCGTCAGGACCAGCCACCACATCAACGTCATGTTCGCTGATAAGCACATCCTTCATGCGCTCGGCCATACAGCCGATAATGCCGATGATCAAGCGTCGCTGCCGCTTGTACCTATAGGCGTTCAACTGATTCAAACGCGAGAATATCTTCTGCTCCGCATTGTCACGCACCGAGCATGTGTTGATAAAGATCGCGTCGGCATCGTCTAACGTCTCGCACGTCTCGTAACCGGCCATTTTCATCACTGTGGCAACCACCTCGCTGTCAGCCACATTCATCTGGCAGCCATAGGTTTCAAGGAGCAACCGCTTGGACGCGTCTCCCTGGCTGTCATATTTCAATTTCATTGCCATATAGTTCCACTTATTGCATTTAAGAGTGCAAAATTACGAAAATTTATTGGTGATTCTGAAATTTTATTTAATTTTGCTTGGTTGAATCCTAAAGAGGTAAAAAAGATGAAGACAGATTTGAAGACCAACATCAAGTTTCATCAGGTTTCAAGTAGGTATTACCGACCTGAAAATGAAATTGAACTCGCATCACTCACGCGATATGAGAAAGTGCCTACAACTATCATGCAAAGCGCCGATGAGGGAGCTCATGAGGCGGCACTTGACGTGGCAAGATTCATCAACGAGTGTGTAGAGGAGCGTGGCCGATGCGTCATCGGTTTCGGCTCTGGAAGGTATGTTCTCAAGGTATATGATGAATTGGTGAAACTTTACTTTGCAGACAAAGTGAATTTTACCGATGTAGTGGCCTTCAACCTGAGCGAACTCGGTGAAACCGACGACAAGCAATTGAGCACACAGCGACTCATCAACGAGCATCTTTACTCCAAGGTCGATATCGAACCAGGTCAAATACACTACCTCAACCGCCTCGCGGCCAATGAGAACGTCCATGAACAGTGCAAGGCCTACGAGCGTGAAATCATTGATGCCGGCGGACTTGACCTGGTACTATGTGACCTGAATCCAGACGGATCACTGGTCTGCAACGAACCTGGATCGGCACGCAATAGCGCCTGTCGTCTCATGCTGCTGGGAAATGACACACGCATGAGAGTGACCGAGGTCTTCCAGAGCGACACGGCCCCCAAAACCGCTGTTACGCTTGGCATCGGTAATATCTTGAGTGCCCGAAAAATCATCTGCATTGCATGGGAGGAAGATTCAGCAAAGGCTCTGCACAACACCATCGAGGGCAAGATGACTGATCTGGTACCGGCCTCCTTCCTCCAGGTGCATGACAATGTCAGAATTTTCACCGACCTGGATGCCGCATCACGATTGACGCGCATCAGTTATCCCTGGAAAGTCACCTCTTGTGAGTGGAATGACTACCTCATTCGACGTGCCATCGTCTGGCTGTGCGAACAGACCCGCAAACCCATCTTGAAACTCACCAACAAGGACTACAACGACTATGGTCTGAGCGAGTTGGTCGCTCTATATGACTCTGCCTATAACGTCAACATCAAGATATTTAACGACTTGCAGCACACCATCACAGGATGGCCTGGAGGAAAGCCCAATGCCGATGACACCCATCGGCCCGAGCGAGAGAAGCCTTACCCCAAGCGTGTGCTCATCTTCAGCCCGCATCCTGATGACGCCATTGTCTCGATGGGAGGAACCGTGAGACGCCTGATTCAACAAGGTCACGAAGTGAAAATCGCCATCCAGACCGACGGAGATGTCGCCGTCAGTGATGACAACCTGTTGCGCAGTATGCTTCTCGCACAACGACTGACCAATCACTTTGAAGGACAATCATTCAGGTTTATCGAGGAAATGCTGACCAAACTCCTTGGCGAGACAACCACGGCCGACGACACTGACGACCTGCGATACTTCAAAGGTTCCATCCTGCTTAGCGAAGCCATGATTGCCTATAAGCAGACAGGTGTCGCCAGGAAAAACCTCCTTGACCTTCGCATGCCTTTCTATAGTAATGACCCGCATGGTCAGGGCAGACTCACTGATGACGACGTGGCTGTCATCCAGGACTTGATTACACAAGTCAAGCCACACCAGATTTTCATCGATAACGACCTGGTGGACCCCTATGGCACTCACGCCCGCGCTACTGGCGCTGTGATGCACGCACTGGATAACCTCAAGGACGAGGATTTCATGAGCGACTGCCGCGTGTGGATGTATCGCGGACAGTGGGGGCAATGGGATGTTGACCAGGTTGAGATGGCTGTGCCCATGAGCCCCGAGGAATTTGGTGACAAGCGAGAAGCCATTCTCAAGTTCCACTCCCAGATTCACGATGCCCCATTCCGGTCCAGTGCCGATGCCATGTTACCCTGGCAACAGTCTATCGACCGCAACCGTGACCTGGCAGACAAGTACCAGCACCTGGGTCTTGCCACCTACGAGGCTATCGAAGCCTTTGTTCAATACCATTTCCGTAGTTAATAGTCATTCTACTGTCACAGCACGCGGCAACCCCAGGCATTCGGGAGATAAGGCAATGCCGTAGGGCTCGCCACGATTACCTGTGATGATGTATTCCTTGGCCAGTTGATTGTCGGTAATGACGTTACGGACACAACGGTTGATACGGGAAATCGTCTGGTTGAGAGAGTCACCGATGGGGTCACACAAGTTGCCGATGGTGCGCTTCACACGGTCATGGCTTGCGCCTGGCTTGACCAGCCCATATATCCCCATGAGCTCGACACGGTACCTATCGATATCCTTGAGGATAATACCCTCGCCCCCCTGCTTGCGCACTTTCATGAATAGGATATAGAGCGTGCGGCACAATGCAGGCATGGGAATCTCCATCTCGTCATACTCGGGCAGGACAATCTTCATATCTCCATTAACGAGCATCCGTCCTGGTTGCCCCACAACAACCTTGCCTCGCAGCAGTTCCGCCATCAATTCCTTGGGGTCCTTATGATAACGGGCGATGTAATTGACAATTTCCCGCTTGATGCGCTCCAGCGCCATCAAGCGCTCGTCCTCCAGTCGTGTCACCTCAAGGTCTTCTTCCTCTTCCAATTGGTTCGGGCGAAGTACAGTACTATCTTGATGACACACTACGGAGGCCGACTCTTCCATGAAATCACGAAACCGTTCGGCAGCTTTCTTCCACAGACCTCTAACACGCGTCTTATCTTGAGGTGCGGCACTCTCCATCGTGTCAAACACCGAGGAGTGCTTTGAATACTCATAGCCAAAGTCATCCTCGTCGATCACGATGTCGCCATCACCAGCATCAGCAACGCCCATCAGCGTATCAGCAAAATGTCGTATGGCTTCAAACCACCCTCCCGAACGGTTCATGCGACTCAACGACAGGCTCACCGTGGCATAACGGCCAATGTTACCCACATTGAATCGCCTGGCGATTAACAACAGGTCACCACGACCAGGATCATCCACCCACTCAACCTTCATGGGGTGGACAAACTTCTCAACAACCTCCCCTGGATTGTAATAACCAGGAGAGAGACCGGGATCACTAAACAGGTAGATAATACCATACTTGAGATTGTTAAGGTCAGGCTGTTCCATATTGATGCGGATATGATGTGTTAATAACAAAATCTATACGGCAAGAATCATGCCAGCAGGAGGTGACACAGCCCCCCCTTGGGTTTAAAAGACTGAATACTGCCTAATCTGCCTCTTGACGTTAATGGACTTGGCATCAGGATACATCTTTCTGGCCTTGTAATGCACATACATCCTGCTGCAACTCATCGTCTCGATTTGTATGGTCTTGTCATCCACTTGCACGTCATAGGTGTAAAACGTGGGCAACGGCATACGGGTGGTTGTGTTACGCTCCCACCATTCCAGCAAAAATTTTTTGAGCGTCTCTTTCATGAGTCAAGTGGGTTTACGATTATTAATCAATAAAAAAATCTTCATCATTGGTCTCCTTGATGCGCTTGTTGCGCTCAGCCTGGCTGGAGCAGGGCGAAGCCATGATACTGGCCATTTTTTCGGTCCAGTTGTGACGGGCCCTGCGCTCACGGGCAAACATGGCGGCTGTGCCCTCCTGGGTCTTTTCAAACTTCAAGTGGTGGTCGATGTGCAACGAGAAGGATACCTGCTCCACGTCATGGTCGGCCCCAATGTAGGTAAACTGCCATCCCTGCTCCTTATAGCTGTCGATGAGAGATTTGATGGCAGAGAGAGAGAATTCGCGAGAGGCATTCTCATAACCGTCGGTGATAATGGTCACCAGTGCCAGCGAATCAGGCTCCTTGCTTTTCATGGCATGGACACGTGTGATTGTCGTCCCGATCGCGTCATACAGCGGGGTCATGCAACACGGGCGGTAATCCTTGTCGGTAAGGGTTGAAGCCTCGGTTACGGGTATGTTGTCATAGATCAGCTTCTGCTCGCAGCCACAGAAGGCAACAAGGGTTACCAGATGTTTCTGGTCGGGATTCTTTTCCTGGGCACTCTTAATTGAGCCGATGGTCTCGTTCACGCCATCGATGGCCTGACGCGCGATGTTAGTCATGGAACCACTCTTGTCGAGGATAATCA
>CAMVBJ010000057.1 GCA_947165675.1 uncultured Prevotellaceae bacterium
TGTGGCTGTCGCTGCCCACCAGGAAGGAGTATTCCTTGATGGTGTCGGCCAGCGTTTTGTCCAGGGCCACGTCGATATAGGAGTAGTTGGTCAATGACTGCTTCACGCGGTCATCAACGCTGGTGTTACCCATGAGCACGCCTTGAGGACTCACTTTTTCACATGACATGAAGGTGGCACTTGCTGCCAGCACGGCAGCTGCCATGACGATATGTTGAATTGTATGTTTCATTGTTATTTCCATCGATAGATTAATCCCACTTTGCCTGTTGTCTCATATTTGCTCGCCAGCTGGCTCATCGAGCCGGCTGGACGGATGTTGAATTCGCCATATAGTTTGAACTTGGGCGTGAAGCGGTAATAGAAGTCCAGTCCCCAGTTGATGTTCCAGTTCTCGTAGTAGAAGTCGTCATAGTTGCGGAACAGCAGACCCACGTTCCACCTGTTGGTGCGGGGCCTCAACGTCGCGTGGGCGCCAAAGGTCAGCGTCAGCGGCTCGGTGTAGTGGTCGCCCATCATGCTGTAGTTGATCAGCGAGCCGCCCAGGGTGATGTCCCAGTAGCCGCGCTCAAACCTCATCGACAGGTTGCCCACGTTCTCAAAGGCGTTGTACTTGTGGTAGTGGTTGAACAGGTACTCGGCCGAGGCAAACATGTGGAAGGCCTTCACCTTGAAGTGGTACTCTCCCTTGGCCTTGAGGCCATAGAACCCCTTGGTGTACTGCACGTTCATGCCGCCGTCCAGGCTCCAGTGATCGTTGAAGTAGTGCTTGTAGTGCACCGTGTTGCCAATGCATGGGCCGGTGATGATGTTCTTGCCCGTAGTTAATGAGAGCGAAGCCTCGTTCTTGTTCGTTCCGTCAAATGTGTGGTCTCCGCTGTAGTACTGGGCCATCGCTGAGCCCAGTGTCATCGTCAGTGCCACCGACAGAACAAGTCGTTTCGCAAAATTCATTTTACTGTTTACTTTTTTATTATAATGTTGAACTAAACTGTTGATGATTAGTGCCCTGCAGCCTTTTTGTCGTTTGGTGGTGCAAAGGTAGTGGTTTTTTCTTAATTATTGGTAGCAGTTATATGGATTTTTGTGAGTGTGCTGCCTTGACATTGCTCGAGTGCAGGGGCTTGTGCCGCCCGAAAAAATGTTGTACCTTTGTAGCCGTTTTATGAAATGACTATTGATTCATGATGATACTCCTGATGATTAACATTAAGACGTTGTTACTCCTTGCGATAGTGTGCATTATCGCGGTTTCTTGTGCCAGAATGTTCACCCGTGGCAATCGTGCCGCCGCGCTCACGGCATTCTCCAATGTCAATGTCGATGAGTTCCAGGCGCTGATTGCCGACTCGTCCATGCAGTTGCTTGACGTGCGCACCCCCGAGGAGTATGACGAGGGGCACATCGCTGGGGCCACACTGGTTGACGTCAACGACAGTTCTTTTATCGAGCGGGCTGTAGCCGTGCTTGACAAGCAGCGCCCGGTGGCGGTGTATTGCCGCAGCGGTCGTCGCAGTGCCCGTGCCGCCAATCTGCTGGTCGCCCAGGGCTTCCAGGTGACTAACCTCAATGGCGGTGTGATGGCTTGGCGTGATGCTGGCAAGTCGCTTGTCAAGTGATGGCAGCACGCAAGCATTATAACGTGGTGGCTGCCGTCATCGAGGTTGACGGCCAGGTGTTGTGTATGCAGCGGGGAGTGACCCGTTACAGCTACACGAGCCACATGTGGGAGTTCCCTGGTGGCAAGATCGAGCCTGGCGAGACCCCCGAGCAGGCCTTGCATCGTGAACTCATCGAGGAGATGAACCTTGATGTCGAGGTCCACGAGTTGCTCGCTACAGTTACCCACGATTACCCCGATTTCACCATCACCCTTGCGGCTTATCACTGCACGGCAACGACCACCCACTTCATCATGCGTGAGCATGCCGCGAGCCGATGGTTGCCCTGGAGCCAACTCAAGTCGCTTCCCTGGTGCGCCGCCGACGAACGCCTCATAGCCCTCTTCCCCAAGCAATAAAAACAGTTGAGGAGCCCCCTCACCCCTCAACCTAATGATAAACGCCTATAGCCTATAGCCTATAGCCTATAGCCTAGTGACTAAAAACCCTACGCCTCCAGATCAATATTGAACTGCTCGTGCCAGGGCAGACCCTGCTTGTTGAGCACCTCCAGGAACGGATCGGGGTCAAACTCCTCGACGTTGTGCACGCCCGGCTTCTTCCACAGCCCCTTCAGGAACATCATTGCACCCGTCATGGCGGGAACGCCCGTCGTGTAGCTCACGGCCTGCATACCCGTCTCCTGGTAGGCCTTGTGGTGGTCACAGTTGTTATAGATGTAGTAGGTCAACGGCTTGCCCTCCTTGTCGGTACCGCTGATGCGGCAGCCGATGCTTGTCTCGCCCGTGTAGTTCTCGCCCAGGTCTTGAGGGTTGGGCAGCACGGCTTTGAGGAACTGTAGCGGCACGATGTCCATGCCCTGGTAGTTGATGGGCTCAATGCTGGCCATGCCGATGTCTTGTATCACGCGCAGGTGGGTCAGGTATTCCTCGCCAAAGGTCATCCAGAATCTGGCCCGCTTGATGGTCGGGAAGTTGATCACCAGCGATTCCAGCTCCTCGTGATACATCAGGTAGCTCTCGCGCGGACCGATCATGGGGTAGGTGAGGGGCTTGTGGATTTCCAGCGCACCCGTCTCCACCCACTTGCCGTTCTCCCAGTAGCGGCCCTTCTGGGTGATCTCGCGGATGTTGATCTCGGGGTTGAAGTTGGTGGCAAAGGCCTTGCCGTGGTTGCCGGCGTTGCAGTCCACGATGTCCAGCGTGTGCATCTCACCGAAGTGGTGCTTGGCGGCGTAGGCCGTATAGACGCCGCTCACGCCTGGGTCAAAGCCGCACCCCAGGATGGCGGTCAGCCCAGCCTGCTCAAAGCGCTCCCTGTAGGCCCACTGCCAGCTGTACTCAAAGTGCGCCTCGTCACGCGGCTCATAGTTGGCGGTGTCCAGGTAGTTCACTCCGCAGCGCAGGCAGGCCTCCATGATGGTCAAGTCCTGATAGGGCAACGCTAAGTTGATGACCATGTCGGGCTTGTGGCGGTTGAGCAGCTCCACGAGTTGCTCAACGTCGTCGGCGTCCACCTGGTCGGTGGTGATGTTGTCCTTGCCGATAGCCTTGGCCACGGCGTCACACTTGGCGCGGTTGCGCGAGGCAATCACGATCTCGTTAAACACGTCAGGATTCTGCGCGCACTTGTGGGCGCACACGGTGCCGACGCCACCGCATCCGATGATAATGACTTTGCTCATAACAGGTCTCTATAATTCACTTAAGTTTCGCAAGCAGATAACTTGCTCACTGTTTAATGTTTATATAAACTTGGCTGCGTCTCAGCAAATCAAGCAAGCTTGTTTGCTTTCGACTTGCACAAGTTTTAAGGGTTAATGTTTAATGAAAAACACCTTCCATTTTCAGGAAACATTTATAAATCACATTTTGGCAAATTCTTTAACCATTAACCTTTATCCTTTAACCTCAAGTTTCTAAAGTGGTTCAGCCACTTTAGAAACTTGAATAATTCATTCTTTCCTGCAAATATACGACAATTTCCCGTTCATGCCAACTCATTTACCAAGTTTCTTGACTTGACGTGCTGTCATGGGCGGTTTTGTCTATAAAAAGTGTGGAATTATCGAAAAAATTTGAATCCTATCGTGACTTTCAAGTAATTTTGTACCGTCGATAAAAGCATTTAATCAAACAATTACGCGATATCACATGAAAAAAATCGTATCATTTCTATTACTTGCACTGTGTTGCCTCCTGCCTTTGACCTCACGTGCCGCCGTCATCAACGGCGTGCTTGTGGACTCCCAGGATACGACCGAGCTCATCGAGGCGTCGGTGAGACTGCTCAAGGCCAGTAAGGACAGCACGCTTGTCAAGGGGACTACCACCGACCTCAACGGTGTTTTCAATATCAAGGGCGTCAAGGCCGGCAAGTACCTGCTGCGCTTCTCCTATCTGGGCTACAACGACGTGATCAAGCACGTCACCGTCGGCGAGGATGGCAGGGATGTCAACATCGGCGTGGTCAAGATGGATCCTAACACCATCATGCTCAAGGAGGCCGTCGTTGTGGGCGTCAAGAGCCCCATCACGGTCAAGGAGGATACCATCGAGTTCAATGCCGACACCTATAAGACCCAGGCCAATGCCGTGGTCGAGGACCTGCTCAAGCGCCTGCCGGGCGTCGAGGTGGGCACCGATGGCAAGATCACCGCCAATGGCAAGGAAGTGAAAAAGATCCTCATCGATGGCAAGGAGTTCTTCAGCGACGATCCCACCGTGGCCAGCAAGAATATCCCAGCCGACATGATCAACAAGCTCCAGGTCATCGACCGCAAGAGCGACCTGGCACGCCTCACTGGCGTGGACGATGGCGATGACGAGACCGTCATCAACCTCACCGTCAAGAAGGGCATGAACAACGGCTGGTTTGGCACCGTCAATGCGGGCTATGGCACCGACAAGCGCTATGCCGGCAACTTGATGATCAACCACTTCCGCGACGGCAATCAGTTCACCATCCTGGGCGGTGGCAACAATACCAACAACCTGGGATTTGGCGACGGCGCTTCCGGGCGTTTCCAGCGCTTCGGCGGTGATCGTGGCGTGACCACGTCCCAGTATGCCGGCATCAATTTCAACATCGGCAGCAAGGAGGATGACCACTTCCGCGTGGGCGGCGACCTCATGTACAGCCACAGCGACCGCGACACCCGCACCCGCACCGCCCGCCAGAACCTGTTGACCGACTCGGTCAGCTACTACGATGCCAACACCGCCGCCCGTGACAAGGGGCACAACCTGCGTGGTGACTTCCGCATCAAGTGGGAGGTGGACAGCAACAACACCATCGACTTCCGCCCCAACTTCTCGTTCAACTTCAACAAGAGCGAGCGTGGCGACTCCTCGCTCACCCGTGCCGGTGATGCAGCTCTGACGCGCGTCAACCGCAGCTTGAGCAACTTCATGAACGATGGCAAGAGCTATGAGTGGGGCGCACGCCTCATCTATAACCACAAGGTCGCCAGCCATCCCGGCCGCAGCCAGTCCTTGATGCTCAACTACACCTATAGTAACGTGCGCGAGGATGCCGACACCTATACCGACAACACCTACTACCTCCAGGACAGCATCCAGCTCATCGACCAGACGGCCAACAACCGCCGCAAGACCCACGGCGTCACGGGACGCCTCTCCTGGACCGAGCCCATCGGCAACGTCAAGAACGCCCGCTTCCTCGAGTTCTCCTATAGTGGCAACTACCGCTACACTACCAGCGACAAGATGGTCTATGACAACATGCGCGAGGGCGTCTGGCCCAGCGGCACCGTGACCGATCAGGACTGGAACGAGTCGTTGAGCAACAGCTTCCGCAACACGTTCTTCAACCAGGAGTTCAGCGTCGGCTTCCGCCAGGTGCGCAAGGCCTACAACCTCAACGTCGGCATCAGTGTCAACAGCGCCATGTCCAAGAGCCGCGACCTCATCAACAGCGCCCGCGACATCGCTGCCCGATGGGCTTGGTCGGTAGCCCCCTATGCCCGCTTCCGCTACAAGTTCACCGACACCCGCAACCTCAACTTCCGCTACCGCATGCGCGCCCAGCAGCCCAGCATCACCCAGTTGCAGCCTGTTGCCGACGAGAGCAACCCGCTCAACGTCATCACGGGTAACCCCGAGTTGAAGCCCACCTTCAACCACAACATCAACATCCGCTTCGGTGACTTCGCCCAGGGCGCTCAGCGCAGCATCATGGCCATGGCCAACGTCGATTTTGCCCAGAACAGCATCGTCTCGACCGTCACCACCGATGAGCAAACCGGTGGCCGTTACACCAGCTATACCAACGTCGGCGGCGTCTGGAGCGCCATGGCGATGAACATGCTGAGCTTCCCCTTCGGCGCCAGCAAGGTGTGGTATTTCACCAGCCACCTGTTTACCCGCTATGGTGTCACCAAGAGTGTCACCAACGGTGTCGAGAACCGCAGCAACACCTGGATGATCAATTATTCGCCTGGCTTAGCATTCCGCAACAGTGTCTTTGACATTGAGTTGCGTCCCCGTTACAGTTTCCAGAACACCACCACGTCGGCACTCAAGTCCAATGCTCGCAACATCCACACCTGGGGTGGCATGTTCGACGGCACCTACTCGGCCCCCTTCGGTCTGGTCGTCAGCACCGACCTGCGTTACAGCACCACCAGTGGTTACACCAGCGGTTACAACAGCGACCAGTGGATCTGGAACGCCTCGCTGGCCTATCAGTTCCTGCGCGACAAGCAAGCCGCCATCACCGTCTCGGTCTATGACATCCTGGGTCAGCGCAAGAACATCTACCGCAACGTCACCGGCGACTACATCGAGGACGTCAGCTACAACTCCCTGGGCCGTTACGGCATGGTGACCTTCACCTATCGCTTCAACACCTTCAAGAAGGGCGAGCAGCCCAAGGACCGCAACGCCGATCGTTGGCGTGGAGGTCCCGGCGGTGGCTGGCGTGGAGGTCCCGGCGGCCGTCCCCCCTTCTGATCTATATATTATAATGTGTACCCCTGCCACCACACCCCCCCGGCAGGGTTTTTTCTTGTCCAGCACCCCGTGCCGCTCCCCCGTGCGCCCGCCCGTCGCGTCAGGGTCCCCGTGTGCCGCGGCTCCGTCGCGGCATGTGCCCGCCCGTGCGCCCGCCTGTCGCGTCAGGGTCCCCGTGTGCCGCGGCTCCGTCGCGGCATCCCCCCCTGTCGCGTCAGGGTCCCCGTGTGCCGCGGCTCCGTCGCGGCATCCCCTTCTGCAATAAAAATCTCAAAACACCCCTCCATTCCCCAAAAAAATACCTACCTTTGCACCATCTTCTAACCATTCAACTATAAACTAACAACTAAACAACTACCACTCATGAGAATGCGTCGATTGCACATGTCGCTCACCAAGAGGTACTTCCGTTCCCTCAAGCGCGCTCGTCACCGCCTCAGCGGTGTCATCTGTCTCTCCATCGTCGTTGCCCTCTTCGGCGGCCTCGCCATCAAGATGGGCGCTGCCAACATGCTCAATACCGTCATGCACACCGCCCATGACCTGCTGTTGAACACCTGCTTCTTCCTCATGGCCGTCTGTGTCGTCACCGGAGCCATCGGCCGACTCTTCGTCGAGTTCGGCGTCGTCGATCTCCTCGAGAAGGCCCTCCGGCCCCTCATGAAGCCCCTGTTCAACCTCCCCGGCATGGCCTCGCTCGGTGCCGTCCTCACCTTCCTGAGCGACAACCCCGCCATCATCACCCTCTCCCAGGACAAGCGCTTCGCCTCCCACTTCAAGAAGTACCAGTACATCTCCCTGACCAACTTTGGCACCGCCTTCGGCATGGGCCTCATCGTCATCATCTTCATGATGGGTTACGGCTACTTCAAGGAGCCCCTCATCGGCCTCGTGGGCGCCATCTGTGGCTGCATCGTCTCCACCCGTCTCATGCAGCACTTTGTCCGCAAGACCCACCCCGAGTATGCCGACGAACCCGCCTGTGAGCTCACCGAGCAGGACCTCCAGGTCGAGCACGAGGAGTACAAGTCGCTCTTCCTGCGCATCCTCAACTCCCTGCTCGACGGTGGACGCACCGGCGTCGATGTCGGCCTCGCCATCATCCCCGGCGTCATCATCATCTCCTCGCTCGTCATGATCCTCACCTTCTCGACCGGTCCCGAGGGCATCTACACCGGTGCCGCCTACGAGGGCGTTGCCGTCCTCCCCTGGCTCGGCGAGAAGATAGGCATCGTCTTCCAGTGGCTCTTCGGTTTCGACGACCCCCACCTCATCGGCTTCCCCATCACCGCCCTTGGCGCCGTCGGCGCCGCCCTCGGCTTGGTGCCCAAGTTCATCCAGCAGGGATGGGTCGATGGCAACGCCATCGCCGTGTTCACCGCCATCGGCATGTGCTGGAGCGGCTTCCTGAGCACCCACACCGCCATGCTCGACTCCATGCACTACCGCGAGCTCACCTCCCGCGCCATCCTGTCCCACACCATCGGCGGCCTCTTCGCCGCCATCGTCGCCCACTGGCTCTACTACGCCATCTGCCTCTTTTAGTCATTATAGGCTATAGGTTATAGGCTATAGGTTATAGGCTATAGGCTATAGGTATTAGGCGCACCATTCGTAACGCGGATGCCCCTACAACCTACAGCCTACAACCTACAGCCTATAGCCTATAATAATGCCTCACGCCAAGCCGCTAAGCCGCCAAGTTTAATGTATTTGCTCGCAAGAGGCTCGCAATAGAGAAAAATGTAGCGATCCCCTTGCGAGCGATGATTAATAACTTAGTGTCTTTGCGTCTTAGCGTGAGTCCTGTATTCCGCAATGGGACACGCGACGATCATTTAAAGTATAGCAGGTCGAAGGCCTGCACAAGGCCAGCGGCCTTGACTTGAGGTAACACCACGGCGCAAGTGCCGAAGGTACTTGTGGCGTGGTGAGTGGAATACTACGGACCTCGGGCCCTGAAAGGGGCCACTACCCGTGACAAAGCCCTAAGCCTGATGTTAACCCCTATAACCTACAGCCTACAACCTACAGCCTACAGCCTAAAGCCCACAAATTAACATTTTTTAAATGTTTTTTTCTGGATTATACCTTGCAGTTTCGCCTAAAAGAGTTAATTTTGCGTTGAACTATATAGTGATATCATAACCTGTGTAAACGTAAAGCATTTATTATGAGGAGTGTAAGAGAGCATATAGTCGATTTTTGGCGCCACAAGCGTCAAGAACCTTGCGGTATCGCTGTTCCTCGGTCGTGCCGAGGCGTTTGTCAACAGGTTGATCATCTACAGGACTAAATGTGTTTTACTAAGCATTGTGCAATAATTACTAAACCAGTGGAGAAGTGACATTACTGAAAATCATGAAACGAGAAAACATAGTTATCCGAAGCTCTTTGAAAAAAACATCCGCTAATGATTTCCAACCGAGTGCAAAATACATGATTAGAAATAACTTTTAATTACTTATTTATTAACAACTTAAAATTTTCACATTATGAAGAAATTTTTATTTACTCTTGCTGCTCTGATGATGGCAGGTACCCTCTCCGCCGAGGAGTACTGCTACATCGACAACTTCGAGGTAAAGGCTGACCAGCTCGGCACTGAGATTGAAGTGCCCCTTAAGGCTCACTTGGATTGCTTGGTAAATGCTTTTGATGTTAGTATTATCACTCCAGAGGGATTGACCATTACATGGGCTGAGGATGGTGAAGATTGCACTGTTCCTTATTTCAATGCTCAGGGTAAGCCCAAGACTGTTATGGCAACTTGGGCATGGAATGATGATTTTTCAAATGGTATTGCTATTACCGGTGCAACGGTTAAGTCTTATGTAGAGGTTGATGGCGTCTGGACATACTCTGGCGCTCCCAAGTGGCTCCCTGGTGATTATGAGGAGATGGTGGTTCTCACCGTCGAGGTAGCTGCTGACTTCAAGGGTGGTGACATCACCGTCGTTACCCGTCCCGCTTGTGGTGAAGACGTGCGCGATAATGTCGCTCCCAAGGGTCAGGAAAATTACCACACCGCTACTATTACCGTTGAGGGTACTGCTCCCGTTATCGAGGACCTCACTGGTGAGATCGTAGTTGGCGAGCCCACCGAGGATGGTCTCGTTGCTATCAGCTACAACGGTACCGAGGATGTAACCATCGTTGTTACTCTTAACGGCGAGGTTGTTGAGCTCGCTGACGGTATGCTCCAGCTCGCTGAGGGTGAGAACACCGTTGTTGTTACCGTTAGCGCTCAGGGTTACAATGACTTGGTTGGCACCTACAACATCACCTGGACCGCTCCCGTGGTTCCCGAGGTAACCGAGGCTCCCACCATCAACTGGAATCCCGAGACCTTCACCGTTGAGGCTGTTGGTAATGGCGAGGTTCTCATGTACGTGGATGGCGAACTCGTAGGTAACCCCTACACCTTCGATCAGACCGACGTTGAGACGACCTACACCGTAACCGCTACCGCTCAGGAGCCCGGTAAGGAGATCAGTGATGTTGCTACCCTCACCGTTACCGTTCCCGCTAAGGAGGTTACCCCCGTTGATCCCGATGACCACACCGTTGGTTACTGGTTGGTAATGCTTGACAAGAACAACAATCCCGTTTGGTACAAGCTCAACATGGGTGAAGGTGGCTATCAGACTTCTGTTTCTCTGAACTATGAGGTTTACGGTCGTTACAACCATGACACTGGCTATCGTGGCGACGTTCCCTTCTACTTCGTTGTTAACAATGTAGTTATGGGTGCTGATGAGGACATGCGTGAGACCCTCATGGGTAGCATGGAGAACACCCTTGGCAACCCCCTGTTCGCTGATGCTGAGTATGATTATTGTGTACCCGTAGGTTACAACTACGTTCTGGGTATCTATGAGAACCTTGACGGCGAGATGTTCGTTTACTGCGCTCAGGCTGGTTACACCGGCGTTGATGAGCTCATGAACGGCAAGGCTGTTGCTGGCGTACGCTACTTCAACATGGCTGGTCAGGAGATGACCGAGGCTAACGGTGTAACCATCGTTGTTACCACCTACACCGACGGCACCACCAGCGCTGTTAAGGTGATGAAGTAAATCTCACACCGCTGCCCTAACGGCAGCTAACTAAAACCAAGGAGCGACTCCCCCCCGGGGAGCCGCTCTTTTCACATCCCTGTCAAATCAGAATATTCAGATGATTCAGTTGTTATAAAGAAAGAAGGCGGAAGCCCATTATAAAAGTTGTTTAAGTTGTTCCATGTTGTGCAAGTTGTTTGAAAGTAAGAAGGCGTATGCCCTCAGCAAAATCAGAAGATTCAGTTGTTATTTTTATGAGTGAGAGTTTTGCAACAGCCTCTAAAGTTTCCGAGTAATAGTTTTGTGTCGGCCTCGAAGAGGCCCACTCACCGCGACATTCCCCCGACCTCCGCCCCTCCAGTTCCGGTAGTCTCATCGCCTGCTTATCATTTTTTTTAAAAAAAAAATCGATTTTTCTTTGTCAGTTTTAAAATATCATTTAACTTTGCGTCACAAGATGAACCAAATAAGCATCGTCCTGAAAAATCTAAAGTAGTCCGGATATATGAAATGTGAACTTAAACATTCGATGAGGTGCCAAGTCCAGCAGTGGACGGGTCCCGCTTGTTGTGTTCGCTTCCGTGCTGCCGACGACGCTTATCCCGATCACGAACGTTTTAGGACTAACCTTATATAAACATTACCTTATCTACAATGATTAATTATTACTTAATTCAAGTTTAGTTATCCGGAACTCTTTGATATCTTAGTTTTACATTTCCACTTATGCTTGCTTAAAAGACTGTTTTATTAATTTATAACTTTTATTAACAATTAAAATTTTATTCAACATTATGAAGAAATTTTTATTTACTCTTGCTGCTCTGTTGATGGCAGGTAGCGCATTCGCAACGAATGACTACTGCTTTATCCCAGACTTCAAAGTTACCGAAGATCAGCTCGGTACCGAGATTGATGTCCCTCTGATGGGTCACTTTGACGGTTATCTCAATGCACTGGATGTTGATGTTAACTATCCCGAGGGTATCACTGGTGTTTGGGCTGAGGATGGTGCAGATTGCACTGTTTCCTATTTCAATGGTAGGGGTCAAGAAAAGACGACTGCCGCTACTTGGGCCTGGAATGAAAGCTATACCAATGGTATTGCTATCACTGGCGCAACAGTTAAGTCTTACTGGGAAGTAGATGGTTCATGGGTTTACACTGGCGCTCCCAAGTGGATTCCTGGTGATTATGAAGAGTTGGCTGTTCTCACTATTGCGATTGCCGAAGATTTCGATATCAGCCAGCCCGTTCACTTTACCGTTGTTACTCGTCCCTCTTGTGGTGAAGACGTGCGCGAGCCCCGCAGCACTGGTGAAGAGGCTACCTATGAGGTTACTATTAACCCCCAGGAGCAGCCCCAGCCCGAGGCTCTGACCGCTACCATCACCATCGGTGATGCTGATGGCCTGTTCGTGCCCGTTACCGTTACCAACGTT
>CAMVBJ010000058.1 GCA_947165675.1 uncultured Prevotellaceae bacterium
AGAAGAACAATGTCAAGATCTACAATGACGGAGACTACAAGTCGAGCATATTCTGTTGGGATAACAACAGTCAGGATGTCACAGTGGATAACTACAAGCTGGTAGCGCACAAGAATTTTGTTGACCAGAATAACCGCCAAGTCGAGTGGACTTATCTCATCCACATGGAGGAGGACCAGGATGGCCTTATCTGGGCGGGAACGACGTCAGGCCTGTTCGTGTTTGACCCCGAGACCGTCTTTGACGAGTCTCCCAAGGTCACGTCCCCCTATGTGACCAAGTTCGACGAGGGTAGGGGTTACCTGTGTGAGGGTTTCACGGTCTATGACATCGGTGTTGACCGCAACAACAACAAGTGGATCGCCACCGTCAATGGCCTGTACTTCGTGTCACCTGACGGCACTGAGGTTTACAACCACTTCACCACGGCGAACAGTGATATTCCCAGCGACGTTGTTTACACGGTGGAGTGCGACCCCGAGAACGACCGGGTTTACATCTTCACCGATAACGGCTTTGCCGAGTATGTCTCGGAGGGTGACGCTGCCGCGCTCAACTTCGATAACGTCTATGCCTTCCCCAATCCCATCGAGCCTGACTTCACGGGTCTGATCAAGATTGTGAACCTGATGGAGGACAGCTATGTGACCATTACCGACCGCGACGGAAACATCGTGAAGCAGATGGGTCCTGTGATGGGTAGCGCACTGTGGGATGGCAGTGGCGCCGACGGTGAGCGTGTTGCCACTGGCATCTACAACATCTATGCCGGTCAGGGAGGTCAGCCCTCAACCACGGGCACGCCCCAGGCTACAGTAATGATCATCAGGTAAACGGCGGTAGCCTTTAACGCAGAAATGATATCATTAATGGGGGCAGGGATAGCACGTTATAGGTGTAATCCCTGCTCCCTCCTCACTGAAATTAAGGAATTTGCAATTTTTAAGATAGATTTTTCAAATTAATGGGTGGTAATCATGTCGTTTTATCGTTATTATTTTATAACTTTGGCATTTGATTCAGTGGGTTTTATGTGATTTGATTGCATATCTCGCTGTTTGTCAGTATGTTAGTAATATTTGATAATAAGATTAAACTTACATGATATGTTAAAAAAACATCTTCTTTTCGTATTGCTACTGGTGATGGCTGCAGTCACTGGTAATGCTGGCACCTGGAAAGTTCATAGCTACTATCTGACATCCAAGATTCAGAACGTCTATGATACCGGTGACAAGGTTTATTACCTGAATTGTGGAAGCCTGTTCCTGTTTGACAAGGCGACATCGCAAACGATTGCCTTAAACAGGCAGAATGTGTTGTCCGACAACCAGATTTCCCAGATTTATTATGACTGGGAGAATCAGTTGCTTTTTGTCGCTTACCTCAACTGCAACCTCGACATCATTGACAACACGGGCACGGTGTACAACGTGAGCAAGCTGAAGGACATTGTGGTTGACGTCCGCAATTATGTCCTGTCGAATAATGAGCTCTCGGGTTACACTGGCAAGAGCATCAATGACATCACGTTTGCCGGTGGAGTCGCCTATGTAACGGTGGATTACGGTTATGTGACCATCGATGAGACGACCAAGACGATCATCGCCAACAACAAGGTGATGGGCAAAACGGGTAACGTGAACTCGGTTGCCGTTATCGGTAACACGATGGTGATCCTGGAGGACACGAAATGCTATTATGGCCCCGTGGGGAGTGACGATCCCATCAACCAGTACTCCAATTATTCAGGCTCCTTCAAGGGCTCCAGGCTGTACCCGATCAACTCGACATCGTTGTTCATCGCCGACTCGACGAGCCTGAGGAACATTGATTTCGCTGCCGGTTCACCGTCCATCACCAACCTGGTTTCGACCAGTAAGTTGCCCTCTGTTGCTCCTGTCCAGAAGGCCAAGACGGGCTTTATCGCCAATTTCGCCAATCAGAGTTTCTATTACACGATCGACGAGACGGGCAAGACGGCCACTAAGGCTTCCTCGACCGTGGGTTTTGCCACGTCATATCCTGCTGGTGACGGCACAACAATCTGGATCAACGACGGTTCAGGCCTCCGCAAGAGCGGCTCGACCACGAGCTATATGGTGAACGCGTTGACCACCGATGAGCCCTACTGGCTCAAGTACAACACGGCAACCAATGAGCTGTATGCCTGCACGTCGGCGCTTAACCGTGTGAATAGAACTTCGCCTTTTGCTATGGCATCTAATGTGGTAAACGTCTATAATGGCACGACATGGAGGAATGTGACGAATTATTTTCCCACCGGTTCGGGCTATCAGTTTGTGTTCAATCCCGTTGATTCGACGACTTATTTCCGCACAACTTGGCAGAATGGCATTTACCGGGTGAAGAACAATTCGGTAGTGTTCAATTACACCAATAGCAACAGTAAGATTGGAACCTATAAAGCCCATCCTGCATTTGACAACTATGGCAACATGTGGGTTGTCAGCTCTTACGGAAATTCGAGCTGCCCTGTTGCGGTATTGCCCAAGGAGAAGGTAGCCCAGAACTCTTGCACCACGGGTGACTGGTTCCAGCCCTCGGGCTTGCTGTCGCTTAACACGGAGAAGATGCAGGCCTCTCGGTTTATCATTTCCAAGAAGAACAATGTCAAGATCTACAATGACGGAGACTACAAGTCGAGCATATTCTGCTGGGATAACAACAGTCAGGATGTCACAGTCGATAACTACAAGCTGGTAGCGCTCTTGAATTTTGTTGACCAGAATAACCGTCAAGTCGATTGGACCTACATGTACCACATGGAGGAGGACCAGGATGGCCTTATCTGGGTGGGAACGTCGTCAGGCCTGTTCGTGTTTGACCCCGAGACCGTCTTTGACGAGTACCCCAAGGCCACGTCCCCCTATGTGACCAAGTTCGACGAGGGTAATGGTTACCTGTGTGAGGGTTTCACGGTCTATGACATCGGTGTTGACCGCAACAACAACAAGTGGATCGCCACCGTCAATGGCCTGTACTTCGTGTCACCTGACGGCACTGAGGTTTACAACCACTTCACCACGGCGAACAGTGATATTCCCAGCGACGTTGTTTACACGGTGGAGTGCGACCCCGAGAACGACCGGGTTTACATCTTCACCGATAACGGCTTTGCCGAGTATGTCTCGGAGGGTGACGCTGCCGCGCTCAACTTCGATAACGTCTATGCCTTCCCCAATCCCATCGAGCCTGACTTCACGGGTCTGATCAAGATTGTGAACCTGATGGAGGACAGCTATGTGACCATTACCGACCGCGACGGAAACATCGTGAAGCAGATGGGTCCTGTGATGGGTAGCGCACTGTGGGATGGCAGTGGCGCCGACGGTGAGCGTGTTGCCACTGGCATCTACAACATCTATGCCGGTCAGGGAGGTCAGCCCTCAACCACGGGCACGCCTCAGGCTACAGTAATGATCATCAAGTAAACGGCGGTAGCCTTTACATGGTAGAGATAATTCACATGAGGGTGTGCTTTCAAGCATGCCCTCTTGTGGTTAAATACTGGTAAGACTGATGGACATTAATTCGGTTGAGTTCTATACGCTTGCCTTTGTAGTGGCAATGGCATTAGTGGCGCTGCTCATGGGGCGTACCGAGAAGCATCCGCCCAGCACCCATATTGTTCAACTGGCGCTCTCTCCTGTTGAGGGAGAGGAAGCTGACCTATTGAGAATTGAGGCGCTTGACCATGGCAGGGTGCACTTCTTGCGTTCGGGATTGTCGGTGGGTGCCGATGAAACGGTCAACCTGGTGTTCACCATTCAGGAAGACCATTGCTCCATCGTCGAGAAGAAGGGCGTGAGGCGTCGGGGCTCGTCGGGGCTACCCGTTCATGGCGAGGTGACCGTGAAATGCTTGCGGCCAGGCGTGAAATACAAGATGCGTTATGAAAGCCAACTGACCAGCACATGGGCATCGTTTACCTATGACACCTCCTCGCCCGAGGCCAAGGTCGTCGAGCTCAAGATATAGAACCCCTTGTGAATAGCGCCTTGCATTACGGCCGTCGGGCCTGCGGGGTATAATTGTCCGATAACACAATTTAATCTGATATATTTACGTTATAACCTATAGGGATTATCCGCTCTGTGGGCTCCCTGATGACGATAAAGAAACATAAAATCAGTAAGAGATGATTAAGAAGATAGTATTGTTCTTGACTGTGATGACAACATTGTGTGCCGCTGCCCAGAACGCTGTGGGAGATTGGCGGTTCCACTCTGCATTTGTGGGTAGTGATGTTCAGGCGGTAGCCGATGCCAAGAACTGGGTCTATTATCTCTCGTCGGGGAACTTGTTCAGGCTGGACAAACAGACCGACGAAAATGAGGCCCTGAGCATTGTCAATGACTTGACTGATATGGTCATCCAGCAAGTGTATTACAATAGTGACAAGGATTATCTGGTAGTGATCTATAGCAATTCCAATATCGACATTATTCTTACTGATGGCAGTGTCGTGAATATGCCCGAAATCAAGGATGCCGTGATGACGTCGAGCAAGGCCATCAATAATGTGACCTTTGGCCCCGATGTGATGTTTGTCGCTACCGACTTTGGCTACGTCTTAATCGATGACACGAAGTTTGTGGTCAAGGAATCCCACCTCTATGGCAAGAAAGTGACTTCGGTCGCCCAGGTGGGAAACCTGTTGCTGCTTTCCACGCCCGATGTTTCCTATTACGGCCCTGTCAATGTCTATCACGAGCAGTTGGAATCCTTTACCGTTGCCGAATTTGATGCAGGTTCGCGTCTATGGCCCATTAATGACTCGACCTTTTATTGCATGACCGGTTGGACGTTCATCGCATCGATCAATCAACTCGCCAATGGCCGTGTCAAAATCAGCAAGGAGACCATCTATCATTACAAGACGACCCAGGTGCAGAAAACCAAGGGCGGCTTCCTGCTCAACGTCCCCAGTGCCAAGCTCTGCTACAAGGCCGACGAAACAGGTAAGATCATCGAGACCCTCGACACCGATGGCGAACTGTACACAGCTTCGCCCGCGGGCAATGGTGAAATGTGGGCTGTGGGAGCCAAGGGCTTGCATCGACTGGGAGAAGATAGTTACTATCTTCCCAACGCGTTGATGTTTGGGCGTGCCTTCTGGATGGCCTATAACCAGTCGCGCGACTTGCTGTATGTCTCTACTCCGGCGACCAATTACTTCTTCATCGATAACACCCCCACTGCCATCAACACCTATGACGGCGTGATGTGGAAGGATGTTACACCTGGGGGGGCTCCGGCAACAGGCTCCTTCGACATGCATTTCTTGCCCGATGATCCCAGCACCTACCTGTTGAGCACTTGGACACGAGGTCTATATAAGGTTACTGACGATTCAATTGCTCTCATCTATAATGGTGACAACAGTCCAATGCTCAAGCTCCAGGGTGCGATGCACCCCATCACGAGTATTGACCGCAATGGTAATGTGTGGGTGGTTCAGTCCTTCGAGAACCCTGATCATCCCGTGATGGTTCTCCCTGCTGCCAAGGTGAAGCAGAACAGCGTTACCGCCAATGACTGGATTCAGCCTGATATCAATGGCTTGAACACCGAGCATACCAAGAATGCCAGCTTCATCTCGACCCGCAATAGCCAGTATGACATCAAGATCTTCAACGACGGCGACTACAAGATGCCTATCATCTTCTGGAACTCCAACGGCGAAATCTCTGCGCGTCCTCAACAGGTCATGCACAGCGAGCTGATTGATCAGGACGGTCAACCGTTCAGCTGGCTTTACATCATGTGCCTCACCGAGGATCTTAATGGCGTCGTCTGGATGGGCAGTACCGAGGGCGTCATCTCGTTCAACCCCGCCCAGGCATTCAATGGCGACTTCAGGATCAACCACATCAAGGTGCCACGCAACGACGGTACTGGCATGGCCGACTACCTGCTCAATGGTATTCAGGTCAATGACATCGCTGTCGATGGTGCCAACCGCAAGTGGATTGCCACCCAGACCTCGGGCCTGTTCCTGGTGAGTGCCGACGGTACCCAGATTATCAAGAAATTCAATACAGCCAATAGTCCCCTGGCGTCCAATACGGTTTATCGAGTGTGCTGCAACCCCAATAGCAACTCGGTCTATGTGACGACACCTGCTGGCCTGTATGAGTACTACAGCGACAGTAGCCCTGCCGAGCCCAGTTACAGTGACATCTATGCCTATCCCAACCCCGTGCGCCCCGAGTTCACGGGCGATGTGACCATCACGGGCATGATGGACAATTCGCTGGTCAAGATTGCCGATGCCAGTGGCAACGTGATCCGTCAGCTCAAGTCAACGGGCGGAATGACCACCTGGGATTGCTGTGACCAGTATGGCGAGAGGGTCAAGACGGGCGTCTATATGGTGCTGTGCTCGCGTGCCAATGGCGGTAGCGAGGCTGTCGTTACCAAGATTGCTGTTATACGTTAATATTACATCCATTATCTATTAATATACAACGAGCTATGAAGAAAATTGCATTACTGCTGGCGGTTGTGGCTGGCTTACTCATCTCGTGTGGTACCCAAAGTAACTTGACCCGTGCCGAGCAGCAGGCTCAGGTGACACAGCAAGTGGTCAATGCTGTGGAGTCGCGCCAGTTCACGATTGCGGTGGACTGGATGAGACCCCTGGGTGGAATGGCGCAGTACGTGAGTTCCAACTATGAGTTGAAAGTGGATGGGGACCAGGTGGATAGCTATCTCCCCTATGTGGGCGAGGCTTACCGTGTGCCTTATGGTGGCGGCAAGGGATTGAACTTCCAGGGAAAGATTGAGGACTACACGATGACCAAGGCCACTACCAACCGTCTTGTCATCGAGTTCAATGTCACTAACGAGGAAGATGCCTATCACTACCGTATCGACTTGTTCACTAATGGCAAAGCAATCATTGACGTGATCGCCCGTGATCGTGATGCTATCTCATTTGACGGCGAAATGATTTTCTGACCGCCCGAGCTGACTGCTGTTAATTATTGCCGACCTTTTAAACTTTAGTTACGGTGAGATGTCTATTCTATAGAAGAATCAATGTATTAATCCACTGTAAGTATTTAATCTGAAAAAAATCTCTTGAAAAATGAAGAAAGTATTACTACTCTCGATGATCGTGCTGGCTGTTGTACTCATGGGGTGTGGATCCAGCAAGAATGCTGTCGATCCTGCTCGTGTCCAGGCTGTAAAGAATCTCCTGGAGCAAGGCCAGTATGTGGTGATGGTGGGCTCTATGCGCCCCCTCTCGGCTCCCACGATGAGTGTGAGCCAGGGTCAGAAGATGATCGTGCGTGACGGTTCAGTGACGTGCAATTTGCCCTATGTCGGTTCGGGCCAGAACGTAGGCTATGGTGCCAGTGGCTACAAGGCTCTCAACTTCTCAAGCCCTATCAGGGACTACAAGGTGGAGTACCCCAAGGCTGACCGTGCCCGCATCACGTTCCGCGTGGATAATGGTGATGACCACTACCGTTTCCATGTTGAGGTGTTCATGAGCGGCAAGACGACCATCGATGTCGATCCGCGTGGCCGTGACGCCATTTCCTATAGTGGCATGATTCACGGCCTGGATGCACTGTAAGTGTGGATCCTGAAAGAATTAAGATGGGAGGGTGTGTCATCATTGTGACTCGGTAATATAACCGTGCTATCGCACGGGAAATTATTCAAATTATATTTAAAATTTGATATATTTCCCGCCCGCAGGGCGGTTATTATTGCAGCATTTGAATGATGACACACCCTCCTGTTGTGAGTACGTATGACCCGATTTTTGGGTGAGGGTTACATCTATATCATTGCATTTTTATTACCTTTGCGGCATGAAGCATCTATTGGCGGTCATAGTGGCTGTGGTGGGGCTCGTGGCGGTGGTCACGGGCTGCGGCGGCTCGCCCCGCTATGACGCCCGCCTCGTGGCTGCCGACAGCCTGATGCACGACGTGCCTGACAGCGCCTTGGCGCTGGTCCAGGCTGTGGATACCGCCAGCGTGCCCCATGAGGGCGACCGTGCCTACCGTGACCTGCTGCTCACCCAGGCCCGCTACCGCTGCTACATCACCGCCACCACCGACAGCGCCATTAACCGCGCCCTGACCTATTACCGCCAGCATGACGGCGAGCGCGAGAAGCTCACCCGCGCCTACATCTACAAGGGCGCCGTGATGGAGGAACTCGGCCACCCCGACAGCGCCATGCTCTACTACAAGCACGCCGAAGCCACCGCCGACGGAAAAGATTACGCTAACTTGGCCCAAATTAACACTCGCATAGCTAAATTATTCCGTATCTATTATGGAGATATGCAAATTTGCTTCGATAAGTATAAGCAGGCTTTGAGGTATTATGAACATACAGATAACAAGCCTATGCAAATGATGTGTTTATTCTATATGGGGGGATGTTCCGAAATCACTGGTACAGAGAATTCTGTGCGTCTGCTTAATCAAGCTACCCAGTTGGCAATAGAATTAAATGACAGCGCATATTATTTTAAGTGTCAAGAATTGAGATGTAGGCAATTAGCCCAGAAGGACTCCTCTCTGTATCAAGCCAAACAAATCGCATTACATTGCCTGAATGATTATCGCAAATATGTCAATAATGATCTCTTACTTGATTTGGGGCAAATTTATACCCAAGAGGGCAGACTTGACTCTGCACGGTTCTACTTGGCAAATGTGGATGAGGACGCAGGCAAGGACCACATCGGTCAAATCAGGACAAGAAAATATCTAATTCTGTCAGACCTTGCTCTTTCCGATGGCGATAAATCCAGTTCAAATCACTACAAACAACTCGCACACGAGATTGCTGATTCTATCAGCAATAATAAACAGAAATACGAGATCCAGCAGGTGGAGAACACTGCTAATCTCACCAGTATTGAGAATCGCAATGAAACCATCGATGGATTGCGGTGGCTCGTCATCTGCCTGGTTGTGGGATCAATCGCTATTTTGATTTCATTTGCTATCTACCATTACCGCAGGGTGCATTTTATCCAGTCAATCATCCGTGAATTGCTATACGCCAGCGTTGATCAGCACGAGGAGCTGCTTAATCAGATTGATGCCAAGGAAGAAGCGCTGCAGCAATTTGTCAGGGACATGGTCGCATTCATGCAGACCACAATTGACGCAAGCGAGAATGACCCCCCTGCTGTGATCCGGCAACGCGTCAAGGCTGGTATAGATACCGTGGTTGCTGATGAGAAATTCTGGAACTCATTGCGCTCCTATCTTGACAAGAATCATAACAATTTCATTTCTAAGATAGCCCAGAATCCCAAGATCAAGGATAAGGACTTGATGTTTATTGAACTCTGCTGTTGTGGTTTCAACTATGTTGAGATTTCTATTACCATGGGATATGTTCCCAAATACATTAGCCAGAAGCGCCAAGAAATCGCTCGGAAATTAGATTTAAAAATGCCTTTGCTGGATTATTTGAAGATAGCAATGCAAGACGATTAGCCGCCATCGAGTATTAGATAACAATAGTGTAGATTTACAGATTTACAGATTTTCCTCTTTGTACCTCATTCCATAATAGGCTCAAAACGTGGGCCTTTTTTATTGGTAGTAACTTTGCTCGCACAGGATTATAGGGCTATTATTAGGAATAATTCATTGATTTATAGAAAAATAAAAAATCTGTAAAATTTGTTTTTTAAAAAAAACAAACATTTTTGGCGTAATGATTTCTAACTGCTAATTTTGTGGAAACTCATTCAAATTTAAATCCATTTTTCTATGAAAAAGATCCTATCTTCATTATTAATTATCATGTGCTCACTGGTATCTTTTGCCAATCCAGATGTCATCATTCTATGTCCAGATGGAAATGATAAAGATCACACTGAGTATTTCGATCCTGCTGACAAGCCGGAGGTGTATTACGACCGCGACAATCAGGAGATTATCCTTGTTGCCGACGGCTTTGCCAGTTCCTATGATGTGGACATCTTTTCAATGTCATCCATGCAGTGCGTCCTCTACACGACAATCAGTGGCTATGGTGACACGATTGATGTCTCCTCGCTCCCCGATGACGATTACAAGATCGTCATCTCCACCCCCTATCATAACATCTATGAGGGATATTTCACCAACTACTAAAGGGGACTTCTATAAATTTCAAAACACGAATATCACAGGGACGTTTGACGAATTCCACGATATTATTAAAGTCGGCAATCACGTGACTACAGCTATAGAAGCAGGTGATGTTACCACGTCTAATGCTGAGATAACTTTAAGAGCTAGAAAAGTGGTGCTTGATGACGGCACTTACATTTCAGTGGGTAGTTCATTGAGGACAGATAATTAGTAACAATGAATTGTTTTTTATAAAACAACAATATTATTAAGTCATATATCGTTAAACATTAAAACATGATTGAATATGAAACACTTTACTTTAATTAGTATCATTTTTGCGGCACTCTTATCATTGAATCCGTTAGAATTGTATGCTGAGGTTTACCATCGTTGGGCTATGGCCGTCTTGGAAAGTGGGAATGAAACACCGACACTTTTTCAATACCATAGTGATGTGGAAACTGCCGAAAACGGGATCCAGTATTATCGTATCATTGATGACAGTTATATGGTCCATTATGGTGAGCCATATAATCCTGTAAAACTACAGTATGGTTACAGATGGGCGGATAAACAATTGTATATCTATGATTTTGAGAAGCAAAAAGAGACTCTTGCATTTGATTTTAGCCTCTCTCCAGGCGATCATTTCACGACGTTAAATGGAATTGAATGGACGGTTGAAGCAGCCACGGATACCCTTGTGAATACTTCGTTTTGCTGTTATGGCGAGGCTGTGCCCAAGAGACTACTGACCGTAAAGTCAACAGATGGTCTGTTGACAGACCAGTGGTTAGAGGATTTCGGGTCATTCACAGATATTTTTATGATGAACGACTTGGAAAATATCGTTTTTTCTCAATCATTGTGGATGGAATATGGCTATGGTGAGTACCTTGCGCGCGAAATCAATGCAGACCCTTTATATGCCCATGACTGCGGGTGGCTGGAAGGTTCGTATGACGATTCACCTGTAGACCAGGGCTATGCAAACTGTTACATTGAGGATGGAAATGTGGTATTTGAAAATGTTCAGTTATGGTGGGCGCATCGCGATTACTCCTTGTATTATCGGAATGGAGACGATATCTATCATGTTTATGCTTGGGAGTTGGAGCCCCATGTCGATGATGGTGATTTAACCCTGATAAGAGATGTTGTCACCTTCAAGGGATTGCCGACGCCCACAAGTGGTCATTACACAATCCATATTAATGATAACGAGTACTCAACAAGCAGTGTCGAAGAAATTGCTGCACATATACAGCACGAGGATCATTTTTATGACTTGTATGGTCGAATATTAAAATCGAAGCCAACAAACGGTTTTTATATTAGGAACGGACAGAAGATATACGCTAAGTGATCTGCAATTCTAAAGTTAAGTCGTCTGAAGCACACATTTAGCATCCTGTAAGCCCGCCGTGAGGTCACCACATCTACCTC
>CAMVBJ010000059.1 GCA_947165675.1 uncultured Prevotellaceae bacterium
CCGACCGCAGCGACGTTCAGATCAATCCCGTCATCAACAGCGCCATCATGAAATCATTGTAGACCATAGATATATTACCATGCTGGCCATGACATGCGCAACCACCGTTAAACGGAATACACAAAAGTAGCTTCTTCGACACCGAGTTAAGCCGAGGGACAATAACACGCCCTCGGCTGACTATTCACCCTTTTGGGTATTGCGGGCATCGTTTTTGATAGGTGTTTTTGTCTCGCCAAACTGATATCGAAAAATAACGAGAAAAATCTCCATTTGGGCACCTGTCTCTAAAATATTCTTTCCACGTCACTTTTCGACTTACTAATTCGTTATATATATGAGCGAGCTCAAACGAGAATAATAAAAATCATTGTATAACACATAAAGGTAGAGAAAATGAAATTTGCTGAAATGATAGTCCTTTTAGGGATTTTTGTTGTGCTTCCAATCATCATCGTGGCAATTGTAGCACGTGCAAAGACAAACGCCACTAATAAACGCGCCCAAATTGCGCTGGCCGCAATTGAGAAGAACTCTGATGTGGATTTGGAAGAATTCTTCAAGAAGATGAACCCACCTCGCCCCAGTATCAAGGAGCGACTGCTTGACAAGCTATTGTACGGTTGTATCTTCACCCTTTTTGGTGCGGGAATCTATGTGGCTCTGGCTATGTTCGGTTTAGTCATTGATGAAGTCAATGCTGACATGTTCATCGGACTATCCTTCGTAGCAGTACCGTCGTTAGGTGTTGGGCTTGCTTTCCTTATCAATTACTTTGTGGGGCGAAAGGTACTGAAGCAAGAGATTGAGGCTGAAGCCAGAAACCAGGCGTGACCCGCGAGCAATTCATAGAGATTATCAAGACTGAACAGGAAGCGCTTAGGCGCTTTCTGCTCGCACTCTGCTGTGGCAATCGGGATGAGGCAGACGACATCGCACAGGACGCACTGGTGAAGGCTTACCTATCCTGTTCTAAGTATAAGGAATGTGGAAAAGGCACGGCATGGCTCTACCGTATCGCCTACAATATGTTTATCGACACGAACCGCTGTCGCCGAGCCATGCAACCCTTGGATGCGCTCGAAAAACGTGAGGATTCCTCTTTTGCAGCCGACCGCGAATTTCGTTACCAAGCTCTCTACATAGCTTTGGAGCAATTGCCGCCAAAAGAACGAACCGCAATATTGCTCTTCTATCTTAAAGGTTATTCAATCAGGGAAATAGCCGATATTGTAAATGTGACTGAAGATGCTGTGAAGAAGCAGCTATCACGAGGCAGAGACAAACTTAAAACCCTTTTGAAAAATGAATGACGACAAAAGAATACAGGAACTTTTCGACAGTTTCACCCCAGCGCTTAAGGACAACGAGTTGTTCAACAAACGGTTGGAAAGGAAATTCGCCATGATTGATGAAATCCAACAGGCAGAGACGAAACAAATACGCCGTTACCGCATGGCTGTGGTTGCAGCCTTCGTGGCAGGTATTGTCCTTGGCAGCGGACTTCTAGTCTTCATCCTTGCCATACCGTCCGACACCCCCCTGTTCACTTTCGGCATCAATTTCTACCCGCTACAGTTCATCGAGCAGAACAGTCGCATGATTTGTGTGCTGCTAACCTCGCTGATGATTGCGTTCTGCATCATTGCCATGATGAATACCAGCGAAATGGTGAGCAGAATAAGAGGCAGGGGAATGTAATAAAACAAGAAAATAGCCCCCCTTGATGTCGATAATTATTTACACGACATAAGCAAACTGATTTCAAAAAAGACGGACAAGATAGCCAAGAAAAGCGTAACAGCCTGTAGAAACTAACGCACAGAAATAGCTTCAATACTGAGTTCAGCCAAGGGTGATGTCACATCCTAGGCTGGACTTTTAATTATCTATGCGTTTATAAAAACTGCCAATCTGACCATCTGGCAATATGTCAATATCATAATAGTCTCCATTATAGTAGTATGCCATATTCCCTTTACGGAAGAACCTGTTATTTGGATGTTCATCTTTATATTTCTGATACTCATCATTCAAAGCATCAAGAACTATATTCATGGTTGCGTTTAAATCCTTTTCGGCTAATTGAAACTTACTTCTTTCACCAAACTGATTCTCAACAGTAAGTTCTTTTACATGTCGTAAGTATATGTGTAGGAATGATTTAAAGCTCATATACAGTAGATGCTTACCTACTATATTATAGCGTCGTTCATGAAAGTTAATAATCCTTGAGATCAATAGGTTAGCTTTCTCAGGATCCCAAAAGTTCTATTGCCTTTACATTGCTTATATCATTAAGAGCTGTTTTGTCTTTTTCAAGAGCAATTCTCTCTTTTTGATAATACACAAACGCAACCGTCAAAGTTTCTCCATACACTCTAGCTGATTCTTGGCTCAATGTCAATGTTGCAACACAATCCTTTGCTCCTGCATACGCATATATTTCCTCTTGAGTAAAACCATTTGCAGATTTATATAGCTTCATACCGCACCTTTCCGCCATTTGGCTTTCAAGAAAATCCATTTGTTGTTTCAAGATTGAAAGTAACATTTCAGTTGTAATTTATTTTTTGTTGCCAGTGTTTTATCGGTGGTTATACCTCGATACATTTACTTGGGTTAAATGACTCATGCTCCCCATGAAAGACATAGCCCAACTGATTGGACACACATTTGGTGTTGCCTATCTCGACGTCCACGTTGTAATGGGAATGACCATAAATCCAGAAATCAATGTTGCTAACCTTGATATAATCTTCAAGTTCCACAATGAACGCTCCGTTGGCTTGGCTGTCGGCGAACTTGGGACATTGCATTTGGAAGGATGGCACATGATGGGTCACGACAATCCTTTTTCTGGCATTGCTGCTTGAAACAGCATTCTTCAGGAATGCCAGGCACCGTTCATGCTCATGGTTGAAGTCAGCAAACGTGAGGATTTCACCATCATAGATGATGCGCCGGAAGTCGCTTACTACTTGCTCTGTATAGTACGCCTCCTTCAAGGGAATCTTAGCCCACAATGTGGTGATGATCATGTCGATATCCCCTACAGGCACAACGGCGTTATAATAACTGTGAACATTAGGGCGTATTTCAAGACAAAAGCCATCGTATAGCTTTGCGATGTCGTAGAACTTGTAGAACTCATGGTTGCCCATACAGGCTATTACCTGCTGATAGTTCTCGGATGCCCAATCCCAGAAAGGATGGTTAGTGTAGTTGTCATCACCCAGGTAGCCTATGTCACCAGCCAAAATGAGGATGTCCCCTGTTACTTGCAGGGGATTCTCCTTCAGGTATCTCCAGTTGTCTGCAAATTCAAGATGCAGATCTGATGCGTATTGTATCTTCATTATAGTTCTGCAATGAATAGACCGTATAGTTGTTCAAGCAGTGCTTCGACGAATTGTACATCCTGGTCAAGAGCTCTGGCAAGGGGCTCAGAGAGCGTGTCCCATTCATCCCTGATTGAGGCGACAAACTCTCTTATGCAGTCTACGATTGGCTCTGGTGCGGTAATCTGGCTGTCTTGCATGATGACCACGTTCTTTAGCACGTCTGAGCGATGCTTCTTGATGTCTTTAGTGTTGACGTGCTTGCCGTTTGCCTTGTCTTGCAATAGATTTAGATAGGCACGTGACTTCAGAGCAATGAGTGCAGTCGAGTCGGCATGACGAAGTCCATTGGTCAATTTGCTGTGGTCAATGGTGAAGTGATAGAAATCGTCATCCATAATGATGGCGCTCAAACTTGACGTGTCTTCGTCTACTGGCAGTGGCTCAATGGTAAGACCCTTGGGCTCTCCGAGGATGTCCGGATGTCTCGAGAGCAACTCTATCATTTCAGGATAGCCAGGTTTGCCGTTGATGAAACGGTATAGTTCGTACTTTGGAGTTTCAGCTTCAGCATGTTTGCGTTTCTCTGGACGATACCCACCTTCACGAATGAATTTCCAGAAATGTTCTGTAAAATCCGCAGTCAAATTCTCCACGATCACAATCATGTCAATGTCGTGGGTGGCACGTGGGCGAACAGCTGTTCCTGTCATGGCGATATCACAAGCCGTGCCACCAATGATAACATAGTTCTCAGAATAAGCCTCAAAAGCTTCACGGAATTTCTCTAATCCTTCCATGCTATACCATTTATTAAACGTTCTACTTCCCCTTCCACCCGTGGATCGGAATCGTCACGCAGTGAAAAGGCCAATGATAGTTTGTCCACCCATTCGGCTTTTGTGTTTACGGTTGTAACAGGTGGATATTTCCATACTTCAATGATGACGTTTCCATCATACTCGTTTGGACGTATCAATGTTCCTGATGCCATGAAATCTCGAAGTTGTTTGGTAGTCATCATGATCATCCTCTCCGGGTCGGGATTGAGCCGCGTATAATGAGCCAACGCATTGATACCACAGACTGGGAAATGCTCATTGCTGATAAACTCATCGCAGTAAACCCGTTTTTCGACAGGGTCTATTAGAAGTGATTGAGCCTGTTCCCACAATTCCTTTCCTGTTTTGTTGAAATGAATGACTTTTCTCTTGGAACCATTCTTCACTTTCTGACACAGTCCTAAATCGTCAAGACAGGTGATGCCCAGCGTGATGCTTGAGTAGGAATACGGCAGCTTGTCTTTAATGTCATTGGCAGCCGTGCCTTCAAGACTTTCTATCTGCAAGTGATAGAGCAGCAGATATTGAGCAACAGGTGTCAGCACCTTAGCCTTTTTAGTCTTGCGGATGCGCTCATTGGCCACAAGCATTGGGAGATGCACATATTTGTCTGACACGACGAAATACACATCTTTGTCAATCAGTCTTTCACGCTTGTATGCGGGACATTTCGTGAGCAGGAAAACAGCAGGAAGTTGGAATAGCGACGTTAGATTGTCAGCTGTCAGGGACAGATTGCGTGGCGAGGCTTCCTTGCCTTTGGGTTCGACGAACAACAGCGGCACGCCATGAAACTCGCCATCGTAAAACTTGTAGGCAAGTGAGTCCCCAATGGTGATTCCTTTCATCTGCGCTTTCGTTCTTTCTTGCAGTTGAATCGGTCTTCCTAATATGACGACATCTTTCATTTTAATTGTTATTGCTTTATTTTAATGGGCATTAAAACGATGCAAAAATATTAAATTAAACGGAATTGACCAAATGTTTTCCATTTTTATGCCTGTATTTTTCGATATAATAGATAATTGCCTATTGCTACATTCGGAAAAGTACCCATTTGGGAAGCCGCCCTGTGGGCGTCAATTACTCATTTTGTCAGCTAATGAGCAAATGTTAATTTGGACGCGGTTGCCCTATTATTTTGTTATTTTATTTGATAAAATGGGGAAAAGTGCCTATATTTGGCACTTGATTAACTTTTCTTGTCTAACCCTCTAAAAGAATACGATTATGAAAGCTAAATTACTTTTTCTCCAAGCAGCCGTCCTGGTGACGGCCATGATGTGCGCCCTGAGCGCCAGCGCCTACGACTTCGAGTCGAACAACGTGTATTACAACATCACGGGCACCAGCACCGTTGAGGTGACCACAAAATCTCAATATGGAGGTAGCTATTCCGGCGCTGTGACCATTCCGCCCACCGTCACCAGTGGCGGGAAGACCTACACCGTCACTGCCGTTGGCCCAAACGCCTTCTACTCCTGTTATGACCTGACATCGGTGCAGTTGCCGGCGACGCTTGACTCGATTGGCAAAAGTGCGTTTTATTACAGCAGGGGTTTAAAGTCGCTCACGATTCCTGAAGGCGTGAAGAGGATTGCTGGTTGGAACATTTATGCCATCGATTCATTGAGGTCTGTTGACTTGCCATCAACGCTCCAGGCTATTGAGGGATTATGTTTCTCGAGTTTGCCCAAGTTGACCTCGCTCACTTGCAGGGCGACAACACCCCCCACTACAGTTTCCTCTTTTTATAATATGTCGATGAGTGACTGCATTCTCTATGTCCCCGAGGGCTCCATCGGCGCTTATCAGGTAGCCGAAAACTGGAGGAGATTCACCAACATCCAGGCCATAAATAAGGATCCAGAGGCGCTCTATGACTTCACGGTGGACGGCATCTACTACGGCTATGGCTATGACAGCAGCGTTGGTGGCTACGGCCCGGGGTCCGATCATGTGCGCGTGTTGCCTAAGGACGATAACTACAATAGTTACACTGGTCAGGTCATTATCCCCGCGACGGTGACCTATGGTGGCAAAACCTATACTGTGCAAATCATTGACATTGGCGCCTTTAAGTTATGCACTGGACTGACTGCCGTATCAATTCCAAATACCGTTAACTGGATAGGTGGTCAAGCCTTCGCCGGCTGTACTGCCTTGACTAAGGTGTACTGTGACGCTACGATGCCGCCCACTCTGGGAAGCAATACTTTTGACACCTCACATTACACCAGTGTCACCCTCACGGTGCCCAAGGGCAGCAAGAGTGCCTATCAGGCTGCCGCCAACTGGAAAAACTTCACCACCATCGAGGAGGGTGAATATGACTTTCTGGAGGGTGGCATCTTCTACAACATCACGGGCACCAACACCGTGGAAGTGACTTACCGCAACACCCTATATCGGACCTATAGCGGCAATGTGACCATCCCATCCACTGTGACCCACGATGGCGTGACCTACAACGTGACGGGCATCGGCTATGCCGCCTTCTACAGGAGTACGGCACTCACGCGCGTGACCATCCCCAATTCTGTCACCGACATCGCTGCCGCCGCATTCGGCTACTGCGAGAACTTGCCCCGTGTGGTGATCCCCAACGGGGTGACGACCATCCCCAACAGCTGTTTCTATGGCTGTTATCGTATGGAAAGTGTTACTATACCGCGCTCGGTGACCACAATCGAGGATAACGCTTTCTCTCGGTGCGAAAAACTGCCTCGTGTGGTCATCCCCAATTCTGTGACCACGATTGGCGAAAGGGCGTTTGACGGCTGCATGGAATTGGAAGAGGTGACGATAGGCACCGGGGTGACCAGCATCGGCGATTATGCCCTCTCCATTTGGTGTAATACCATCATCTGTCGCGCTGCCACGCCACCCAGCGTTGCGGCTCACACGTTCAGCGGCAATGAGTATAATGATGCCACGCTTGTGGTCCCCGCCAGCTGTATTAATGCCTATCAGTCTGCCGATAACTGGAGCCAGTTCGCCACGGTCAAGAGCGTAGGCGAGTACCTGGCCGACAAAGCCGGCGTTGATAAGGACAAATTCACGTTAGATTCCTATGGCGACTACCTCTGGACAGTGGTCGATTATACGACGAGCATGGCTTTGCGCTCAGGCAACAGTACGATTCACAACAGCAATTCGGTGTTGGAGGCAACCGTCAATGTGGACAAGACGAGCACGCTGTCATTTGACTTCAGGGCCTTGGGCGAGGGCACGTCAACGGTATATGACGGGTGCCGGTTCTATATCGACGGTGTGCAGCAGTTCTGTTATGGATACCTCGCAGAGGTCAACTACATGTTTGAGAACAAATTCAGCATTGACCTTGAGCCCGGCACTCACACCCTGATGTGGAGTTATACCAAGGATGGCAGCTTCAATTCCGATTATGACTTGTTTGAGATCAGGAATCTGCGGTTAAGCCCGTCAATCAACGCCGCGTTGAATGTCGAGGGCGGCACCATCAACTTCACCACCAGTAGCACTTATCCCTGGCAGGTGATGAATGACGGTGATCGCGACTATGCCCAGTCGGGCAATGCGGGCGTGAGCAACAGCACATCTGAGGTGACTGCCACCGTTACGGTGGACCAGGAGACCCCGCTGTCGTTTGACTTCAAGGCCTGGGGCGAGGGCTCGAATACAGCATTGGACAAGTGCATCTTCTCGATCGACGGCACCCAGGTGTTTGTTAAGGGCGCCTATAAGAATGCCGATTGGGAGACCTACAGCACGCAAGTGCCTGCCGGCACCCACACGCTGGCGTGGAGTTACACCAAGGACAACAGCGTCAACCCCGAGGGCGACTACTTCGCCATCGACAATGTGCGCCTGGGCAGTGCCGCCCAGCGTGGCGACGTGAACGGTGACGGCTCGGTAACGATAGCCGATGTTACCGCCCTGATCGACTACCTGCTGAGCGGCAATGCCACTGGAGTCAATGTAGGGGCAGCCGACTGCAATAATGATACCCATGTGACTATCGCCGACGTTACCGCCCTGATCGACTACTTGCTGAGTGGCAACTGGGCCAACTAAACTGTACAGATAGATGCTGCTGCAAAAACATAAAAAACAACTGATTAATCTGAATATTCTGATTTGACAAATAATTGATGATTGATATCTTACATTTTTATACATTTCAGATTTTTCAGATTAATCAGTTGTTTTTTTGTGAGTGAGAGTTTTACAACACCCTCGGTGGGCCATAATTGTGACTTGGTAATATAACCGTGCTATCGCACGGGAAATTATTCTCATCGGCCGAGATAGAGGCCAGATTACCCTTTTACGTGAAAAACACCACCAAATGGGGTAAGTTTTTCGGATTTTCTATTTACCTTTGCCCTGTCATTGAAGATTTCACTTGTTTCCACAGCACTCAGGTTGTAAGCTATATGCTTTAGTCAAAAAGTCACTAGTCACTAGTCGCTAGTCTATAGCTAATGGCTGAAAACTGAGAACTGAAAACTGAAAATGGATAATGGATTCGTCATTATCCTTTACCCATTACACATTCTGCACGGCTGATAAGCCGTTAAAGAACTGAAAACTTGTAATCAACATCTAACAACGATTAATATTATATGTCACAACTCGAACCCTTAATTGCCGACCTTGCGCTCATTCTAATCTGCGCCGGCGTAATGACACTCTTGTTCAAGAGCCTTAAGCAACCGATTGTTTTAGGTTACATCGTAGCAGGATTCCTCGCTTCGCCTAACATGCCCTACATGCCCAGCGTGTCGGACATGCACGGCATCCACTTGTGGAGTGAGATCGGTGTTATCTTCCTGCTGTTCGCCCTTGGCTTGGAATTCTCGTTCAAGAAGATCCTGAAGATGGGCGCGGCACCCATCATAGCCGCAATCTCCATTATATTGGCAATGATGTATGTGGGTGCCTTCACGGGGTCACTATTCGGGTGGAGCGACATGGATTGCATCTACCTGGGCGGCATGCTCGCCATGTCATCTACCACCATCATTTTCAAGGCCTTCGACGACATGGGCCTGCGCCAGAAGCGCTTTGCGGGGCTCGTGCTCAGTGTGCTCATTATCGAGGACATCTTGGCCATCGTGTTGATGGTAATGCTTTCAACGCTCGCAGTGAGCAAGGAGTTTGAGGGTTCACAGATGCTCCAGTCCATCTTGCAGCTTGGCCTCTACCTCGTGTTGTGGTTCACGGTGGGGTTATATTTCATCCCGCTGGCACTGCGCAAACTCAAACCGCTCATGAATAGCGAGACACTGCTCATCGTCTCACTGGCCCTGTGCTTCGGCATGGTGGTAGCAGCATCGGCGGCTGGGTTCTCGGCAGCGTTCGGAGCCTTTGTCATGGGTAGCATCCTGGCCGAGACCGTCGAGGCCGAGGCCATCGAGCACCTCGTGGCCCCCGTCAAGAATCTTTTTGGAGCCATCTTCTTTGTGTCGGTCGGCATGATGGTGGATGTGAACCTTATCATCGAGTACATTGTGCCCATATTGAGCATCATCGCCGCTGTGATACTGGGTCAGACCATCCTGAGCACTTGCGGATTCCTGCTCTCTGGACAGTCGCTGAAGACCTCCATGCAGTGTTCATTCTCTTTGACACAGATTGGCGAGTTCGCCTTTATCCTTGCCACACTCGGCACCTCGCTGCACGTCACCAGCGATTTTCTCTACCCCATCGTGGTGGCCGTGTCGGTGTTCACGACATTCACCACGCCCTACATGATACGCCTGGCAGAACCTGCTTATCATGCGTTGACACGCGTCCTGCCTGCCGGCTTGATCGCCAAGCTGGAGCGCAATACCGATGAGTCCGACGACAAGGCCCCCGATGAGTTGCAGCAGTTGTGGAACGATAATTTCAAGCGTTTCATCTTCAACATGCTCATCAATACCGTGCTTTGCATCGCCATCATGGCCATCATGCTCTATTATGGCCAACCCATCATTGCGGGAATTGTGCCTGACAAATGGGTTCATGCCGTCACGGCTCTCGTTGCCCTCATCCTGTGCTCCCCCTTCTTGTGGATGCTGATGAAGGCTGGCGCCGATAGTCCCGACGTGGATAAGTTGTGGCAAAGCGGCTCTCGCTGGCGCGTGAGGATAACGGCACTCGGCATGTTGCGACTCATCATCACCGCCATCTTTGTCAGCTACTTTGTTGATTATGCTATACCCTGGTCAACGTTGCTCGGCGTGTTTGCGATCGTGGCCATCATGCTCATTATCTATTACTCATCTCATCTGGAGAAACAGAGCAAAGGACTGACCAAGAATTTCACCGACAACCTGAGTGCCCGTGAAAGGAACAACAAGTCCCAACAGCCAAAAGAATAAGAACTTAACAGCCCATCAATAAACAATCGATTAGATCGGAGCAGTTATCGAACGCCTATACTCCTCCCCCTTCGGCTCAAGCCCCATGTGGGCACTGCAAGGGGGAGGTTTTTTTGTCATATTTTCAGGAAATGAACTATTTGTTTTTTAAATGTTTAATATCCAGCGATTTACAAAACAACAAATGAACCGCAATAATTTGCTGGTTTCGGAGATTGTCCGTAATTTTGCAACCGAGGTATATCCGCACTGTTGAACGATATAACAGGGTACAGACATGAAACAGTTTCTTTTATCATTCATGATGATTATGTGCATGGCCAGTGTAGCCATGAGTGCATGGTCACAGAACCTGATGTTAAACCAAGAGGAACCCGAGGATGTGATCGCGGTGGTGGGCTACTTCTGCAAGAACGACACGATGACCT
>CAMVBJ010000060.1 GCA_947165675.1 uncultured Prevotellaceae bacterium
TCAACGAGAGCGCCCAGTTCAACATGGGCTTCATGACCACCGAGCTCGTGGGTGCCGCCCTGATGGATATGTACTGGCACAAGAAGGCTTGGACTGCCGACGAGGTGAAGAACATCGACGTGAAGGCCTTTGAGCAGGACGTGAAGAACCAGCTCAACATGCCCGCACTGGTCGAGTTCCGCTATCGCAGCCCCTACTTCAAGCACATCTTTGCCAGCGACGAGTATGCTTGCGGTTATTACACCTACCTGTGGTCACAGGTACTCGAGGCCGATGGCTACATGGTATTTGAAAAGGCTGGTTGCTTTGACAAGGCCTCTGCCGACGCCCTTCGTGCCTTGCTCGAGGCCGGTGACACCGAGGATCCCATGGTACTCTACAAGCGCTTCCGCGGTCAGGCTCCCACTGCCGATGCCCTGCTGCGCAACCGTGGCCTGAAGTAATCCACTGTCCGATAGATTACCGATAAACAACCAGAATACGCTGAGAAGTTCTGAATGCAATTTCAGAATCTCAGCGAATTCTGTTTCTCTCCATCATACATCATATTCTTGACGGAACGAGGCAAAAAACACCCTCATTCCGCCAAAAATAAAATTATAATTGGCGGAAAGTGGATGTTTTTACTAACTTTCCGCCAAGAATAGAATTGTCGATGTCAATTAGTTGCCGCTCAGCAGCAGGTCAATGAGGGCTGTGACATCGGCAATAGTGATGGAACCGTCCTCGTCCACATCGGCATTCACCACATTAAATTGCGTGACATTGCCACTCAGCAGATAGTCAATCAACGACGTTACATCATCGATGCTCACCTTGCCATCCCCGTTGGCGTCACCCGAAGTTGGGATCGTTTCGCTGTCCATTTCAACTATGTTAAGAAATTCTTTCCAACCCGTTGCATTCTTGTAGGCGTTAAGAGTTCCTTGGGGTACTTCTAATACGGTGTTTTTGTAGGTGGCATCATCTAAGGTACCATCTCCTGCACTTATACCAGTAAAGCATGCCGTAATTGTGGGTGGTGTTATCGCATGTATGGTAATTGTATCGATTTTGTTCCAGTCTCCGTCAACGTATAATACTGAATCGCCTATAGATTCTACCTTATTGCCAATGATGATGCGAGTGAGTTCTTTAAAATTAGAAATTCCATTATGTCTATTAGATGCAGCTGGTGGTCCTAAGATACAATTCTTTGCATTAAAATAAATAATTGTAGGGCTGCTATGGCCCCAAGTAAGTGCATCTGGCAGATATTTCACTTCTTCATCGATAATGAGCTCATTATAATCTGTTTCTTGTTCGGAGTAATTTACATTGCCCAAGTCTGTACAGTATTCTGCTTTCAGTATAATGCGCTCTAATTCAGATGGGAATGCTCCGTAATGGCTATAATGAGTAAATGCGCCATATGTATATAAATGGAGATCGTCTCCAATATCCTTGATGCTCTTGCCGATGGTAACTTCTTCTAAATTATCACAACCTACAAAAGCTCTGGCTCCAATATGAGAAACGTGAGAACCGGTATCAACGCTTTTCAAACTCAGGCATCCCATAAATGCACCATGTGAGATTGAATCTACGGTTTCAGGCACGATCAAATTGGTTACTTCTTCTTGATTCAAATAAAGTCTATGAGCTTCTTTTAAGGGGTTGCCTCCGTAAAAGAGCTCACTAGGTACTTTGTCATCTATTGTATTGGCATATCCGCCTTGAATGAAACTAAAATCTATTTTACACCATGCGGCAATATCAGTAATGTTGACTTTTTGTAGTTGTGTGCAACCGTAGAAAGCGTAGTTGCCAATGTGGGTTACAGAATTACCGATATGACAGTCGGTCATGGCAGTACAATTCGAGAAAGCACTGTATCCAATGTGGGTTACAGAATTACCGATATGACAATCGGTCAAGGCCTTACAACTATAGAAAGCATAGTCGCCAATGGTGATTACAGAATTACCGATATCACAGTTGGTCAAGGCAGTACAACCCGAGAAAGCACTGTATCCAATGTGGGTTACAGAATTACCGATATGACAATCGGTCAAGGCCTTACAACTATAGAAAGCATAGTCGCCAATGGTGATTACAGAATTACCGATATCACAGTTGGTCAAGGCAGTACAACCCGAGAAAGCACTGTATCCAATGTGGGTTACAGAATTACCGATATGACAATCGGTCAAGGCAGTACAACCCGAGAAAGCACTGTATCCAATGTGGGTTACAGAATTACCAATATTAACGCTTTTCAACCAAGAAATAGAATGAAATGCTCTTTCATCAATTATTGTGATTGGAATACCATTTACAGTCTCTGGTATATTTACAACACTATCATTTACCGAAGTAAAATATAAACCATTGACTCCAGTGACATGAGCGGTATTATCAATAATGCTATAATAGATTCCATCATGTTCGATGGTGTATCCGTAGCTGGTTTTAAACCAGCTCATTAGAAATAATAGAAGAGTTGAACGTAACAAAAAATGTCTCATAAAACATAATAGTTTTGGCGGCTCCCCAGTCCTGGTGACCCTGGTAAATACAAAATGAAAAGCGTGGACTGGATTTGCCACACCTTTCCTTGAAGGTCCTGAGAAAACCTGAGTCGCAGATGCACAAATAACGGCCCACGCATATAGCGCAGAAACCGCTTTGCTGTTCTTCGCGACTCCATTTGAATTTCTCAGGTTCTCAAGGAAGAGCGAAAAGCAAAACGCTTTTTTAGATACTCGAATGTCTTGATTGCGGTACACATCGTGCCCACAATCTCTTGCAAAGTTACTGGGATTTTTTCACTTGTCAAACAAAAACTCAACTATTTCTTTGTAAACTAACAAATAATGACTACTTTTGCGATAGTATTGTATGTAAGTTCAAATTATATGAGTACGCAAGACATGAAATCCATCATCGCCAAGTATTTCGAGACGCAACCCGTAGAGAAGGCTTGGTTATTTGGCTCCTTTGCACGAGGCGAGGAGACACCATTGAGCGATGTGGATTTAATTGTGATTTACAATGACAAAGCAAGGGTGAGCCTGCTGAAGCATTGCGCTATTATTAATGACCTGGAGGAGCTGCTTGGCCGTTCTGTTGATCTGGTCGAAGATGGAATGCTGATGCCTTTTGCTGCCGATAGCGCAAATAGAGACAAACAATTGATCTATGAGAGAACCTGTTAGAGACCGTTCAAGGCTAGAACACATCCAGGCCGCGATCGAACGAATACAGACAAACATCAAGGGCGTAGCGTTGGACAACCTTAGCGCAAATGTTCTGGTGTACTATGGCATAGTGAAAAACATAGAAATTATAGGCGAGGCCGCTTATAACTTGACCAAGGCCTTTCGTGATAAGCACCCAGATACCCCTTGGAATGCTCTTATGGGTATGCGGCACGTGCTCGTCCATGATTATTACATGATTAGTGAAAGCCAAGTGCGATATGTCGTTGAGGATAATTTAGCTCCTTTACTTGAACAGGTGAACCGCTATTTGGTCGAAATGAACTGGGATGAATGGGAAAATAACGAACAAGCTAAAGCTGAATCGGCTGTTCACAAGAGTCTTGTGCAAACAGCCAGACGAATGAAGCGGGATGGAATGTCAATCCAACAGATTTCCCGATATACAGGGTTGACAACCAAAGAATTAGAGGATATCTAACAGCAATGAATATCAACAAGATGGCGCTGTGTTATAATTCAGTTGCCGGCTTTTAATCGGCCCATAGTCCGATGAATACTACTAGTTACCAATTATGACATAGCCTCGTTTATTGGGTTGTCCTGGTTGTTTACTATGGTTGTTCTTGTTGTTTGAAAAAAGAGGGGCGCATGAGGCGTAAGGAGTTGAGGACGCACAGCAAGGCAACACCGACGTCGGCAAAGACGGCCTCCCACATGTTGGCGATGCCCAGTACGCCCAGGATCATGACCAATACCTTGATGGCGATGGCAAAGGCGATGTTCTGGGTGACGATGCTGCGAGTGCGACGTCCCAGGGTAATGGCTTCGGCTACGCGTGAGGGTTGGTCAGTCTGAATGACGACATCGGCGGTCTCGATAGCCATGTCACTGCCCAGGCCTCCCATGGCAATGCCCACATCGCTCATGGCGAGCACGGGTGCATCATTGATGCCGTCGCCCACAAAGGCCACTCCCTGCCTGTCACCTGCCTGCATCAGGCGCTCGATGTGCTCCACCTTGTCTTGAGGCAGCAAGTCGCCATGTGCTGTAGTGATGCCCAATCGACTTGCAATCTGGTCGGCGAGGGCTTGCTTGTCACCTGATAGCATCACTGTCTCGATGCCCTGCCTGTTCAACAAGTTTATGCCCCGTGCCGCATCTTCCTTGGGCTGGTCACTCAGTATGATATAACCAGCAAATGTGCCGTCGATAGCGACAGCGACAATGGTTCCGACGGCGGTTTTTAACTCATCGGGGTAGTCCACGCCCTCCAGGTCCAGTAGTCGAGCTGTGCCGGCAAGCCACGTCTTGCCGTCCACCATTGCGCTCAGTCCGTAGCCAGCGATGTTTTTTACATTGCTCAAAGTGACCTGGGCAGGCTTGCAGTGATTGATAATGGCGCGTGCAATGGGGTGAGGACTGTCTTGCTCGATAGCGGCGACAGTGGCGAGTTGCTCCTCGGTAAGACCGTTGACCTGGCTTACGACAAAATGCCCAGTGGTCAATGTCCCTGTCTTGTCGAACACGACCGTGCCGATGTGTGCAATGGCATCAAGATAATTGCTGCCCTTGAACAGGATGCCGCGCCTGGATGCGGCGCCGATGCCTGCAAAGTAACTCAGCGGGATGCTGATGACCAGGGCGCACGGGCACGAAATGACCAAGAAAATGAGTGCACGGTGCAGCCACTCAGTGAAATCATAATTGATGTCTGGCACAATCCTCGCAATGAGCCATGGTGACAATACGACCAGCACAGCGAGGCAAACGACAATGGGTGTATAAATGCGTGCAAAGCGGCGGATAAATAATTCGGCGGGAGCCTTGCGCTCGGTTGCTTCCTCGACCATGTGCAGGATGCGTGACACGGCACTCTCGTCCGAGGGGCGCAACGCCTTGAGGCGCACAGTTGTCTCGATGGCAATCATGCCCGCCAGCACCTCGCCACCCTCCTCGATCATGCGTGGCATGCTTTCGCCGGTCAATGCAGCAGTGTCAAATGCCGCTGCATTGCTCATGAGCGTGCCGTCGATGGGTATGCGTTCACCAGGTTTTACCTCCACGATATCACCGACCTTGACATCGGCAGGGTCGATGGTCTCGCTCTTGCCATTGCGCATGACTACCGCATGGTCGGGACGAAAGGCAATCAGTGACTTGATGTTGCCACGTGCGCGGCTCACGGCACGGTCTTGTAGCGCCTCGCCGATGCAGTAGAGTGTCATCACCGCCACTGCCTCGGGAAATTCTCCGATGGCAAAAGCGCCGATGCTGGCCACCGACATTAATAGGAACTCGCTGAAGATTTCGCCCTTGCGGGCTTCCTCGATGGCTTCGTGTAGTACTCCTAATCCTGTGGGTAACCATGCGACAGCATACCATGCCAACTGTACCCAATGATTCTGGAACCACTGTACATTGCTTGCACTCATGGCGATGCCAGCAAGCAGTAGCGCCAACGACAGGGCAGGTTTCCACCAGCTCATTTCTTCTTCTTCATCTTCATGCTCGTGATTGTGGCTGTCGCTACAACAACTGCAACCGTGGGTGCTGTGGCAATGTTTGTCGGGGTGATGCTCCTCGGCGTGTTCGTTGATGTGCTCGTGACTGTGTATCATGACTTTGTCTTGTTGCTTGTTTTTTGTGCTGACAAAGGTACACACAATCCCGTGCAACCGGGTTGCAAAGTTTGGGGTGGGGTGGCTCAATAGAGCAGGCGAGCGATGCGGGCCGAGCCGCGCTTGCCAGCTGCGATGCGGGCAAATAGGCGACGTGTCACGGGACCGACGATCCAGCGCCAGCGACGGTTGTTATGGTATGTATCGCGCAGGGCATTGTAGGCCTGCTGGCAAAGTGGCTTGGCCAAATCAGGGTACCCCTCACGCTGGTATTGGGCGGCGAGAACCAGACGGCGGTAATAGAGTAGGCGCTCGAAGCGCATTATGTGTTCAGCCTTGAGGTTGGAACTGAGCACTTCGTTTCTCATGATATTGATGACATTTTCCCACTGCCCCTGGCGACTATGGAACTCGGTGCCCGTGATAGAGTCATCACCGTTGTGGTTGATGGTGATATGGGATCGCCCTCCCATATAGGCTACCCGTGGCGATGCTAACAGCAGTCGCAAGCCTAATTCCCAGTCGTTCCAGCCTGGCAGGTCAATGTTCCATCCATCGGTCGAGGCAAAGAACTCACGCCTGACGGCATAGCGCTGGGTCGCTAACTGTCCATGAAGAATGTGGTTGGCAAACAGGTCTCGCTTGTGGAACGGCGCCTTGCGCTTGTCGCCGTTGGGAAAGACAAGTGTCGAGCGGGCGCTAATCAGGTCGAGTGGCTTGTCCTTAAGTTTTGCTTTCTCGATGACCCGGACATAACTCTCTACCAACTCCTCGTCCATCAAGTCATCACTGTCAAAGAACAGAACCCACTCTCCGGTGGCTTGCTCAAATCCCCTGTTGCGGGCAGCGCCTGCCGTGTGATGCTCCTCACGGGTGACCACAACATCGAGGCTTGGGTGCTCCTTCTTGAAGTTCTCGAGAACCCGCAGTGTGTCATCGGTGCTGTAATTATCGACGAGCACCGCTTGTAGTGGGCGGTAGGTCTGTGCCACCACGCTGTTAAGCGTGTTGACGACCACACTGGCGCGGTTATACACGGGTATGATGATCGAGACTTGCATGATGACTGTCGAATTTGTTCGCTTTGTAAGGGCAAAACTACTGCTTTTTTTGTAATAGTGCAATAATTGTCCTACTTTTAGTTTAAATAGGTGTCATTTCAGAAATGCCCTAATGAATTTGGCATTTCGTTCAACTTGCACTAATTTTGCACCCGCAATGAGAATATTATTTGCAGGAGACGCAAGCAACATGCACAATGCCCTCGCCCACGAATTGCGCAAAATGGGACATGAGGCAACGGTGGCATCCGACGGTTCACGCTGGATGGACACCCATCGTGACATCGACTTGTCGAGGCAACCTGGATTTATGGGAACCCTGCGTTATCTGCTTGACATCAAGCGCGCTTTGCCCCAGATGACAGGCTATGACGTTGTTGAAATCGCTTCACCCATCTTCTTAAGACTAAAACCACATCGGGTCGCCAAGGTATTTGATTACCTCAAGGCTAATAACCGGCATGTGGCGCTCTCGGCTCTCGCTACCGACGTGGTGTATTATGACGCCTGTCATGATGGTCACACCTATCGATATAGTGATTATATGCTGGGTGACGAACCGTCGCCCTATGTGGGATCGACGGAGTATGTGCTCCAGCAGCAGGATAACTGGAAACAACCGTTCATGCGTGAGCACAGCGACCACATTTTGGCGGGTATTGATGGGGCAGTAGCATGCTTGTATGAGTACTATGCTGCTTACAAACCTCTATTGGGCAATCGTGTGAGCTATGGTGGCATCCCCATTGATACTGAATCGCTGGAGTTCCGCCCGGTTGACAAGGCGCCTGACAAGTTGCGCATGTTTATCGGCATACAGCGCGATCGCCATGTCATTAAGGGTACCGACCGCCTGCTGGCAGCCATGAAGCGCATCCACGACCGCTATCCAGGAATCACCGAACTTGATGTGGTGGAGAATCTGCCGTATGATGAATATACCCGCCGGATGCGTGACTCCCACATCATCTTGGACCAACTTTATAGCTACACGCCTGGTACCAATGCCCTGATTGCGATGGCTCAGGGCCTGGTGGCTGTCTCGGGAGCCGAGCCAGAGTACTACGACCTTATCGGCGAGACTGCCAACAAACCTATTGTCAATGTTTCCCCGCTTGTTGAGGGCGACATTGACCACAAACTCTCATGGCTGGTCGAGCATCGTGACCAGTTGCCCCAGATGGCACGAGCCAGTAGGGCCTTTGTCGAGAAACATAATGCGGCACCGATAGTTGCACAGCGCTACCTCGACTTCTGGAAATCGTTAGAATGAAGCAATGATGACCTGATAAATAATGTGGCTGGTACCTCACTGGGTTCCAGCCACATTTTATTTGTTGCCAATTATTGGTCGAGTTACATGTATTTGGCGACAGTGGCCTTGAGCTTGCTGGCGTCCTCCACGCGCTCGACGATTTCGCCACCCTTGATGACAAAGGTGGTGGGAATGCCGTTGACATTATAGGCGCCCACGGTCTGCGAGTTGATGCTCAATGGGTCAAACACTGTGATCCAGGGTAGATTTTGTGCTGCCTGTCGCCATGCCACATTGTCTTGATCCACACTCACCTGGTAGATGGCCAGCCCACGGCTGTGGTAGCTCTGGTAGATGTCGTTGAGCAGTTTGTTCAGCTGTGGCGAGATTTCGGTCGTGTAAGCTGTGAAATCCAGCAGAACGACGCGGTTCTCGGCGGCCACCTTCGACAAACTGTATTCCTTGCCGTTATAATCCTGTAACTTGATCTCGATGAGTGATGTCACGTCGGCATATACGGTGTCACTCGGAGCGGACTGGGCGCGACGACGGCGTTGACCGTCAAGCAACACGTTAACCAGATAGTCCGTACGGGGATCATCGGGACGGAATGAGTTGAAGGAATTGGCGACGGCGCCGATGATGCGCAGGTCGTTATCGTTCAACGGGTCAAATAGGGGCTTGCCGTCGATATACTTATTAATAGTGTAATAGGCCACAATGCCACTGGGATCGGTGACAATCTGTTTTGCTAACTGGTCTTTCCATGCCTGTAATTGGGCTGCAGTGCCCTTGCCTGAGGCAAATTGCATGGCCTCTTTGTCAATCTTCATCACTTGTTCGGCGTGCTCGCTACCACTGATGGTGTAATCGCTGCCGAAGTTGGGTAACTTGGTCGTGATCGTCAGGTGGTCCAGGCTATCGATAGGGAAGCAGATGGATTGTCCACCCAGGCGCAACTGGTAGATGTTGGGTACCTCGGGAGCGGGAGCGCTCACACTGAACTTGCCGTTCTTGTCCACATCAATGCTGTCGATAATGAACCATTCGCCGTTGCTCGACTGTTCGAGCACGAGGGTGGTTGTGTCGCTGGCTCCCTCGATGGTGCCATCGACATGGAATTTATTGCCGTCACATGCCGTCAATGTGGCAATGGCAATCATCATCAAGAATATCTTTTTCATGTCTTGTTTTGAATTATTGTTCTGCTAAAAACGTGCGAAATTACATTTTTTTCGCCATCCTGCCAAATCGCTGTAGAAAAATCACTCAAAATGCCTCCGCTCACCCTGTTATTGGATTGCTCCAGGTCAACAAGTCACACGGTGCTATACATTATTATATATAATCAAGAAAAATATAAGGCAATATATCTGGATGAAAAAGGTTTTTTAATTACCTTTGTGACATCAATTCTAAAGATAGAGTGAAATGAAAAAATCATTATTGCTTCTCGTCATCTTGATGGTGGCATGTGGAGCCAAACAGACCACCCAGCAAGTGGCTCAAGCAGCCACTACTGCACAGATGCGCTTTCATTGTGACAGTGACACAACGGTAATCAATGAGCTGCTGCATAAAGGCATTGACAGTGGCATTACCGATGCCAACGCGTTGATTGAGTTCTATGCCCAGCGGTTGTTGGGCACTCCATACGTCGCACACACACTCGAGGGCGACCAGGAAATGCTCACAATCAACATTCATGAGCTGGACTGTCTCACCTTCATTGAGTCGCTCTATGCTTTGACTCGTGCCACGCTCAATAAGCGTTATTCCTGGCGCGATTATGCCGCTAATATCGAGAATGTGCGATACCGAGGTGGTGTGATGGAGGATTACTCGAGCCGCATTCATTACATCAGCGAGTGGATCATCGACAACCACATGCGTGGCAATCTTGTTGAGGTCACGCCTGAATTGCCTCATGCCGACTATATGATCAAGAATATTGACTATATGTCCAAGAATCCTGATAAGTATCAACAGCTCAAGAATGATACCGCTATGGTGGAGAAGATCAGGCGTCACGAGTTGCGCCAGCACCGCTTTCCTTATCTCAAGCGCTCGTGGCTGAACAGCAAGGAGGTGAAAGCTGCCCTGCGTTCGGGTGATTTCGTCTCGTTAGTTACCAAGGCCGACGGCTTGGATGTTTCCCACAATGGTATCATCATCGTGGACAGCAAGGGTGACCCCTATCTGCTCGATGCGTCGATGAGTGGTGGCAAGGTGATGCTTGAATCCAAGCCGCTCTTCAGATTTCTGGAGCGTTCCAAGAGCAACATCGGCATCCGCGTTTTCCGCATGATGCAATAGCGCGGTGTCGTAGATGAATTTTTTATAATAAAAAAATAAAATTTTTTTTCTTGATTCAACAGGTTGTTAATCAATCTGTTGGATTTTATTTTTGGCAACCTGTTAATAACTTTGGCGAAAAAAAGTTGCTAAAAAATTTGCCAGTTCCAAAAATGGCAGTACCTTTGCACCGCTTTTCGCCACAAGGGTGGCGTCAAACAATAGCTCTTTGACATGTTTGCAGCAATGAGTAGTACAAGAGAACAAGGGACATTGTAATGATTGTTCCCGTTGATTCTGAGTCGTTTATAACGATGTACGCAGGTAGTAAGATACGAGATTCAGCCTGAGAGAGGCCAGGAAATAAGAACTGAAAATTCGGTCGAGTGTTGCGTTTTCATTATTATTCTTGAAAGAGAAAAAGACGAGATACAACAACGAAG
>CAMVBJ010000061.1 GCA_947165675.1 uncultured Prevotellaceae bacterium
GAGGCATTGAAAATTTACAGAAGCCTGGCCAAGGTGAATCCCGATGCCTACTTGAACTATGTGGCCACGACGCTGAACAACTTTGCGGTTCTGCACAGGAAGCTCAACCGCCCTCTCGATGCTGAGGCCGAATACAATGAGGCATTGGAAATATACAGAAGCCTGGCCAAGGTGAATCCCGATGCCTACTTGGCAGATGTGGCCATGACATTGAACAACCTTGCGATTCTTCACAGGAAACTCAACCGCCTTGCCGATGCTGAGGCCGAATACAATGAGGCCTTGGAAATTAGACGAAGCCTGGCCAAGGTGAATCCCGATGCCTACTTGGCCGATGTGGCCATGACGCTGAACAACCTTGCGAACCTGCACATTGACCTCAACCGCCCTGCGGATGCTGAGGCCGAATACAATGAGGCATTGGAAATTAGACGAAAACTGGCCAAGGTGAATCCCGATGCCTACTTGACCGATGTGGCCACGACGCTGAACAACCTAGCGGCCCTGCACTACAACCTCAACCGCCTTGCCGATGCGGAGGCCGAATACAATGAGGCATTGGAAATTAGACGAAAACCGGCTAAGGTGAATCCCGATGCCTACTTGAGCTATGTGGCCACGACGCTCTATAATTTGGCATTGCTGCTGATGAAAGATGAGCAGCGCCGAGGGGAAGCCAAGCAGGCTTGTCAAGAGGCACTAGATCTCTACAAGGTGATGGCAGGAAAGGTGCCACAACGGTGGAGTCAGTATGTGGAGAAAGCACAACAACTGCTTGATTACATCAATTCCCTGTAATGGAGCCATCCCATCATTAATTCATCTCACCGGGGAGGCTGGCTTGGACGAGTGCCTTAACAATCGCAGGGGTTGCACTCGGCTTCGCCTCGTTACACCCCTGCCTATGCCCTGGCCGTCCCTAACGGGACTTTCCCCGAACACCAATAATTTTGAATGACAGCAGCGTGTCCCATTGTGGAAAAACAAGAAGGGCAAGCGGTTGTCGCCGTTTTCATCCAGGGAATAACGGCCAGCGCTTAATGACTTGCGGCTGTGGTATGAGATAATTGGGGTTTTCTATGGACGTTAACACTTTTTATTTCAATAGATTGGAGAAAAATTTCTATATTTGCCACGTTATTATCTTTTAATCAACATTAAAGTATGAAAAATCGTTTGAAAATTACTCTGCGAGCCCTCTCGTTAGGGCTGATGTCGCTTACTGCCACGGCCACGTGGGCAAGCACAGGTGATGTTCTGCTTGAGGAGAACTTTGACACTCAAGCCGCATTTGAGTCCTGGACCATTGTGGACCAGAATGGAGGCCGCACATGGGAGTACCTCAATGGCATGGCCGCCTACATGCTCGATTACCAGACGGGCCTGCCCGGTGATGACTATTACATCTCGCCCGAGTTTGAACTGGATGCCGACAAGGTGTATGAGTTGACGTTCTACATGGGCGTGTTGTCCAAGACCGAGAACCTGCGCGTGTTGCTGGGCACCAGCACCGATCCTGCCTCGTTTACCCAGGTGCTTGCCGATTATCCCAGCGTGGTGGGAAGCGACTCGGGTAACAAGACCGTGAAGGTTTATGCCGCCACCAGCGGCAAGTACCGTCTGGCCTTCTATGCCTACAGTGAGCCCAACCAGCACCGTGTCGAGATTGACAACGTGAAACTCGTCGAGAAGTCACTCAAGGGTGTTCCCGCCGAGGTGGCTGATGCCGTGTTGACCCCTGCCGCAATGGGAGCCAATGCCGCTACGCTGACTTTCACCGTTCCCACCCAGACCGCGGCAGGTGGCGAGTTGGCTCAGATCACAGCCATCGATGTGTATGTTGGCGATGCCACGGTTCCCGAGATGACGTTTGACAATCCGGTGCCAGGCGAGCAGTTGACCTATGAGGACACCGAGGTAGAGAACGGCTTCAACACTTATCGTATCGTGGCCCGCAACGAGGCCGGTGAGGGCGGTGCCGTTGAGGTGAGCGCCTTTGTTGGTCAGGACATGCCTGTTGCTCCCACCAATGCCATTGCCCGTCTCAACAACGACATGAGCATCACGGTGACCTGGGATGCCCCGACATCCTCGGTCAATGGCGGCTATGTCGATTATAGCGCCATCACCTATCGCGTGGAGCGCATCAGTCAGACGAGTGGTGTGGTTGCCGGCAGCATCAGCGAGACAAACTATACTGACAACATTCCCGTCACCGAGGGACAGGTCAACGCTTACTACACGATCACGCCGCTCTATAACGGCAATGAGGGCAGCAAGGCCCAGACCAACAGTGTGGTTACAGGCAAGCCCCTGGATTTGCCCTACAAGGCTTCGTTTGCCTGGGGTGAGCAGGAGAACTGGACCCAGGATGGCGAGGTGGCCGACTTTGACTTCTATGCCACGGGCGACATCTATGATGACTGGACCGGTGAACCGTTGATCGAGGCTTCTGACTATGATGGCGGCTTCCTGGTTGCCGAGAGCCAGTATGCCGACTACGGTATGCAGAGCCGTATCGTGTCACCGATGCTCAACCTGAACAGCGTGAGCGCCCCGACGATGAAGTTCATGTTCCACTATGGCCGCAGCGCATGGTACGACCCCGAGTGGGATGGTGAGATTGATGATAACATCCAGGTGCAAGTCTCCTTTGACGGCGGTGAGTGGCAGGATGTGGATAACGCCCAGTTCTTCCTCAATGAGATGACCGACCAGTGGGTGGAGTGTGAAGTGATTCTGCCCAAGAATGTTGATGCCAACTTTGCCAACATCGGTCTGCTGGCATCGGCCCTGAGTGACCAGATGGGTGCTCGCCGTGACCTGTATGTGGACAACATCCGCATCGGTGAGGCCAGCGTGGCCAATGATCTTGCCATCAATGCGTTCACTGTTGATCCTCGACGTGTCAACGTGGGCGAGAACTTTGAGATGAAGTATGACATCATCAACCGCGGTTCGCAGGATGCTACGGGCTATACTGTCAACATCTATCGCGACGGTGAGCTCTACCAGAGCATTGCCGACCAGTCACTGGCGGCAGGAGCCACCACGACGGGTCAGGCTACCTATACGGCTACCGCTGCCGATGCCACTGTTGAGGCCATCAACTGGCACATCGAGGTGGTGTGGAACGACGACATGATGACCGATAACAACATGAGCAGTGTCATTTCGACATCGGTGCGTCCCAACGAACTGCCGGCACCCGAGTATCTCACCGCTACGACCAGCGACGGTAACGTTGTGCTGATGTGGACGGCTTGCGAGTCGGTAGCGACTGCCCAGGGCGAGATGGAGAGTGTAACCGATGACTTTGAGTCCTACAGCCCCTTCATCATCGACGGTGTGGGCGACTGGACGCTGTATGACGGTGATGGTGCCACCACAATGGTTACCCCGCGCATCCCCGTGCAGTATGAGAACCAGGGCGCTCCCATGGCCTATCAGGTGTTTAACACGACCCAGAGCATGACGTGGGTGGATGGTAACATGGATGGCTCATTTGCACCCCACAGTGGTGAGCAGTACATGGCAGCCTTCAGTGCCGACTATCCCGCCGAGAACGATGACTGGTTGATCACACCGTGCCTGGATGGCCGTGCCCAGACCATCAGATTCTGGGCCAAGGCTGCTACCTTTGACTCGGAGTGGATCAACGTCTATACCTCCAGCACCGACGCTCACCACGACAGCTTTGTGAAGCTTAATGCCGAGGATCGCATCTATGTGACCGAGGGCTGGAGAGAGTACACATTTGACGTGCCCGAGGGTACCCGTTACTTTGCCGTGCGTTGCATCCGTCGCAGCGTGATGCTGATGATTGACGATTTCACCTATGCTCCCGCAACGACTAATGAAGCTCCCCGCACGCTCACGGGCTATAACGTGTATTGCAACGGTGAGTTGATCGCATTTGTCGCAGCCCCCGAGACGACCTACAGCACGCCCAAGAGCAACAACGCAAGCTACTGTGTGACCGCCGTGTATGCCGAGGGCGAGAGCTTGCCCAGCATGGAGGTATCTCCCCAGGAGACCGCTATCAGCGAGGTGCAGGCCGCACTGCCCACCGATGCTTGCATCTATGACATCCAGGGTCGCCAGCTCGACGAGCTGCAGCCTGGCGTGAACATCGTGCGTTACAGCAACGGCACCGTGCGCAAGGTACTCGTGAAGTAATCCTTCACATCATCCGTTAACACTAGCGGACCCGGAATCATCGATTGATTCCAGGTTCGCTAGTTTTGGTGATAAGGGTGGCCGTGTCATCATCATTCACGCCTGGAACCGTCATCGCCCTAATGGTCAAGCTATAGGTTCTCGAGCGAAGCTCAATCTAGGATTTCTACGGCCAGATATGACACAGTCACACTCGGGTAAAATGATAAATTGCTTCAAATTAATAGCCGAATTTTACTTTTATTATAAAGAAATACATTAAATTTGCACAAAATGTATTTATTAACCTCCTAATACAGATTATTTTTGAAATGATAAAACGACTACTTTTTACCCTGTTGGGGGCGATGATGCTGCTACCGGTGTGCGCCCAGGAAGATGGCAAAAAACCGGTTTTCAGCAAGCCCAAGTTCAGCGGCTTTGCGATGGCATCCTATCAGGCAACATTTGAGGACGGGAATAACAGCAACTCGTTTGATATAAAACTTGTCCGTGGCTCGATTGAGGGTCGCATTTTGACTGACTTCTACTACAAGATACAAGGCCAGATCAATGGCAACACCTCGACGATGGGCAGCAGTCCCCGTCTGGTGGACTACTTTGTGGAGTGGCAGAAGTTTGACTTCTTGCGCGTCAAGTTGGGGCAGTTCAAGCGTCCATTCACCTATGAGAACCCGATGAACCCTATTGATCAGGGGTTCATGAGTTATTCTCAACCCGTGAGCCGGCTGGCCGGTTTCAGTGACCGTACGGGAATGCACTCCAGTAATGGCCGTGACATCGGTCTCCAATTCCAGGGCGATTTTCTCAAGAATGGCAAGGGGCGCAACCTGTTGCACTATCAGGTGGGCGTGTTCAACGGCCAGGGAATCAACGTCAAGGATGTGGATGAGCGCAAGGACATCATTGGCGGCGCTTGGGTTATGCCCGTTGATGGGTTACGCATCGGTGCCTTTGGCTGGGAAGGTTCATACGCCCGCAAGAGCGGCGGACGCACCGTGAGCCTGCGTCAGCACCGCTATGCCTTGAGTGCCGAGTATAAGAAGGGTGACCTGCAGCTTCGCACCGAGTATATCCACTCGACGGGTCGCGGTTTTGCCACTACCTATCAAAAGGTGGCCGACGGTAATGACGCTACGATCAAGACCTATACCGATAACGAGGGTCATGAAGTTGATAATAACAAGGCCGATGGTATCTATGCCCTGGCGATTGTGCCTGTGGTCAAAGACAAACTGATGGCCAAGGCCCGTTATGACCTCTATCGCCCCACGGCATCGAGTGTGGAGGCCAGGACTAACTATGAGGTGGGATTGAACTACCGCTTCTGCAAGTATCTGGAGGTTCAGACCGAGTACTGCCTGACCAACGACAAGGCCCTTGCCAAGCACAACTACAGTACCGTCTATGTACAACTCTCCATCCGTTACTAACCTTAGGCTTTAGGCTTTAGGCTTTAGGTTTTAGGCTTTAGGCTTTAGGCTTTAGTATTGACAACTGACAACTAACAACTAAGAACTAACAACTAAGAACTAACAACTCAATAACCATGTCACTTATCATGATTTTACAGCTCTGCATTGTTCTTGCAGCGTTGTGGCTGGGCTCCCGATATGGCAGTCTGGCCTTGGGAGCGATCTCGGGTATCGGTCTGGCCATCCTCGTGTTTGGCTTCGGTATGAAACCCGGCACACCTCCCACCGATGTCATCTACATCATCATTGCAGCCGTCACCTGCGCCGGCATCATGCAGGCCTCGGGCGGTATGGACTGGCTCATCCAGCTGGCCGAGAAGATGCTGCGCAAGCATCCCGACCGCATCACCTTCCTGGCCCCGCTGGCCACCTTCATCCTAACCGTGCTTGTGGGTACAGGTCATGTGGTTTATACGCTGATGCCCATCATCTGCGACATCGCGATTAAGAAGGGCATACGCCCCGAGCGTCCCTGCGGTATCGCCAGCATCGCTTCCCAGATCGGCATCACCTGTTCGCCCATCGCGGCTGCTGTGGTGGCCTTTATCACCATCAGCGGTGCCAACGGCTACACCGTGTCCATTCCACAGGTGCTCATGGTCACCATCCCCGCGTGCCTGCTGGGTATCTTTATCGCTTCGGCTGCATCCTACCGTCGCGGCAAGGACCTGGACAAGGATCCTGAGTTCCAGAAGAAACTCGCCGACCCTGCCCAGCGCGAGTACATCTATGGTAGCAGCGCCACCACCCTCGACAAGAAGATCGCCCCCGAGAGCAAGCGTGCGGTGTATATCTTCTTTGGTGCCCTGCTCGTGATTGTGTTCTTTGCCATCTTCCAGGAACTGTTGCCCACCTATGACACCGTCAAGGCCATCGACGGTGACGCCACGGTCGAACTCATGGCATCCCGCGTGAAGATCACTGCCGACCAGTTGGCCAAACTGGGTATCGCCGTGGAGGGACTCACCAAGAGCAATCCCACGCCGCTGAAGATGAACCTCGTCATCCAGATCGTGATGATCACCGCCGCGGCGCTGATGATCATCTTCTGCAAGGCCAAGCCCAAGAAGGCCATCGCTGGCCCCGTGTGGCAGAGCGGTATGGTGGCCGTGGTGGCCATCTACGGTATCGCTTGGCTGGCCGACACCTATTTTGCCAACTACCTGGGCGAGATTCAGCAGATGCTATCGGGCATGGTGGAGAAGTACCCGTGGTCGATTGCATTCGCCTTCTTCCTGGTGTCGGTGCTCGTCAACTCACAGGGCGCTGTGGTCGTGTCGATGTTGCCGCTGGCCTACCAGTTGGGCATCGATGGCTGGGTGCTGTTGGGTGTGTTGCCATCGGTGTATGGCTACTTCTTCATCCCCAACTATCCCTCGGACATCGCTACGGTGAACTTTGACCGCACGGGCACGACCGTCATCGGCAAGTACCTGTTGAACCACTCGTTCATGATGCCAGGCATGGTGCACACCATCGTCGCCTGTGTCGCCGGCTACCTCATCGCCTTCCTCTACCACTCGATGGGCTGGATCTAGAAAGCGGACAAATTCCCATTACATCACAAGAATGCACGGGCCAACCGTCCCGTGCATTCTTGCTATATCTCAAAAAAAATAACTCCAAAAAATTATATCAAAAACCATCCCTTTGATGTTCTCCATCTTCTATGTGGCGTTCATTGGCGAGGTTCAGCACGAGGTCGCCATCAATTTGTCAAATACTATGGCACTTGGGCACACTGTTGAGAAATATTGTGTACCTTTGTGCCAACGTCACATTTTAGAATCAATCAGACATGGCTGACATTATCATTCAAAATCTCTCAGAGTCAGATTAGATTATAACTCAATTCTGCGACAGGCAGTCGCAGTAATCGATAGAACAAGAAGCACTATTGCTACAAGCGTATGCGCTGCGATAGGCTCCGCTCATTGGGAATTGGGAAAACTCTTGCATGACCGCAAGTTGGAGAGCATTCATGGCAGTAGTGTAGTTAGGCGTCTGGCTGCAGACCTGAAAGAACGCTATCCCCAAATGGGAATGTCACCCCGTAACTTATGGTATATGAAGCGATTTTATGAAAGGTTTTCTGAAAGCGATCCAAAGAGGGTGTGTCATAATTCAGTTATGGCTCACCCTCTTTGCAAACGAACCGCTTGAGAATGCGATATTTTCAGGCGGCTGTTTTTTTCTGTGTTTCGCCAAAATATTCGATTCTCATGGGGTAAAGACCGAACCATGGCGGCAAAATGGCAAAAATGGGGCGTATTTCCTCCGTTTCAGGCGGATTTTGCGATTTTTGCGGCCATTTTCTTGATGTTGAAGGCGATGGCGAAGAAGGCAAAGTCCATGGTGACCTTGTCTTTGCCGAAGTGGCGGAAGCGTTTGTAGTGCATGTTGTTCTTCATCTGCCCGAACACGGCCTCCGGCTCTATGGGTCTTTTTGAGCGGTGTTCGAGCCCTTTGTCGGAGGTGAGGTTTTCCCGTGCCCTCTGCTTGTAGGCGATGAGCCTATGGCTGACTTCGATTTCCCGGTTGCCTCTCTTTCTCTTGTGGCATCTGGCTTTCATCGGACATCCTTGGCAGTGCTGGGCGCGGTATGCGGCCTGCTCGATGACATATCCGCTCTCGGTCCTGTCGTGCCGCGTGCCCACGCGCCTCATGTGCTGGCCCATCGGGCAGACGAAGTAGTCGCCCTCGGCGTTGTAGTGGAGGTTCTCCACGCGTCGGGGATCCTGCTTGAAGGAGCGCTTCTGCTCCATGTGGAAGTAGTTGTATTTGACGTAGGCCTGGATGCCGTTCTCCTCCATGAAGCGGTAGTTCTCCTCGCTGCCGTAGCCCGAGTCGGCCACACCTTCATAGGGGAAGCGGCCGTAGCGGCGCTGGAACGAGGTGAGGAACAGGGGCATGGTGAGCGTGTCGCTGGGGTTGGGGAACAGGCCGAAGTCCACCAGGAACTGGTTCTCGGTGGCGATCTGCAGGTTGTAGCCGGGCTTGGTCTGCCCGTTGTTCATCGCGTCCTCCTTCATGCGCATGAATGTCGCGTCGGGGTCGGTCTTGGACATCGAGTTGCGGTCGCCCATCTGCTCGAGTCGGCTGTCGTACTCATCGAGTTTGTCTCGCTGCTTCTCCAGCTCCTTGGCCTGTCGCTTGAGCTCGCGCAGCCTGGCCTTGTCTTCCTTGTCCTTGGCCGACTCTGCCGAGGCACGCTCGATGGAGCCGCGCAGTTCCTCGCATATCTCCGTCAGCTGCGCGGGCGTGAACTCCACCGACTCGTCCTGGGCGGTATTCTCCTGGGCGATGGCATCGTCGATCTGGCTCAGCAGCGCGCGTATCTTCTGCTGCAGTTTCGCCCGGTTCTTCACCACGGTCTTCTTCCACACGAAGGTGTACTTGTTCGCCTTGGACTCTATCTTGGTGCCGTCGATGTACTCCACCTCAAGGCTGATGAAGCCTCGCTCGGCAAGGATCAGCACCAGCTGGGTGAACACGTTGTCGATCTCCTCCTTGACGCGGTTGCGGAAGTTGTTGATGGTCTTGTGGTCGGGTTGGTCATAACCGGCCAGCCAGATGAAATGAACGTCACGCTTGAGCGCGTTCTCCATCTTGCGGCACGAGTAGATGTTGTTCATGTAACTGTAGATAATGACCTTGAGCATCATCCTCGGGTGGTAGGGGCTCGCGCCGCGGTCATAGTACAGGGAGTATATGCGACCCATGTCCAGGCTGTCAACAACCGCATTGACCAGACGGACAGGGTCGTCCGGGGCAATATCTTTGTCGATTCTTTCAGGAAAAAGAACCAATTGGTTGTTTATGTGCTCACGAAAGTGTAACTTTGCAGACATATTTTTATTTAATAAATTGATTGTCACAAAGTTACTAAAACTTTTTGACATGACAAAGCCTCCGCTTGGGAAAGTAGAGGCTTTGTTATATGTTTTACAGCATATTACAAAATGAGGATGTG
>CAMVBJ010000062.1 GCA_947165675.1 uncultured Prevotellaceae bacterium
ACGCCTGGCTCACGCGACCACTCTCGGCAGTTGCCCAGCGCATGGGCAGCACGCCACTGGCGATAATCTCCTCAAGCTCGGGCAGGAGCTGGTTGTAAATCTCGTCGGCCGTCATCTGCGGGGCAGTGTAGGGCACTGAGAGGTTCTCCAGATAGAAGGGTACGTTGCCGTAGTAGTGCCACAGGATGTTGTAATAGTAAACACGCAACAAGCGAGCCTGCATCTCCATCGAGCGACGGAAACTCTCGCTGGCTTCTCCGGGCCATGAGGCGTACTTGATGGCGTCGTTGCAACGCTTGATGCCACTGTAGAAGTCACCCCACAGGGTGGCCAGGGTGTTGTTGCCGTCGGCCTCAAAGTTGAACAGGCGGTGCCAGTGCTGGTTGTCGGTGTTGTCCGCACCGCCAACCCAGAAGTCGTCACCCATGATTTCGCCATCGATGGTGAGGTCGTTATAGGCCGCATTGTCCCAGTCGGGCCAGTGAAGGGGGGCATAGGCCGCAGTGAGGGCCTCGTTGAGGGTCTCCTCGGTGGTATAGTATTCCTCAAGGGGCTCGCCCGTCGGGTTCTTCACCTCAAGAAAATCGTCGCTGCATGAGGTCAGTGCAACAGTTGCTGCAAACAGGCCTGCTATGATAAAAATATGCTTTTTCATATTGATTTCTTTATTGAATTGTTAGAGTGACAGGTTAAGTCCTACAGTGAAAGTGCGGGCCTGGGGATAGACACCATAGTCAACACCCAGGCTGGTGGAACCAGAACCAATCTCGGGATCAAAGCCCCAGTACTTGGTCCAGGTGAAGAGGTTTTCGGCACGACCATAGATGCGCAGACGGCTGATGCCGATCTTGCTGGTCAAGCGAGGATTCAAGGTATAACCCAGAGTGATGTTCTTCAAGCGCAGGTAGCTGCCGTCCTGAATATACATGTCGCTGCAAACCCAGTTCTTGGAATCGCCCAGGGTGGGCACGGTGTTGCTGGTGCCCTCGCCGGTCCAGCGCTGGAGTACCCAAGTGGGATAGTTGCCCGAGGCAATGTCCTGGCGATAGGTGGCGTCAAACACGTCGGCACCGCTCACGCCCTGGAAGAATACGCCAAGGTCAAATCCTCTCCAGTTCACGTCGAAGTTGAGACCAAAGGTCCAGTCGGGCACGCCGTTACCGATGTTGGTGCGGTCGTCGCTGTTGATCTTGTTGTCACCGTTGGTGTCCACAAAGCGGAAGTCACCAGGATTGGACGAGGTGCCATACATTTTATTATAGGCATCGGCCTCGGCCTTGTTTTGCAAGATGCCGTCGGTCTTGTAACCATAGAAGAAGGGGAAGGGCTGTCCGTTCTCGGCGCGAGTGCCGCCGTCGCTGAACTGGTTGATGCCGTAGTTCAGGAAGCCGGTGTCATTACCCAGGTTCTTGAGCTTGTTCTTCAAGTAGGAAGCGTTGCCCTTCAAGGCGAAGTGCACGTCAGACACGTTCCAGCGATAACCGAGCTCAAACTCGACACCACTGTTCTCCATGTCACCCACGTTGGCCAGCGGGCGGGCCTCACCCACGTAGCTCGGGATGGGCATCTCGATGATCATGCCATTGGTCTTCTTGATAAAGTAATCGACACTGAAGGTCAACTTGTTGCTCCAGAAGCCCAGGTCGAGACCGATGTCGGTCTGTTCGCTTTCCTCCCACTTCAGGTCTTCGTTGGCCAGGCGGTTAGCCTTGGAGCCATAGGCCATCGCAGCTGTCTGGCCAAAGTAGTAGTTACTGGTGTTGCCCAGTGTGGTCATGGTGGTGTAAGCAAAGTCACCGATGTTGTCATTACCGTTCTTACCCCAGCTGACACGCAGCTTCAGCATGTTCAGCCAGTCACACTGATTCTCCATGAACTTCTCGTTCATGATGTTCCAGCCCAGCGAGAACGAGGGGAAGATACCATACCTGTGGTTGGAACCGAAGCGGCTCGAACCGTCGCGGCGCACGGTAGCCTGGAACATGTAACGCTCGTCGTAGTTATAGCTCACGCGGGCAAACAGTGACGACAGGCGGTGCTCGGTGTAGGGACCCCCCCACACACCCACGAGGCTCGTGGCTCCAGTGACCTTACCGTCGGCATCGGTCGAGAGTTCCAGGTCGCCACCCGTGGTGTAGTTGATGCTGGGCTTGTCGGGGTTCACGAGATACCAGTGGGAACCACCCAGTTCGTCACCCTTAAACTTCAAGGCACTCTGGCCCAGCACGACGCCGATGGTGTGCTTGCCGAAGGTCTTGTCATAGGTCACCGTGTTCTCCACCTGCCAGGTGCTGTTATTGCCCTTGAAGGCAACGGCCGAGGTGTGGTCGGCGTTATTGTTACCCGAGAGGTAGTACTCCTGCTTGGTGGCTCCTTCATAGCCCCAGAACGAGAGTTCGGCGCTGTAAGTGAAGTGGTACTTCAGTGCATCCCACAGCTGCAGGTCAATCGAGAACTTGGGCATGAACTTGTGGCTCCAGTTCTTGTTGGGAGTGCCATGCATCATGGCGATGGGGTTGTTCTGCTCGTTATAGCTACCAATGAAACCTGGAATCGTGTAGGGATTACCATTCTCGTCCTTGTACAGGTCATAGGCGCTGTAGCGGTCCATCATCTGCTGTGCAATGTCGCCTCTCAGGGTGACAGGCAGGGTGGGAGCGAGATAGAGTGCCGACCCCAGGGGTGAGCCCCAAGTGGAGTTGGCATCGATGCCCGTGTTGTGTACGCGCATGTAAGAGAGGTTGGCGCCCAGGTCCAGCTTGTTGAGGAAGTTGCGCTCCTTAGTTGCGTCGAGGAGGTTGAACTGGTTGTTGGCGCGGATGGTCAAGCGGTTATAGTTGGACTGACCGTAGTTACCACCGATGATACCGTCCTGGGTGAAGTAACCCAGCGAGAGGTAGTAATTCACTTTCTCACTGGCACCGCTCACACTCACGTCATGCTGCATGATGGGGGCGTTGTCATTGAACAGGAGGTTCTGCCAATTGGTGCCGAAGCCCATGATCTTATCGCCGTTAGCATCGACCAGGTTGTAGGGGTCTGGATAGAGCGGAGCCAGACCGTTCTGCACGCGGCGCTCGTTTTGCAGGATGGCATAGTCGGTTGCACCAGTCACATCGCGCTTTCTCCAAGCGCTCTGCCAGCCATAGGAAAAGTTGTAGTTGATGTAGGCTTTTCCCATTTTACCCTTCTTGGTGGTCACGAGGATCACACCATTGGCAGCGCGAGCACCATAGATGGCGCCCGAGGCAGCATCCTTCAGCACCTCAATACTCTCGATATCATTGGGGTTGACGCTCTCCATACCATACTGGTCGGTGGGCATGCCGTCAATGATGTAGAGGGGATTGGAATCGTTGATGGTGCCGATACCGCGGATGCGGATCATCGACTGCGATCCAGGCTGACCCGAAGACGAGATGACATTGACACCGGCGGCCATACCCTTCAGGGCATCCTCGGCACGCAGGCGGGTCTTACCAGCCAGATCCTCTGAAGAGACCTTGGCGATAGAGGCTGTCACAACGCTCTTCTTCTGCACTCCGTAACCGATCACGACCACCTCGTTGAGCAACTCGGCATCCTCGGTAATGACGATGTGCATGTTATCGCCGGCAAGCACTGTCTGCTTACCGAAACCTACATAAGTGATTTCCAGCTCGGCACCCGCAGGCGCGTTGATGGAGAAATTGCCGTCGAAGTCCGTAACGGTGGTGTTCGACGTGCCCTTTTGCACAATTGTGGCACCTATCACGGGCTCGCCGTTGGGGTCAACGACAGTACCAGTGAAGGTCTGATTCTGTGCAAATGCCGCTATGGACAGTATGACTGTCAATAGCAGTGAAAGTAATCTTCTTTCTTTCATGTCACATTGTTTATTGGTTAATTAAAATTGATTGATTTTACTTGTATTGTATCTGTTGGTTCTGTAATTTGATGGAATGTTTTTGAGGTCTGTCACCACGCTGTCATGTCGAGGTGGCTTGCACCGCAAATTTAAAGTATAAATAGGTGAACTGTTAAGCTCAAAAACAAAAAAGTGGACGTTATTGGACTATAAATTTCGCTAAGTTTGCGATTATCAGGTGTTTGTCGATTTTTTGAAAACGTTAAAAAGTGGTTAAAATGTAGCCCTACCGAAAAAACCAAAATTGGCGGTTTCATCGAACAATTTGGCCATTTCGTTGCCCATTCGGGATTTTACGTTTACTTTTGCATTGCTTAACTGATTTATATCGAAAAAACCGATGAAAAGGCTATTCCTTACATATATACTAACTCTGTTGGCTGTGACCATCTGGGCCGATGAAATCGACCTAAAACAGGTCTATCGCCAGCTTGATAAGGCGATTGAACGCTCCGATGAATATGTGCGCCAGCGAGAAAAACGCATACAGCGTTACAAGACGGCCAGTGGGGTTACTGATGACTCGCGCGTGCAGTACGAGATGTGCCGTCACTTGTATGACGAGTACCGACCCTACATGAGCGACTCGGCCATCCACTACATCGGCCGTTGCATCGAGCTGGCCACAAGGTTGAACGACCGCATCCGTGCCGACGAGTGCCGCATCTTGATGGCCCATCAATGTACCGAGTCGGGCATGTATAATGAGGCAATGGACATCCTGAACGCTATCGACGTCGAGCGCATCAACGATGCCAATAATGAGCGTCGCTACTATAGCACATTGGCCCACCTGTACAGTGAATTGGGGTACTACTGCAAGGTACCACGTCTGCAAGGGGAGTATTATGCCAGACATAATCATTACAAGTCCCTGATTGACACCGCACGCGTCTCGATGAACGATGATGAGGCGCTGCAAATAAGGGAACTGGAACATTACGCCGCTGGTGACGCCGCTGGCGCCTTGCGCTACAGTGACATTCGCCTCAAGCAAGTCAAGGAAGGCACCCATGGATATGCCATCGTGTCGTTTTACCGTTACTTGGATTATGCCCTGCTGGGCGATTCCATCCAGGCGCGGTACTGGGTCACTCAGTCGGCCCTGAGCGATGTCAGGAATGCTGTGATGGATCAAGGGGCCATGTGGGAACTGGCCAACATGCTGATGGCCGATGGTGACATCGACCGCGCTTACCGGTATATCCATTTCGCTTGGCAGTGTGCCGGCAAGTTCAATACCCGCAAGCGCAACAATCAGATTTCGCCCGTGTTGACGGCCATCAGCGACAACTATGAGGCCTCACTCAAGCGAGCCAACCGCCTGCTACTTGTCTTGGCAGTCGTTTCGAGCCTGCTGGCCGTCATGTTGTTGTGCATCCTGTTCTATAGCAACAGCCAGCGCAAGAAGTTGGCGCGCGCCCGCAATGAGTTGAGCGAGAGCAATCAACGTCTTGCCCAACTGAACGGCCAGTTGTCAGAGTTGAACGGCCAGATGCGGGAAGCTAATGTCAAACTCAACGAGTCCAATCGTGTCAAGGATGAGTATGTGGGACGTTTTATCCATCTATGCTCGTTCTACATCGACCGTCTGGATGAAATGCGCAAGCGCGTGAACAAAATGGTCAAGAGCAGGGATTTAGATGCTCTGCGTCAATTCACGGGCAACAATGAACTGCGTGACAAGAATCTGGCAGAGTTGTACGAGATGTTTGACAGCACTTTCCTTCATCTGTTCCCCAACTTCGTGAACGATTTCAATGCGCTGTTGCGTCCCGAGTGCCGCATTACCCTGCCTGATGCCAAAACGCTAAATACCGACATACGCATTTTTGCACTCATCCGCTTGGGAATCGAGGACAGCAGCCGTATAGCCGAGTTCTTGCATTATTCGGTCAATACCATCTATAATTATCGCGCCAAAATAAAAAATGGCGCCACAGGAGACCGTGACGCCTTTGAATCCCAAGTCAAATCTATAGGAATGTAAAGTTTTCAGTTTTTCAGTTTTACAGTTTTCAGTTGTCAGTTTTCAGTCTCTAGTCGTTAGTCTCTAGTCGCTAGTCGTTAGCTATAGACTAGTGACTTCTTGACTAGTGACTTCTTGACTACTGACTAACGACTCAAACTAAACGCCTTGCGCTGCACGTCACGGCTGTTGGGGCCGATCATGGCCTCGAAGTCGCCAGGCTCACAAACGTAGTCAAGATCCTTGTTGTAGAACTTGAGCTGTTCTTGGTCAATGGTGAATGTGACCGTGCGGCTCTCGCCAGGCTTGAGGTTGATGCGCTCAAATCCCTTCAACTCCTGAACCGGACGGGCGATACTGCCCACCATGTCGCGGATGTAGAATTGCACGACCTCTGCGCCCTCACGGCTACCGGTGTTGGTTACCGTTACGCTGGCCTTGATTGTGCTGCCGGCAGTCATTGAATTGCTGCTCAGCGTCATGGGACTGTACTCAAACGTGGTATAGCTCAGTCCGTAACCAAAGGGGAATAATGCATCGTTAGGCACGTCAAGATAGTTGCTGGTGTACTTGGTGAACCACTTGGGATTGGGACGTCCCGTATTCAGGTGGTTGTAATAAATGGGCACCTGTCCAACATTGCGGGGCATGGTTGTCGTCAACTTGCCGCTGGGCGACACGTCACCAAACACCACATCGCAGATGGCGTCGGCCGCTTCACTGCCACCGAACCACACGTTCAGGATGGTGGGGATGTTCTCTACTTCCCAGTCCATCACTGTGGCACGCCCCGAGAAGTTGAGCAGCACGATGGGCTTGCCGGTGGCCTTGAGAGCGGTAAGCAGATCCTTCTGGGCATCCAGTATTGTCAGGTCGCTGCGTGAACTGCTCTCGCCCGACATCTCGCTGGGCTCGCCCATGGCGGCAACAATCACGTCACACTGCTGGGCAATGTGCACAGCCTCGTCACGCATCACGTCGGCAGGACGCTCGTCGCGCATCTCACGCCCGAACATGGTCGAGTTTTTCTCCAACTCAGCATCATAGCAGACGTTACACCCCTTGGCATACATGACCTCGCCCTTGTCACCGACGGCGCGGCGCATGGCTTCGAGCAGGGTGCTGTAGCGGTCACTGGAGGCTGCTACGCTCCACGTGCCAGGCATGTTGGCGCGGGTGTTGGCTAATGGCCCCACCAGGGCTATCTTGCCTGCTGGCTTCAAGGGCAACACTCCGTCGTTGTTCTGCAGGAGGACAAACGTTTCGGTTGCCAACTTGCGGGCTACGGCACGGTGCTCGTCGGTGTATATGTCCTTCTTGGCGCGCTTGGCGTCCAGGTAACGATAGGGGTCGTCGAACAGGCCTAACTTGTACTTGGCTTCCAGGATGCGACGGCATGCCTTGTCGATATCGGCCATCTTCACCTTCCCCTCGCTCAGCGAGCGCTCCAGGGTGCCCAAGAATCCATCGGCCACCATGTCCATGTCTGTACCTGCGTTAAGGGCGAGTGCGCTGACGGTTTGCAAGTCGCCCATGCCATGGTTCATCATCTCGCTGATGGCGGTATAGTCGGTCACGACAAAACCATCAAAACCCCAGCGGTCACGCAGCACGTCGGTCATGAGCCAGCGGTTGCCTGTGGCTGGGATATAGTCGATGACATTAAACGAGGTCATGAAGCTGCCAGCACCGGCATCCACACCAGCCTTGTAGGGAGGGAAGTACTCGTTGAACATGCGCACGTGGCTCATGTCCACTGTATTGTAATCGCGGCCTGCCTCGGGGGCACCGTACAGGGCGAAGTGCTTCACACAGGCCATCATCGACGTCTTGTCGGCCAGGTTAGCACCCTGGTAACCCTCAATCATCGCGCGACAGATGGCCGAGCCCAGGTAGGGGTCCTCGCCATTGCCCTCGCTCTGACGTCCCCATCGGGGCTCGCGGCAGATGTCCACCATGGGGCTGAATGTCCAGCAGATACCGTCGGCAGTGGCCTCAATCGAGGCGATGCGGGCAGCATTGCGAATGGCATCCATGTCCCAACTCATCGACATGGCAAGGGGGATGGGGAATACCGTCTCGTAGCCGTGAATCACGTCCATGCCGAAGATCAGGGGAATGCCCAGTCGGCTCTGCTTGACGGCCACTTCCTGCAACGCGCGGATGCTCTGCACGCCCTTCATGTTGAACAGGCCACCCACCTGACCCGCCTTGATCTTGCTCACGACGTCTCCACTGACCGATGAGCCGGTGATGATATCACCGGTAACGGGCAGGTTGAGCTGTCCGATTTTCTCTTGCAAGGTCATCTTGCCCATCAGTTCGTCGATAAACTGGTTCATCGGGGCATGGGCCTGCCTGTTGGCAGACAAGGTGGTAGCATGTGCGGTCATGAAACTGAGCACAACGGCAACCGCTACCGTAAAGTTCTTGAATCTTGTCATCATCATGTCTTGTTGTTATGTTTTTATATAACGGCTTATCAGCCGTGCAGAATGTGTAATGGGTAAAGGATAATGACGAATCCATTAACCATTTTCAGTTGTCAGTCACTAGTCTCTAGTCGTTAGCTATAGACTAGTGACTAACGCCTATAGCCTAAGTTATCCTTTATCCTCAAGCTTTTTTAAAGTGGCGCCGCTACTTTAGAAACTTGAATCAAGGGAAAATGAACACAAAAATAGCTAAAGTTGCTTAACGAGCCAAACAAAATGCCCACATTCGCCCAAAAAATATTTCAGTTGTCAGTTTTCAGTCTCTAGTCGTCAGCTATAGACTAGTGACTTCTTGACTAGTGACTAACGCCTATAGCCTTAACGGCTTATCAGCCGTGCAGAATGTGTAATGGTTAAAGGATAATGACGAATTCATTATCCTTTAACCATTAACATTGGCAATGATATAGAAGTTGGCCCATTGGTGGTATTAACCGCCCTGTCGGGCGGGAAATTAATCAAATTAATTTTAAAATTTAATTTTCTTTTAATTTCCCGTGCGTTAGCACGGTTTGATGCTGAGACGTTTCAGCGCAGGGTCATCTGCTATATCGTTTCCATTTTCCATTATTTACACTTCTCATTTTAATTTGTTTGATTTGTTCTTCTATCCTGCCCAGTCGTGAGATTCGGCAGGATTTTTTATGAACCCCGTGTACTCATGGAAAAAATAGAAAAATGGAAAATAGAAATGCAGTGCCTCCCCCTCAGGCTTTATGGAATGGGCTATAAGGGGAAGGCACTGAGTGTTGTATATCCAGTCGTAACGGATGGAGGCTTAGCGGGCAGCAGCCAGCAGGTCGGGAGTCAATGTGGGCATGGCTCCGTTCTGGGTGCAGACGTAGGCGCTTACCTTGACAGCCAACTCATGCGCCTCCTGTTTTCCGCAATGAGACACCCAAATTAAGATTTTGCAATTTCGACGAGCAA
>CAMVBJ010000063.1 GCA_947165675.1 uncultured Prevotellaceae bacterium
GATTATTCAAGCATAAAACCTAAAGACTAAGTAAGGACTAAAGACTACAGATCAACATCCATGATTTCGCTGATCGTATCCTTGACCTGGTCAAACATTTCCTTGATTTTGGTTATATTCTCGCTGTCGCCCAACATTTCCTCCATGCGCAGGATGGTACCGCCAGTAAACGTCAACAGACCATAGTATACGTGATTGCCCGTATTGGCAAAGTCGGTCTCTACTTGGCAACCCTTGCTCTCGAGGTAGTCGGCCATCTCAATGCCTACTCCATAGTCCATGTACTTGTCGCCAGCGCTGTGCATGATGAAGAACTTGGTCTGGGTGCTAGGCTGCCAGTCCTGACCGGGACCGCACAGCGAGTTGCTGCGGAACTTGTCATAGACTACCTTGCCGACGCCGGTAGTGTAGTCGAGCGCAGCCGGTGTGAGCACCTCACTGATCCTCTCGGTGCCGATCAGGTTGTTGATGTCCCATGTGCCATAGTCCTTGGAGAGGATCCAATCCTGAATGTGGCTGGCAAGGGGCTCCTGGAAGACGTCGCTGTAGCTGAAGTCCATGTTGTAGGTCTCCTTGTAGGCCACCATCATAAGGGGCAGGGCGCAGATGTAACCCGAGAAATCGGTCTCGACATAGTTCTCATAGATGGTGCAGATGTCAAAGGGGGCTGCGCCTGCTGCAGTGAGGTCCCAGTGCAGGTCGGGACGCTTCTCGTCCACATAGCGCTGCAAGGCAATGGCCGAGAAGCCGCCACTGGAGTAACCCACGTTGAAGGTGTGCAAGCCATCTATGGCATAACCCATGTCTCTCAAGATGCCCATAGCGGCATCCCAGCAGTCAATGGATTCCTGAGCGGTAATCTCCGGGCAGCAGTAGGCCTGGGGCTTGTCCTCGGTCAGCGTCCATCCATACAGGTCAGCCGAGACGGCAATCAGGTTCTGATATTTGTTCATATAGAAACCCACGTCGTCAATCTCGTTCTGGGAGGTGCGTTCACCATGCTTGGCGGTCGTGAACTCGTTGTAGAACATGAGTGCACGAGGAGCGGCCTGCTTGGTGAACACGGCGGGATTCATCGAGATGACACCTGTCAGACGCACGGGGGTCTTCATGTCGGGGCCCACCGAGGTGTATTCAAAGATGATCTGATTGAAATGGAGATTGAGGATGTCATCAGCCAGACCGGCGAGGGCGTGGCTGCTGCGGGTCTGCACGACCTGGGCATCAAGGTCATAGGTTGCAGGATCATCGGTCCACTGGTCAGTAAGCAGATAGTCAATCAATGCCGTAACATCTGCAATGTTCACTTCTCCATTCCGATCACAGTCTCCACGCTTGTAGTTGTCGGCCAAGGTATTTAACGGCAAGGCCAACAAGCACATGAGCAACAGACTCTTAAACATATTCTTCTTGTTCATCTTGAAAATTGATTAATAAAAACTTTTCCTTATCCCGAACTCGGGTATTAATTATTAATGTGATGATTATATTTGGACAACGAATCCATAAATTACTTTTTGAGTAATAAATGGGTTCGTTGTCTTAGTCAATTAGTGATAAACACTATTTAAAAGGTGATATTTTCAGTAGTGGTGACTTCGCCATTAGCACTAATATTGTAGCCGTACATCCTGCCAGATGTCTTGCCCAATATTTCGGCAACCTTGTCGGCTCTCAAACCTTGGTTTTGAGTGTAGATGAAGGGCTGATCAAATCCTTTTTTCGCACCATCAATGGTGAGATAGTGGTTAAGGGTGGCAATGATGTCATACTTTTCCTTTGTCAGCTGTACACCTTCCTTCATCTTATAGTCACACTTTACACCGACAACGGCGGGCAGAGTCTTGACAGCAAACTTTTTACTCCACGTAGTGGATGTGACATTCTCGGTAACGGTTTTGCCATCACCATCCTTGTAGGTCAGAGTCACGTTACAGAGGTCAATCAAGTCTTGGGAGAGGGTGACAGATGCCTCATAGTTCACAGTCTTGGTCGAAGGCTTGGGTTCGTCCTTGCCATCATCGTCACTGCCACAGCTTGTCATTGTGAGGGCGGCCATGAGGACCAACACACTCAAATAATAAAACTTCTTCATAATTTTTGATTCTAGTTAGATTAATATTAAAATTTAGGTGTATAATCGTTTTTACTCACTATCAGTCGGTCATACCATCGTAATGGATGGCGATCGTCTTGGTGTCAAGGGTCGTGTTGCCACTGAGTTCGCCTCGAATGCAAGTAACTACTGCGTCGAAATCCCAGTCAAACTGGTTCTTCACGAGGGTCTTGTCAAGTTTATCGAGTTTGGCCTTGAAAGCATTAACCTTGGCGACCATATCGTCAAATTTCTTCTTGGCATTTTGATCTTCACGCTTCAGGACCTCATCTTGATTCTTCTTGTTGATATCCACATTCCATGTATCGGTTTTGACCAACTGCTGAAACTCGGCATAAAGGGCTTCATAATTTGCTTTGGCTTCGGTATTGCCATCAGCAGACGTTATTTTTTTCTGCTCATTGGTCATAGCGGTGCTAACCGTATAGATAGCAATTAATGGCTCTTTCTCTTCGTCACACGATGACATGCAAACACTCAGTAAGGCAACACACATGATGGCGCCTACAGTAAATAAAAACTTCTTCATTTTTTGGTTTTTTGATTTTTAAAAAATTAATAATTAATTAAATAAATAATAATTAGGTGTTATAAAAAATTGAATGGTCAATGACATAGTTTACCGCTTGGCTACCTTCTTGCCGTCAACGATATAGATGCCGCTAGGCAGTTGCTCGAACGGCATGTCGATCTTCCGGCCCATGATGTCGTAGATGCCACGACGGTTCTCGGGAAGGGCTGCGGAAATCTCTTCGACAGCGGTATAGATAGCTTTGATAGTCACAGGGAAATCCTTAGTAAACACATTTCTGCGATTCAATGAGATGGTCACATTCACACAAGGCTGAAAATCAGTATTTGTGTATTTTTGCTTGACGCTATCGAGACTGATTTTCATCTCGCGGCGTAAGTCAAGATCATTCTCGGCAAATGCCTCATCCACAACAGCAACCGTATCGGCAACACGATAAGCGGGGCCATAGTCAAAATACAGGGTGGCGATGAAGCGCACGGTGGGAACAGTGTCATACTCAGTGGTGTCATTATCGGGCTTGACAGCGGGGATATAGGGGAAACCATAGTTCACCCATGCACTCGCAGTGATTTCATCGTCGGTATTCAGATCAATGACATCACGATCGATGCTGGCTTCGGCACGCACGGTGTCCTTGACGATGAAGTAGTAATCCTTGTTGGCAACGGGCCATGTGTCGGAGTCGAAAAGCATCCTGTAAGTACCAACATTGGGTTTATCGACAACGAGATGCAACGAGTCGCGCACGGCAATCAATGGCGTGGTGCTCTGGGCAAAGGTCAAGGGCACATTGCCGCTTGTGATGAGCACGCTTTCGGTGCTCTTGGGGGCGGTGTACTCTAAACGGTAATTCACATTTTCATTGCCGGTATAGGAAGCGATATCATAGGGGTAGCCCGTGTTAAAATAAGCAGTGAAGTCAATATTCTGGCCCAAGTCGGGTTCGGGATTGCCGCCAATACGCACCGAAGCAGGGTCATAAATCTCTTGGATCACAGTCTTGTCCCAGTTCAAAAAATCCAGGTATTGACTGAACTCGTATTGACCGCCCAGATCCAAATTGAAACTTTCAATCATTCCAATTATCTCCTTATCACCATAACCTGGTTCACCTATGTTATTTTGTAATGCAGTTCTAACATTCTCTGAGATGTCTTTATTCAGATAATATTTGCCATAGGTATCCTTGACCTTCATATAAGATACCACACTGGCAGGCATAACGAAATCGGAGGGAATGTTATCGGGCAAAACTGTGATGGTAAAATTAAAGTTAAACGATCCAACCCAATAGGGGAAGGTGGAATAATCTGGAGTATAAGTGCCATCAGATGGAGCGTAAGGACCCTGCACCAAACTTGGTCCGCTCATCACCAAGAAGTCAGTATATTCCCATGCATGGGCAGGAACACTTGAGGCAATTAAAATGGCTACAACAATAACCAACTTGCCAAAATGATAGGTAATATTCTTGAACATAATTTTAATTGATTATAACAATGGTGTATTAAATGATTCTGTTTCAATTGCGTTGCAGCGATTACTTGCAAGGGATGTTCTTGAAATTCCAGTACTTGCCCGGCATCTTGAGTTCAAACTCGTTGTCCTCGAGTGACATGGGCGGGAAAATCAGGGCAAAACGCAGTCGTTGATAAGGCTGCTCAATCAGGGCTTTAGAGGGTTTGACGCCAATGTTCTGGGCCTGAACAATGCGCAGCTTGCCACTCTTCTTGCCCTTGATGTAGGTATCGGCGGGGACGCTGGCATAGACGGCCTTGGCCTCATCGTTCTCATATTCGAATTCCACGCGGGTCTCGGTGTCGGAGCAGCACACGCGAAGGATCTTGATGTTACCGGCATTCTTATCGGCCTTGAAGATCGGATTCTCTCTCATGAAGCGGTAACCCGAGTAATCGGACAAGGTCACCTTGTCGTTGTTGATGACACTGGGACCCTCTTCGGTGCGTCCGGCAGGACCATACAGACTGGTGATCTTGCGCGTGATATTGCGCTGGTCGGTGTAGCCATAATTCCAGTTCAGCACGGCGGCCTCCTCATACTTGGCAAGGGCTTCAGCATATTTGCCATCCTCCTCCAGCTCGCGAGCCTCGTCCATAGCAGCGTTGAAATCGACTTGATACTGAGCCTTCTCGCGAGTTTGGATTTCGGCACGCTGCTTGCGTTCCTGTGAGTCCAACACTGAGTTGATGCCGTTGAGCACACCTTGGGCGATGCGGTCGGTCTGTGTGTACTGCGCATTCATCGTCATGCTGATGGCGACAAATGCAACCATAGTGATGTAAAACTTTGCTTTCTTCATAATAATATATTAATGTTTATTATTGTTGTCTTTCCTCTTCTTGGGAGCCCTTAATCAGGTGCTTTTTCTCGCGGTATTGCTTGGGCGACATGCCAAAGCGGTTCCTGAATATGGTGCGGAAGGTAGTCGTGCCTCCAAAGCCCGCTTCGTGGGCTACAGCGTCGACCGTCCAGTTGGGCTGCTCCACCAGCAGGCGACAGCCTTCCAGCAGACGCTTGGCGTTCAAGTACTCAGCCAGCGTGTTGTCTTCTCGTCGGGTCTTGATGGTCTGAGTGATGCGCCGCTGGGTCAAGCCGAGCGCTTTCGATATCTCCTTGAGCGTCACATTGGGGTTCTTGTACAGTCCCAAACTCTCAATTTGTGCATCTATCCAGCCCATGAGCTGCTCGTCGGTCATGTCGGCAACGTTGGTGACATCATTGATCTCCTGCTGTAACAACACGCCCGCATGGTCGGCCTGATTGGCTTGACACATCATGTCATTGATTTTATCTTGGGCCTTCTTGAGCTCCTCTTCGGCTTTCTGCAGTTCATGTTCGGCCTGATAGAAGGCTTCCCTGGCTGAAGCCTGTTGTTCATCACTCTCGCGCACCTGACTCATCAGATTGGTATTGTGCTTCATCAGCTTCTGGATCACATTAAACGATAGCACTAGTGCGAGGATAACCGCAAAAAATGTAGCCGTTATAGCCACGATGATGAGTTTCAGTGTAAGGGTATCTTGCATATCAATCAACCATATCTCTAGATTTGACACAAAAATACTATCATTTCTGACTGGATTCTAGCAATTCGGCAAAATTTCTAATTGTATATCAACCAAATCGATTACAAAGCAACCAAATCGCCAATTCTTAGTAAAAAAAGGCTTAAACATTCATCCGTTTAGTCTTGTTTTAAAATGAGAATGATTACCTTTGTGCCATTAAAACAAAATTCGCGATTCGCACATGAGCACGACCACAAACAACAATCTCGATTACACCCAATCGACTCTCCGCAACATCAACCACCTGACCTCTGGACTACCCCAATGGGTCATTACAGTAGCCTTCATCATCATGGTGGCGGCGGCAATATGCACCATCACCCAGATTGACTACTGGCTGAAAGAGCACGCTTCTGCAGTTATTGCGCTCATCAATACAGTGGGGATGGTGATCATGTACTATGCCACGATGCGTGGCATGAAACGCCTGTATCACCCGCTGACGGCTTTGTGGATAATTGTCCTTGTGCTCAACATCATCAGTTTTATCTCCATCCTCATTGAGCCGGCATTGCCCGAAGTCAGTTTCATCACTGCTTGCGCGCTGCCGTTGGCCTACCTGCCGCTGGGGACACTGATCACTATCTGGTACCGCGGGCGAATGCAGCAAGTGGGCATCTGGATGATTGTACGCATCCTCGTTGTCTTTTTCCTCCCCATTGCATGGTATATGCTGGGCATCGGACTGAACGACATTTTCCTGGATTCCATCATTGTCGTCACAGAACTCATCTACGCATGGCAATTCTACCGCCTCTTGTGATAATTAGTCGGGACTCTGGGCAGCATGACTAATCACTAGCTAACGGCTAAAAAGCCATAGCTAAAAACCAGAATTCTGCAGGCTTTCCTTATCGCCGAAAAATAGACCTTACGACTTATTACCGGCAGGACACCCATCAAAAGGTGTCCTGTCGGGTTTCATTTTTCATCTCAAAAGCATGAGTAGTTATTTGATATAACTACTACTATTATAGTAGAATGAGAAAAACGCACAATTTTTGACTATCCCCCAATATTGTTCACAGTGTTCAATTGTTAAGGTTGTTCAAGTTCAATCTTCGTCCTGTAAAGCGATGGTACAGGTCCCTCTTCAGGTATGATTGCCGCAACTACCGTCCGCATCACAAACAAAGGTGCTGGACGGTTTTTTTTCGCTCCATGAATAGAAAAATCCCTCACGCCCATGATGAGCATGAGGGATATCACTTAGGTTTTGATGATGTTTAATTCCAGGTACCAGACAAGAGGTAGTCAATAAGGTCGGTAACGTCCTTGATGCTCACGCCATTGTCCTGGTTGCAGTCGGCGGCGTCAGTATTGATGGCCGACGCGTCGCCGCTGAGCAGGTAGTCGATCAGGGCGGTCACATCAGAGATGGTCACTTCGCCGTCACCGTTTACGTCGCCACGCAACGTAGTGCAGATGATAGCCACATTGTCCACCGCGAAGTAGTCGCCCGGTCTATTGACGCTGAGGTCCTTGGTGTAGCTCCATTCCAGCGTGCATTCCCCTGCGGGCAAGTAAACGGAATAGGTTTCCCAGCGAGCGTTCTGATACTCGCCGTAAGCGATTTGCTCCACGCCGTTGATGCTGAAAGAGCATCTGTCATGCAGCGTTGATGTGCCTTCGCCCCAGGCCTTGAAGTCAAACTTCAGAATATCGCCCTCGACAGCGTTTACCGTCGCCGTCATCACCGAGGAGCTGTTTGCCACGCCCGCGTTGCCTGACTGGGCATACATGCGGCTACCCTCCTGTATAACTGTCCAGGGATAATCCCCCGTGGACTCGAAGTGGATGTCGCCGCCCTCGACGTTCAATGCTTCATCAAACAATTCAGGAGCGGTGAAATAGCCCGGATTGCTGGAACCGCCGTCGATGCGGGCATAGGCCTTGTCCACGTGGTTGCCATCATAGGTCGTTCCCTTGCCGCCCACCAATTTGGTGCAATAATAGAACATATAATCGGAACTCGTCACGGCTGCCGTGCTCCAGTCGTCGCCCACATAGATGGTTTTCAGGTTAGTGCAATCAAAAAACATCCATTTCATATTGGTCACCTTGGCAGTGTTGAAACTGCTCAAGTCAAGGCTCGTCAAGGCTGAGCAATTTTCGAACATCCTGTTCATTGTGGTCACGTTGGCAGTATTGAAGTTGCTTACGTCGAGGCTCGTTAAACTGTTGCAATCACTAAACATGATACCCATATTGGTCACATTAGCCGTGTTGAAACTGCTCACCTCAAGATCCGTTAAGGCACTGCACCCCCAGAACATGCTTTCCATGTTGGTCACGTTGGACGTATTGAAATTTCTTAAGTCTAGACTCGTCAAGCCACAGCAATTACTGAACATGTCACCCATGCTGGTCACGTTGTCCGTAATGAAGCTGCTCACGTTGAGGCTTGTCAAAAGTTTACAATTTCGGAACATGTATCTCATATCGGTCACATTAGCGGTGTTGAAATTGCTCACATTAAGACTTGTTAGAGATTCACAATGGTCGAACATGCCATACATATCATTTACAACAGTCGTATTAAAGTGGCTCAAGTCAAGGCTCATCAAAGATTCACAATTATAGAACATACATCGCATATCAGTCACATTGGCCGTGTTGAAGGAACTCAGGTCAAGATTCTTCAAAGAAGAACAACCACCGAACATCCAACCCATATTGGTCACCTCACTAGTGTTTAAGTAGGCGATTCCGGTGATGGATTGAAGATTCTCCATATCACAAAACCAGCTGTATGTGGTCGTCGGGGTAGCAATGACGAATAGGGATTTAAAGACCACTCGGGTCACACTGGTGTAGGTGCCATCCAAGTACCACCCAGGGGAGCTGTAGCCAGTGTTCAAGTCATAGGTCGTGCCAGTGCGGGTGCTACGCTGGTTATCGTAGTAGAACGTCAGCGTCGTGTTCGACGGCGTGTAGTTGGCATAGGCCTCGACAGCAGCCTGCATGCCCAG
>CAMVBJ010000064.1 GCA_947165675.1 uncultured Prevotellaceae bacterium
CGGTCGCTTCTGGTCGGGATGTGCGGGCGCCGTCAAGCACGGGCTTGAGATCATGAGGCTGGGGCTGATAGATATCGACGCCCACAACTGCATGATGCTGCGTGCCCACCAGACACCGAGGAACTTCGAACTCAAGAAGCGCAACAAGACGCTGGCGGACCACTATATAGCGGTCATCGAGCGCTACCGCAAGGAACTGCTCAAGCTGACCGACCTTGTCGTTGCCGCCATGGTAGTATTGATTACGAGGTGTTTATGCAATCTTGGCGAATTTTCCCCGGACACCAATATCTTGGAATTCTGATTGATAAGTTGTTGATAAAGGAAACCGTCCGCAATGCCTATAAACAGGTGTTGCGGACGGTCGTTATTCGTCGCTATTTTATATAGCGCGGATCAGCGGAAAAGATTACTCAGGAAAATCAGGCAGAACTTCCTTTTTGGTCTCACAGGTCACCTCGCCAGTTTCAGGATTGAAGGTGATGTAGAAGCTGTAAACGCCAGTTTCGGGAATGGCAGTATACCAATATCCTTCTTCAGTCTTAGGCCATGAGATCTCCATATTACAGTCCTGAATAACCTTGAACTTGACATCAGTCCATTCGGTGAGGTAGCGACCCTCATAGGCCTTCCTGTAGATGCCGTCATCGCCCTTTTCCATCCGGTTTCCCTCGTCGTAGGGGTCTTCGCTGCCAAAGACGGCACCGGGGGTGCCAATCACAGTGTAAACGTGTGTCTTGGTCAAGACGCAGTTGATGCGCTCGGCTTCAGCGGCATTGGGATTGAACGTGATCATGATGTCATAGATACCTGCCTCGGGGACATTGGCAATCCAGTTGTTGCCCTCGCCGATGGGCCACTCATAGAGGCTATAGTTGTGGTTGCCCACAATCTTGAGTTCAAAGTTGCCATCCAACGCAACTTCGTTCTTGAACCAGTAATAAATGCCATCAGCACCCTTAGTCATCCTACCATCGTAATAGTTAACATTCCAGTCGCTGCCGATGACGCTCTCGGGACCAACAACGGTATAAACCATCTCAGCGTCGGTCCAGGTACCGCTTAGCAGGTAGTCAATCAAGGTGGTGACATCACTGATGTCGATGTTGCCACTGCGGTTGCAGTCAGCAGCAAGGCTGTATGAGTTGTCACCTGTGAGCAGCATGTCGATCAGGGCAGTAACGTCCGAGATGTTTACATTACCATCCCTGTTCACATCACCTCTCATTACCTCGGGCACGAATTCCTGCGTGGTGAAAAGAGTTGACTCGGTCCAATCGGAAGTGCCAAAATGACCCACAGCCTGTACCTGAACCTCATACTCGGTTTCGGGAGTCAAGCCATCGATCGTGTAGTTGGTGGCATCCAGACCTTCAACAACAATCCAGTCTTTAACTTCCTGTGCGTCAGGAACGATCACTTCAATGTCATCAACATAGATGGCGTACTTGTCATGGCTGTCATAGTGACGGAAGGCGATATGACCCATGCCCTCATAGGCGCTCAGGTCAATCACAATCTCCTCGGAATCTACACCGGGAACGATGTTGTCCTGAAGCATAATGAACTCGTCAACAGATTCCCACTCAGCGTTGGGGCATACATAGACGGCAATCTTGTCGCGGTAACTATCTGACCTGTTCCAAGTCTTGAACTTGAGCGTGCCACCCAGCATAACGGCCGGTGTAATCAGCCAGTTGTTGGGAGAGAGAGCCTGATAGTTATAGTAACTTGCCGAGAAGAAGCAAGCATCCATTTGAGTGTCATCGGTGTAGGACACACCCCAGTTGTTGCCATCACCATCGGCATCATAAACTGCGAAGTCCTTAGTTTGTTCCCCGTATTGATCGACGGGAAAATCCCAAAATTTACTAACGAAAGCGGGGTCAACATAGGGGCGATAACGCAGGCTCCAACCCATGTCATCGTTGTCCGTCCAAGCGATGTCGGCCGAGGTAGCAGCGGGAACTGCATTCAGTGCCTCGGGAATGGTCAATGCCTGACCCTCGACGGGAATAGTCAATGTTACACCGTCATTATCGCCAAAGAGGCTGAGGGTGAAAACGTAGTTGTAACCAGCCTCAAAGACAAAATCGTCGGCACGACCTTTATCGGGTCCCTCATCGGAGGCAATCCAAACCCTGTCACCAGCAGTGGGATTGGCGATGCAATAGTCATAGGTTCCTGCGGGAATGGTGATTGTGATGCTGTTGTTGATCACCACATTGGTAGTGCTCAGGTCACCATCAGCATTCTCGGGAATCTTGTACTCAAATTGGTCGTACACACTTGCATCGGCTGATCCACTGGTTGTCAGTCCTCCGGTTGCCTGGAAAATGGTGCCATAGGCAGTAGCGTCGGCATCGAGCAGCATCTGATAGCCACTACCATCTTCCCAAAGGTCACCAGCGGTGAGTGTTACCTGAGCCATGCCATCGGGGACATCGGCACGCAATACCGCCTTGAGGCGCATGGCCTTCGTGAGGCTGGCCTTTAATGGCTGTTTCTTGATGGTTACAGACTTCATGGTCTTGTAAGCGTCTGATACATAAACTTTTTCTTGTGCTTGCATTGACGAGAAACTCAATGCAGCAACAAGACCTAAAAGAAATAATTTAGTCTGCATAGGCTTAAAAAAATACTTAGTTAATAATTAATTTAAATATTTGAAAATCAATGAGTTATTTTAACAATATATACCTGATAAAATTTTGCCAAGTGCCTGATATTCAGCAACTTAGTGGTCGCCAAACACTGCTAAGATGTGAGATATATTTCAGAAGCACTCGACCAATATACGGGCATCTGCAAGGAGGCCTTGCACGATTGCGCCTCAAAGTTAAGCAAAAGTTTTGAGTCAGTCATCATCGAGGTACTACTTTTATACATGGTCATACCAGGCAAGATAAACTTCACCCAAATGGGCCGCTACGGCAGGCACTGCGAACAGTGCTACCGCCAGAACTTCGGGCGGCTGCGCTCGAAGAGCCTGAACTGGCTGCGCTTCAACGCCGCCCTTGCCCTGCGCTACTTCGGCACCGAGGGTCGCAAGGCCATCGCCATCGACCCCAGCTACATCAGCAAGGCGGGCAAGAAGACTCCGCATATCGGTCGCTTCTGGTCGGGATGTGCGGGCGCCGTCAAGCACGGGCTTGAGATCATGGGGCTGGCGGCTGTTAGTCATCGATGATGACGCGGGTGACGATGGGCTTGCCATCAGCGTCGAGCAGTGGGGTCAAACCTCCTGCATACCCCTCGTGCACAAAAAGGTAATTCACGCCCGTTACCGTGTCAACAATAATTCTGGATTCCTTGAGAATACCCTCGGACTCACGCCAAACAAATCTTTTCATTTCCTTGCCCATATTCATTAGATTTTAATTCTATAGACTACAAAGATAGACAATATTGACAAATATTGGCTATATTTGCGACATAATATGGATTAACCAATATAAGTATGAGATAAGTATGAGATAAGTATGAGATATGGAATTGATGGAATTTATTCAGAGTTATCAGGAAGCGTTCGGAGAGAACGCGCAGTTGCCCTTGTTGTTTGGATATAGTGATGTGGCGGTAGCCGACACGGCCAAGATTGGCGGCTGCTTCTTTAAGGGCCTGCAAGCAGCGCGTGAAGGCGTGCCCGTGAGCCTGAGTGCCGAGGTCATCGGTTGCGGGGGTGGCAAGCTATATACGGGCTTCAGCGACATGCCCGAGCGGGTGCCTCGCTTTGTCTCATTGACCGAGAAATATAAGCGCACGCCCCAGATGGTAGCCGACTATGTGAATCAACTGGAAATGCCACGCGCGACCAAGCCTTACCTGAACTTCATCAGGATAGATCAGGCGGAGTCACTCGAGGGCTATGAGGGTGTGATGTTTTATGCCACGCCCGACGTGCTGTCGGGGCTGTGCGGATGGGCTTTCTATGACACCAACGAGCCCGATGCTGTGGTGGCCCGGTTCGGTTCGGGATGCAGCACCGTCGTGTCGATGACGGTCATCGAGAATGCCAGCAAGGGGCATCGTTGTTTCCTGGGGCTGTTTGACCCATCGGTGCGACCGTGGGTGGGCAAGAATGAACTGAGTTTTACCGTGCCCATGAGCCGCTTCAAGGTGATGCTGGACACGATGAAGGAATGCTTCCTGTTCGGCTCACACGCCTGGCAGCGCGTGAAGGAACGGCTGCAGTAAATATCACACGGGAACGACCAGCATCGGTGTGTCGGTCTGGAACAGGACGCGGTGGGCGATGCTGGGGTTAAACAGGCGCGAAAAGATGCTGGACTTCTTGTTGGGGACAGCGATGAGCTGGATGTCCTCGTCCTTGGCAAACTGGGCGAAGCTGTCCATAAAGGTCTTGGCAGCTATGCGTTTGGTCTTGAATGTGCATTCAGGATAATGCTCACGGCAATACTGAACCAGTTGCTGCAATGACTGATCCACCAGGCGACGATCCTTCTTATCAACCACTGGAATGATGGTGACCTCAACACCTCGCATGTTGAACAGCCGCGCAAAACGGTCCAGTGAAATCATGTCCTGCTGAATGAGGTTGGAAAAGAAGACCACACGGGTAATATCGGTCAATCCCACGTCAGGCATACCGATGGGAACCGTGAATATCGGGAACTTGCAGGCATCCAACACCTCGCCAGCCACACTGCCGATGAGGTTTTGACGTCGACGGTTGGTACCACTGGTTCCCATCACGATGAGAGAGACATCATACTTGTGGGCATAATGCAGAATCTGCTCTTCGGGGATGCCCTCGGTCACCTTGGTCTCAATCTTGACCTTGGGCAGTTCGCCAGCAGCAATCTTGTCCAGAAGCATCTTCTCGAACTCATCCATGCGCTGGCGTGCATTCTTCTTGACACTCTTGAAGTCATCCTCGGGACTCTCATAGCGGTCGCTGCCGAAGGGTAGCGACATCGTGTGGCGTTCAGCAATATAACTGTGCAGCAACAGGACCTTGCCTCGGCTGCGACGAGCGTACTCCATGCCCAGCTTGACCGACTTGAGCGAGTACTTGCCAAAGTCCACCGGCAGCAACACGCAACTCTTGTCGCTCGTGGAGGTCTCGGGCGACTCGATGATCTGCAACGCTTGGGGCAAGTCACGCTCGCGGATGCGAACCCTCACACCCGAGCCCAGCACTTTCTCGTCAAGGTTAACGTTGTGCAGCTTCACCTCGATGCCCTCTTCCTCGAGTGTATTCTTGAGATCTACCGCACGGTCAAACGTGTGGATAGCCACGGTTATCAGTCGGTTGGGGTCGTTGCTGTTCTTGTTGTCCATTGCTGTGGAGAGATTACGTATCAGGATTTCTGCTCGAGTATTTCGAGTGCCATGTCAAGAATCTGAGGGTCGTCAAGCACGACAAATCCACCATCAGGACCCGGCTCCAGGTGGAAACCCATATTGGTCCCGAAATCATAATTTGACCCGCCAAAGTAGTTTCTCACCGACTGAACCGGCAGGTTGAGTTTGTCGGCGATATTGTGGATGGAACCTTCCGGCAGACTGTTTTTGATCCGTCGCAGTTCGTTGAATGTTATTGTTCTTGACATAAGCGATTCGAAGTATTTAATGCGTTGAATTTCGTGATTTTACTAATTTTCCCCAAAGATACGACATTTTACCCAATTCACAAAAAAAAACCACAATAAAAAAGAAATTCCAGGCCTTGGCAAAGTCCTTTTTCACCGAGAGTGTAAAAAAATTAGACAGAATTCTGTAAAAAAATAGACATCATTCGATTTATCAAGGAAAAAGTATGCCAAAATGAAAAATATTCACGAATTTTGTAACGATACAAGCATCTTATCAAACAGCTATAGCTAGCTAATCAATTATTGTATAACAACCCAAAAAACTAAATTATGAAAAAGTACTTCCTCTTTACATTGTTACTGCTACTAGCAGTGTTTACCGCATCAGCCTATGATTTTGAAGTCGACGGCATCTGCTACAACATCTACGAAAATCGTGTAACTGTGATGCATAGTGATTATTCCGGTGACATTGTCATCCCAGAGACGGTTACTTATGATGGAGAGACATACACGGTCACTACCATCAACTATCATGCGTTCACTGGCTGCACTGGCTTAACAAGCGTGACATTACCAAGCACAATCGCATCAGTTAGCAGTGACTTCGGTGGCTGCACTGCGCTTTCAAGAATTATAGTAGATAGCAATAATTCAAAGTACGATTCACGCGATGATTGTAATGCCATCATTCTGACATCAAGTAATAAATTGATTGCAGGTTGCAAGAATACCATCATACCAAATACTGTCACCACTATTGGTACGTATGCTTTCGATGATTGCACAAGTCTTACAGATATAACAATTCCCAACTCAGTAATCTCAATCGATAGCCGTGCATTCGATGGCTGTATGTAGAGACCTCTAAACAACCATAAACAATGAAAAACACATAGGGATAATCCTCTGTATATCAAATACTTTTAGATTTTAACACTTCTGACTTGCTTTTTGGTGGTTCTCAAAAATCCGCTTACCTTTGCAACGCATTTCTACCGCGGAGAATTTTGAGGGCTTTTATTTTGCCATCTCGTGGACAGGGTTGACAAAGGTTGACAAGAGTGTACAACGGTTGACAGATTAACGAGAGGGAAAAGAGCAAGGAAGTGACCTCATTTGAAGAACGTGACATCGTGGAATGAGTTGACAATGGGTGTCAATGATTGACGAAAGTTCACTCCGTGGCGGTTTGCATGAAATTGATTGTAAAACCACATAAAAAGGAGTCAAATGAGAAAGACAAGAAAATGTGCCTTCTGCGGTAAGGAGTTCACTTGTAACAGCGGCTCGCAGAGGTATTGCTCAGAACATTGTGCCGAGGCGGCAAAGGCTCAGCGCAAGAAGAGACAACAGGACTTTTTGAAGGCTGTCCAGCCTGTTATAGACATCGCCAGCCAGGAGTATCTTACATTCTCCAAGGCAGCCATCCTCATGGGATGCTCCCGTCAGTACGTTTACAAGTTGGTAAACGAGGGTAAACTTCCTGCATCACGAATCAGCAACCGAATGGCATTTATCCGTAAGGCAGACATTGAGAAGATGCTTGCTGGCAATCCTTATTATAGAGTATTGCCAACATACAAGCCTATGACTCCTTCTTCCCTTTCGTTGAAGAAGGGACATTCAAGTAAGCCAGCGAGAAAAGAGAATTCAATTCAGAGCATCGAGCCACTTGAATACATCTCTGGCGAGGATGTTATGGCTATCTACAAAGTGAAGCGTTCATGGCTCTACACTTCTGCCAAGAATAACCAAGTACCCATTTGCAAGATTGCAGGCAAGAACTATTATAGCCGAAAGCACATGGATGCACTCTTCGGAGTGTCTGCCGAGATTGAAGCTCTGACAGAGTGGCTCACAACGGATGAGGCAGAGGCACTCTATTCCACATCCAAGGAATCCTTGCGCACCCAAGCCTACCGCCGCCATATTCCCACCAAGCGAGAATATGGCAAGACCTATTATTCAAAGAAACATCTTGATGACATCTTCCGTCCCGACCTGAAGACGAGTGATGCCTATTACACCACCGCCGAAGCAGCCGAGAAATACGGCTTGACCAAGAGCAATATCTGTGTAATCGTCAAGACGAACAACCTTACGAAGGTGAAAGTCGGTGTCCAGAACCTCATTGCCAAGGAGGAATTAGACCGAATAATGGCAAGCAGACTGGCACAATTCGGGGCTTACAGGCTACAATAATGCCCAATAATAGGCATCAACTGCGTGAAAGTACAATTATCCGTGAGTTATGAAAAGGTGCTTTGGTCACACTTTCATCACGCAGTTACTTTGCACTCGCTATGAGACGCATAGCCTTCGATTATTAACAAAACAAATTTCATACAAGTATGAGTAACATTTGCAAGACAGTAACCCTGCGTACGCGTAAGATAAAGAAAGGTACGCAGCTGAGCTTCTACCTTGACTACTACCCCGGCTACAGGGACGAGTCAACCATGAAGGTACAGCGACATGAGTCACTTGGCATCTACATCTTTGCCAAGCCCAAGAACCAGCGCGAGCGTGACTACAACGAGCGCATGACGGAGAAAGCCGAGGCACTGCGCTGCCGACGCTATGAGAGCATCGTGAACGAACGCTACGACTTCTTTGACAGAGAGAAGGAGAAAGGCAACTTCCTCGCATGGTTCAAGAAGAAGGCCGATGCCAGGAACACCAAGTGGCAGAACGTCTATAAGCATTTCGAAACCTTCTGCGAAGGGAAATGCACCTTTGGCGAGATAGATGTTGACCTCTGCAACAAGTTCAAGGAGTACCTTTATACTGCTCCACAGACCATCCACAAGAAGC
>CAMVBJ010000065.1 GCA_947165675.1 uncultured Prevotellaceae bacterium
TGAGCGACGTGTTTGCATCGCTGGCAGCGGGCGGCATGACCATCAAGAGCGATAATGCCCGCAGCTTCCTGTTGACGTGTGTGCGCAACAGTTGTATCAATGTGATCCGCAACAAGCAGGTGAGGGAACGCTTCGTCAAGCTCTACTCGAACAATGCCGAGCCGCTTGCCGATGGCCCCGACGATTCTCTCATGCTCAATGAGTTGCGGGAATATATCAATACCGAGTTGCCTCCGTTGTCGCGTCGCATCTTCACCCTGCGCTACCTGCAAGACATGACCTGCCAGCAGGTCGCCGATGCCGTGGGCGTGAGCCGCGTGACGGTTCATCACCACTTGTCACAGTCATTGGAGAAAATCAACGCTTACTTCAACAACACAAAACAATAGACGTTATGGAACAGAATGATGACATCAGCCGCTTGCTCGACATGCACGAGCATCCCGAGAATTACACCGACGAGCAGTTGGCCGCTATGCTTGACGACGAGACGCAGCAGCACCTGGCCGCGGCCAAGCGCGCCATGACCGACATCCCCGTGCCCGACGTGGATGCCGAGTGGCAACGCTTCGAGCAGGAGCACCTCAACGCCCCAGTGAAAAACCGCCGCTGGCTCAAGGTCGCCGCCATGATTGCGGGCGTGATCATGCTATCGGCCTTCACCTATGCCACCGTCCAGGCAGTGCAACACAGTGCTAAAGACAAACCTCAAGAAAAGACTGAAAACGTCGCAACCGTATCGGAGGAATCGGCCGAATCGGCCTCACGCGTTGCAGTAGCCGATACAATAGCAGTCGTGGAGGAACCTGTGGTATTTGATAACCAGTCGCTCGGCCAGATGCTGGAAGGTATCGCTACCCGCTATGGCATGCAAGTCGAGTTCCGCAACGAGGAGGCCCGTGACCTGCGCTTCTACTTTGAGTTGCATCCTGGCGAGGAATTGAACAGTGTCGTTGAGCGCCTGAACATGTTCGAGCGCGTGTCAGTCAGCATCGAGGGCAATACAATCGTGGTGGAATGATGGCAAGACGCATGATTTATCTCGTGGCATGCTTGTGCATGGCCACGGCTGCCTTCGGGCAGCGGGTGTCGCGGTCGTTCCATGATGTGTCGATGAGCGAGGCGCTCAAGTGGCTCAATGAGCAGGGTGGGGAATACAACATCAGTTTCCTGTATAACGACCTGGAGGACTTCAGGGTGACGACCACGGTCAAGAACAAGTCGGTGCCTGATGCCATCCGGCAGTTGATCGGTTTCTATCCCATCAAGATGACCGTTCAGGGCAAGGACATCGCTGTGGAATGCCCCTTGCGGGAAGCGACGCGCTACAAGGGCACCGTCCTCGACGAGATGGGGCAACCCTTACCCTATGCCAACGTGGCCCTGCTCTCGCCGCGCGACTCTGTGCTGATTACCGGCGGCGTGACCAACGAGAGCGGCCTTTTCGTCATCCCCTGTGACCAACAGGGCGTGCTCGCCCGCATCACCTACGTGGGCTACCGCCCCGTCTATCGCCACTGCAAGTCGCCCCACCTGGGCACCATCAAAATGCAGCCCGACCAATACGCTCTCGATGGTGTCACCATCAAGGGCGAGCGCCCCCAGTACCAGATGACCACTGGCGGCATGACCGTCAATGTCGCGGGCACGGTGCTCAGCGACATGGGTACGGGTATTGACGTGCTGGGACAGTTGCCCCGTGTCGATGTAAAGGGCGACGGCCAAGTGAGCATTTTTGGCAGTGGCACACCGCTCATCTACATCAATAACCGCCCGATTCAGAGCAATACCGAGTTGTCACGCCTCAAGTCGGGCGACATCAAGTCTATCGACGTGATTACGAGCCCAGGTGCGCGATACAAAAAAAATGTGTCGTCGGTTATCCGCATCAACACGGTCAAGCCCCAGGGCGACGGCTTCAGTGTCAGCACCATGACCAACGTGCGCAACAACCACGAGTGGGGCGGATATCAGGACATTGACGTGAAATACCGCACCCACGGTCTGGAACTGTTTGCCGAGGGCTATTGGCGCACTGCGTGGATGGGCGAGGACAATGATATCAATAATGACTTGTTCTTGGAGGATGGCACAGTGCATGTTGACCAGACGGGCGACACCAAATTCCGCAGCAAGTCGCATTATGAGCAAGTAGGCTTCAATTACGATATCAACGGCAACCATTCGCTAGGCGCTTCTTACACCTTGAGCGGGGTCAATATCAAGAATAGCAGTCTTATCGGTGAGCAGCAGATATGGAACAACGGTGTGCTTGAGGGCAGCGTATGGTATGATGCCCTCGTCAATCGCAAACAAAATCCGTTGCACGATGTCAATATGTATTATGTGGGCAAAGTTGGCCAATTGTCAATCGACTTTAACGGCACGTGGTATTGTCGCAATGAACGCAATACAGATGAACGCACTGAATTAAGCGATGAACTTGATGACCGCCATGTGCTCACCCAGAGCCGCCAGCGTAACCAGATGACCGCTGGCAAACTCATCCTGAGTCACCCCCTGTGGAAGGGTACCGCCAGCATCGGCACTGAGTTGACCTTTACCCGCACCGACGGCACCTATTCCAACGACGACCAGTCCCATTTGTCATCCGACACGCGCATCCGCGAGAATAACAGTTCGGGCTTTGCCGAGTATGACTTCAACCTGGGCAATTTCACTTTCGGCGCCGGACTGCGCTTTGAGCACATCAACTCCGACTACTATTCGTCAGGCATCCGTGAGGAGGAACCCAGCCGCACCTATAATGACTGGTTCCCCAATGCCTCCGTTGCCTGGAAGAAGGACAAGTGGAACTGGCAACTGAATTATAGCCGCCGCATCAACCGTCCCGTTTATTTCCAGTTGCGCAATTTCATCCAGTACGATAACCGTTACACCTACGAGGGAGGTAACCCCTTGCTGCGACCACAGTTGAACCATCGCCTGGAATTGTCGGCCATCTACTCGTGGCTGAGCCTGCAGGTGCGCTACACTTACAGTCAGAGCACCATGTGCTGGGTGCCCGTGTTGGAGCAGGACAAGCGTTATGCCCTGCTGTGTACCCACAACTATGGTGATGCTCAGCGCTTGTTTGCCTCGCTGGTGGCTGCACCGCGCTTCGGTGTCTATCGGCCCACGGTAACGCTGAGTTTCAACAAGGTCTTCTTTGATGCAGAGCAATACGGTTCACGATTGACCCATCACAGGCCGTTGTGGCGGTTTGAACTGAGGAACACCTTTGTTCTTCCTAATTCCTGGACGGCAGTGCTTGGTGTGCGATTTGCAAGTGATGCCGATGACGAGTTCCAGAGTGTCAAGCACTATTGGACCGTCGGGGCCCGTATCAACAAATCCTTCTTCAACAAGGCGCTGCTGGTCAACCTCTATGCCGACGACATCTTCAAGACCAGCCAGGAACGATGGACCACCTACGGTATAGGCACCAATTTCACCAAGGATTGCTACAACTTTGACCGCACCATCGGCATGACCGTGACCTACAACTTCAACGTCACCCGCAGCAAGTACAAGGGCACCGGCGCCGGCAACGACGAGAAATCCCGCCTGTAACCAATGTTATGCAGGAAATGGCTTCAACATATCGCCCAATGCAATCCACCCTCTCATCAGCGACAGCGAGAGGGTGGGATGTGGGTATTGCGATAGATGGCTTATTTACTCAATTCTTTTATAAAACTATCAATGTCGATTACGTTGATTTTTGGAAAATCGATGTCCCGCAGAATATTGTAGTGATGATCCTGAGTGACAATGAAATGAGCATTGGACTTGAAGGCGCAATCCACAAATTTATCATCGTCTGGGTCTTGATGAATCAACTTCAGGTGGAAATAAACCTGGACTTGCAATGTGTTGGGCAGGTTGAGGATGGCCGAAATAATGTTACTGGCAATTCTTGGACTCATTTTCTGGGTAAAGATTTCCTCGTACTCAGTGAGAATCTCATTGGAGTAGCACAACACATATTCACCACGGACAAGACTACGCTATACGGAATAGTATTGACTGCGGCGCGAGAGCGACATCAGCAAGCAGTTCGTGTCAAGGACAACATTCATTATTGGCGATATGGCGTGCGCATGTGTTCATGCTTCCACTCTTCCATGACCTCATCATTGAGAATGCCTTCGTCCCACAGGCGGTCGATTTCGTCTTCGGCACGTTTGGCAAAATATTCAGCCAGCATACGTCGAATGTCGTCCATCTCCTCCTGTGACTGCACATGTGATACCAATTCCAGCATCTGCATCTGGAATGGAGAAAATGCTCCATTGGGTATGTTTATTCCTTCGGCCATATCTCTTAAAAATTATTCCTTGTTGCAAAAATACAAACTATTTTGGTATCAACAAACATATTATCAATAAAAATAGAATGAAAAAGATAATACTATATCTGTTCCTCATGCTCGTCGTGTCTACCCCGTTACATGCCCAGCGGGTGTCGCGGTCGTTCCATGATGTGTCGATGAGCGAGGCGCTCAAGTGGCTCAATGAGCAGGGTGGGGAATACAACATCAGTTTCCTGTATAACGACCTGGAGGACTTCAGGGTGACGACCAGTGTCAAGAACAAATCGGTGCCTGATGCCATCCAGCAGTTGATCGGTTTCTATCCCATCAAGATGACGGTGCAAGGCAAGGACATTGCCGTGGAGTGCCCCCTGCGTGAAGCGACGCGCTACAAGGGCACCGTCATCGACGAGACGGGGCAACCGTTGCCATACGCCAACGTCGCCCTGCTCTCGCCGCGCGACTCGACGGTGATCACGGGTGGCGTGACCAACGAGAGCGGCCTGTTCGTCATCCCCTGTGACCAAAGCGGCGTGCTGGCCCGCATCACCTACGTGGGCTACCGCCCCGTCTATCGCCACTGCAAGACCGCTCACCTGGGCACTATCAAGATGCTGCCCAATTCAACGCGACTTAATGGAGTTGTGGTTTCCGCTTCTGTACCTATACTAAAACAAGAACCTGGTAAATTCATATATAAGCCAAGTCCTTCAGAGGTTGCAGGTATTGACAGTTATGACCTGTTGCGATATGCTCCGTTGGTAAGCGTAGAGAACAATACCGTCAGTATATTAGGCAAGGGTACATCCACGGTATATATAAACGGCAGAAAGCCTGTGATGGACAAAGCCTCGCTGATGGAGATGTTACGTTCCGTACCTGCCGACAGGATTGAGAAGATTGAGATTATCATGTCTCCCAATAGTTCTTACAAGGCATCAACTCAAGGAGGAATTGTGAATATTGTAATGAAGAAGAATCCCAATCAGGGACTAACGGGAAGCGCAAGCGTGAGCGCAACATATCATGGAGAGAGAATAACGCCAAGGGCGAGTTTGTATTTAGGCTATTCAAAGAATAAATTCAATGCCTCGGCCAATCTGAGTTATCTGTATTACAATTCGCAAACTGAAAAGGAGACGACCTATAATTACAAGGATAGTTATACAGATATCCTCAATTCCAGTAATAGTCAGACTACTGGCCATTTCTTGAATGGAAATATCAGTCTATCTTATGACTTGACAAAGCGAAGTACCCTGGGAACTTCATTCTATGTCGGCGGCTCTGAAAGTAACAGTAAGTCTACGACTATAAGTTCAAACTATCTTAGAGGTACAATTGACAAGTATTCAAAGTCATACGCTGAAACCGAAAATCCCTACAGAAAGCCAGAGATGAGTATGGTGGCCTATTATCATCTTAAGACAGACGATAAAGGAAGTAATCTGGATGTGAGTGCCAATTATTCCTCATCGGTAAACGCTTCACTGGGGACTATGGAGTATGCAAGCGGAGTTGAATCTCGCGAAGTTGTCCCATATTCCCTCTTTAAGCAAAACACTACCGTAGATAGCTATGGATATGAATTTAAGGGAAGTTATAACCACTCATTTAATGATGGCAGTTCCGTTGAGTCTGGGTATGAGTTCGATGCGTCACATCTCTCTAATGATTTTGTCCGCTATGATCACAATGGAAAGGAATATGTCAAAAATGAGGGTAGCAGCAATCTGTTTGAGTATGACGAAAAGGTGAATGCCTTATACATGACGTATGACAGAAAGTGGAGCGATGTGATCAGCACCACACTGGGATTGCGTGCCGAGAATACAAATGTCAAGGGCCACCAAGTGAGCTCAAATGAGAAATTCAACCGTAATTATTGGAATTTGTTTCCACAAATAAGTGTATTGGTAGATCTGGCAAACGGCAAGCACTGTATATCATTGGGCTTGTCCCGTTCTATTGTGCGACCTTTTTATAACGATTTGAACCCATTTAAGATATGGACTTCAAAGAATACCTATAGTATGGGAAACATTTATCTTAAACCGATGATTTACAGTGATATGAATTTGAGTTATAGGTTTCTCGGAGATTATATGATTGGAGCGTCTTATAGTTATGGCTCTGATGCCTTCAGTGAGTATCGTTTTCTCGCTGAGAACAATACCACAGTGAGCAGTGTGGCAAATTATGGAAACGAGCAGTCATTCTCACTCTATGGCAACGTAGAAAAGGTATTTTTTAACGGAATCTGGCGAATGTCGTTAAATGCAGTCGCTGTTTATGACCGTGACCAAGGTACAATTGATGGCCAGGATGTAAGTTACAAGACATGGGGTGGAGAAGCGGGAATTCGCAATTTCTTCAATCTTTCTTCCAGGGGTGGTATCAGGGCCACATTGAGTTATAACTACTATACGCCATTAAAGGGAGTATTAAGAATAGGGCACCATAAGCATTTGCTCAGCGCATCATTCAGCAAGGAATTCAAGTTCGGTGGGACTATTAGTGTTGATGCCTTTAACCTGCTAAATTACAGGCCAGCATATCACTATAACACTGAATCATACGCATATAGAGAAAAGCCTCAAACCAATAACACATTTTTACAGATAAGATATACACAGAAATTTGGTCAAAGCCGCGTTCGTGGTGCGCAAAACCGCTCAAATACCAACCATTTGGGACGATTTAAAAAATAATGCGCAACCGCTTGTAATCAACGATATGCTGGAAATGGATTCTACATGTCGCCCAATGCAATCCACCCTCTCACCAGCAATAGCGAGAGGGTGGATAAAAGCTCAATATTGTAGGAAATAAATAAAGTGACGGTCGCGGGTGAATGCACCTGCGACCGTCAAGAGGTTTTTTTCCGGGTGTTATAATGATTGTTTTTTCAAACAACTTCAACAACATTCAAACAACTTGAACAACAAATTAAAGTTGTTGTGGTTGTGCTAATAGTTGTTTAGGTTGTTTGAGTGGCTTTACTTGATGATTCCCATCTGCTTGCCGATCTTGATGAAGGCGTTGATGCACTTGTCGAGGTGCTCACGCTCGTGACCGGCTGATACCTGCACGCGGATGCGGGCCTGGCCCTTGGGCACAACGGGATAGTAGAAACCGGTAACGTAGATGCCTTCCTTCTGCAACTCGGCAGCGAAGTCCTGCGACAGCTTGGCGTCGTAGAGCATCACGGCGCAGATGGCGCTCTGGGTCGGCTTGATGTCAAAGCCGGCAGCGATCATCTTGTCGCGGAAGTAGTTCACGTTGTCCACCAGCTTGTCGTGCAGGGCGTTGCTCTCCTTGAGCATCTTGAACATCTCGATGCTGGCACCCACGATGCCGGGAGCGATGCTGTTGCTGAACAGGTAGGGACGTGAGCGCTGACGCAGCATGTCGATGATCTCCTTGCGACCCGTGGTGAAACCACCCATAGCACCGCCGAAGGCCTTGCCCAGCGTGCCAGTGAACACGTCGATGCGGCCATACAGGTTGAACTGCTCGGCTACGCCGTGACCGGTCGGACCAACGACACCTGCCGAGTGCGACTCATCGACCATGACCATGGCGTCATACTTCTCGGCCAGCTCACAGATCTTGTCCATGGGAGCCACGT
>CAMVBJ010000066.1 GCA_947165675.1 uncultured Prevotellaceae bacterium
CTCGACAGCGTGGCCTTCGGCAAGTCAATCAAGGAGATTGCCTCCTATGCTTTCTATGAATGCTCTAACTTGAAGTCTGCCATCCTTCCCGATAACATCGAGGGTATTGGCCACTTTGCTTTTTTCAACTGTGGATTGCGACACCTCTATTTAGGTCAGCACCTATCAGCGGGGCTTGGTATGTATGCGTTTTACGCCTGCTCTTTCTTGACCAGTGTCTCCCTTCCCGAGGGATTGTCCCGCTTGAACGATCACACTTTTGACTATTGCTATCGCCTGGCACATGTGGACTTGCCACAATCGCTAAACCTAATTGGAACTGAGGCTTTTCATCGATGTGAGGCGTTGACCAGTATTGATCTTCCCAAGCACTTGACCACCATCGAGAGTGGCGCATTTGCCGATTGCAAGTCGTTGGCCGACATTGTAATCCCCGATGCTATCACCCAACTGGGCAATAATGCTTTTGCTGGATGTGAAAGCCTCGCTCAGGCCACTATCGGCTCTATGGTGACGGGGATTCCCTCGGGATTGTTCAATGCCTGCAAGGGGCTCAACACTGTTTATTGTAAGGCCATTACACCGCCATTCATGATAGCGGAGAATGCGTTTGCCAACTATGGTGATGCCGTGCTCTATGTGCCCCATCAGTCGGTGGCGGCCTATAAGGACGCCTTTTACTGGTACAAATTTGGCTTGATTTTGGGCATGGATTTTGGTGATCCCTATGATGTGAATAGGGACGGCGAGGTGAACATTGCCGATGTCAATGCGCTAATAGACATGATACTATCGGGTAGCACCAATTCTCACGGCGACACTAACGGTGATGGTGAAGGAAACATCGCCGACGTCAATACCGTCATCGATGCGATTCTCAACAAGAAAGTTAAGGGTTAACATCGCCAAAACCCTAAACCCCTAAAGCCTAAAACCTAAAGCCTAAAGCCTTCTTTTCTTGATGCCACCATTGATGTTGAAGTTGTTTGGGTGGGTATCCATCCCCCACTGGCTGTTGAGCCAAGCCACCTTCTTGTCAAAGCAAGGTTTCTCAAATGCCCTCATGCGGGCAGGGATATTGTCGGTGCTGTATTGAGGCCAGCGCACGTGGTCACAGTTGCCGGCAGCCTCAATTCTTGCCGTGAAATCCTCCATGAAGCTGGCCATTGTGGGATATACCTGCTGGTAGAAGCGTTGCCAGTGATACCTTACCCGCTCCTGAAAATGCGGGAACTTGGCAATCTCGCTGATCCATCGTGAACGGCAATAGCTGGGCAGGTTCTCGTAAATGTATTCGTCAAACTGGTAGGTCGAGCCAAAGCGGTGGAATGAGCTGCCGCAATCCCATAGCGGGCCGAAAATCAGCTTCGTGTCCTCGCCCTGTTGCTTGTACATGTAGCAACTGCCTGAAAAGGCTTCGGGGTTATCGACCGCTTCCTGGACGATATAGAAAATCGCCAGCGAGTCGATGTCGATATACTTCTCCCACTCGGTGCTGTTCTTGTCGCTGCAATAGATGGCTCGGTCGGCTTCTTTTAGGAAGGTGGTAATGTATTCGCGCTGCTCGGGACTCAGGTACTCGGGCGTGTGTGGCGTTACCCAGAAGGGCATACCGTTGCCCTCGACAAAGGAGATGTTGCCGGGCTCAATGTAGTTGTCGATTTCGAGTAGCCAGCCGCCTGTGATGCGCATGGGATTGGTCTCATAGTCGTTCTGCTCCACGATGTTGACACGGTTCTTGGCAACACGTATTTTTTCGGTCAGGAAGTATAGCCCGATGTAATCGCCGTTGAGGACGACCTCGATAGGCTGCATGCGCGGATTCCATGCCATGCCCATGCGTCGTCCGATTTCAAACGGCAGGGCATCGTTCAGTTGCCCCATCCAGTACTCGGCATTGGCCATGAGCACCCAGTGGCGGCTCGATGGCATCCCTAACACCTTGTGTTTCTCGCTAAACTTGAGGCGATAGGGCTTCTTCTCTAAATTGGTCCAAGTGGCGTTACCACGTCCCTTGATTTCGGTTTTCAGCGGATGTTTTCTTGATCCGACGGACTCAAAGCGCTTGTCACCCTGGTTGTCAAGCCACCACTCGGCGTTGACATATTCCTCTTTACTGTCAATTTCACAACTGTCCTCGGTGTTGATAAACAACACTGGCAAGGTGCCTGAAAAATCGCCTTTCTCGATAACCACGGTGTCGGTGTCCACGGGCACTGGTGGTTCAGGCTCGGGCAAGATGGCCTCTTGATGGGAACAGGCGCCGAGCAACATCATCGCCATCATCAATATCGGTAATAGTTTAGATTCTTTCATTTGGTTTAATGATTAGAGGGTTAATTATCGTAGTTAGTCGCATGGTTCATGGCGGCTTCTGAGCCCCACTGGGAGTTGAGCCAAGAAACTTTCTTATGGAAATGAGGTTTTCCATACCGATTCAGTCTCAAGGCAATATAATCTGAACCCCAATCATGCCAGCGGTCGAAGTCACTGAAACCTGCCTGATTGATTCTGGCGACAAAAGCGTCAAGATAATCATCCATCAATGGATAGACGTCATGATAGAAATGGTTCCAATGAAACTTTACACGCTCCTGGAAGTGGGGAAATTTGACAATCTCGTCAATCCACTTCACTGTACTGAAGCTGGGCACATTCTCGTAGATGAATTCATCGAATTCATATTCATCTTTACCACGGTAATAAAAACAGCCAAAGTCCCACAAGGGGCCAAACACGAGTTTGGTGTTCTCTCCACGTTCCTTGTGCATGTAGCAGCTTCCGGAAAAGGCCTCAATATTATCGACAATTTCTTGAATAATATAGAAAACTGCAAGAGAATCCACGTCAATGTATTGTTCCCACGTGCAGTCATCCTTGTTGGGAGCAAATATAGCCGTGTTGGCCGCGTTTAAGAATTGGGTGATGTAGTTGCGTTGCGCGTTGTTGGGATTCTCTGGAGAGTGTGGGGTAAACCATATCGGCTGTTGATGGCCGTCCATGATTGTGATTTTATTTGGCTCGTCATAATAATTGTCTATTTCAAGCAGCCAGCCTCCTGTCACGTTGATAGGGTCTGTCTCATTTTCATCCTGCTCGGTGATGTTGACACGGTTTTGTGCAACCCGTATTTTTTCGGTCAAGAAGTACAGGCCCATGTATTGCCCGTTAAGCACCACTTCGACGGGCTCTTGCCTCGGGTTCCATGACATTCCCATTCTGCGGCCAATCTCAAAAGGTAGCGCATCACTGACTTTTCCTTGCCAGTCACCGATGTTGGCAAGCAATACCCAGTGGCGGCTCGACGGCATACCAAGCATCTCTTGCTTCTCGTCAAGTTTGAGCCTTAGTGGCCTCTTGCCGTTGTTTAGCCATGTGGAATTGCCACGCCCTTTGATTTGCGTACCAAGGGGTGCCTCGGCCGACCCGATAGACTCATATTCGTCAATACCCATATTGTCCAGCCACCAGTCGGCATGCAGGTATTCCTCTTTGCTGACGATGTCGCGGTGGCCCTCGGTGTTAATATAGAGCACAGGCAAGGTTTCAGAGAAAGTGGGCATGGGGGGCAGTTCGTTCCCCAATAAGCCGTCAATGAGCGCATTGATGTCGGCAATGCTGATTTCCTCATCATTATTGATGTCGAGAGCATAGGTATAGAAACTATGATACTTTGTCCCGCCCATTACTGAATCCAGCAGAGTGTTCATGTCCGCAATGGTCACTTCCCAGTCACAGTTCACGTCTCCACGCGGCCGCAATGAACCTTGCCCAGCCATCGATATGAACAGGGCTGTCATGAATAGGAAAGTGATTAAACGTGTTCTCATTGTTAAGGCGATTTAAATAGCTCCTTAAATATTTAACGGATTTTTAGTGGTTTTTATTGCCTTGAGAGAATAGCAAAAGGCATATAAAATATAGAAGTCCCACGGTAATAATCAGTTGTCAGCGAGATGAATCGTTATCATCTTGCGGGCACATGCCACGTTGGTAAGCCCTTTGCCCTCCCTGACACAAGCCTCATGCAAATTGTCATAGTTGTTGATGACCCTGATGAGGTCGTTTTCATCCCAGTCGTCGCGAACGATGCCCAAGCCATTGGCTGCAATAAATGAGGCAGTCGAGGGCTTGGTGTTGGTGACCACGGGGGTGCCGCTGGTGATGGCTTCGGCGATGGTCACCATGTTGAGGTCATTGCTGGTATCGACAAGCAATGCTAAGGAACGCCTCAACGGGATAGCCAGTTGCTCGTGAGGCATGAAGCCATGAAACACGACCTTGTCCTTGAGACCCAGTGTGGCTGTCAATTGTTCCAATTCATGTCTCTGGTCGCCCTCTCCGATAATGTTCAGACGATAGTTGTGATAGTTTTCATGAGCGACAAGTTGGGCAAACTTGGTAATAATACTATCTACACGCTTGCGTTCTACCAGTTGTGACACCACAATAAAGGCTTGGTCGTGTTCGTCGCTGGGGTAGAGGGTGTGGGCATCTGTGCCGTGGTCAACAATCACATCGCTAACGTGATTGCTATATTGAGCGATGAAGTGCTTGGCGGGATCGCTACGAGGCACAATGGTGATTTTGCCCATGAACAGAGGCAACACAATGCTATGCCACAAGCGAGAGGGTAGCTGGTGCAACAATCGCTGATGGCGGTCCATCTCTTGCCAGATGAGTAAACGCGATGGGCACACTCGTGCGGCGATAAGTGTCGCTATCTGGAACGATTCACTGGCGATAACCAGGTCGTAATCCATGGCGTGAGACTTCAGCCACTTGTGCAGTCCCCGTGGCCAGGGCAGGAGGCTGGGTTTGAATAACTGTGGCAACCGCGATGGGAAATAGATAACCTCAAAGGGCAAATCCCTATCCTCGCCTGCAGGCTTGAACTCCTGCGATGCCAGCAGCGTGACTTGGTGGCCCAACTCGACAAAACCGCGTGCAAAGTTACTGATCATGCAATCGCTGATGGACTCTTTGCGCTTGATGATCCCATGCTCAGCAGTAGAGAGGATACAGTTAATGATCAGAATCTTCATGCTCGATGTTAGTGTAGCGATGCAAAATTAATAAAAAAAGCGCACACCACCACATCGTCCACCAATCATTTACGGGTTTCACATCATGGCAGGCGTCTCACGCGACATGACTATAAGAACTGTAAAAGTCTTTCTTGAAAAAAATCCATCGGCTAAGTGCCAGCCGGTCTGATAGCCAGGCACATCCCAAGCATCCTGCTACCACAAGTGCCAGTGATGCAATCGTGAAGCACACGGCTGAGGGATCAAAGTCGAACAAGGGTGAAACTTGTTTGGTGAGAACCGTGAAAATGGGAGAGAACACCACGATGGCCAGTGAATTGCGTCCCACGTGGCATAACATGTTTCGGGCAGCCTTGAGGCAGTGAGGATAAACTGCAAGCAGCAGGCTGATGACAAGTACTGTGATGGCGATGCCTGCCAGCGATCCACGCTCATAATTGGCTGGGAACCAGAACAGGACCACGAGGGGCAGCAATGCTAACCATGACGGGGTGATGACTTCGAGGATGGATTTTCCCAGGCGCATAATGAACACTCCGATGAGGAAAAAAATGACATTGCTCCAGTCCAGCCCCTCAATCACCAGTGAGCATCCATACAGGATCAATCCCATTACGGCCAGGCCCCCAATGCCTTGTAATCTGAACACGCGGTATATGAGCCAATAGACGGTCATGCCGATGGCGAGTGTGTGCAGGTACCAGTATGGTCCGGAGGGCATGGTGGCGATTCTCATAACAAAATCGGTGCATGTGAGCTGTCCGATGGCGTTGTGCGCTCCCAGACTGCCGCCAAAGAAATATTCCATCAGAATGTATAGTGACTCAAACAACACATAGGGCAGCGCGAGACGCAGCACAGAACGGGCGAACTCAGCAGGCCGTTTATCCACATTGGCCAGATAGCCCGAGATGACGAGAAATGCCGACATGTGGAAGGTATAGACTGCCTTGTACAACACTGGATAAGTCTGTTCGGTGAGCGAGAGGTGGAAGGTCACCATCAGCAGAATGAAAATGCCTTTCAGGTAATCCAGTTGCGGGATTCGTTCCTTCATGACAGATGGGTTACTTGCCATATCGGTTAGAACGCAGGCTGCGTTTTTTCACATTCGTTATCTTCTTGAACATGTCTTGCTCGCCCTTAACACCACGGAACACGTTGTTTCTTACCTCTAACCGATCAAACTTCATCTTGTCGGTCGATTCATTGGACCAGTGTGTCATGAAGCGGCCGTCACCCGTGGTAACCGTCACATCGTTGTTATTGAACACGACTGTACCCCTGGATGCAAACTCCTGAAGGAAAAAGTTCATGTTGTTACTCTTGAACGTGTTGGCTGTGAAGTTGATGTTCAGTTCTTCAATCTTGTGGCAATAGATTCTTGTATCACCCTCAAAATAGTTGTTGTTGGCATTGAGTGTGAACAGTTTGGTGCCATCTCCTGCCCCGACGTAAGCTATGCACATGATTCCCTTGCAGACGTTGTCTTGCATTGTGACCTCACCGCCTTGGGCTCCGCACCACACAACTTGCATACCGGTGCTCTTGCCATTAAGCGGATTTGTGGTTACCACATTGACAAGCTTATTGCCTTTCAGGTCCACCTTCCCGCCTTGTATGAGCAGGAAACTATAGCCCTGTGATCCTGACGGCGTTAATACCAGGTTCTTGTTAGTGACTGTGTTGCCGGTAATGTGGATCGCATCCTTACTTGAACTTAAATCATTCACCTCGATATCTTGGCGGTAGTATCTATCGGTACTGCTGATGGCTTCATTAATGATTTGATTGTCTTCGATATAGATGTCTTCATGCTCATCGGCAGGATCGAAACTGATATACATGCAGCGTGTGGTCAGGTCTTCCATGAAGAACTTGTTGCCTCTCACATGAAAGTTGCGTGTCGTGCATTTATCCGAGCTCTTCTTGCCATCAGTTTGAAGGGTGAGGCTTGTTTGGTTGTGTGCATTAGGATCTTTGTCCTTGCCCTTATAACCGTAGTGAAACTCATTGTCCTCTATAAAGATGTTGGTGCGAGTAGCTGCGCCACGAACATAGCCTTTAGTGTGGTCAATTAGCCGGTCAAAGATGCCTACAACCTCGTCCTTTCCATACTTATAGAACTTGTTGTGCTTGATATTGATGTTGTTCATCTCTCCGCGCACCCAAACGCAACCACCAATAAGGCAATTATTGTAGTTGCTGATGATACAGTTGTTAACTGTCACATTGGAGCATACATGCAAGTCAAAGTTGGTGATTTTGGCATTCTGCATATAGCTTTCCACATCGTGGATATCGACGTGGTTGGCATGATAAACTTTGACAGCATACTGATCTCTACTATCTTGCCACCAGATGCCCTTGTGCTCCTTGAGCTTGAAAGTGACATCGCTAATGGACAGTGTGACGGGGTTCTTTAAGGTACCATACACTTTAAAGAACGTATCATCGGTAAAAGCCTTGAAACCGTTGCGGTCACTGCCGTTGTCGAGTATGATGGTCGATTTCTTGCTTCCTGCGCCCTTAATGACTACATGGCATTTTAGCTCGAGGGTGCCATCGATAGTAACGGTTCCCTTGCCAAAGTTGAGAACTACCGTGTCGTTATAGGTGGCTCTGTTGCACATTGACCGCAATTGCATCGTGAGATCACCCTTGATGGTGTTAACGTTAATGTCTATGTTGCGAGCCTGTGTGTACAAGAAGCTCATGCAAGACAGTATGAAAAGAAAAAAGTATTTTTTGAATCGTTTCATAGTCAATCCTCCCTTGTTTTGTTTCGTTAGACTAAAACGCAAAGGTAATGTTTATTTACCAATTCCACAAATAAAAAGTGCCATCAAC
>CAMVBJ010000067.1 GCA_947165675.1 uncultured Prevotellaceae bacterium
ACATCCCCAACTCAGTCACCGAAATACGCACTCCAGTGTTCGAATTTTGCAGCGGCCTAACGGAGATAATAGTAAATGGTAGCAACAGCGTTTATGATTCACGCAACAATTGCAATGCCATAATCGAAACCGCCAGCAACACACTGATTGCAAGTTGCCCGAACACCATTATCCCCAACTCCGTCACCAAAATCGGCGAACATGCGTTCTGGTTCTGGTACAACGACCTGACGAGCATTGAGATCCCCAACTCCGTCACCAAAATTGGCGAATATGCGTTCACGAACTGCACTGGACTAACGAGTATAGACATCCCTAACTCTGTCATCGAAATTGATCGCTATGCATTCTATGGGTGCAGCGGACTAACGAACGTCTCCATAGGCAACTCAGTTGTCGAAATTGGTTCCTCAGCTTTCTCTGGTTGCAGCGGACTAACGAACGTCACCATTGGCAACTCTGTCGTCGAAATCGGCTCCTCTGCGTTCGATAGTTGCGACAGACTTACAAAAGTCACCTGTCACGCCATGACACCACCGTTAGCTGCTACAGGTTGCTTCGGCTCTGATTCGGAAATCTCCATTTATGACCAGGCGACATTGTATGTGCCCAAGGAATCGGTAGAGGCATACAAGGTCGCTGATGAGTGGAAAAAGTTCACCCATATTGTGGGCATTGGTGAGGAACCCCTGCTGGGCGACGCTAACGGTGACGGCGAGGTGAACATCGCCGATGTCACCACTGTCATCGACCTGTTCATCATTGGGGACTATGACCCCGCCATGGATATCAATGGCGATGGCGAGGTAAACATCGCCGACATCAACTTAATCATCAACCTGATACTCAACGGAACAGAAGGCGCATAAGCAATAGCTAATGCCAGGCTGAAGAAGCCAACGATAGGGGCAAGCGGTTCAAAGAGCTGCTTGCCTGTTTTACAACGGCCTCTGATAAAATTAAGGCAATGATATGGATGTTGGCCCATTGGTGGTATTAACCGCCCTGTCGGGCGGGAAATTAAGCAAATTAATTTTAAAATTTAATTATTGGTTTCCGGGGAAAGTATAGCAGGCTGAAGGCCTGCACAAGGCCAGCGGCCTTGACTATCCTCTCAACCCCAGGGCGCACAGGTCGAAGACCTCGTGTGGCCTGGGGAAAGCACACTATGATAAGAACGGGCCTCGAAGAGGGCCAATAGCGTCGGCTTCAGGTGATTTGATTGTGGTGCACTTGTCGTAGTGAGTGGCCCCCTTCAGGGCCCATATCGACATGAGCGTCTCTCCCCAGGCCTCACTGACCTTCGGCCAGTGCGCCCTGGGGTTGCCTCAATTCAAGGCCATCGGCCTTGTGCAGATCTTCGACCTGCTCGCCTGACAAAGCAAGCCCCTTCAAGCAAAATAATCATAACAGCACTGATGCCGAAGAGCTTATGCGATCATGCTGATTCTTTACCGGACAGTAATAAAATTTAATTTTCTTTTAATTTCCCGTGCGTTAGCACGGTTTGATGCAGAGACGTGACTTGTCTTGAAATAGGTTGACAATAATGTCAACATCAATTCTATGAGTTTTGCAAAAGTCTGTCTGTCTTGTTCTATCGGGAAAAATTTATCAATAAACCGAGGTCCGTTAAGCGTCAACTGAAAACTTTGTAGTAACTTTGCAATTTAATAGTAATCATAATCTTTCAAGACATGAGCAACGACAAGATATTGCAGCCGATGGCTGGCATGACACTCGAGGAAATGCAGGACGCAGTGGTCTCATTAGGTATGCCACGTTTTGTGGCTAAACAGTTGGCACAGTGGATCTACCAGAAGCGCGTCAACGACTTTGAACAGATGCTGAACATCTCCAAGAAGAGCCGTGAGCTGCTGTCAAGCCGCTACTGTGTGGGTCTGTATCCGCCCAGCCAGGCCATGGCCAGCGAGGACGGCACGGTAAAATACCTGTTTGACGTGGGCGACAAGCGCTCTGTCGAGTCGGTCTATATTCCCGAGGATGACCGCGCCACGTTGTGCATCTCGTCCCAGAAGGGGTGCAGGATGAATTGCTACTTCTGCATGACAGGCAAGCAGGGTTTCCATGGCAACCTGACGGCCAACCAGATCATCAACCAGGTGCTGAGCATCCCTGACAGCGACAAACTGACCAATGTCGTGTTCATGGGCATGGGTGAGCCCCTTGACAATCTGGACGAGGTCATGCGTGTCATCTCCATCCTGACAGAGCCGTGGGGCCTGGGATGGAGCCCCAAGCGCGTGACTGTCTCGACCGTCGGCAAGAAGCCGGAGCTCAAAATCCTGTGCGAGCAGACTAACGTCCACATCGCCGTGAGCGTCCACAACGCCGTGCAAGAGGAGCGCTCATCGATGATGCCCATCGAGCGCCTCTACCCCATCGCCGACGTGATGGACATGTTAGGCAACTACGACTTTGCCCACCAGCGCCGCCTGTCGGTTGAATACATCTGCTGGCAGTGGTTCAACGACGACATCAAGCATGCCGAAAAGTTGCGTGAGCTGCTTCCCAACGAGCACGTGCGCGTGAACTTGATCCGATTCCACCCGATTCCCGGCATCGAGAAGCTGCGCACGAGCAGCGACGAGCGGATGACCTACTTCCGCGACTACCTGAACAGCAAGGGCGTGACTTGCACCATCCGCCGCAGCCGTGGTGAGGACATCGCTGCAGCTTGCGGGCAGTTGGCAGGCCAGGTGCACGGAAGCAAGGGCAAAAAATAGGCTTTAGGCTTTAGGTCTTAGGCTTTAGGGTTTACGGGGGCTGATGCCAACTGAAAACTGAAAACTGAAAAACAACAATTGACAACCAAATAACACAATGAAAAAGATTATCCGATTCTCCACGATGCTGGCAATGGTGATTGTTGCCGTGCAGACAGTACTTGCCGCCGCACCCGCCAACTATTACAACGGTGCCGTCGGCAAGAGCAACGAGGCGCTGATGACCGCTTTACGTAACATCATCCACTCGCATACTGAGGTCTCTTACTCAAGCGGACTGCTCAAAGCCTTTGCAAAAGCCGACGTTGACGCTCAAGGCTACATCATCGACATCTACAGCAACTGCCGCTACAGTCCCAGCGATAACGGTTCGTCGGCTTCCCATGTAGGAGAGGGTTATAACCGTGAGCACAGTTTTCCCCGGAGCTGGTTTGGCGGCGAAGTGGCCCCGATGAACACCGATGTCTTCCACATCTACCCTACCGACATCCACGTGAATAGTCAGCGCAGCAATTTCCCCTACGGCGTGTGTGCTAATGGCACACGCTTGTCCTATGGCAGCTATGTCGCCAAGGGCAAACTGGGCACATGCACCTATCCTGGTTACACAGGCACCGTGTTTGAGCCCGACGACGAGTACAAGGGTGACCTGGCACGCAGCTACTTCTACATGGTGACCTGCTACAAGAACGAGTTACCCTCCTGGCCCGGCAGCGCCCAGCTTGACTATGCCAGAAACAAGTATAAAGCCTTCTCGACCTGGACCATCAACATGTTGATGGAGTGGACCCGCCTGGATCCCGTGAGTGAGAAGGAAATCAAGCGCAACGAGGCCGTCTATGGCATCCAGGGCAACCGCAACCCCTTTATCGACCACCCCGAGTTGGCCGAGTACATCTGGGGCAATCGACAAGGTGAGGCCTGGAACGGCACTGGCGAGGAAATTCCTGCCGAGATCACGTCACCCGTCAACGGCTCGGTCATCGAGATGGGTTCCACTACCGAGGGCACCGAATTGACCCACACCATCACCCTCAAGGGCAAGGGATTGAGCAAGGAACTCGTGCTGTCGATGAGCGACAACGAGAACTTCTCAGTCAGCGCCAACTCCTTCAGCGCCAGCGAGGTGAATAGTGGCACCACCTTTACCGTCACCTTCATGGCCGATAACGCAGGCAGCTTTAGCAATGACATTACCATCAACAGCAGCGAGGTTTCAACCCAGTTTACCGTCACGGCTACAGCGACCAAGCAGGGCGTCGAGCCTGGCCCCGACCCCACTCTGGGCGACAGCATCACCGAGGATTGGGAAGGCTGCAAGACTGGCGGCTATTGGGACGAAATGGTTGAGGGCAACGCCTTTGTGTGGGATTTCACCAATGCCGGCATCTGGGGCGACAACCTCAAGCACGGCGAGCTATCTTGCCGATTAGGAAAGACCAGCAACAGCATCATCGCCATGGGTGAGGACTACGTGAAAGGCACAAGCGCCATCAGCTTCTGGGCCGGATGCTTCGGCAATGATGTCGATGCTACCCTCAATGTGGACTACAGCACCGACAAGGGAGCCACATGGCACACCGTGGGCACAGTAACCGCTACCAAGGGGGTTCTGGAGCAGTTCATGTTGACATCTGTTGTTGACGCTCCCGTGCGCTACCGCATCGCCCAGACCGCTGGATCCCGTGTCAATATCGATGACGTCACCCTCTACGCTTTTGTCAAGAAGGACCTCCGTGGTGATGTAAATGGTGATGGCGAAGTGAATATCGCCGATGCCAATATCGTTATCGACCTGATCCTGGGCGGTACCGCCGATGACGGCACCATGAAACGTGCTGACGTCACTGGTGACGGCGAAATCGGCATTGCAGACATCAATGCCATCATCGACATCATCCTTGCTTCATAAGCGAAGCACACCATCTATCGATACAGAACAATATAATAGCCTATACAAAACTTTTAGCAGCCCAGTGAGCCACCTGCCCGTCCGGATGGCTCACAATGGCTGCTAATTGCTAAAAGAACGCGATAATAATCATTTATACAACATCTTTTTATGAAAAAAATCTTTTTAACTCTATCACTCATGACGGTTGTCCTGGCAGCGACTGCCAAGGATCCCAAGCCATGTCCCAGTGACTACTATTCGAGCGCGCTGAACAAGAGCAATCAAGCCTTGCTAACGGCACTGTACAACATCATCACGAGTCACACCAACATCGGCTACGATGGTCTGTGGGACGCCTATGCCGACACCGACACTGACGATCGGGGTTACTACATCGACATGTACAGCACCTACGACAAATACACCTATAGCAAGAAGTGCGGCAATTATAGCAAGATTGGAGACTGCATCAACCGCGAACACAGCGTACCCAAGAGCTGGTGGGGAAGCGGCAAGCAGCCCCAGTACAGCGACATCTTCAATATCGTGCCCACCGACGGCTATGTGAACAACCAGCGTTCCAACTACCCCTACGGCGTGTGTGAGGGTGGCACCCGATTGAGCAACGACGGCTATGTAGCCAAGGGACGCATGGGTTATAGCACCCGCAGCGGTTACACGGGACGTGTGTTTGAACCCGACGACGAGTACAAGGGCGACTTTGCCCGCGCCTACTTCTATATGGCTACTTGCTATAACAACGTTATCAGCAACTGGACTCAGTCGGGTGGCGACGCATTCTTTGCCGGTAACAGCTATCCCGTGTTCACGACCTATGCCATCGACCTGTTGATGGAGTGGCACCGTCTGGATCCCGTGAGCGAGAAGGAGACCACCCGCAACTGCTATGCTCACGCATGGCAGGGCAACCGCAACCCCTATATCGACCACCCAGAATTGGCCGAGTACATCTGGGGCAATAAGCAGGGGCAAACCTGGACGGGCGATGGCACTGTAGTCACTACCCCCATGTTGACCCAACCGGTAAGTGGCACAACCATCAACGTGGGCACCATCGCCATCGACGGCACTAACGTGAGCACCCAAGTTGCTGTCAAGGGTGCTAATCTGACCAGTTCACTCAATATCAGCGTGAGCGGAACAGGATTTAGTGTATCACCCAGCACATTGACGGCCAGCGCTGTAAACAATGGCACCACCGTGACCGTCACTTATAGTGGCACTGCCCAGAATGCCACGGGCACGTTGACACTGTCAAGCAGCGAGGTGAGCCGCACAGTGTCCCTTACCGCAAGCAAGGCACAGCCAGGCGATGATCCCGAAGAGCCCATCACGCCCACTGGCGACTACGAGATCGAGACCTGGGAAGGTTGTGAAAGCGGTGGTTACTGGACCAACGAAGTGCAGGGTGCAGCCTTCAAGTGGTATTTCACTGACGCAGGCCTCTGGGCACAGAACAATGACCACTGGAATGGTGCCATCAGCTGCCGCTTCGGCAAGACCAGCAACTCCTCGATTGCCATGCGACAGGATGTAGCCGGCACATCGGGTCTCTCGTTCTATGCCGCCACCTATGGCACCACCGATGCCGATGCCACCCTGCAAGTGCTCTATAGCACCGATGGCGGTAACAACTGGACGATGTTGAAGGAGGTTGCCCTCACCCGCGAGTTTGTAAAATACACCTACAGCCTGGATGTCACCGATAACGTTCGCTTCAAGTTCCAGCAGACTGCTGGCAAGCGACTCAACATCGACGATATCGCTATCTATGCCCCCATCCAGGAGCAAGTGGATCCCAAAGTGTACTTCGGTGAAACCGTTATGGCTATGCAGGCAGTGCAAAACGGTGAATCCAGCATCAGCGAGGTTACTGTCATCACCGAGGACAATGACCAGCCCGTCACCGTCAGCGTGGATGGCAACTTCGAGTTGAGCCTTGACCGTCAGTCATGGGCAACGACGCTCACACTGGATGCCAGTGGCGAGACTTTCTACGTCCGCTTGGCCAACACATCAACCGTTGATGAATATGAAGGAGTCATCACCGCCACTGCTGGTGAAGTGACCGCATACGCCGAAATCGAGGGCAACGTCAACGCTCCCGACGTGCTCATCGGTGACGTAAACAAGGATGGCACAGTGAGCATTGCCGATGTGACCGCACTCATCGACTACTTGCTGGGCGGTGATGCGTCAATGATTGACATCTTGGCTGCCGACGTTAACAAGGACAATAGCGTGACCATTGCCGACGTCACAGCGCTTATCGACCAGTTACTGAGCGGAAATAGCGCTGCCATGTGGTATGCTGTGCCCACCCATGGTGGCATACGCATCGACAACCCCAAGGGTGAGATGCTTGAGGTCTATAACCTCGATGCCGAAGTTGTGGCAACCGTCTCAACGTCAAGCAGCATCAAGTTGCCTGCTGGCATCTACATGGTCACCAGCGACAACCGCTCCCGCAAAGTCATCGTGAAATAACAGTAGCGACATTAAGCAAATCGAGTAGGTCGGGGAGCGAGAGTTTTGGCTTTCGCTCCCTTTCCTCTCACA
>CAMVBJ010000068.1 GCA_947165675.1 uncultured Prevotellaceae bacterium
CCGTGAGCATGGTGAAGATGGCTCTTGACAAGCTTTCAAGCGATGGCATCGTTGAGCTTGACGAGGACAAGAAGGCCTCGATGGTGAGCAACCTGCTCGTTGTCCTGTGCGCCGACGAGTCGGCCCAGCCCGTGGTCAACACCGGCACATTGAACCAGTAACCATTTTTCTTATAACAACTGATTCATCTGAATGTTCTGATTTCAGATTCATCAGTTAAATCAGTTGTTTTTTAACAATTAGCAGACCATGGCAAAGAAAGCCACCAAGAGTTTCATCCTGCGTGTCGACAGCGATACGATGGATGCTATTGAGAAATGGGCAGCCGACGAGTTCCGCTCGACCAACGGTCAGTTGCAGTGGATCATCACCGAAGCGCTGCGCAAGGCCCGCCGTCTGCCCAAGAAGAAACGTGAGACCGAAAACCTGACCGACGACAGTGGCGCTGATTGACAGGACCGGGTGAGATGAGCGGCATCGTAAATATCAGCAAAGAATGAACATTAATCAATGTGTGTATTATGAAACTGGACAAAAAGAGAACGACGATAATCACTTCGATTATCTCAATTGCTTTGTTAGCTGGCTATCTTGGCTTAAGGGCGGCAGAAGTCATAGGCGAGGACCGAACATGGCTGCCTTTGCTCATCGTGTCCTGGCTACTGATATTGCGGGATTACTCATCGCTTGCGGCCAACGGTGAGGAACTCAAGATAGCCGGGCTCCTCTCGGTTGGCGCCATCTGGTTTCATGTCTCGGCCTATTTTCACAAGACGATGGGTTTCCCCTCATCCACTGTCAACCAGTTGAAAATGTGCATCTACCGCAAGCGGGCCTTGGGCCTCTTCTGCGCCATCTTCCTGATTTGCGTCATCCTGATACCTGATGAGGGCAAAATGGCCCAATGGCTCTTCATTGTTATGGGCTTGACGTTCGTGCTGCTCTTCTCATCAAAGTTTGTCATAGGTTATGTCAAATAAAGATCCTAGATTATGAAGCATCTGAGTAGTAATACCGCATTCAACCTGCTGGGCATTGTTTTCATGCTTGCCGCGATCGGAGCCCTCATGCTGGCTGCCTGGGCCGGATTTTCTACGGCAGGAATCATCATCACGGGAGTTGTTATCACCATGATCGGTAACTTTGCGGGCATCATGTTGCTGGCCAAGTACCGTAACGAGCGACGTGAGGCCATCGACGGTTTCAACATTGACGATATCAGGTTGCCACGCACAGCCGTGGGCACTTGGGTTGAAATCCTTGTGGGTGTTCTGACAGCCCTGGGATGGGCAATGACATTGAAAAACGGACTTTTCACCAAGGACGACGGCAACTTCGACTACAGGTCGTTGTTCGGCCTGATTGTCTTCACTTGCGGCATCATCTTCACGCTCTGGGACGCCTACACGCCTGGCGACATCAATAACGTGGGCAAACTGACCAACTTCAAGCAAGTCTCATTGGCTGTTCTCATGAATCGCCTGATTGCCCTGTTGCTTGCCGCGGGCATGCTGTTATCCTCATTCCCTGCACTCAGACCTCAAAACTGGATCTGGATAGTACTGGTCACGATAGTAGCAGTGGTCTTTGTCACCTTCCGCATCCTCATCCACAGGGCAAGGTCGGCATGATAACTGAACAGTTGTGGCAACGGTGGGGCGACACCGTCAGGTTTCTCTTGTGGGGCTTGACGATGGCGTTGGTATGCTTTTTGCTATACAAGGTTGTGATGAACAACAATGCTCCACATCTGGCGCCCTTGAGCAAGGGCGGGCGCGACAGTCTGATGACAGTCACAACCACGAGCGACACGCTGGTGAGCTACGGCAACGCCTTTGCCGTGTACTTCAACAGCAGGCGCGGCATCGCCGACTGTGCGGTCTATGAACTCACCCGCAGCGAGCTGGACGGCACGGCCGAGCGCAGCAACGAGTTCATGGCCGACCCGGGCGTCAAGGGGTGCCCGTCGCCGCTGGACTATGCCGGCATCGGCATGGACCGTGGCCATCTGGTGCCCGCAGGCGACTTGAAGTGGAGCCAGCAGGCTATGCGCCAGTCGTTCCTGATGACCAATGTGGCCCCGATGCGCAAGGCCCTGAACGTGGGCGGCTGGGCGAAGCTGGAGGAGAAAGTGCGCGAGTGGACCCAGCGTGACAGCGCACTACTGGTGTTTACGGGTCCTGTGGTCAGTAACGGAGATTCGACATTGGCTGGCGGGCGAGTGACGATCCCCAGTAACTACTACAAGGTTGTGCTGGCCCCTTGCGTGCGCCCTGTGCGTGCCATCGCCTTTATCTATCCTAACGGCCGCAGTGGCGGTCGCTTGCGGCAGTATGCTGTGAGCGTTGATGAGGTGGAACGCAGGACGGGGCTGGACTTTTTCCCCTACCTTCCAGCCGAGGAGCAACAGCGTATAGAAAGCCCCGTCAATCTCGACGCTTGGCTCTATTAGTTAACAATGAATTGATATAGTTGATGAGATGAAGCAAGTAGTAAGAATCTGGATTCTCGTAGCTGCGATGGTCATGGGCAGAGCTTTACCGCCGCAAGTGCTGGGTGATAGTGCCATTACCACCCAGTGGAGTGCCCAAGCCAAGAGTAAAAAGAAATCCAAGCAAAAATCCAAGAAGAACAAAAAAAAGGGCAAGAAGTCCCGTCGCTCCGTAAAGACGCAAAATTTTGTGTCTCCCTCCAGGCCATCCAGCCCCTCCATCTCCCCGCTGGCAAAGCTTCCCACCATCGGCAAGACCAGCGCTACCGTTGTGCCCCAGCAAGCCGCCAATGCCCTGTTGTCGGTCGGTGTGCCCAAGGGCGTTTCCAACCAAGTCGTCAACTACAAGGCTATCAGGGTCAACTTCAATCCCTCGTTGAGGATTCCCAACTGCGTGGCCTATGAGTTGACGGCGACGATGGTGTCAATGGCCGATGCTCCAGGGCATGAGAACCGCAAGAGTTATAACTATGCCAAGGATGCCCAGGTCAAGTCCTGCCCAGAGAATTGGGAGTACCGTGGCAGTGGTTACAGCCGTGGACACATGGCCCCAGCGATGGATATGCGCTGGGACAAGACCACGATGGCCGAGTGCTTCTACATGACCAACATGTGCCCGCAGGACACCAAACTCAACAACGACCACTGGCGTGTACTCGAGGAAAAGGTGCACCGTTGGGCCAAGCGCGACAAGCGCCTGATGGTCTATACGGGTCCCATCATGGGCAAGAATCGCAAAATGATTGGCAAGAACAAGCAAAACATTGCCGTCCCCGATGCCTTTTTCAAGGTCCTCTATGCCCCTGACCAGGGTCGTGCCATCGCCTTCATCTACGACAACCGTCCCTGCCCAGGTAATATTAGCAAATATGCCGTCACCGTTGCCGAGGTCGAGCACCGCACCGGCCTCACCTTCTCGAGCGCCATCCCCAAGCACCAGTGTAAAGTTGAGGACTGGGAATAGCAGGGGTGACCAAGTTCACTTTTATGATATCGACTGGTGGTTTGCGTTATTGCAAGCCGCCAGTTTGTTTGTTACGTCAAAATGAATTAACTTTGTGCCGACAAACGATCAGTGGCAATAACTTTGTGAAATTCACATTGAAAATATTGACGAGATGAACAAGAAGAGGATATTATACCTGATTGGGGCTATAGTCGTGTTGCTGCTCGGCTATAAAGGACTTGACAACAAGAATTCGTTTTACAAGAGCGCCTATAACGATGAGTTGCCCATCAAGCAAAATACCGCACAGGCGCCCAAGGATGAGGGCAAGGAGTATCAATCGACGGGCGATGCGTCATTGCTCGACGTGGTGCTGCCCCAGCGGCTTGACAACCAGACGGTGCGCTATAAGTCGATTGTGGTGTATTTCAATAAGTATTATCGTGTGCCCAACTGCGTGGCATACGAGTTGACCAACACTATGACGTCGATGGCCGACTCGCGTGATGCCGAGAACCGCGCCAACTACAAGTTTGAGCGCGACCACGACGTGAAGGGTTGTCCCGACTGGTGGGACTATAAGGAGAGTGGTTACACCCGTGGCCACATGGCTCCAGCAATGGATATGCGCTGGGACAAGACGGCGATGGCACAGTGCTTCTTGATGACCAACATCTGCCCGCAACTCGACGAGATGAACGATGGCGAGTGGCGCCACGTCGAGGAGGCCGTGCACAAGTGGTCACGCACGGCCAAGAGGCTTATTGTGTTTACGGGTCCTGTCCTGACCAACAATATGAAGCATATAGGAAAACACAATGACATTGCCGTACCTGAGCGCTTCTTCAAAGTCGTCTATGCTCCTGAGCAGAACCGGGCCATCGCCTTTGTGATGGAGAACAAGAAGCTGCCTAACAGTTGGACCAATTATGCGACCACCATCGACAGGGTGGAGGCCCTCACGGGATATGACTTCCTCGCCTCGCTCGAGGACAATGTAGAGAACGTTATCGAGAGCAAGCAGAATATTAAAGACTGGCCTAAATACTATCCAAGCCGATGAATATTACAGAACTTACAGGTCTCACGGGTGACACCATTTGTGCCGTTTCCACGCCACAGGGAAGGGGCGGTATTGCCGTCATCCGCGTGAGTGGTCCCCAGGCGCTCGAGATCGTTCAGCGCCACTGGCAGGGCAAGCCCCTTGCCGATATGCATTCACACACGGTCCATCTGGGTCGCTTGACCGACACTGCAGGTGACATCCTTGATCAAGCGGTGCTGACACTCTTTCGCTCACCCAACTCGTTCACGGGCGAGGACGTGGTGGAACTGGCATGCCACGGCTCGACGTGGATTCAGCAACAGCTGGTGCAGACGTTGATAGATGCTGGTTGTCGCCATGCCACGGCTGGCGAGTTTACGCGTCGCGCCTTTGCCAACAGTCGCCTGGACCTTTCTCAAGCCGAGGCTGTTGCCGATATCATCGAAGCGCAATCACGTGCTGCCCACCATGTGGCAATGAGCCAGATGCGGGGTCGATATAGCGACGAGTTGAAGGAACTGCGCGACAAATTGCTGCATTTCACATCACTTATCGAATTGGAACTGGACTTCAGCGAGGAGGACGTGACTTTTGCTGATCGCAACGAGGTGACTGTCTTAGCGCATGACATCCATGCACTCATTAGTCGCTTGGCCGATAGCTATCATGACGGTAATGCCATCCGCAACGGTATGCCGGTAGCTATCGTGGGACAAACCAATGCGGGAAAATCCACGCTACTGAATGCGTTGCTGGGCGATGACCGTGCACTGGTGAGCGACATCCATGGCACCACACGCGATACTATCGAGGACACCGTGATGATGGGCGGTACACTATTTCGATTCATTGATACGGCAGGCCTGCGCCAATCGTCCGACACTGTCGAGCAGATGGGTATCGAGCGCACGTGGCAAGCCATCGACAAGGCCAGTATCGTGCTATGGGTCGTTGATGTTACCAGCGCTGACACCAGCATGATTCATGACATACTGGTCCGCTGCAACGGCAAGGCCTTTATCACCATCCTCAACAAGACCGACCTTGACGATGACTTTGCCGCGAGAAGTGAACTGAACGGCCTCCTCCCCGAGGGAACCCCCGTTGTCGCCATTAGCGCCAAGAGTGCCAATGACATCGAAGCCCTGCGCTCCCTCATCGTCAAGACTGCCGCCCTGCCCCAAGTGGGCAGCGACGCTGTCATTGTCACCAATGCCCGTCATTATCAGGCACTGACACATGCCCGCGACGCCATCGGCCGCGCCATCAACGGCTTGGAGAGCGGCTTGAGCGGTGACCTGCTTGATCAGGACATACGCGAATGCCTCCACTGGATCGGCGAAATCACCGGCGAAATCACCACCGACACCATCCTCTCCGAAATTTTCTCCCACTTCTGCATCGGCAAATAAATATTTATGTAATAATTGCGTATTTTAATGCGTTTC
>CAMVBJ010000069.1 GCA_947165675.1 uncultured Prevotellaceae bacterium
CCCAACTATGAGTTGATAGGCCGCACGATTATGCTGATGTCCACTCAGTTGACGACCGATGCCTTTGGCGACATTCCCCGCAGCGAGGCCTACAAGAGCATCGCTCCGACCTATGACACCCAGGCCTCGGTCTATGCCTGGATGTTGCAAGAGTGCGACGACCTCATCAAGATGTATGAGGATCCCGCCATTGTCAACAATCCTGATAACCAACCCCTGACGGCCAAGGAAGACCGCGTCTATGGCGGCGACCTGGAGAAGTGGAAAGGACTTGTATATGCTATCAAGGCACGCTTGCTGTTGCGCAATATCCCCAATGTGGACCGCAGTGCTGCCATGTGCCAGCAGATTGTTGATGCCGCCGATGCTGCCATCAACCAGTGGCGCAAGGGTGACGTGTTTGATTACCAGGGAGGACGTGAGCCGTGGTTCGGCAACGAGCCTCGCTACTACTGGGACGGGGGAACTGGCACCCAGAACGCCGTGTGGAGCGTAGCCCAGCCTGTCATCAACTCGTGGGAGTCGCGTGGCAACCTCTTGGGTAGCGCCATCCCCAGCAAGTTCTTCATGGTCGATCTGTTAGGTATCAGCAAGCCCGACAACGAGATGACCTGCGGCATGTTCAATGCAGAGGGCGCTCACGACGGCTTTGCCAACGACCCGCGCTGTGGACTGCTGATGATTGCCCGCACGGGCCCCGCAAGCCCGTCGGTAAGCAGTGAACGCATCAAGATGCGTTACCTGGAGAACAACATCGGTATGGGTACTTCCTATAAGATTGCCAACTACCCGAATCTGTACATGGGTGCATACGCTGGCGCTGCCGATGCCTATAACCCCATCTTCACGATGGAAGAGCTTTACTTCATCAAGGCCGAAGCACTATACTGGATGGGAAAGAAGACCGAGGCATGTGCCCTGGCCAAGGAAGCAACCCAGTGGAATATCCAGCGTCACCTCGATGCCTTCCTGCGCCTCTATCCCAACGAGAATTATAATGCCAATACCGATAACAAATATCCAGGCAATTCGGTCTCTGGCGGAAAGCCCGGATATCAGCCAGCCGAGTATTGGGATGCCCAAGTTGCCGCATTCCTTGACAATGAGGACTATTACAAGGGCAAGAACGTCTCGGTGCACAAGGTGACTGACCGTGGCAACAAGCACTGGTTCTTCAATCCCAGCGAATTCTCGTTGAGCGACCTGATGCAGCAGAAGTACATCGCCATGTACCTGCAACCCGAGCAGTGGACCGACATGCGCCGTTACCATTACAGTAACAACCGCAACCACTACGGCATCGGTGACAACCAGGAAATCGTCTATCCGACCCTGCGCAGGCCCTATAACCTGTATGCGGCCTACTGGATCGACGGCTTGACCGAGGAGCAGAAGGAGAACACCTGGATCCAGCGCATCAACTACGACCCCGAGACCGAGGAGAAGTACAACCGCCAGGAGCTTGAGCGACTGGGTGCCTACAAGAACTACAAGTGGTTGCAGGAACCCATGATCTGGGCCCGCAATTACGGCGAAGTCACCTCGTTGACGACTGAAAACTGACAACTGAAAACTGACAACTGAAAAAGATATGAAACGAAACAAGATAAAATATGGACTGATGGCACTGATGGCATTGCTCACGACCTCGTGTGCGATACATGACCCGTTTGCCGACAATGGCGAGCTGGGTCAAGTGTTGCCCACGGTGGACTGGGAGCAGGGTTCCACAGTGGTCAAGGCAGGCCGTTATGCCACCTTCAAGGGCAAGTACTACACCACCAGTGAGAAGGCGATTGACCACAGCGAGGTGTGGTGTCTCATCAAGCGAGAGCAGACCGCCACGGCAACCAGTAAGCTGACCACCTCGCTCGCTTACACCAAGAACTACTCACTCACCGACACCGTTCGCTCCAGCCAGATGGTCGCCACCTATCCCCACAGCAAGGCTGAGTGGGACGGATATGAGTATGTGTTGACCGACAGTTTCCCCACATCGCGCACCCTCTCACCTGTGACCTGGATCAACCCCGAGGAGTGGGATCAGGAGAAGTTTGACAGTTATTATCCCTCGTCGTTCCAGCAGGAGTTCAAGGACTACATGGTCAATGCTTTGACCAAGGACAGTACCTACTATAATGACCTGCGCGGCGTCTATATTAACTACAACTTCCCCATTGAGCTGTTTGAACAGTTAAATGCCCAATATGGCATGGATTTCCCCACCGACACGACAACTGCCGATAAATCCGATGTCTGGTTCACTACCGATGAAGTGGATCACTACTACTACATCACGGTGGCCGATGACGGTAGTGCCATCTATCACGAGATTGCTCAGGAGAGCGAGGCTCCCGCTGGCGTGAATGTGCAGCCGGTATATAAGTCGGCTTTCTGGCTCTTCTCGCGTTATAGCGATGACACGGGAGGCAAGATCACCACCGTTCGCCGCCAGTACATGCCTTATTTCAAGAGTATGCTCGAAACCATCCCCTTCACGTCGTGGATTTACAACACGTCGGACAAGGCCTACACGGTGAACTTCAACCGCACTTACTACCTGGAACCTCAATTCCGTGTGTACGACACCGATGGCAAGGTGGGTGTAACCACCGATAACAAAGAAGTGACACTTAATTAGTTAATAGTTAACAGTTGATAGTTAACAGTTAACGTCAAAATTTTAAAAAGATGAAGACATTCAATAGAATAGCATTCATGATCCTGGTGGCTCTGGTGGCAGTGTCGTGTATCGACAAGACGCCCGACTACGGCAACTTCCCCACCAAGGATGTTGACTTCACCTATCGGGTTGACGACGACCGCTATGGCCTCGACTTCTATGTGGTTTCAACAGTCGAGTTCACCAACACCTCGTCCAAGTCAGGAAACGCTACGTGGGACTTTGGTGACGGCACAACCTCGACCGATGCGAACCCCTCTCACAAGTATGCCAAGGCGGGCATCTATCAGGTGACTCTCATCATCGATGGCGTGGGCAGCCGCACCTATCCGTTGCTCATCTATGACATCGCACCGTTGTTAAGTGTGGCTGAGCAGAGTGCGACACCCGTGGTCATCAACGATGTGGACGTGAAACTCGACATTGAGTTGCCCAATCCTGAGAATCTTACCTGCAAGTATGTGTGGACCTTCCCCGAGGGTACCCGTGACGCTCAAGGCAACCTGATTACCACCTTTGAGGGCTATAGCCACGAGGATGGAACGATCGACAATCCTGGTAAACTGACCTTCAGTAACATCGGTTCGCAGCGCATCACGTTGCAGACGTGGTTTGACATCAATGGCGAGAACCGCCGTCTGGAGGATAGCTACGTCAACGTTCAAGTGGGTTCATCAATTCCCGCCCCCACACTCTATTACGCAACCCTTGGCGGCAACATCATGGCTGTGAAGCTGGTAGATCTCTCTAAGTTGCCACCTGGCACCAAGAACCTGCCCTTCGACATGGGCGTGAGCTCGGGTAATATGCCCACGACGCTCGTGTTTGCTACCGAGCGGACGGTGACCGACAGTGCCACCATCGAGCAGGACAACGTCTATATTCTGGACTGTGGTAAGCAATATTACTACATTAATGATGAGGCTGGCAACCTGGGCGATGGCAAGATTACCGTCATGAGCGCTGATGGTGCGACCACTAACGTGATGGTGACCAATGTGGGTGGTCCCGCCTTCAATGATCCATTCCAGGGTTGCACCGACGGCAATGTCCTTTATTATACCGACCGCAACACGGGTATCCGCAGCATCCTGCTCAGTGCTCGTGGCGAGACCGAGCAGACCAACTTCAACAGCACGGCTGGCTACTATGTGGTCAACAACCAGTTGAGCTATTACGGCCAGGGTATCGCTTACGGAGCCATCCACACGGGACTTTATCTGGACAAGACAGGCAAGTTCTGGTGGGGCAAGAACTACTCGGGTAACGGCATCTATCGTTTCAAGCCCAGTGATATTGGCAAGACAGGTACAGGCGTCAAGATTCCATATCCCATTGTGCTCGAGACCACTCAGCCCCGTGCCTTCACGCTCGACGAGGATTTGGGCTACCTGTATGTGTGGATGACTAAGGGTACAACGCCTGGTGTGGGCTTCACCCAGTATGCCATCCCTGGTGATAACGAGACGGTGACCTACGACAAGTACATCAACTTCATCACCATGGAGGCCGATCCTATCAACACCACCGATGCCGAGGGCGTTTATACCACCCAGATGGCTGTGGATGCCCAGACCCACTACGTCTATTTCGGCTTCCGTGCCGCCACGACCGAGAAGACCTACACCACGGGCCTGTACTACTTCAATCCCGAGGA
>CAMVBJ010000070.1 GCA_947165675.1 uncultured Prevotellaceae bacterium
AGCTCATTCTGGAATGCGCAGGGGAGAGCGATGTCGCAAGGAATGCTCCAAGCCTTCTTACCGGCAGTAAACTTAGCCTGTCCGGGGAACTTGTCAGCCATATCCTGAACCTTGTTGCGGTTAGAAGCACGCATGTCGAGCATGTAGTCGATCATCTCCTTGGTGATACCCTCGGGGATCTCGCAAACGCCGTCAGGACCAGAGATAGCAACGACCTTAGCGCCGAGCTCGACAGCCTTGGTAGCGGCGCCCCAAGCTACGTTACCGAAGCCAGAGAGAGCGACCTTCTTGCCCTTGATGTCCTTGCCAGCAGTGCGGAGCACGTGCTGGGTGAAGTAGAGAGCACCGAAACCGGTAGCCTCGGGACGGAGGATAGAACCACCCCAAGTCATGCCCTTACCAGTGAGGACGCCAGTGTGATACTGACGAGCGAGCTTCTGATACATACCATTGAGGAAACCAATCTCACGGCCACCAACACCAACGTCACCAGCGGGAACGTCCTGGTCGGGACCAATGTTGTGACGGAGCTCAAGCATGAAGGCCTGGCAGAAACGCATGATCTCGGCGTCGCTCTTGCCAACGGGGTCGAAGTCAGAGCCACCCTTACCACCGCCCATAGGCAGAGTGGTGAGAGCATTCTTGAAGGTCTGCTCGAAACCGAGGAACTTCAGCATTGAGGGAGTAACGGCCTTGTGGAAGCGCAAACCACCCTTGTACGGGCCAATGGCGCTGTTGAACTGTACACGGTAACCGAGGTTGGTCTGAACCTCACCCTTATCGTCGATCCAGGTTACACGGAAAGTGAAGATGCGCTCGGGCTCAACCATGCGCTCAACGATCTTAGCCTTCTCAAACTCAGGATGCTGGTTATAAACGTCCACGATAGACTCAAGGACTTCGCGTACAGCCTGCAGATACTCAGATTCGCCTGGGTGTTTAGCCTCCAGGTCGGCCATAATTTTCTCAACGTTCATGATAATAATATAAAAAAGTTGTTAATTAGATAAAAACAATAAAGTTAATTCAAATAACATGATTCCAGAAGAGGTGTCACACAATTGCAGAACCGTCTTCTAAAAGCGTCACAAATATACAGTGATTTTTCCAAATGCAAGGCATTTTTGATAACGTTTTTCATATTTTTTTCACAAGCAGTGAAAAAAGCAAAAAAAGCATAAAAAAACTTTTGCCATAAAAAAGCGCCAATATTGACATTCTGTTACAAAACCAATGATTTTCAAGACTGCAATTGTCACAAAAGCAACCACAGATGCAACAAAATGACAAATTGCCAGAAAAATGGATCATGACAGGGACTTGCGTCAATGAAAAAAAAGTCGTAACTTTGTCACAGTTAAAAAACCAAGAAACGAAATCAATACATTATATTATTTATAACTTCTAATTTCAATTAACACCGTTATGAAGAAACATAATTTTTATGCTGGACCGTCAATTCTGAGCCAGTACACTCTGGACAAGTGTGTTGACGCAATTCGTGACTTTGCAGGCACTGGCCTGTCAATTCTTGAGATTTCTCACCGCAGCAAGGAGTTCCAGGCTGTCGTTGACGAAGCCGAGGCTCTGTTCAAGGAGCTGCTTGATATCCCCGAGGGCTACAAGGTATTGTTCCTGGGTGGTGGCGCCAGCACTCAATTCTACATGGTTCCTGCAAACCTGCTGAAGACCAAGGCTGCTTACCTTGACACGGGTACGTGGGCAAACAAGGCCATCAAGGAAGCCAAGTTGTTTGGTGAAGTCAACGTGGTCGGTTCATCCAAGGAAGACAACTATACCTATATCCCCAAGGGTTATGAAATTCCCACCGATGTTGACTATTTCCACATCACCACTAATAACACCATCTACGGTACCGAGATCCGCGAAGATTATGACGTGCCCGTCCGCATGGTAGCCGATATGTCATCCGATATCTTCTCACGTCCCGTTGACGTGTCCAAGTATGACCTCATCTATGGTGGCGCTCAGAAGAACATCGCTCCCGCCGGCGTTACCTTCGTCATCGTTAAGGAAGACGTCCTGGGCCAGGTTGACCGCGTGCTCCCCACCATGGTGAACTATAAGACCCACGTTGACAAGGGTTCAATGTTCAACACTCCCCCTGTATTCCCCATCTATGCAGCCCTGCAGACCCTGAAGTGGTACAAAGAGCTGGGTGGCGTGAAGGAGCTGCAGCGCATCGACGAGGAGAAGGCCGCTTACCTGTATGACGCTATCGACTCAAGCAAGATGTTTGTCGGCACCGTTAAGCCCGAGGACCGTTCGATCATGAACGTCTGCTTCGTAATGAAGCCCGAATATAAGGAACTGGAGAAGGACTTCCTGGACTTCGCCGGAACCAAGGGCATCGTCGGCATCAAGGGTCACCGCTCGGTGGGTGGTTACCGCGCATCGCTCTACAACGCCCTTCCCCTCGAGAGCGTGAAGGTGCTCGTTGCCGCCATGAAGGAGTTCGAGAACAATCATTAATCATTCACATTAATAAATAAAGGAGTAACAAAGAATCATGAAGATTTTAGTTGCAACCGAGAAGCCCTTTGCTCCCGTAGCTGTTCAGGGCATCCGCGAGGTGATTGAAGGTGCAGGCCACGAGCTCGTACTCGTCGAGAAAGGCACCCGTGAGGACATGATCAAGGCTATTGCCGACTGCGCCGGTCTGATTGTTCGCAGCGACAAGGTGGACAAGGAAGTGTTTGACGCAGCTCCCCAGTTGAAGGTGGTTGTTCGCGCTGGTGCAGGTTATGACAACATCGACCTGGCCGAGGCTACCGCCCACGGCGTTTGTGTAATGAACACCCCTGGCCAGAACAGTAACGCCGTTGCCGAGCTGGTAATGGGTATGCTCATAACCCTGATCCGCAACCGCTATAATGGCACAAGCGGCACCGAGCTGCTGGGCAAGACCCTGGGTATCCATGCCTATGGCGCCGTTGGTCGTTGCGTGGCACGCATCGCCAAGGGCTTCGGCATGAAGATCAGTGCCCTTGACCCCTGGGTGAAGGACGAAGTGATGGAGGCCGACGGCATCCACCCCGTTCACAGCGTCGAGGAGTTGTATAGCGAGAACCAGTACGTGAGCCTCCACATCCCCGCAACCGACGAGACCCGCGGTTCGGTTGGCAAGAAGCTCATTGAGATGTTGCCCAAGAATGGTGTCCTGATCAATGCCGCCCGCAAGGAGGTCATCGACGAGGCTGGTCTGGCCGAAGCCATGGAAGCTCGTCCCGACTTCCGCTACGTTGCCGATGTGAAGCCCGCCAATGCCGACGAGCTTGAGGCCAAGTATCCCGAGCGCGTGCTGTTCACCCCCAAGAAGATGGGTGCCCAAACCGCCGAGGCCAACATCAACGCCGGCCTGGCAGCTGCCAACCAGGTTGTAGCCCACCTCAAGGACGGCTGGAACCGATTCCAGGTCAACAAGTAAGGAACACAACGCCCTTATATAATAAAGTCCGCGACCTTGTTGGGTCACGGACTTTTTTTGTCGCCAAAGGATAGGATAACGACGGAATTATGACTAACTTTGCAACACAAGAGAACAAGCAAAACCGTTTATTATGAAGTTAGCCGAAGCATTAAGCATCCGTAAGGAATTACAGACGCGCATCGAACAACTCAAGATGCGCATCACCAACAACGTGCGAGTGCAGGAAGGAGAACAGCCTGCCGAGGAGCCTCAAGAGTTGCTCAAGGAGCTCGACAGTTGCCTCAAGCAGCTGCAAGACCTCATCTACCGCATTAATGTGACCAACATGCACGCCATGAGCGGCAAGAAGACGTTAACACAGCTGATGGCCGAGCGTGACGTGCTCACCAAGCGCGTGCAGATCCTGCGTGAAGTGTTCAATCAAGCCTCATCGTCGAGCGAACGCTACTCACGCAGCGAGATCAAGTATATCACCACTATCGATGTCAAGGCGATGGGCAAGCAAATAGACAAGCTGTCATCACAGCTGCGCACACTTGATGTAGAGATACAATCCATCAACTTCTCAACAGAACTGATGTAGTTAAGAGATATTAGGAATTGTAGGTTGTGGACCAGCGGGGCGAACTGCCCCCCCCCTTATCTGATCGCCGCCCGGGACGACGGCACTTGCCCTTGCAGAGGCAATCACGGAGCAAGTCCAGCACGCCGGCACGGAGCACAAGGCATCGGGCATGTTGCATTACCGCCAGTTGACCGCTGACCACAACCGAGGGATCGGGTCGCGGGAATTTGGGACAAAGGGACGGTTCTTTTGTCCCATTTAAGTTAAAAGTGGGACAAAAGAACCGTCC
>CAMVBJ010000071.1 GCA_947165675.1 uncultured Prevotellaceae bacterium
TCGTTGTTGTATCTTGTCTTTTTCTCTTTCAAGAAATATTAATGAAAACGCAACGTCTTATCGAAGTGTCATGACTCGGCCCTTGATGATTCCTGCTTTATTGTTTTGTACTACGATTAAGAATTAACGGGAACTTAATCCCTGTTCTCTTGTACTACGTCAATATTGTTGCAAACATGTCAATGAACTCTTTTTTGAGTTACTTTCACGCCCCGTTTGAGGCGAAAAGCGGTGCAAAGGTATAGCCATTTTTGATACCCACCAAATTTTTTGAGAACTTTTTTTCAAAAAAAATTCGTCAAAATCAACCAAAACTGGTGAATTCACACCCTTTTCATCTGTGAATCACCACGTTATGTCGCAAGTAAAAAAATCAAAAAAAATCGGGCCAAAATCGGGATTTCTTGAAAAAACGGCTTTCGAGGGCATAAAATGGTCCTCGATTGATCAGCAACTGTCTTATCGAGAATCGTCCCACGAGACACAGGCCAAAAAAGGCCCACAGATGGAAAAATCTGTGAGCCTTATATAATCAACATTTAAATGTCGGGAAGAAAATCACTGATTTTCCTCTGCCCCATGTCTTGCTTGAACGAGAGTATCAACACCGGTGAGCCTACATATAATATTAAAGAGCTTAATCTCGCGATCATCATCGCGCGCATCGGCATCAACGACTCGAGTTAGCAATTGAGCGGTAACGAGCTTCTGTATATCACTCATGTTCTTCATGATGTTAACGGCCACTATGCCCTGGAGAGCCCTACCCACATTGTAGGTATCCTCACAGATGTTATACTCGACACAGATCGTGTCAAATACAGCACATTCGCTGGGGTCAACCTCATGGTCGGCATTGATCATCTCGATGAGCAGGCTAACGATAGCCGCCTTCTGAGTCTCATTAAAAGTTACTGGTGTCATGACTCTATCATTAATTATCACTATCTTGCTGGAAGGGTGGCGGAGTCATTGAAACGTTCTCGCCACTATTGTCATTGTCACCTTGGGCTGTAACCGCGGGGGCATCTTTGACAATCTCCTCGGTGCGTGATTTCCATTGACGGGGACCAAAGATGCGCTCGGCATCCTCGGTATAAATCACCTCGCGTTGCTGCAACAGGTCAGCGAGTTCATGGTGTCCCCGCTCGTACTGATGGAGAATCTCGCGTGCGCGCTCATACTGACTGTTGATGATTGCCTGCACCTCCTCATCGATAGCCTGAGCACGGGTCTCGCTATAGGGCTTGGTGAATCCATAGGCTTCGCCCGACGTGTCGTAATAGGAGATATTAGGCAACTTATCGCTCATACCGTAGTAGGTAACCATAGCATAAGCAATCTTGGTGGCACGTTCAAGGTCGTTTAGAGCTCCCGTGTCAATGAATCCCAAGAACATGTCCTCGGCCACGCGGCCTGCCATGAGCGAACAAATCTTGTCAAGTAACGCCTGCTTGGGTTCAATCTGGCGCTCCTCGGGCATGTACCATGCGGCACCCAGAGCCTTACCACGGGGCACAATGGTCACCTTAATGAGCGGGTCACCATAGCGAAGGTGCCAACTCACGGTTGCATGGCCAGCCTCATGAACCGCGATAGATCGACGTTCCTCATCGGTAATGACCTTAGAACGTTTCTCAAGACCACCGACAATGCGATCGATGGCATCCATGAAGTCTTGACGCTGAACACACTGCTTCTTGTGGCGGGCAGCAATCAGCGCAGCTTCGTTACAAACGTTGGCGATATCGGCACCTGAGAATCCTGGCGTCTGACGCGAGAGCAGGTCAAGGTCAACCGAGCCATCGGTCTTGACGCTGCGCAGGTGAACCTGGAAAATCTCTTTACGGTCAGTAAGCTCAGGCAACTCGACGTAGATCTGCCTGTCAAAACGTCCTGCACGCAACAGAGCCTTGTCAAGAATATCGGCACGATTGGTTGCGGCGAGTATAATAACACCACTATTGCTACCGAAGCCATCCATCTCGGTAAGCAACTGGTTGAGAGTGCTCTCCCGCTCATCATTACCGCCCAGGCTTGCCTTGTTGCCACGAGCGCGGCCCACGGCATCAATCTCATCGATAAAGACAATGCATGGTGCCTTTTCCTTAGCCTGCCGGAATAAATCACGTACGCGAGAAGCGCCCACGCCCACAAACATCTCGACAAAGTCGGAACCCGACATGGAGAAGAATGGCACATCGGCCTCACCGGCAACCGCCTTGGCAAGCAACGTTTTACCAGTACCCGGAGGTCCCACGAGCAGTGCGCCCTTGGGAATCTTACCACCGAGCTCAGTATAGTGCTTAGGATTCTTGAGGAAGTCCACAATCTCAGCTATCTCGACTTTAGCCTCGGCAAGACCAGCCACATCCTGGAAGGTGACTTTATTGGCATTATCCTTATCAAAAAGGCGCGCCTTAGACTTACCAACGCTAAAGATGCCACCACCTCCACCAGCGCCACCATTCATGCGACGGAACATAAGGAACCACAGAGCCACAAGCAAAATGATGGGACCGAAAGTCCAGAACACCATTGAGAAGTCGCTGGCCTGGTCATACTTCACTTCGCCCGTAAACACACCCTGATCACGCCATTGCTTGACGTTGTCCTCAAACTTATCGGAACTGGGTATCTGGGCCGAAACCTTGGTCGGAGTAGTTTTTGCGCCAAAGGGGTGTGCTGGTTGTGCCGGCAAATTCTTGAATACCTCTTTAGCGAGGCTGTCAGTAAGAACGGCTTCGGCCAAGTTCTTGTTGCTGTACACAGTAATCGACTTGACACCGCCCTTTCGGACAATATTCTCGAACTGCGTCCAGTTTACCTCCTGAGACACGCCGCCATCCATGTTCAATACATACATTGCAACAAGGAAGATGGTCACGAGACCATACATCCAGTACACGTTGAACTTGGGCGCCTTGCGGTTATTGTTATTGTTCGACATTATATTAAAATGAAAAATCTAATCTGGAATGGACATTAGTCCAGGTCGGGAATCGTGTTGATGCGCGCGTCGGCCCAGAGCTGTTCAAGATTATAGCGTTCACGGAATTCGGGCACAAAGACGTGCACAAAGATGTTGCCGTAGTCAATGATAATCCATTGGGCATTCTGGTAACCATCGTAGTTGAATGGGCGCTGTCCCGCGTTTTTCTCAACATACTCACGGACGCTGTCTGCAACAGCTTCGACCTGCATGGGCGTGTTACCCGTTGCAATGACAAAGCCCTGGGCAGCGGCTGTCTCTATTCCAGTTAAATCCACATGGACAATATTACGTCCTTTCTTTTCCTGAATTGCTTCGATGATAGATTGAATTAATTTTTCGGTTTCGTTCATATTCAAAGTCATTATTCCAAGTTGCAAAGGTAATCAAAGTTTCAATAAATCAAGACTGAAAAGTGGTAATTTATTTTAAATAAGGGCAAATAAGAAGAAATAGCACACAGAGGAATGAGATGTTAACGAACGGGGCCAAAATCAAGTGCGGGTTGCCACTTGATGATGACAACCCGCCTTGATAGGTAATTCGGTTAATTAAGCAATCTCCCCAGAGAATTAGATGATACCCTGCTCGAGCATAGCCTGAGCGACCTTCATGAAGCCGGCGATGTTAGCGCCCTTCACGTAGTCGATAGTACCGTCGGCCTGAGTACCGTACTTCACGCACTGCTCGTGGATGTTCTCCATGATCCAGTGGAGCTTCTCGTCAACTTCCTTGGCTGACCAGCTGAGGTGAGCAGCATTCTGGGTCATCTCAAGACCAGAGGTAGCTACGCCACCAGCGTTAACAGCCTTACCCGGTGCAAAGAGCACACCGTTCTTCTGGAAGAAGTGGATAGCGCCAGGCTGGCAACCCATGTTTGAAACCTCACAGCAGCACCAGCAACCGTTAGCCTTCAGCTCCTTAGCGTCGTCCTCGCTGAGCTCATTCTGGAATGCGCAGGGGAGAGCGATGTCGCAAGGAATGCTCCAAGCCT
>CAMVBJ010000072.1 GCA_947165675.1 uncultured Prevotellaceae bacterium
CCGCCCGGCAGGGCATGACCTATGTCCGCGACGATGACACCAAGCGCAGCGACTTTGGCCAGCCGCCCGTCGTGGCCAACTATTTCTATCACGAGGAAGTAAAAAAGTCAGCCAAGGCCAAATCATAAAAGGATATCACATGAAGGGAACCATGACGTTGACGTTGCTCATGCTCGCATTGATGCTTGCGGGCTGCAAGTCCGGTCACATGACCGAGCAGCAACGGTTTGAAAGAAGCATCTTGAAAGAATTGCCTTTTAGCATCGATTCCGTCCGCTGGCTCACCTCTGGCGACTTGCCAACCATCAAGTTTGCCAACGCTGGATACACCGATGTCGCGCCCGACGCCGAGATACGTCCCGACGGCGACTACTGGGTGTGCAACATGTTTGATAGCGAGCCGCCTGCACATCAAGCCGAGGAGAACATCTGGCGCAACGTGCTGGTCTCCTGCAAGAACCAGCGTGTCGTGTGCGTTGACCGCTACCTGCGGCAGGGACGCACTGTGGGCTACTGCTACGTGTTGCAGAGCGAGCGGAAGGAATATCCCACCTACGGCACGTTTCACTGGGACGTGAGCGACTCCCGCAACGTCGAGATGGTGGGCGTGATGCTCGATGACTTGAAGCAATTGGCTCTGAAACGTCATCAACTGAATAACGCTGGATTGGTTTCCCCCGCCTCGCAAGATGATTACTGGAAGATGATGTTCCATGCCGACTCGCTGTTTGACACACGCCTCTATGACGAGGCGCGACAGGTGTATGACCTCGCCTTCAGTGAAGACCGCTACATACTTCCAAGCCAACTATCGCAGGCGGCAAGCAAGATGACCTCCATCGGTGACAACCAGGCGGCACTGGCCTATCTGCGCCATCGCGTGGCAATGGAGAAGGACTTCTACGAAGACCCGTTGATGACCTCTTACACGGAACTGACCGACACCTTCGAGCAGCGGAGCCAACAGTGGCATTACGACTTGGAACTCAAGAAGACACTGGAGGGCATCTTTGAGCGAGACCAGTATGACCGATTGCTATGGTCCCAAGCCGTGAAAAACAATCCCGGTGACACCGAGCGAAACGACGGGCTTGCCCGTCGGGCCCTCATGACCGACAGTCTGAATCTCGTCCTCGTTAGCAACATTCTCTCACAATATGGATTCCCGTCCAGGGAATTGGTGGGTGATTTTGGCAATCAAGCGGTCTGGCTTGTGTTCCAACATGCCAGCTTGGATTATCAAAAGAGGTTTCTGCCACAACTCGAGGCCGCTGTGTCCCGTGGTGACATCGCCCCATTATACCTCGCGATGCTGCGCGACCGCATTGACGTGCGGGAAGGAAGGCCCCAGCGCTATGGCACCCAAATCGACAAGAAGGGCAATCTCGCCCCGCTCTTGGACGCCTCACGTGTGAACCAGTGGCGGCAAGAAGTCGGTCTGCCAGTTCTCGAACAGTATGGTGATTGAAGGTGAACTGTAACAATATTGCGGCTGTTGCAAAACTAAGGTCACGAAAAGTGAATCGCGCTTTGGGCGAGAAATTAAGCAAAATTATTAATATAATTAATACAAAAAATATTAGCTTAATTAGCAGAATTCGCCGTTGATATCACTAGAAGCCAACTTTTTAAAGTGGACTCAGTTACAAATTGTTTGACAACGACAGGCCAACGCTGAAGATCAGGTTCACGTTGGACAATGTGCCACTAACGTCCCAATCCTCACGATATTCGTCACATGGCTTGTGATACCACACGGGCATCGGGTATTTGTTGGGCTTGCTCACATCCACGGGATGACGCCCGTTCTCCAGCACCACGGCGCGCACGCCCTTTTTCACGAAATTATAATGGTCGGAACGGTAAAACCAGCCGTCGGAGTTGTCGTCGTCAAAATAGATGTACCTGCCCTGGGCAGCAGCGGCAGCCTCATAATAATGGTCCAGGTCGCTTTCTCCGCCACCCAGGATCACGACATCGCGCGTCAACTCGGCAGGGCCTATGCTCTCAAAATTAAGGCAGGCCATGGTCTTCTCCATCGGCACGGCTGGGTAATCACAGTAATAGGCCGAGCCGAACAGTCCACTCTCCTCAGTCGAGGGGAAGATGAACAGCAGGTCTCGACGCGGCTGGGGCATCTCCTTGAACTTCTTGGCGACAAGCAACGCTCCCGCCATGCCCGATGCGTTGTCGGCAGCACCGTTATAAATCGTGTCGCCGGTCTCGTCGGCCCTCCCGATGCCCAGGTGATCCCAGTGGGCACAGAACACAACGGCCTCACCATTGTGGCCACTCCCTCGCAGGATGCCGCCCACATTGCGCGTCTTCTTGATGCCGTAGGTCACATTCATCTTCACGTCACCTTTCACATTCAGGGAGAAGCTCTTGAAGCCCGGCTTTTTGGCATCAGCCAGCGCCTTGTCCATGTCCATGCCTGCCGCGAGAAACATTTTCTTGAGGCCGTCCTCATGTAGCCATCCCCTGACGGCCAGTTCGTCGCCGTTGCGCGTTTCTGGATGATAGATGCCCAGGTTGTCACTCAGGTGGCCATTCACACAGACGTGCCACCCGTAGCTGGCGGCCTCGGTGTGGTGGAGCACCAGGCAACCGGCAGCGCCCTGGCGTTGTGCCTCTTCAAACTTATAGGTCCATCGACCGTAGTAAGTCATATTACGTCCCCTGAAGAGCTGGCTGTCATAGAAGCCAGGGTCATTGACCATGACCACCACGATCTTGCCCTTCACGTCGATGCCCTCGTAGTCATTCCAGCCGTACTCTGGCGCGTTGATGCCAAAACCGCAGAACACATACTCCGCCTTCTTCAGGTCAATCTTCGCCGTGGCGCGGGTCGTCCAGATGATCAAATCGTCGGGATAGCTAAGCACCGCTTTCTTCTTCCCGCTCACGGTGAGCCTGTTGCCCACGGGCTTGGCTGTAACTGCAATCATTTCAAAGGGCTGGAACCAACTGCCGTTGAAGGCAGGCTCCAGGCCTATTACCTCCAACTGCTTGGCAAGATAATCTATTGTCTTGTCCTCGTAGGGCGTCATGGGCTTTCGTCCGCCAAACTCATCATGGGAAAGCACCCTGGTCCATTCCCTCAGCAGTTGTTCGTCACTTGCTGTCTGCAACTGTTCCTGTGTGATCTGTGCACTGGCAGTCGTCAACCCCATGGCGACAAAAGCGATCACCGTCATCAACAATTTAACATTCATTCTCATCAGCATCAATAGTTATAGATATGAGTTATTGGAGAAGGACTTTTCCCTGACACACCGCTCATGATGGGGTGCCCAATGAACTTACAGAAAAATCCCGTTATTATGATTTTATTTTTCCGCAAAAATACAAAAAATTGGTGATAAATAGGATTGATTCGTGAAAATTGCTTCGCCGAGCCAAAATAAGCCTTACCTTTGCATCTGTGACAAATGATAAATCGGGATTTATGGAAGAAAACCAAATAGTTATATATCAGACGGAAGACGGGCAGACACAGATAGATGTCCGCCTGGAAAATGATACCGTGTGGCTGACTCAGGCACAGATGGCCACTTTGTTTGATAAGACACCTCAAAATATCACCATGCACATACGCAATGCATATCTTGAAGGTGAACTCGACAAATCGGCAACCTGTAAGGAATACTTACAAGTTCAAATTGAAGGAAAAAGAACTGTAAGACGTATCGTCCCATTCTATAATTTGGACATGATCATTTCTGTAGGCTATCGAGTTAATTCTAAACGTGGTGTGAAGTTCCGCCAATGGGCCTCAAAAACATAGAATGAGAATTGTCAAA
>CAMVBJ010000073.1 GCA_947165675.1 uncultured Prevotellaceae bacterium
CCTCCTCGACGACCAGGAGTAATCCCTGCTGACTAACAGAGACACATTATTCTATATAACTTTCAAGAGCGCCGCGACATCAACGTCACGGCGCTCTTGATAATTGTGCGGTCTTGTTTACTCGGCGGGGATGGTGATGCGGCCCATGAGGCGGAGGTCGTTGCTGGATGAGCCGATGAGGAGGTGGTAGGTGCCGGGTTGGACGGTCCACTGCAAGTCCTCATCGACGATGGCCAGGTCGGCTTGGTCAAGATGAAGCGTCACCGTGCGGGTCTCGCCTGGCTCGAGCGTGATGCGCTTGAAGGCCTTTAACTGGCGCTCAGGTTGCACAACCGAAGGCTGGTCCTGATGCAGATATAGCTGAACGACTTCGTCTCCCTTGCGGTTGCCGGTGTTGGTCACCTTGAATGAGGCATCAAGTCCTTCGATAATAGTGAGGTCGCTATACTCAAACGTGGTGTAACTCAAACCGTAGCCGAAGGGATAGAGCGGCTGTGCACTCATCTCCAAATAGTCATGAGCAGCAGGTACCGGCTTGTTATAATACACGGGCAATTGGCCCACATGGCGCGGTACGCTCACGGGAAGCCTTCCGGCTGGGTTATAGTCGCCGAACAGCACATCGGCTATGGCATTGCCCCCTTGCTCGCCAGGATAGTAGGCTGTAAGAAGGGCGTTGGCATTCTCGGCAGCCCAGTTCTTGTTGAGTGGTCGTCCCTCGATATAGACAACGACTATAGGCTTGCCGGTTTTCTTCAATGCTTCAAGCAACTCCATCTGGCGGCCCAGCAGGTCGAGCGTGGCGCGATCGAAGCCCTCCCCACACTCCATGTCGCTGACAGTTTGTTGCTCGGCACTGGCGGCGCCTGTGTCCTCGTATGAAGTTTTGAAATCCCTCGCCGACGAGCCGCCCACTACTGCGATGACCACATCGGCTTTGTAGGCCACCTCGACAGCCGCAGGTATATCGCAGTCTATCGTGTCACGGATGGCACAGCCCTTAGCATAGGTGCAATGATCATCTCCCAGCATCGCTCTGATGCCTTGATAAACGCTGATGACCTTGCCATCGAGCTGAGGAGCGGTATAGTCTCCCAGCATGTTATAGACGTTGTCGGCATTGGGCCCAATGACCGCCACTTTCTTATCCTTGCTCAAGGGCAGAATACCGTCGTTCTTGAGCAGCGTGATGGATTGTCGTGCCACCTGGCGGGCTATAGCAATGGCGTCGTCATTATTTACCTCTTTCTGCGCCGTCTTGCTATCCATATAGGGGTGCTCAAACAAACCCATTTCAAACTTTAGCCTTAACACCCGCTTCACTGCTTGGTCAAGGTTTTTTTCATCCACTTTGCCTCTTTTCACGGCATCGACAAGACGGGCATAACAGTTCCCTCCCAGGTCAACATCTACACCAGCCCATAAAGCCTTGATGGCTGCATCCTGTGAGGAGGTGGCCGTGTGGTGTGTACCCTTGAGGCCGTCGATGCTGAACAAGTCACTCACGACAATTCCTCGGTCAAAACGCCACTCGTCGCGTAGCACGTCGATAAGTAATTGACGGTTGGAGGTGCAGGGCACTCCATCCAATGAATTGTAGGACGTCATCACCGACAATGCTCCAGCATCGATAGCCTGTTTGAACGGTGGCAGGAACACTTGCTTCAACTCCCTCGGTCCCACGATGCTGCGGGCTCCGTTTTGTCCGCCCTCGGTAGTGCCGTAGGCGATAAAATGTTTCAATGTGGCAATGGTCGAGTGGGGCAGACTCAAGTCTCCACCTCCCAGCCCCTGAACCATTGCAGCGCCCATCACGCCGTTCAGGTACGGGTCTTCGCCCATCGTTTCCTCGACGCGTGACCATCGAGGCTCACGTGCCAGATCCAGTACTGGACCGTAACTGATGTGTCCGCCTTGCAGCCTGATTTCCTTGCCAATCACTTGACCCACCCGCTGCATCAAGTCAGGATCCCAGGTAGCTGCCATGCCGAGCCCTGTAGGGAAGACCGTCGATCCAATCGCCATGTGACCGTGAGGCGCCTCCTCGGCCAGGAAAAGGGGGATGCCCAACCGTGTATGCTCGATAACGTATCGTTGCATCGCATTAGCAGCTAACGGTGCAAGTTTGGGATTCAAGCCATTAGCAATCGTTTTTTGCGTCCATGGGTCGGCACGGAATACCGCCCAGTACATTCCCACGTGCAGACTGTCAATCTCATGGCGGAACTTCTCGCTTGTGGTCACTTTTTTGCCATTGATTTGATAGGAATCCCATCCCATGAGGCACAAGAGTTGTCCCACTTTTTCCTCAACAGTCATGCGTGAGAGTAAATCCTCGACACGTTGATCAATCGGCAGTGAAGCATCTTGATAAGGATATTGGCTCTTTGCAACCATGCTGATTGCTATGAGAGCCATGGTTATCATGATTAACGGTCGTTTCATTATAATTGCAAAGTGATTTTAGTTACATTGGTACCAGTGATTTCCACAATAGGACGAGTGCCACGGGCATCCTCGGTTTTCCACTCGATATCGATGGTGCGGGCTT